>JBKBWO010000021.1:0-34223 GCA_046314495.1 Fimbriimonadaceae bacterium
GTACTCAGCCCTTGACGTTCTTCTGGCATCAAACGAATCAACGGCAACTATCACCACCTCGTTGCTAGCTGAGTCTGCGGGCGGCATGGGGCCGGTTGGGAGTGGTATGAGCGGCGGGCCTTACGGGGGTCTAGGTGGTGGATTTGGCTCGATGAGTGGTGGCTCTGGCGCTGGGGAGACCGTGACCCAGTATGCGATCGGACCGCGAGGGACGGAGAAGATCACTACTCGTGACGCTCAAACCGGCAATACCATCAAGGTACTTTACGCCATGTATGATGCTCATGGGAACATGATGTGCACGGCGCGGCGAGATGGATCTCAGCTGCTCATCGAGAACAACCGAGGCTTTGATGCTTGGGGTGCGATTCGATGGGGTGATGGCTCTACCGGCGGCAGCGGCCACGGTGTGGATGGCGGAGGCGATCCCTTCGATGCCTCGGTTACCGACGGCTCTCAGCGGTATGTGGCAAACCTGGGCCACATGGCAGATGACGAATCCGGCCTAATCTACATGCGCGCCCGCTACTACGAGCCTTCGACCGGAAGATTCATCTCCGAAGACCCCGCTAGAGACGGCAAAAACTGGTTTGTGTATTGTAAGAATAACCCGATTAGCGAGGTTGACCCCTCGGGCACAGTGTCAAAGAAGGATTGGGACTTGATCATGAGCGCGCTTCTCAACACGAGTCCCGTGGGCTTATTTATAGTTTCTAGTTCGTTCCTAGTGTTGTCCGTACCGGTCGTATACGCCGCCTCTCATGGGTGTATTCAAGCTTCAATATTCGCAGGCATTATCCTCGCCCTTTCTGCTTTTACGTTATACTTGGGTCTAGTTAACGCACAAGTAGATACGCGTATGGAGAGGTTTCAATACTACTTTATCGGTGCACTAAGAATAATTTCTTCAATGATAGGCTTTGTGTACAAAGCTGGTAGATCAAAATTTGGAAAGCTTGCCGCAGGTTTTACTGTGCTTGAGATTATTCGCCAGACAATATATCTCGGATTCTTGCTTTTCGCTATGGATCCGCATTAATAACTAATGAATGTCCTAGACTTGCTCGCAGTCCCGACTATTTTAGCGATGTTACTCTTGTTAGGCACCTTCTTTCTGAAATTTGAATGGCGTATCAGCCTGCTTGTGTATCTTGGTGCAATCATTGTAAAGTATGGGGTCCTCCTCATTCTGCCGCATCAGTTCTACGGGAAGAGCAAAGGCATGATCATTGCCTCAATCCTGATTGGTCTTGTTGCTGCATTTTCACCGTTGCTCATAAAGCAGGCGGAAGGTGAAGAAGATTGCGAACAGGATGGTCCGAAGCAAGATCAGTTTGCAAGAGCAATGAAATCAGGTGCCCGACCGGCTATTCTTGCCGCTTCACTCTATCTGCTTTCTATTTGCTTTGTATATGGGTCAAATCTGGCTGTAGCTCCGATTTCTCTTATCTGGTTTGGACTCATGTGCTTTGCTATCGTTGCCGGAGTCGTTGGGTGGTTCTCCCTCAAAGGCAACTCCATATTGCAACGAGCTTTTCCTATAGCAGCAACTGGTGTAATCATTGCCCTCTTCATTTCGGAATCACTGATACGAAGTCCGCATGGAGGCCAAGTTACGGCTGGGCTATTTATGCTGACCATGATCTTGCTCCTTGTCATCGTTCCGTTTCCTCTCGTCGAAGAAGGTTCGGCGAAAGATGAGAAGAAAGCGCAACTGTTCATTGCCGCGGGCATTAACGTATTCGTAACTGCGACCGTTCTCATCTTTAGCGCAGTTAGCGTCTACGTAAAGCCAGAGCTTCTCAGCATCATGAACTAGTTGGGACTTTGGTACTACGTGCGATCCGTTCAGCAAAAGTGATACATCGCGATGTCTGCGCTGGATCAAAGCTGCCGGGAGACAGTCGCGCCGGGTGTCCTGAAGGCGTTTGCAAGCAAAGCATCTTCGGATACTCGAGCTTGACTGCGCAAGCTGCACCGCGAAAGTCCCCAGGGCACCCGGAACTTCGAGCCACTTAGGAGGGCATGGGATGTAGGGTCGTTCGCGACGAGCCCGCGGCCCACGCCACATTATCGAACGGAGACTACGAAACCCTCTCAAACCAATGGACTCGTAGATCCAAGCCTTTGTAAGCGAGTTCTGATGTTCTGTCTGAAAAATGGGACCTGCCAAGGTCGCCAAAAACGCCAGCCAGCGTAAACTCGTCAAGTTATTCAGTAGGTAAATGGAAAAACACATGCTTAGGCCCTTGTTCATCACCGGATCGGTTCTGTCTCTCGCTATGCTTGCCAGCTTGGGCTCTGCCCAGATCACGCAGCAAGGAAACCGCTATCTGTTCCGGTTGAAGCTCGACGCGAATCGTTCGATCAACTATCAGGCGACGAGCAACGTCAACATGCAAGGCCAGGGCGCCGATGGGCTCAAGGTGACGATGCCGATTCGAATGAGGATCACTTCGGTTCGGTCAGGTGTTGCCACAATTGAATCCACCATCGGACCAGCCAATATGAATGGCAACACTCAAGGTGAGGCGCAGAAGATCACATCCCGGATCAATTCGCAAGGGAACGTGATTGGAGCCTCGAAAGGGGAGTCTTCCGTGACTTTCATTCCCTTGCCCAGAGACCCGATCGCAGTGGGTGCGACCTGGGAATCAACCATGCCGCTTCCCTCTCTTGGTGCTGGGCTGCCAGCTACAAACACCAACACCCGTTTTCGATTTGTTGGGGTTCGCACCGTTGGCGGAACCCGCGTTGCCGAGATTTCTTCGTTCACCACTGCGAACATGCAGCAAATGGGCACGCTGCGCATGAACAACACCTTCTTCCTGAGCATGGCAGACGGCTTCCTCCATAGCGGCAACTCCTCGGGCTCGATGAACGTCTCGATTCCAACTGGTGGAGCAGGCTCGAAGCCGACTCAACAGACCGTCAGGATGACGATGAACATCCGAAGAGGCTAGTGCCAACAAACGCCGTCGACCTGATTCAAGTTTGGGTGCCAGATGCGCCCGGGCTGGAGGCGATACTGGCGCGGCATCCTCATGTCTCGGCAATCTCGGTGCACGAACAAGGTTCGCTTTGTTTTGGCAGGGAGAACCCTTCTCGCTGCGTTCGACCAGGGTTCGGACCCGGCATTCGAGGGTTGATCGAGATCATCGACAACAACCCGCTTGTCTGCACCGATGAGGCTTGGGTCCCTGTCGGCGCCGACACTTGCGCTCTGATCGCCCTTTCCCCTCTAGCGTTGACGGGGCTGATCGCCGCCGCACCTGCGCTGGTCAGCACCTCAGAGTTCACCTCTGATTTGCCTCTCTGGCTAACTGACATTGGGATTGATGACCCGGTTGCGGTTCAGATTGAGCCGATGGATTTGGGAACGGTAGTCGCGGTGACTGCCCTGGTGGCTGTTCGGCAGGAGCTAAGTGTGGATCAGCTTCGGGACATGTACGCAGAGCGGTACGAAGGCAGCTTCTTTGTTCACGAGGCGAGAGACTCCTGGGACACTTCCCTTGTTGCTGGCACCGCCTCCGCCTACTACGACTTGTCTGTTACCCCAGGAGATGGCGACTGTCTTGTCAAGATCCGAGTGATTGCCGATGCCAACGGAAAATGCGGCGCGGCAGCGCTGATTCACATGATGAACGTGATGTGCGGATTCGAAGAGTCCCTCGGAGTCAGCTAGGTTCAGGTCTTGTCGAGGTCGATGACCTTTCGCTTTTTCTCGGACTTGATCTGTTGCATTTCCTTTGGGTCACCCACGATCACATCGACCCCTTCCCCGGCGACCTTCTCCCACCTTCCGTATTCTGCCCGCTTCCAGGTGGTGAAGCCTTTTTGAGCTGCTTTATCGTGTGAGAACCCTTTGGACATGGCAAATGCCGATTGGGAGATCAGCCGTTTGATGGGCGCGCCGCATACAGGGCACTCGGTGAGCGCATCGTCACCCATGTGTTGAAACGTTTCGAAGCCCCCTTCACATACTTCGCAATGTGCGTCGATGGGTTCGTACTCGTAAATTGGCATTCGGAACGTCTCTCTTAAGAGTATTAACGCTTTACCGCCCGTTTTGCTGACCGTTCGTGTAATCTTCCGGTCGGGCGTTGCGCCCCGATTCGGCTCGCTTCATGACAGAACCCTTCGATCTCTCTCCGATTCGTCAATGGACTCAAGAGTTGGAGCTGAAGGTTCTGTCCACTTATGGATTTCCTTCCATCAAGAGCCAGGGGCGAGCGCGCCCCGAGCCACAGGATCCCGTTCGGACACCGTTCCAGGTAGATCGAGACCGGATTCTCCATTCGAAGGCTTTTCGTCGGCTGAAGCATAAAACGCAGGTGTTCATCGACCCGAAGGGCGACCACATTAGGACCCGGCTAACGCATACGTTGGAGGTGAGTCAGATCGCTCGTACAATTGGCAGGGCGCTTCGGCTGAACGAAGACTTGATTGAGGCCATTGCCCTGGGCCACGACGTGGGGCACACTCCCTTTGGTCATGCTGGCGAAGAAGCGCTCGACCGGTGCATTCAAGACTTCCGCCAGCAGAACCAGCTGCCGGAGGACTCCGATGGAGTGACCCACTTCCGCCACCATGAGCAGTCTCTGCGAATAGTTGATGTGATTGAGAACCTGAACCTTTGTGAGGAGACCCGAAGGGGGATCTCTGGGCATAGCAAGGGCAGGAACGACCTGACAGCTGCGGACGGAGTGGCAACCAGCACCCTCGAGGCGGCCGTTGTACGCATCAGCGACAGGATTGCGTACATCAATCACGATTTCGACGACGCACTTCGTTTTGGAGTCATCGACCGGTTCCCCGACGCGTATCTTGACATTGCTCAAACTCACGGACGGCGTATAGGCGCAATGGTTGAAGATGTAATTCGGCACAGCGTTGGTCAGGGCCGAATTGAACTTTCTGCTGAGATGCGGGAGCGGCTGAACCACCTTAAGGAGTGGCTCTTCGAGAATGTGTACTTGAAGTCCCCTGAAGTGATCCCCGAGATCGAAAAGAGCCGCCGGATGATCCGGGTGCTCTTTGACCACCACATCAAAACCGGCGATGGATCACCTGAGGACATGTTGCAAACGGTGGTCGATTATGTGAGCGGAATGACTGATCGCTTTGCGATTGCGGAATACCAGCAGCTTCAGGCTGACTAGCTTGCTGAGCATGCGATTTGGACGACTCGGTCGACCACGTCTGCCGCATTCATGTCCGTCGAATCAATGAGTATTGCGTCTTCCGCCTGGCGCAACGGGCTATCGGTCCGGGTCATGTCTCGCCTGTCTCTTTCGTCAATGTCCGCCTGGACTTCGCTCAGAGGAACATCAATTCCCTTCTGGATCAGCTCTTTGTGCCGCCGCTTGGCTCTCTCTTCTAAGCTGGCGGTAAGAAAAATCTTAACTTCGGCATCTGGGGCTACTACGGTTGTGGTGTCCCGTCCATCCAGAGTGATCCTTCCTTCGCCAATCAGTTCTCGCTGCCGTTGAACTACAACCCTGCGAACTGCCGGATGTACCGAAACTGCGCTCGCTAAATCACCAATATTTGGTGCCCGAATCTCTTTGGTGACGTTCTCACCGTCGAGAAAAACCTGTTGGGGCGTCCCGGGTCCGAATTCGATCGTCGAGTTGCTGGCGAGGACGCCGAGCTTCTCTGCATCGTCGTGCTTTATCCCTTCTCGCAGCGATTTGAGAGCGACTGCGCGGTACATGGCGCCGGTATCCAGGTAGTTCAGACCGAGCCGTAGGGCTACGGCACGGGCAACGGTACTTTTGCCAGCTCCCGCCGGCCCATCAATGGCGATTACGCCTTCAAACTTCGACATGCTTTTCCAAATCCTCCCAGAACCCTGGGTAGCTCACAGATACGACCTCGGGGTTTTGAACTGTTGAAGTGCCATCAGCCATTAACGCCGCGCAGGCAGCCAGCATCACCATGCGGTGATCGTGCTGACCCACTATGTTGGCAGCCTTAAGGCTGGTTGGTCCTTCTACAATCCATCCGTCTTCGGTTAACTCCACCTTTGCGCCGAACTGGTTAAGGATCTCGGCGGTTTCTTTCAGCCGGTCGGACTCTTTCACCTTTAACTCGGCTAGTCCAGTGAATTCTGAGGTACCGCTACACTGGGTCGCGACCAGGCAAGCGAGCGGTGCTTCGTCGACTAGGGTTGGGCTCTCTTGTGCCGAGACCTGGAAGGGCTGCAGATTAGTGGCTGAACCGACCCATAGGTCGCCAACTGTCTCTCCGAAGCGCTCTTCTTTGGGCGCAAAGCTCAGGGCGACCCCTATCTTCTGGAGCAGCCGGAAGTACCCCAGTCGGAGGGGGTTGAGAAGCACATCATTGAAGATGATGAATGAGTCTGGCACACAAGCAGCCACGGTTGCGAGGAATGCGCAGCTTGAGGGGTCTCCTGGGATCGCGAACTGGAATCCGTTTGGTGAGAACGGTCCTGTCAGGCGCACCGTGTTGCCGTTTACGGCTATTGGCGCCCCGAGATGCCCCAGCATCCGCTCGGTGTGATCTCTTGATCGATGCGGCTCCGTGTAGGTTGTGGTGCCTGTGACGTTCATGGCCGCCAACAGTACAGCAGACTTAACCTGGCCGCTGCTGACCTTAGAGCTGTAGTTGATGGAGCAGCCTTTGTCTGTTCCAGAAACAGTTAACGGGAGTTGGATTTGATTGAACTTCGCGCCCATTTCAGCCAGCGGTAGAACTACTCGGTCCATAGGGCGGCTCCTGAGCGAGTCGTCACCGTCCAAGGTTGCTTTGAGCCTTCTCGTGCTGAGAATTCCAGCTAGTAGTCGGGCGGTTGTGCCTGAGTTTGCGCAGTTCAGTGTCGCTATGGGGCTCTCAAGTTGTCCAGGCGGATTGATTTCGAGCCGGGATCCAGGCTGCATTTGGAACTTGACGCCCATCTGAGAGAGGCACTTTGCCGTGCTCAGCGTATCTTGGGAAGTTAGGGGCCGCACAATCTCACTTGGCTCCCTAGCTAGAGCCGAGAAGATGAGTGCGCGGTGGGTGAGAGATTTGTCGGAATGCGCTCGAAGAGAGCCGAACACGCGCTTGGCTCGGCTCACTTCGCGCATCGGTGAAGACTTTACTTGTCCCGAAGTGGGAGTCCCATCAGTTTGAGGAACTCGCGCGATTCTTCGTCAGTCTTCGCGGTGGTACAGATGATGATGTCCATTCCTCGAATCCTGTCGAACGTGTCGTAGGGGATCTCGGGAAACACCAACTGCTCTTTGACGCCCAGGGAGTAGTTTCCTCGACCGTCGAAACTGTTGGGTGAAAGACCCTGAAAGTCTCGGATTCTCGGCAACACGACTGTCGCCAGTTTGTCGAAGAAGTGGTAGGCGCGGTCTCCTCTGAGGGTGACCTTGCAGCCGACCTTCATTCCTTCTCGAAGTTTGAAGTTCGAAATTGCTTTCTTCGCCGTGGTCACAACCGGTTTCTGACCTGTAATCAGCGCCAAGTCTCGGATCGAATTTTCTAGGTGCTTGGGTTCCTTTTCCGGGCTCCCAGTACCCATGTTGATCACAATCTTGTCAATCTTCGGCACCTGCATGACGGAGGTGTAGTTGAACTGCTCCATCATCTTAGTCTTGACGTTGTCTTCCCAAACCTTCTTCAGTCGAGGCTCGATCTTCGCTTCCGGGATCGACTCTGTTTGGTCCTTTTTCTTTGCCATGGATTACTTGCCCTTTCCTTTCTTCTTCTTGCCGTCTTTCGGAGCGTCAATGAGCTCACCGCTCTTCTTGGAGTAGCGAGCAAGCCGATCGCCTTCAAGTCGGCGCCCAACCCGCGCAGCCTCTCCGGTCTTAGGGTCCAAGACCATGACGTTGCTGACATGGATCGGAGCCGGAAGCCGCAGCTGTTGAGACTTCTCGCCTTCTCTGCGTGCCTTTCGATTCTTCACCACGGCATTCAAGGGAATCGGCTGATCTGGGTTCTCTTCGTTTTCTTTGAGAACCGTTACCTTCTGGTCTTTCGGCCAGACGGCAGCGATATAGCCCTTCTCGCCCTTGTCTTTACCGGTGATGATGATGACCTGATCGCCGGTCTTCAGCTTCTGCTTGATCCCTTCTTTAGCTCTCTTGATTTCTGCTTTCGTTGCCATGTTACAGCACCTCCGGTGCAAGCGATACGATCTTCATGAAGTTCTTCTCTCGAAGCTCTCTAGCAACCGGACCAAAGATTCGGGTGCCGCGGGGCTCGAGGTTAGCTGGATTGATCACCACACAGGCGTTCTCATCGAACCGCACAGTGGACCCATCCGCTCGGCGGACGCTCTTGCGCGTTCGAACGATAACAGCCTTGATGACCTCTCCCTTCTTAATTTGCATGTTGGGAGTTGCCGACTTAACCGAAGCCACGATGACATCTCCAACCGTTCCATAACGCGGCTGAGATCCTTTCAAGACACGGATGCACATGACTTCACGCGCACCGCTGTTATCGGCGACCTTCAGGCGACTATATTGTTGAACCATATTATTCCTCTAACTTAAACTCTTTTGGCTTACTTGGCTCGTTCGATAACTCGAACGACCCTCCAGCGCTTGTCTCTTGAGATCGGGCGGGTTTCCATGATCTCGACGGTATCGCCGGTACCGCATCCGATTTCATCATGCGCTTTGAACCTGTTTGACCGTCGGATTGTCTTGCCGTATAGCGGGTGCTGAACACGCCGCTCGACCAATACCACGACCGTCTTCTCCATCTTGTCTGAGACGACAAGCCCTTGTCGAACTTTACGTCTTCCGCGCTCTTGGGCTGCGTTCTGTTTTGCTTCCTCTGCCATTTCTAATTCTCTGCCTTAGCCTTTTTCTTTGCTGCAGGCTTTGGCGCCACCGCTTCTGCCTGCGCACCTTCGCTCTTCTGCTTTTCCGTCATCACGGTCTTGACTCTGGCTATGTTGTGCCGGGTAGTCATGAGGCTAGCTCGGTCACTGGTCTGCCGGAGGGCGAGGTCTCGTCGCAACGCGAAAAGAGCTGCCTGTTCTTGCTTCAATACCTGGTCAAGCTCTTCGATTGATTTATCTCGGAGATCCTTTGTGTTCAATGCCTTCATGCGTTCACCTCGTTCTCTTCCATTGCTTCGGCTGCCAATCGCTTTTCTTCCAAAGCTTGTTCTTCAGCCAGAATGCGCTTGCTGATGAATCTTGTCTTGATTGGAAGCTTGTGCTGCGCGAGACGCATAGCTTCCTTTGCCAATTCCTCTGGAACGCCGTTCATTTCGAACATGACCCTTCCAGGCTTGACGACGGCAACCCAGCCTTCGACCGGTCCCTTACCCTTACCCATTCTGGTTTCGAGGGGCTTTTTGGTAATCGGCTTATCCGGGAAGATTCGGATCCACACTTTTCCTCCACGTTTGATGTGGCGGGTCATTGCAATACGAGCAGACTCGATCTGCCGGCTGGTGATCCAGTGGGCTTCCATTGCGACGATTGCGTAATCGCCAAATGAAATCTCTGTGCCGCCCTTGGCGCGGCCTTTCATCCGGCCCCGGTGCTGCTTCCTGAACTTGACTTTCTTGGGCATTAACATGATGGTTACTCTCCAGGGCCTGCAGCCAGCAAAGGTTCTGCAGTCTTGACTCCGGTATCTTCCGGATTAATATCTTTCTTGCGACTTTCTGCCTGCATTCTCTTTTCGGGAATGACTTCACCTTTGTAGATCCAGACCTTTACGCCCACTGTTCCGTAGATGGTCTTCGCAACAGCGAGGCCGTAATCGATGTCGGCTCGAAGGGTGTGAAGCGGCACTTTGCCGCTCTTGTCAGATTCTGTACGTGCGATTTCCGCGCCACCGAGCCGGCCTGAGATCTGCACCTTGATTCCTTTAGCGTTCAACCGAATTGCGCGGGTGACCGAGGACTTCATCGCTCTTCGGAAGCTGACACGCTTCTCAAGCTGTGCGGCAATGTTCTCGGCAACCAACTGAGCGTCCGTTTCCGGTTGTCGAACCTCGGAAACGTTGACTTGAACCTGAGCGCCGCTATCTGACTTGCGTGCCATCTTGTTGAGGTCTTTGGTTAGGGCGTCGATTCCCTTTCCACCTTTACCGATGATGGCGCCTGGTCGAGCGCTGAAAACCGTGATCTTGATTTTGTTGGCAGCGCGCTCGATGTCGATTCTCGAGATGTTTCCAAGCAAGAATCGGCTGGAAATCTCCTTTCGGATGTTGTGGTCTTCGAGAAGAAGTCGAGGATAGTCCTCTTTAGAGGCGTACCAGTGACTGTCGAAGTCTCGAATGACCCCGAGGCGGAATCCTACCGGATGTATTTTCTGACCCATTTACTTGTTTTCTTCCTCTTCTGAACTCTTCTCTTCTTCAGGCTTTGCTTCGGCTTCTTCAACCGCTTCGGCGATCGACTCCCCTTCTGCAGCTTCGGCTACCGATTCCGATTCCTCTGTGCCCGCTTCTTCAACCGCAGTCGCTACTTCTTCGGCTGCGGCTTCTTCGGCGACTTCTGCCGGAGTCTCCGGAGCTGATTCTTCTACCACGTTCTCCACAGTTTCGGTCACTTCTTCTACCGGTTGGGCTTCGGCTGCTTCTGGCTCTACCGTTGGCTCTTCTGCCTTCGGCTCTTCCTTTACTTCTGCCTTCTTCTTCGTTCCCTTACCTTTGGTTGGTTCGGCGAACGTCGGTCTTGGCTTAGCCTTACCCTTTGCCTTTGGCTGTTCCACGTAATTGTCCTCGACGACCACGTGAATGTGGCTCGTCTTCTTGACGATTCGATCTGCGCGACCTCGGGCCCTCGGAAGAATTCGCTTCATCCGGGGACCTTCGTCGATCTCGATCCTTGCGATCCGCAAAGTTTCGGGCTCGATTCGGTGGTTTTCCTGCGCATTTGCCATCGCGCTTAGGAGAACCTGGCGCAAGAGTCGGGCTGCCTTGCTCGGGTGGTATCGAAGCAGAGCCGATGCGTGAACGGCGGACTTGCCGCGTACCTCGTCGGCTACGATCCTTACTTTTCTGGGCTGAACCCGGATGTATTTTGCTGTTGCTGATACTTCCATACTATTGCGCTTGATTGTTGGTTACGAGAGCCCGATTTGGGTTCGCGCACAAGAGGACAAGTATACCTTTCAACATTACTTGATTCGGCTTCCGCGCTCGGGCAGCGAACCTCCGTGACCCCGATAAGTCCTCGTCGGTGCGAACTCGCCCAGCTTGTGTCCGATCATGTTCTCTGTCACGAAGACTGGAACGTGCTTTCGGCCATCATGCACGGCGAACGTGTGCCCAACCATGTCAGGAATGATGGTCGACCGGCGTGACCAGGTCTTGATCAATCTCTTCTCGTTCTTCTCGTTCATGTCGAGCACCTTTTTCATGAGGTGATCGTCAACGAAAAATCCTTTCTTTAAACTTCTAGCCATTGATGAATGCTGCCTTTAGGCGTGGAATTAACCTCGTCTCCTTACAATAAACTTGTCGGTCTTCTTGTTCTTTCGGGTCTTGACACCGAGAGCCTTGTTGCCCCATCGGTCGACCGGACCCTTACGGCGTCCAACAGGTGACTTCGCCTCACCACCACCATGCGGGTGATCGCGCGGACTCTTTACAACACCACGAACGTGCGGCTTTCGACCGCGGGCTCGGTTGCGGCCAGCCTTTCCAAGCTGCTCGTTCTCGTGCTCTGCGTTTCCGACTTCGCCAATCGTTGCTCGGCACTCTTTGCGGATTCGTCGCATTTCGCCACTCGGGAGTCGAAGGGTTACGTAGTCCCCTTCTTTCGCCACGATCTGAGCAGAAGCGCCAGCAGACCGAACGATCTGACCGCCTCGACCAGGGTTCAACTCAATGTTGTGAACCAGTGTTCCCAGCGGGATATCTGAAAGACGGAGGCAGTTGCCAGTCAAGATGTCCGAGCCTTCACCGGATTGAATTCGCGCGCCGACTTCCAAGCCTTTGGGGGCGAGGATGTAGCGCTTCTCGCCATCCATATAGTGCAGCAACGCGATGCGGCACGTGCGGAATGGGTCGTATTCAATGGCAGCGACTTTCGCCACCACGCCATCTTTGTCTCGCTTGAAGTCGATAACTCGGTAGCGGCGCTTGGTACCACCACCTCTTTGGAAGGAGGTGATTCGACCGGTGTTGTTTCTACCACCAGAGCGCGAAGCGCCCTTGGTGAGCGACTTCTCCGGCTTACCCTTTGTAACCTCCTCGTAGGTCGAGACGATTTGCCATCTACGGCCTGGGGATGTTGGCTTTACTTGTTTTACTGGCATGTCTTAAACTCCAAAGTCCTCGATCATCTGCCCTTTTGCCAGGGTGACAATCGCCTTCTTTCGGTCGGGTCGGTAACCCGTGCTCTTCTGGCCCACTCGTCGCTTCTTGCCAACCATTCGAATGGTTCGAACACTGGTGACTTCGATCAGCGAGTCCTTCTTCTTCTTTCCTGCGTTGTAGATCGCCTCAACGGCGTTCTTGATCTCAATTTTCGAGGCGTCCTTCGCAACCACAAACGTGTATTTGCGAACCAATTCCTCTTCACGTTGCACTCGGCTGTCACCGTAGGACAGGGTTACCGATCGCTCGGTGATGTGCGGCTGGACGATGACTTCGTGTGGTGATCTCATTTGCTCCAATACTCCTCGAGGTAGTCCATGGCGCTCTTGTCGATAAGAATCTTGTGCGCCACCATTACGTCTCTCACAGAAAAACCAGCTGACTGGACTGGCTCGTTGTCTTCCGATGCGCTCATCGGAACAGTTCGCACTTCTACGTTCGGAAGATTTCGGAAACAGAGGTGCGTGGTTTTGTCATACTTGGCGAGAATAACGAGAATCCTGCGCTCTGCTCCAAGCCCTAGCTCGTTGAGCAACTTGGTTGCGTGCTTGAGTCGAGGCTCGGTGAAAGCAATTGTCTCGGCAATGGTAACGTCCTCAGATTCGACGCGGGTTACGAAAGCACCGATCAGCGCTTGCCGCTTCTGCTTCTTGTTCAGCTTGAGCGTGTAGTCCCGAGGGGTTAGCGCCAGCGCCATACCACCGTGGGCATAGTGCGGGGCGCGAATCGTACCCTGTCGGGCTCGGCCAGTCTTCTTCTGTCGATACGGCTTTCGGCCACCGCCACGGGCTTCCGAGCGGGTCTTCGTCTTCTGGGTCCCCTGACGGGCATTTGCCTGCTCGGTTACCACTGCCTGGTGAAGCAGCGATCGCAGAGAATCGCTTTTCGGGCCGTTCTCGGCGAGCTTCAGCTTGTGAGTGCCGACTTCCTTACCTTTTTCGTTCTTGATTTTGATCTCTGCCATCTTTACCTAGCCTTCCTGATAATCACGAGTCCACCGTTCGGGCCCGGGACACTGCCCGTAACCAGAACCAGGTTTCGCTCTGCATCTACCTGGGCGACCTTCATGCCTTTCTGGGTCACGGTTTCGCTGCCCATGTGCCCAGGCTTTCGGGTGCCCTTAAAAACTCTCTGTGGACCGGTTGCACCGCTTGAGTTCGGGCGCCGGTGCGTCATGAAACCGTGAGTCATGTGTTGACCCTTAAAGTGGTGTCGCTTGACGCCGCCGGCAAAACCTCGCCCTTTGCTGGTTGAAGTGACGGTGATCTTCTGGCCTTCTTCGAAGATGCTGGCATCAACTTCCTGACCCAGTTCGACTTCGCTTTGGCTATCCAGCCTGAACTCGCGAAGAATTCGTAGGTTCCGGTTGACTCCTGACTTCTTCAGGTGACCGTACTTCGGAAAGGTGAGATTCTTGTCCGAGATCTCCTCGAAGCCGACCTGAACCGCGTGGTAGCCGTCAGTTTCCTCGGTCTTAATCTGCGTAACGAAGACCGGTCCGGCCTCAATCACGGTTACAGGGATCATCTTTCCCTGATCGTTGTAAATGTGGGTCATGCCCACTTTTCTTCCAATTATTCCTGGCAACATGTTTCTTTTTCGCTTCCTGCGCTGTTTGTCTGCCTTGTTTGCATTGCCCTCGGTTGCCGTCGGGTTACCAGCAGAGCCAGCTCCAAGCGCCTCCTAGATCAAATTGTCTTGATGCTGATGTCTACTCCGCTGGGCAAATCGACTCGGCTCAGCGCCTCGATCGTTTTGTTCGTCGGATCGATGATGTCGATCAACCGATTGTGTGTTCGGATTTCGAAGTGCTCCATCGACTCCTTATCGATGTGCGGTCCTCGAATGACACAAAACCGGCGAATGTTGGTTGGCAGCGGTACAGGACCACTCAATCGCGCACCCGTCCTCTTGACGGTATCAGCGATTCGCTCGACCGACTGGTCGATCACTCGGTGATCGTAGGCCTTCAACCGGATTCTCAGCTTGAGTTCTTGCATCTTTTCCTTTTATTGCAATAATGGGCTCCCGTTTCCGGGAGCCCATTAACACAACCTTTGGCTTAGGCGATCACCTTCGTGACTGTTCCTGCGCCGACTGTTCGACCACCTTCTCGGATGGCGAACTTGGAGCCTTGCTCCATAGCGATCGGTGCGATCAACTCGACGGTCATCGTGATGTTCTCACCAGGTCGGACCACGTCGATTCCACTGGGGAGCTCGACGTTACCAGTTACGTCCGTTGTTCGGAAGTAGAACTGAGGTCGGTAGCCCGTTGCAAACGGGGTTGTTCGACCACCCTCTTCCTTCGAGAGGACGTAAACCTCGGCTTCGAACTTGGTGTGCGGGGTGATGGAGCCCGGCTTGGCGATAACCATGCCTCGCTCGATGTCGTTTCGGTCGATACCTCGAAGAAGCAGACCGACGTTGTCACCAGCTTCACAGTAATCCAGAAGCTTTCGGAACATTTCGATTCCGGTGCACACCGTCTTGCGGCTATCGCGGATGCCAACGATTTCGACTTCCTCGTTCACACGAAGCTGTCCACGCTCGACACGGCCGGTTGCAACCGTACCGCGCCCGGTAATGGTGAACACGTCCTCAACGGCGCAGAGGAACGGCTTATCCTTGTCTCGCTCTGGAGTCGGGATAAAGCTGTCCACGTTCTCCATGAGAGTCGTGATGGCCTTCGTGTAGTTGTTCTCGAAGTCAACGTTGCCTGATTCAAGCTGCTCAAGCACCTTGACCGCCGAACCGACGATCACCGGGGTGTCGTCACCCGGGAAGCCGTACTTGCTCAGCAATTCTCGAACTTCCATCTCGACAAGCTCAACGAGCTCAGCGTCGTCAACGAGATCTGCCTTGTTGATGAACACGACGATGTACGGAACGCCAACCTGACGAGCCAGCAGGATGTGCTCTCTCGTTTGGGGCATAGGACCGTCTGTCGCCGAGACCACCAAGATCGCGCCGTCCATCTGGGCGGCACCGGTGATCATGTTCTTGATAAAGTCAGCGTGCCCAGGGCAGTCTACGTGAGCGTAGTGCCGCGTGTCTGTCTCGTACTCGAGGTGGGCGATGTTGATCGTGATACCACGCGCCTTTTCTTCGGGCGCGGCGTCGATCTCATCATACTTCTGCGCTTTGGCGAGGCCCTTCTCCTGCAGCACGCCCGTAATGGCGGCTGAAAGCGAGGTCTTGCCGTGGTCTACGTGGCCGATCGTGCCAATGTTCACGTGCGGCTTGTTCCGTTCGAACTTTGCTCTTGCCATAGTTGTGTTCTTTTGTTTTCTCCTTGTTAGCGGCCAGATTGGCCCTTGGAAATTATCTCTGTCGCTATATTAGCGGGTACTTCCTCATAATGGGAAGGGGTAACGTTCGGGGTCGCTCTTCCCTGCGTCAAAGATCGCAGGGTGGTTACGTAGCCAAACATCTCTGCCAGCGGCACCAAGGCGTTAACGATCGTCGTACCACCGATGGACGGCTCCATACCCTCCATTCGTCCGCGCCGGCCGTTGATGTCGCCCACCACGTCACCGACATTCGTTTCGGGCGTAGTGACCTCAACATGCATGATCGGCTCCTTGAGGACCGGATTAGCCTTCTTCATGCCTTCCTGGAAGGCAATTCGACCGGCTTGCTTAAAGGCGTTTTCGTTCGAGTCGACTTCGTGGAAGCTTCCATCGATGACCGTCACTTTCACGTCGACAACCGGATAGCCTGCGATTACGCCGGAATCCAGCGCCTCACGAACACCCTTCTCGATTGCCGGGATGTACTCCTTCGGAATCGATCCACCGACCACCTTGTTCTCGAAGATGAAACCAGACCCTGCGGGGAGCGGCTCAAGCTCAATCCAACAGTGACCGTACTGACCCGAACCACCAGTCTGCCGCACAAAACGACCTTCTGCCTTGGTCTTGATTCGCACAGTTTCTCGGTAAGCAACCTGAGGTTTGCCCTGGTTTGCCTGCACTCCGAACTCTCGTGAAAGTCGGTCGACGATGATTTCCAGGTGAAGCTCACCCATACCGGAGATGATCGTCTGGCCACTCTCTTGATCGGTAAAGACTCGGAAGGTCGGATCTTCCTGCGCCAATCGGGCGAGGCTCTGACCCAGCTTCTCCTGGTCTGCCTTTGACTTCGGCTCGACAGCAATCTGGATGACAGGCTCGGGGAAGCGAATGCTCTCCAGCGCGATGGGCGCCTTCTCGTCGCACACCGTCTGACCCGTGTTCACATCGTTCAAGCCAATGACACCCACGATCTCACCGGCATACACCTCATCGAGGTCCTTTCGGTTGTTAGCGTGCATCTCCAGGATTCGGCCAACTCGCTCGGTTCGGCTTCGGAACTCGTTCGTCTGCGGATCTCTGTAGGAGATCATGACCGGCGAGCCCTTCTTCAGAACTCCGGAATAAACCCTGAGATACGTGAGACGACCGACGTATTTGTCGCTCATGATCTTGAACGCAAGACCGCTGAACGGCTCGGCGTCATCGGGCTTTCGCTCGATTTCCTCTTCTGTATCGGGGTTCACACCACCAACAGCACCGATGTCGAGCGGCGATGGCAGGTAGTCGCAAATAGCATCTACCATTGCCTGCACTCCCTTGTTCTTGAACGACGAGCCCGAAATCATCGGAACGATCTTGTTCTGAATGGTTCCCTTTCGGAGAGCTGCGCGGATCTCATCTTCAGAGATCTCGGCACCTTCCAGGAACCGCTCCATGATAGATTCGTCGTAGTCGGAAATCGCTTCGAGCATCTTCTCGCGGTACTCCGCTGCCAGCTCTCGCATGTTTTCCGGAATCTCGCCCGTTGTTGGGTTCTGACCCTTGTCGTCTGCCGGGTCGTAGGTGGTCGCCTTCATCGTAATGAGGTCCACGTAACCTAGGTAAGCCGATTCGGCACCGATCGGGATCTGGATCGGAGCGACATTCGCGCCGAGCCTTTCCTTGATTCGGCCCATGACGGAAAAGAAGTCCGCACCGAGGCGGTCCATCTTGTTCACATAAATAATTCGCGGGACACCATACTTATTCGCCTGGCGCCATACGGTTTCCGATTGAGGCTGAACGCCGCCGACGGCACAAAAGACCGCAACACAGCCGTCGAGAACACGGAGCGAGCGCTCTACTTCGACCGTAAAGTCGACGTGGCCCGGCGTGTCGATGATGTTGATCTTGTGCTCTGGCTTGTCTCGGTTAGCACCGGACCAGAAGCATGAGGTTGCAGCAGAGGTAATTGTGATTCCTCTTTCCTGCTCTTGCTCCATCCAGTCCATAGTCGCAGAACCATCGTGGACTTCACCGATCTTGTGAGACTTCCCTGTGTAAAACAGGATTCGCTCAGTTGTGGTGGTCTTACCGGCATCAATATGAGCCGCGATTCCAATGTTGCGAACGAGTTCGAGGGGGTGACTTCTAGGCATCTCTGTTTCTTTGATCGATCCTTAACGGTAGTGCGCGAAAGCCTTGTTCGCTTCTGCCATTCGGTGAGTGTCCTCTCTCTTCTTGATCGCGGATCCTCCACCATTATAGGCATCGACAAACTCAGCCGACAGCTTCTCCATCATGGTTCGCTCACCTTTGCGCTTTCGTGCCGATTCGACCAGCCAGCGAAGGGCTAGCGTTCGGCGGCGGTCCGGGCGAACGTCCATAGGAATTTGGTAGGTTTGGCCACCGACCCTCTTCGGCCTCACTTCGACCTGTGGCATGACGTTTTGCAGCACCTTCTCGAATACCTCTACGGGTTCCTTCTCGAGCTTCTGGGCTGCATCTTCAATAGCGGTGTAAAAAATCTTCTCGGCGGTGACCTTCTTGCCATCCACCATCATGCGGTTGATGAACCGCTGAATGACCTCGCTTCCGTAAACCGGATCCGGGGTGACTGCTCTCTTCGGGACTGGTCCTTTTCTAGGCATGATTACTTCGCGCCTCCATCCTTGGGCCGCTTGGCGCCATATTTGCTTCGACCTTGCTTTCGGTTAGAGGTGCCGGAGGTCTGTTGGGCACCACGAACGATATGGTAGCGAACACCGGGAAGGTCTTTCACACGGCCGCCACGAACCAGAACAACGGAGTGCTCCTGAAGGTTGTGACCGATACCGGGAATATACGCCGTGACCTCCACTTGATTAGTCAAGCGAACACGAGCGACCTTCCGAACCGCAGAGTTCGGCTTCTTCGGGCTCATCGTACGCACAATGGTGCAAACACCCCTTCGCTGTGGGTTACCCATCAGCGCGGGTGACTTCGACTTCACTTTGGTGTCTTTACGACCCTTTCTGACCAACTGATTGACTGTAGGCATTTAGTGTTCTTGTTCGTTCTTCAGGCAAAAGAAAAGGACCTCGATCGACGCACAATCGGGGCCCTCTCAAGGATTCTCGTACTGAGTACGCTATCGGTTTTTCCGGCTGCGTGCCTCCATTGTGCTCTTCGGCAACGGTCCTAAACCTATGCCAACGGAATAGTATCCCCTTTTCAGAGCGAGTTGTCAAGTGCCAAATCGCCCGTTTTCGGCTACGAAAGGACTGTGGCAGTCTCTTCCAGCTCTTTAGGCTCTTCGGGCTCACTCCTCTCTGCCGTCTCGCCCTGATATGCCAGGCAGCTCTTGAGTGATTCGAGGGCGACCTCGATCTGGCTATCGTCCGGCTCTTTGGTCGTGATCTTCTGGGTCCAAAGCCCAGGTGCGAACAGGTTCCTCGCCCATTTCTTGTCGCCATGCATGCCGGCAAACCGCAAGATCTCGAATGCCACCCCGGCAACAATCGGCAAAATCATCAGCTCGACAAGAACCCTCACCACGACATTCCCGATCATCGGCAGGTCCGGAATCGGGTACCGAGGAACCAGCGGGAAGAACAGGAAGCTGACGATGAGGACAATGATGGCGAAACTGGTTCCACACCGCATGTGGAGCCTCGTCTGTGCGCGGCAATTGTCGATGGTCAGCTCTTCACCGGCTTCATAGGTGTTGATCGCCTTGTGCTCTGCCCCGTGGTACTGAAACACACGCTGGATATCGGGCAGATAGCTGATGCCCCACAAGTAACCGATGACGAAGATGACCTTGATGGTCTCAGTGATGTAGTTGATCGCCGTGCCGTTGGTGATCCCCAAGAGCCGTGCCTGCTCGGCAACCAAATTCGGAACGAAGCTGAAGACGAAGAATCCAAACGCAAGCGAGATCACCACGGTTGCGCCGATGGCGATATTGCGGATTGTCTTCTCGGACTCCTTCTTCTTGTCGGTTTTGTTCGCTTCCTGCTCTTTCTCTTCGTCTGGGAGGTACTTCTCATCGAGCTGAACATGAGAGGAAAACTTGAGTGCCTTGCTGCCGAGGGTCAGCGCATCGAGCAACATGAACGTCCCTCTGAGGAACGGCTTCATCAACCAGGTTTGCTTGCCGATCCAGGTCTTCTGCATCGGCTCGGTCTGCACGATCAATTCGCCGTTTGGTGCGCGAACCGCTACGCTAAAGGCGTCGGGAGTACGCATCATCACCCCTTCGATGATCGCCTGGCCTCCGACTCTTAAGTACTCGTTCTTCTGCTTCTGGGGGTCGCTCACGCGGGCTGAAGTGTACCGCTGGGGGTAAACGGTAGGCGATGCAGAAAGTTAGCGACGTGCTGCGTTGGTTTGATTCCAACGCCCCCTTCTCAACCGCGGAAGATTGGGACAATGTGGGTCTGCTTCTAGGGGACCCCGCTGCCCCGGCGCAGAAAGTTGGAGTCTGTCTGGATGCAACACCTTCTGTCTTGGAGCAGATGATTCAGGACGAAGTTCAGTTAGTCGTCTCGCACCATCCACTCATCTTCGGCGCACTGAAGAAGATCACGGTCGAGAATCTCTCGGGCCGAGCATTGCTGAAGATGGCACAGTCGGGAATGAGTTACATTGCAGCGCATACCAACTGGGATTTCGCGCCCCGGGGGATCAACTTTGAACTGGCGAAGGTGCTGAAACTGGAAGATCCGCAACCCCTGGGCCACCTTCCTATGGACACCTTCGCAGCCATCGTCTCCTATGTGCCCGAGTCCCATCTGCAACCTGTGCTGGATGCGATGGCTGCTGCTGGCGCTGGCGCAATCGGAGATTACGATCGGTGTGCCTTCTATTCCCCTGGCACTGGCACCTTCCGACCTCTTGAGGGTGCTGACCCCTATGTTGGAAAAGTCGGAGAAGTGGAGACCACTTCGGAGATTCGGCTGGAGGTGGTTTGTCCACCAGCACTACTTCCCACTGTGCTGGACGCGCATCACCGAGCCCATCCTTACGAAGAGCCCGCAGTTTTTGCCGAAGTGACGCAAATTGCACGGCGTGGTTCCCTATCGTACTGGGGCAAGCACTCACCGTGCTCGGCAAAAGAGTTAGCAACGCTGGTTTCTGAAAGGCTTGGTGGCGCGGTTAGGGTGTTCGGTCCGGAGGATGCGACGGTCGCCTCGGTTGCGGTTGTTGGTGGAAGTGGCTCAGGTTTTTGGAAACTTGCGAGCTCGCTCGACCGGCCGGTGCTGGTGACTGGAGAGGTGAAACACCACGATGGTCTGGAAGCAGCTGAGGCGGGCGTGGTAGTCATCGAAGCCGGCCACGCAGAAACGGAGGAACCCGGGATGAAATGGATGGCAAAACTGCTGTCCAGTGATCTCGCATTTGCCGCGCGGTTTTACAGGTGATCACCATAGCCTGTTGCCCGCTGATACGGCAAGACCTTAGTTGCACTGGTTTCCGTTGATTGGTCCTTGCAGACGAATTCCGCAGTTAACTAAACCTCACGTAATCAGCCTCTGGAAGTGGTACCCCGGACGGGATTCGAACCCGCGATTTCCGCCGTGAAAGGGCGGCGTCCTAAACCGCTAGACCACCGGGGCGAAGCTATTGATTATAGCAGATTGGGCTGGACCATTTCGGTCCAGCCCAAGTCTACGAGCATTCGACAGAGGTTATCGGCAGATCAGTTGTTGACTGTATCCACCGGAGGCGCCTGTGGGGCAGGTGCGCTCTGTTGATTGGACTGCGCGTTGCTCTGGGACTGACTTGATCCAGATTCTTCAGAGCGCGCTGTTTGGGCACTACTTTGCTGCTGCTGGTTGTTGCTGCTTGCTTCACGGGTGCCTGCACTACTTCTCGAGTTTCGAGATGTCTGTTGGTTATTGGCTGCTGCCTGGTTGCTGGCAGAAGCAGAGCGGGCGCCGGTCGGGCGGGTCGCTCCAACGTATCGCTGAGCGTAGAAGCCGGAATTCAAGCTGTTGACCTGAACCCTGCCGCTGCCGCTAGAAGCGTGCACAAAATTGCCGTTGCCCACATAGATGCCGACGTGTGAGACGCGGCTGCCACGGGTGCGGAAGTAAACCAAGTCACCCTGCTTCAGATTGTCTCGGGAAACTCGTTGACCATTGGCAAACTGGCTAGCCGAGGTTCTGGGAAGGCTTACGCCGTGCTGGCGGTACACCGCCGTGACCAGACCGGAGCAGTCAACGCCATTTCGGCTTGTGCCACCCCAGCGGTACCGCGTTCCCTGATATGAGAGTGCGTACCGAACAACAGAGTTTGCGCCAGCAGCATTGTGCGGAACGGCGTTTCCTGTGTTGCGGCGGGTGTTGGTATTTGAGGCGATATTCCGTCGGTTTTGTTGCGAGCGGATCGTAGCGTTTCGAATACTGGACTGCACGGCCGTTCGCTGTGGAGCGGCAGTGTTTGCAGCAACTCGATCTCGGTTCGCTTCAATTTGAACAGGCGGTGTGGTTGGCTTGAGCATGTCGGCTCGAACCCAACCTTCAGTTCCTCTTGGGAACCGGAGCTTGTACCAGCCATCGCTGGAGGCGAGGACGCGGGCCTTGATTCCGCTCTGGACAACTGTAAGCCGGCGGGCGTTGCTGCCTGGCTCTTCCCTAACGTTCACGCTGTTATCAGCGATTTCGGCGTAAGGGGTTCGGATTTCCAGGCTGTTTTCAGGCGAGACCTGTTCCGGCAACCTCAAAATGATTCCCGTCTCAAGCTGGCTCCAGTTTACGGAGGGGTTCAGCTCTCTCAGCACTCGGGTGCTGAGGCCATACCGCTTGGCAATGGTCCAGTCGGTATCCCCCTCTCTCACTTTGTGGCCTTTCGGCAGTGAGGAGTTGTCGCTCAGGTTTCCGACAACGCGGATCCTGGGGACCTCGACATTGGACTGCGAACCACGAAGCTCTGCCATGTATTGCCGCAGAGCGGCGATGCTGGTTTCCTCGATGACTCGGCAATCCGTAGTCTTGGGTGGAATAACGATGGGTTCACCGACTCGAACTGATTTCCAGTTCACGGTCGGGTTGGCGATACGGAGTGTGGGGATACAAACATCAAATCGGCGGGCGATCGTCCAATCACGGTCACCATTTCTTGCCAAATGGATTTTTGCTTTTAACTCTGGGTTCGTTTCGCTACTGGAGCTTGGTTCTACGGCTTGTGCTGCTGCCATGCCGGCTCCAACGAGCAACACGCAGACGCCAAGTAGCGTTTTAGCTAATCTCACAGGGCGATCCTCCTTCAAATTCGGGCTGACATCCTGTCCGCCGCGAACTCAACAGTAGATAATGATACCTCATAGATTTTTTAGTGCCGCTACTCTTACCCATGGGGCGTATGTTCCCTCCAAGCACAGATGTCTGCGTTTGATCGTTCCATACTGGTAACGGCTTGAACATCGCGACGCACAGCGCTTCCCTCTCGATTGTCATCGTGTCCTGGAACACGGCTGATCTGACGTCTCAATGCCTCAATTCCATAGCGCAATCTGATATCGAAGAAGTTCCCGAAGTGGTTGTCGTCGACAATAATTCCACAGACGGATCAGCTGTCCGGATAGAGTCGGAATTCCCTTCCGTGAAGCTGCTGAAGGAGTCGAAAAACCTGGGCTATGCGGCTGCAAACAACCTGGGACTCCGGGAAACGAGCGGAGATTTCGTTCTGGCCCTCAACCCCGATACGCGGCTGAAACCGGACGCTCTTTCCCAGGCGATTGCGATCTTGCAGAAAGACCCACTGGCGGGCGTTGTTGCCGCTCAGTTGCTGAACGAAGACGGTTCTGCCCAGCGATCCGTTCGAGGGTTTCCCAGGTGGGCAGGCATCTTCGGAACCATGAGCGGACTGGACAGGGCATTTCCCGAGTCTTCGTTCGGGAAATACCGCCTTCCCTCTTTCGACTACGCGAAACCTGCTGAGGTGGAGCAGCCGATGGGGACGTTCTTGCTTTTTCGGCGAGCAGCCTTGAAGGCGATCGGCAGAGAAAGCGAGCCATTCGATGAGCGATTCCCCATCTTTTTCAACGAGGTTGACTTGCTGAAGGCTCTGAAAGATGGTGGCTGGAAGATACGCTATGAGCCCTCCGTGCAGGTTTTCCATGTAGGCGGCGCCAGTACCCGCCAGGTTCGCCCTCAGATGATTTGGGAGTCCCATCGGAGCCTTCTTCGCTACTTCCACAAACACGATCGCAGTTTCGGCGAGAAAGTGGCTACAGCGGTGCTTACACCTGTCGTGCTGGGTTCGGCATTAGTGAGAGCGAGGGGAGTGTATGGAGGGTTCGAGCCCAAGTGAGCAACCTCCAACTCTCTGTCACGATTTGCAGTTGGAACACCAAAGACGTTCTTCGTGAGTGCCTTGCGAGCCTGCGTGCGGTTGAAAGCGAAGCACGGTTTGAGGTGATTGTGGTGGACAACAACTCTGAAGATGGATCCGCAGAGATGGTGCAGGAAGAGTTTCCTGAATACCGGTTGATACGAAGTCCTTTCAACCTCGGCTTTACGGGTGGCCAGAACCTGGCTCTTTCAGAGCGGGCCGCTCCTCATGCCTTACTTTTGAACTCTGATGCGGTAGTTCACCCTGGTGCCCTTAAGCTTCTTTGGGAGCGGGCTCAGGACCCTGAGGTCGGGGTGATCGGTCCGAAACTGGTTAACCCTGACGGAAGCCTGCAATACAGCTGCCGCCGGTTCCCGACCCCCCTAGCAGCGCTGTTTCGAGGCACACCTTTGGCACGGCTGACTGGAAAAAGCAAATCCGTTAGCGACTACCTGATGAGAGACTTCGACCATAAGTCAGAAACCGAAGTGGATTGGGTCTCCGGGGCTGCGCTTTGGGTTACCCCAAGGGCATATAAGCTTTGTGGCGGGCTCGATGGGAGGTTCTTCATGTACTGCGAGGACATTGACTACTGCAAACGGGTACACGACGCTGGGCTAAAGGTGATCTACTTTCCCGATTCAGTGATTTCTCATGCGATCGGCAAAAGTACAGACAAGGCGGTGAACCGTATGATCTGGCGGCACCACCGCTCGATGCTGCTCTACTACGACATTCACGAGTTGGCGGCGCACGATCCAGTTGCCAGACCCTTTATCCGTGCTGGGTTGATGGTCGGGCTGACCTTCCGAGCTTCGATCATGATCTTTAAGAACTGGCTTGACCGTCTTCGGAGGAGATTCTCGTGAACCGCTTCCGCCAACGGCCCGATTTACTATTGCTATGCCTGGCGGCGCTCATCTTGCCGATCGTCGGAGGCCGATTCTCACTCGATATCGAAACCATCGAACCCGGTTGGGGATGGATGTTCGAGCTGCTTTCAACCCCTCCTTTAGCGGGCTATGCGACTTTTGCCGTCTTGGTTCTTGTGGGGTTGGCGGCGAGTTTCCGACTCGCTACAACTCGAGTGATTCACTTGCCGAACCCATTGCTCATGGCTTCCCTTGGGCTACTGCTGTTGGTCTTGTTGGTTTCGCTGATGGTTTCGTCCGTTCGCTGGGACTCCCTAGTGGCGTTCCTGCCATGGGCAACAGCGATCTTAGCGCTGTTTACGGCTGTACTGGTGAGCGGCAGGGAGGCAGACAGGCGGCAGTGCCTCGGGTTCTTCGTCGCAGGCTGCTCCATCCTCGCGCTAAGAGCGATTCTTGAGTACTTTGCTGCAGGCGATCCGAACTGGCGGGTGTTCGGTAGTTGGATTAACCCGAACGCGCTTGCAGGGATGCTGTTGCTCGGCATATTTGCAACTCTGGCTGCTACCAGCGGCGCAGTTGGAAGGGCTAGAGCCCTATTTGCAGTTGCTTTGCTTTTGCAGGCGTTCGCGCTTGGGCTTACACAATCCCGCGGAGGGTATCTCGCGGCGATTGTGGGGCTTGCTATATGCGCTATTTTGGTGTTTGCGCTGGTTAGCCCGCGCAGAGCGAAGTACGCAGCACTTGGCATATCAGCCCTACTTTTGGTGGGAATCGCTGGGGCGTTCGTTCTTCCTCGCATTACTGCCTCCGCACCGGCTGCTGCGGCAAGAATCGCTTCTTTGACCTCAGAAGTCGAGCAATCGACGGGGTTTCGGTTCTTGCTCTACCAGTCCGCTATCGAATTGGTGAAGGAGAGCCCTACTGGAACGGGATTGGGGTCTTTTCACATATACAGCGCTCGACCCGGGCTGAACACACCGACTCGACTGGCGCATAACAGCTATTTTGAGATCGCAGTTGAAACCTCACTACTTGGCTTGATCGTCTTCCTGGGCGTTCTGGGTCTCTGGCTGCAGAGGGCTTGGAAAGGGGTTCGGAGAGTTACGGACGACCGAAAGCTGGAGGTGATCTTCTTTACCGGTGCACTAGCAGCAACAGCGACGCAAGCCGTGTTTGAATCGAGTTTGGCTCATCTGGGCATTTTGGTGGGTCTATTTTTGGTCATGGGTTGGGGATTGCTAGCCTCCGCCGATGGGGCATCGACCGAGTCGATCCCCAGAGATCTGCGCTTAGGCACAGTAAGCGTCATTGCCGTCCTAGTTTTGCTTTCAGGCTATGTACTGGGGGCTGAAGTCCAGCAAGCTCGTGCCAGGCACGCTATTGCCTCCGGAGACATGCCTTCCGCGAATCGACTCGCATCGAGCTCCACTGCACTCTATCCCTTCTCTCCGTCTGCCTTTGAACTGCTGGCACGAGCGTCCCGCACTCCGTCGGAAGCCCTAGCCGCTTGGTCTCGTTCTGTTCAGCTTCGGCCGCAGCCGAGAATCTACCGCCAGATTGCCCGGTTACACGCTGATCAGGGGGATCCGGAGCGCGCCATTGCGGCGCTTCAAAACGCGCTAAAGTGGGACCCAAATAACTTGCAGACCTTAGAACTGCTGTACAAGACCCAGGAAGCTGCGGGTCAAACAAACGAAGCCCTTCAGACCGCTCAACGGCTGGTGCAAGTCGAAGGGACGACTTACTTCACGATCCGGTCAATCCCAGAAGTGATTCCAGTTGAGACCTACCGAGCCCGGGTGTTTCAGGCTCAGCAAGAACAAGATCCTGCTGTGCGCGCGAGACTTTTGGACGAGGCGATTCAGGGCTATTTGCGGTTCGCCAGAACGACCTATGCTATGCTGGTCCAGTACAACCGGATTCAGCCTGGCTTCGCCTTTGCCGGCGTGACGAAAGCAGATGGTGACCAGATACTGATTGAGGGAATGAGCGCCGCGGCAGCTCGGACTCAGTTGCCGGTTGAAGCCGGGCGAGAGTCAGCCGAAGATGCCAGACGGGAATTAGGAGAGCTGCTCGGCGAGAGCAGATAGCTCCGGATAAGACTCGCGGCAATCGGGGCGGCAGCCTCGCTACCGTGGCCAGCGTTCTCGACGATAACGGCGATGGCAATCTTGGGGTTGTTCGCTGGAGCGTATCCAACGAACCAGCTATGGGCCTCACGGTCTCGGCGGTTTTCCGCCGTTCCGGTTTTGCCTGCGATACTCACTTCGTCTGAACGAAACGCCCTCGCCGTTCCTGTTTGAACGACCTCAAAGAGTGAGCGACGAATGGTGCTCCACTGATCGCCCGTCAAGTCGACCTCAACGAAGTGGGAAGGCTTGGTGCTCTTGATCGGCAAACCAGCAATCCTGGGCTCGATCGTATCGACGATTCGAGGAGCAGGCGCCCTTCCGCCGTTTGCAACCAGGGCGACGAGAGTCGCCATCTGCAAGGGCGTAACGCTGAGGTCACCTTGCCCTATTCCGTTGTTGACCGTGTCGCCGACCCGCCAGGGGACTTCTCTGCGGTGTTGGTTTCGCCACTCTTCATCGGGCACAACGCCAGAGCGCTCGCCCACTAGGTCGATTCCTGTCTTTTCTCCCAGGCCCATTTGCCGCGCAGTTTTGTGAAGCTGCTCTGGGCCGACCTTTACGGCAAGGTCTGCGAAGTAGGTGTTGCAAGACTTCGCCATAGCTTCGGTAAAGGCGATGTTGCCATGGCGCCCGAGACACCGGAATCGACGGTTTCCGATTTCGAAATACCCTGGGCAGTTCGTTGGCCGGTTCAGGCTGAACTTGCCTGACTGCATGGCAGCAATGGCAGTGACAATCTTGAACGTTGAAGCGGGCGGGTAGGCGGCGTGGATCGATCGGTTAAGAAGAGGCTTATCGGGGTCATCGAGAAGTCCCTGAAAGGCGTTTCTAGTGATTCCGCCGAGAAACATGGAGGAGTCGTAACTTGGACTGCTTGCCATGACCAAAACGCCACCGGTTGCGGGGTCTAGTGCAACTACGGAGCCTCTTCTCCCGCCCAACAGCTCAATCGCCTTTTTCTGCAAGGATACGTCCAAGAACAGGTTCAACCGACTACCCGCAAGGCTGTTGTCTCTGCCGATAACACGAGTTGGTCTGCGCTTGGCGTCGACCTCGAAGCTGTCTCTCCCCATCTCGCCCATCAGCTCCCGTTCATAGACTGCCTCAATGCCGACCTTCCCTACATATCTAGCAGGGCGGATGCCTTCTTCTCTCAGTCTATTGACGTCCTGTTCGCTAGGGGTCCAGGCGTAGCCCACAACGTGGCTTGGGGCAAAGGAGTCAGCGTAGTACCGCATGGGCTGCGTTTCGATGCCCAAACCTCGCGTGTCCCATCCCTCTTCAATCAGCTTCGCTGCTATTACAGGGTCGAGACCGAGAAAGATAGGAACAGGTAAATCGGCTTGGACAGTCTCCCGCTCCATAATCTGTCGCAGCGTTTCTTCGCTTGTTCCAGTTGCCAGTGCTAGCCGCTCAAGAAGTTCTGGGTCTCGCCGTGCCATTCGTGGGATGACCGTAACCACGACTTCGGGCCTTACACCCGCCAATAACACCCCGTTTCGGTCGTAAATCAGACCTCGGGGGGCAACGGTCTCAAAGCTGATGGTCCGATGTCGCTGCGCCTTTTCCGAGAGGTACTCAGAGCTCCAAACCTGTAGGAACCAGAGCCTGCCAAGCAAGACAAGCACCACCAAAAGCAGAAAACCCGCGAGGATCACGAGTCGGACGGAATATTCCGGTGCTTTGGGTGCGTGAATAACGGACATCGTTTTGGACTCTCCGCAATGAAAAGTTTAGTTGAGCGATCTACTCTGTGCTGCTCGGAGGCGGCTCAGATCGTGCCGGCGGAGGTTCAGGGCCAATTGGACCAGGCCCTGACCCACCGTCGCCACCTGAACTGGGCGGTGGCTCCGGGCCAATTGGAATCTGGCCTCCCCCACTGCCAACGCCTTCGTTCGAAGGCTTCATGTCGTCACTATGGATCGGAGTGGTCGGAGTCTCTGCCCTTTCCCTGGGCTCAGCATCGCCGATTGTTCGGCGCCCTGTTCCACCGTCCATTTCCATTCCTTCGCGCCGGGTCCCGACGCCAAGTTCCTTTTGCGCGAATCCGACCACGTCTCGCCAAATATGTACGGCCACGTTTCCGCCGAAGACTCCGGGCATTGGCTGATAGACCCAGCGGTTGTTCTTCTCATCTCGAACTTCTCTCGCAATCCACGCGATGCCGACCAAGTTGTTTGTATAGCCGGCGAACCAGGCATCTCTGTTACTGGAGGTTGTGCCAGTTTTGCCACGCGCATCGGTTACCGAGGAAGCAGTTCGAGCTGTGCCACCTGTTACCACGCCCCGGAGAATACGGTCCATAGTGGTTGCAACTCGGCGATTCATAACTCCTCTCGCAATTTGAGGTTCGTATACGCCTATCACTTCCCCACCGGGACCGATGATTCGGCTAATGGCAAACGGCTGAACTCTATCTCCATGAGTCATGAACACAGAGTAAGCGCGGAGCATCTCCATAGGAGAGACCTCACCTGCGCCGAGTGAAAGTGAAGGCACCGCAGGGAGCGGGGTTTGGAAACCGAAAACATCTCGGCTATAGCGCACCGCTTCTCTTGGGCCTAGCATCTGCATGACCCTAGCAGCAGCGACGTTGATTGACTGAGACATCGCCTGCTGAACGCTGACCATGCCTCCGTATTGATTCACGACGTTGTTTGGGGTCCAGTTGCCCCAGGTCAGTCTGGAATTCGAAATACTGGAGTACGGGCTAATGACACCCAACTCCAGCGCTGCCGAGTATATGAAAGGCTTGAAGGCGGACCCTGGTTGGCGACGCCCCTGAGTTATGACGTCAAAGTTGTTTCTGCGGAAGTCGACGCCGCCTGTAAGGCAGAGTACGCGACCTTGGTCGTCCATGAGAACGAATGCGGCAGTAGTTGCCAGCCGGTTATTGGCGACAGCTCTTCGAACTGCGCGGTCGGAGGCTTCCTGGATCGAATCCACCATGGTGGTCTCGATGGTGTAGCCGCCTTCGCCGAGGTCTAGGTGAGGATAGTCTCGGCGTAACGTCTCCAAGACAAAGCGAACGAAGTAGGGTGCCTTGACCATGGTCACCGTCTCGCGCCGCTCTGCAAGTTTAGGCTTCTCGTTGAATGCCTTCTCGTATTCTTGCTGCGTGATCCAACCCTCTTCCAGCATGTTCGCCAGAACGAGGTTCCGATTCGCTAAAGCGCGATCCAGGTTACGGAACGGGTTGTCCAGGCTGGGGCGCTGCACAAGCCTTGCGAGCATGGCGGCCTCGGCGAGAGTCAAGTCATTTAAATCTTGCTTGCCGAAGTAGACATCGGCTGCGGCAGATATCCCGTACGCGCCGCTACCAAAGAAGACCTGGTTCATGTACAGCTCGAGAATTCGCTCTTTGCTCATCCTCTGCTCAAGGACCAGTGCCATTGCCATATCCCGGACCTTCCGGAAAAAGTTTCGTTCGCTACCGCTGTAAACCCTCTTTGCGAGTTGCATCGTCAGGGTCGAACCGCCCTGGGCAATTCGACCTTCGGAAACGTTCGTGATGGCACTTCGGACTAGGCCCTGATAGTCAATGCCACTGTGCTGAAGGAACCTCTTGTCCTCTGCTGCCAACACAGCGTTTCGCACGTGGAGCGGGATGTCCTCGTATGAGATCGGATTTCTATATTCGCTCTGGATGGTGTAGAGCAGTGATCCGTCCCTGCTTACAATCTTTGAGGGTTCCTTTCGGAGGGCTATCAGCCGTTGTTCGACCGTTGGATAGTCGTTCCCGGCTTCCCACCAGAAGTACCAAAAGACAGCGCCACCCGCACTAACCGCGGCCAGCATGAAGGCGAAAAACAGACCGAAGATGATCTTCAGTCCTTTGAATTTGCCTCTCTTTTTTCCTTGTGACTTGGAGCGCTTGGATTGGGCGCGGTCACTGACGAGTCGTCTCTTAGCTGCCAATTTATGGAACCGCTTCGTGAGCGGCCGACGCTAATTCAGACGCTCCACGAGCCTAGAAATTCGCGCCAGCTCAGTTTCACTCCGCTCACCAATCAAAACCAGCGCTAAATCGCCTACGTTCCAGCTGTAGACATTTAGGCGCCCTTGGGCGAGGCGGCTCAGCCTCTCTTGGTCAAGGCTAGCCCGAGAGACGATCAGGGAGACCGGTCCCTGAGGATGAACATAGTTAAAGAGGATAGCTCTTTGCCGCCGATCTAGCATGAGTTGCGCTCTGGAAAGCCGGTAACCGGAATCTTGCGGGAATCCAAGCAACGGCAACCCTTCCTCACGGGAGAGGGACTCAGCTTGTTGCATCGCCGGGCTGAACTTTCGGATGGGCCGATCGACCCGGAACAGCGCCTCGGGGTGGGCATCCACTACCTGGAAGCTTTCATATTCAAACCCTCCAGCCATGTTTCCACCTGGTCCAAAAGCCTCACGCTTCAAGATCATGCCAGTCTGTGGATGGATCCAAAGCCGTTGGATGACTCTGCCTTGCGGACCGTCAATAGTGAACTGAACAGTATCTACTCCGGCGATCCGGGAGCCAGGAGCTGACGCTACTTTTAGCCTTCCTGACCGAATTCCTTGCGCCATTTCGTTCAGCCATCGGTTCGACCACTCTCGCCTCGGTGGCCACTCGGTAGCTTCTCTTCCGTCCGGCCTGAAAGCGATTCTTCGGTTCGGAGACTCGATAACGATCAACTCTGGGCGATCATTGTTGAGAATTTCGATCCTCTGCCGATTACGGTCTTGGAACACTCGCTCCTTGATTCTTTCGCGCCGTGACCCCATTGGAGGGCGTCGTGGAGGAGGCGGTCCCGGAGGTGGCCCCTCCAGAGTGACGATTCGCACACCGGCAAACCTTAACTCGCTAAACGAGCGGATCGCATGCTCCAGCTCCGCGGGCACAGGAGACTGCGCGATTGCGCTACCCGAAAGCGCAATCGCAACAAGTGAGGCGGCAAGACAGCGCTTCAGGGCAACTTTTCTCCCTTGGAATTGAAGATCGAATGGAGATATGCCCCGCTCGAGTTCTCTTCCGCTGCTTCCATAACCAAGTGAGCTTCGATGACCTGCATCTCCAGGCTGCTTGTTGGAACATTGACTTCTGGTGCAGATGGGATCACAAACAGCCCCCATGCGCAGGCGGCGGCGGCTGCGAGAGACGCACCTGCAGCGCTCCAACGTAGCTTGCCCCAGAATCTCTTGCGCTTCGCGACCGATTCGTACTCCCGAGAGAGGGCGTCGGACAGCTTGGACTCCCACTCGAGGCTCGGTCGCTCTTCTCCGAGGTCGCGGACGACTTCGGCGATCTTTTCGCTTAATTGCGATTGCCCATACTCTTCTAGTGGATCTCTGTTCATATCTGTGACTCCGACCGGTAAACTTCTACAGCTTTCTGCACGTGTGCCCGCGCCAAGAAAAGGCGGCTCTTGACGGTGCCCATCGGGACGTCAAGCGCCTTGCTGATTTCTTCGTACGACATCCCCTGCTGGTCGTGCATCAATAGAACGCTCTTTAGCTTGGCAGACATTTGCTCAATCGCCCTTTCCACTGTGTCGCTAAGTTCTTGTGTTAGAACGAGTTCAGCAGGATCAAGTCCATCTGCGGCTAGGTTCAAGTCCTCGAACGTGACATCCTCCTTACCGCTCTCAATCGGTTTGCGTCGGTGCGTCGACCGGGCTCGGTCGATGCACAGGTTCGTCGCGATTCTGAACAACCAGCTACGCAAAGAGCATCGGCTGTCGAACGAGGGGAAATGCTGGTAGGCCCGCAGAAAAACGTCCTGAGCAACGTCTTCCGCGTCTTCCGCCGTCGCTACCATCCGTCGAACATAGCCATAAATTCGATGCTGATACAGGTCTACCACCTGTGCAAAGGCGACCGGCTCCTGTTTCCGGCATTTGCGAATCAGCACCTCTTCCATTGCTGAATCGGCACCAATTCCTGCTTCCATTCGAGTGGTGAGAACTGAACCCACAATCAGAATAACGTCGGTTCGCCCAGAATGTTCATCCTCAAAGCAAAAATGCCCCCGACTTGCGGGGGCAATAATCTGCTGGCGACTCGTTGAACTTAGAGTCGAACGCCGAGGTAAAGACCAAAGCCGTTCAGCTGCGAGTTCCCCGTACCCATGAACTTGCCTTCTACGAAGAACGAATTCGCGGAGTGGTCGAAGTCATAGCCAACTCCAACCTGGTAGGCGAACAATGTTTGGTTTCTCGTCGAGAAGAACGGGAACGTCGTTCGGAAGGTTCGGGCGAACGAAACGCCAGCGCCACCGGTGAAGTAGAACTGACCTTCTCTCTGAACATAGTTAATGAGCAGAGGGAACGACTGAAGGCTTCCCTTCCCAACATAGTCGAAGGAGACTGTAAAGTAGCTGCTCGACTCTCGATCCATGGTGCCGTAGCTGATCTGCTTGAGTCTGTACTCAACGCCAGCTCCAAACCAGACATTTCCCTGGTCACGACCAATGCTGGAGGTTGGCCAAAAAGTGCCAGCGCGGATGGAGAGACCCATCTGCTCTGTTTCCTGAGCAAGCGCGGCAGTGCCGAGCGATCCAACCAAAACGGTTCCGACTGCGATACGTGTAAATAGCTTCATCGTGCAAATCCTGCGAGATATGTTATCCCAAGACGCCTCTCAGCATCAAAGTGATTCGGGTAACGGCAACTATTTTGCTCAAGTTTTCAATTTTTTGCTGAGACCACCCCAATTATCTCTTCCACAAGCCGCGCTGCATCGACCAAATCCACGATGGAAACGTGCTCATCATGGGTATGTATGTCCTTCATTCCCGTCGCCACAACGATGCTCTTTCTGCCCTTCTCGTTGAAGGCGTTCGCATCGCTTCCTCCTAACGTTGTCCGGAGATCCCCGCTGAACCCCAGGTTCCGTGCCGCCTGCTGCGCCACCAGAACCACCTCGTCTGCCTCTTCGATGTGATAGGCGCCGTAGTGCCGTTCGTACTCTCGCTCTAGCTTCGCGCCGTGCTTCGTGCAGGCAGCTTCTACACATTCATCCATGTGTCGGATCAGTTCATCAAGATCCGCCAAGCTGGTCGACCTCGCCTCACACTTGAGTTCGACGGATGGGCAAACGACGTTAACTGCGGTACCACCAGAGATAATTCCTATATTATTGGTGGTCTCTGGCCCAATTCGGCCGACTCTCATCGGTGCGATCGCATCCGCAGCTACCTTGATCGCATTGATTCCATCCTCCGGATGCTTTCCGGCATGTGCCGGCTTGCCGATGATCTTGTAATTGATGCAATCGTGATAGGCGGTTCGGTTCACGAACGTACCGACAGGGGGTCCGGTGTCCAAAACGTAACCGAAGTCAGCGTTAACCC
>JBKBWO010000022.1:0-9644 GCA_046314495.1 Fimbriimonadaceae bacterium
GGTCTTCAGCGGCTCTTCAAGCGAAGCGCGAATCCTCTACATGCAGACGAACGGCACCGTGGATGCAGTACGCGTGTTCTCACTGAGTGCTGACTGGGAGCCCGTTTTGGTTGGAGACTTCGCCGGTAACTCTCGCGGCGGAATTCTCTGGCAGAACGTTGCTAACGATCGCGCCTCGATGTTCCTGATGACCACTCGAACAAACTACGACTCGTTCAACTTCGACAACGTGCCGCTCTTCGCCGAATGGGAAGCTCGGTTTGCGGTGGACCTGAACAACAACGGTCGCCAAGACATTGTTTGGTACAACCCATCGACGAACCAATCCGCAATCTGGATGATGAACGGATTCGTGGTTGAGTCTTCTGCGGTGTACGGGTTGCCCGTGAACTGGTCACTGTCGGAAGTTCGCAGCCGCTAGGTACCGTTCGAACGCCAACCTCAGTCCGGAGGCAGCAAACGCTGCCTCCGGACTTTTTTTGCAGGGCTGGTTGCTCTCTAGAGCTAAACTCAACTCTGCAGGCTTTAGAATGAGTGCGGAACAAGTTAGCGAAGAACAAATTCTGGCACCGGACGTCGACCTGCCTGACCAATTGCCTTGGCAGACGCCTGAGGACCTACAGAAGCCAGCACTCAGTAGCGAGTTGGGCTGGGTATTTGGTTAGCGGCTTTGCTTGGCTGCTTGCTCTCCACGCTTTCTCATGCCGTCAGCCCATCGAATCTAGGTGACAACGGACCACGGTGGGTTTACGCTATGAGGGATCTGTACAAATACCTGCCGCCGTTTACCGTACAAACTTGGTGGGTCATCGGAGTCCTGGCAGCAATGGCAGCATGGTTCGCTATACCGTGGAGGATCTGGGCTCTTACCCTTGTTACCCTCGCCTCTACGGCGTCGCTCCTCATCTTCCCGTTGTCATACTTTGCGATGTACCCACCGGATTCGATAGCAGAACGGATCGGGTGGGGTCTGATCACTTCCGGCTTTTGGGCTGTAACTACGTTCACAGTCTTTTGCGGTCGCCCCCTACTTTCTCGGCTTTGGGCTGTACCATTTGGCCCGCTTCGTTTCAGCAAAGTTCAAGGCCAGAGCTTAGGTTTGCGCGAGCCACCTCTGCGACACCGACCCCGAGCCGGTAAAAGAAGCGGGGCGCTGGTACAGCCTGCGCCCCGCTTTAGTGTTCGACCTGTCCCTTGGTCAGGGATTCAGCTGACCGACCCCAATCAGCGTCCACCCCGGAGGGGCAAACCCTACGCTAGCGGTCGCTGTAACCGTGTTGCCCACGACCAACCAAACGGCGACTTGCCGGGTGACGACATTCTCGAAGAATATAAGCCCTTGGTCTGCGCCAAAGTTGCCGACACCTCTAGGTCTCCAATTGTTTGAAGAGGCAAACCCCAGCGTGACAGCTGAGATCGGAGTTCCCGAAGTGCTTAGACCCCAAGCGACTACCTGCCCGGTCGAAGTGTTGTACCAAACCAACCGAGTTGGTTCACTTCCCAAGTGACCGACACCTCCAAGCTCCCAACCTGCCGGAGCAAAGCCGATGAGCGCGGTACCGACGATCGAGCCGTTACCAGCTCTAAACCAGACGGCGGCGGCATCGGTAGAAGTGTTAAAGAACACCAGGTCAGCAACGCCATCCTGGTTAATGTCACCCGCGCCGCGAAGCACCCAGTTCGGGTCTAACCGGTACAGCAAAGGACCGGAACCTGTAGGTACTCCGGAGTTTGCCAACTCCCAGTAGGCGAGATTTCTCTCCTCCGGACCGGGAGCGATATTCTGGAAGTAAACGTTGGAATTGTCTCCTGTTCCATCGGCACCGAGCGCTCTTGGCGCCCAATCCACGTCATGGTTTCCGATTGCAATTGTGGGGAGTAGCACATTACCGAAATTGGTACGCCACGCGGCGATAAGCCTGGTGCTGTTCTCTTGGAAGAACAGGGTCTGGCGGTTATCGACCCCTGGTGATTCCGCTACCGCGACTCTTCCGTCCCCCGTCGAGAAAATAAACCGATCCCCGGAGGGGTTGAAGGCGATGTTCTGAGTAACCCCTTCTGTGCCTTCGAATTGGCTGGTAAGCCTTCGACCATCCACCGAGAGGAAGTAGATGCCAGGGCCCGTTGCGACAACGGTGTTGCTCGCTAGATACTTTCCGGAGGTTATAGAACCGACGCCGGGAACCACTCCGACCTCTATTTGCGGCGCAGCCATGTTGTCTGCATTCCAAACAGCAATCCTCGATCCGCCAAGCGGAACCGAAACGCTGAAACCAACCGCAACCTGGCTGCTTCCAGGTCTCCAACTGCACCAAACTGGATCGGTTGCCTGCTCTGTCGAGGATGCTACCACGTTGATGTTGGGGGCAGCGACAGAAAGAATGTGAAGCCTCTTGGTGGCTCCAGTGGAGACCACAGCGATTCGGGTGTTGTCCGGCGAGAAAACAGCTCCCGCTAGGCTCGTCGAAACGCCGGTGACATCCGAACTTTCTGCAAAGACTGTTCCGTCGAGGTTATACACAAAAACCCGTCGATCGAGCTGTGTTCCGGGACAAACGAGAACCCTGGTGCCATCGTTCGAGTACTGAACCGAAACTGGCGGATTGGCTGTCTCAATGCTGGCGGTTACTGTTCCTGTCGCAACATTGACCCTTCGAATGAACCCTGCGCCTGAAGGTCGGCCAACAGCTGCTGCAAGCTCAGTCGAATCCGGACTGAAAGCCAAAGCGCGCACGATGTCGCTGGTGGTCAGGATAACCGTAAAGTTCAGGGATCCGGTTGCGGCATCGTAGATGCGCAACGTATTACTTGCCGGTGCAGCTGCAACAAGGTTTCCGTTCGGGGACCAAGCTACCGAGCGCACCAAAACGCTAAAGCCAGATGGAGTTGGCGTGTGAGTGGTGAACTGCACGGTCGGGTTGCCCGCTGTTGTCGGGTCCTGAGCGTCAAAGATGATGAATCGATTGACCCCAGCCATGGCGTATCTCGAAGAGGCTGAGTCTCCTGCGATGTCGTTTGTGGTGCCGAGCGAACCGGCAATCGTGTTCGAATAGCCCGCGATTCCGCCGGTAAAGTTGTCGGCAAAGCCATAGTGGCCTGCAGCGCCGTATGCTCCGATTAGACCTGCGCTAAGGTTTTTCGTTAGCGCCAAAGTCGAAGTAGTGGTTGCGAGAGGTGGATTCAAATCGGTTCCATCTGTTTCGTTCAGTTTGAAGACCGAGCCGCTCCCGAGTTCGAACGACGTTCCAACAAACAATCCGGACGCCGTCCAGCTAGAGGAAAACACCGTCTGACCGTTTGTGTTCAGCGTTCTTCGCCAGATGGGGTTTCCACCGCCAACGGGCCAGACTCTAACTCGGGCCGGATTTGAGATGGTCCCGGATTCGCCACCGACCAAGCGGGTGCTATCCGGAGAAAACGTGATGGACCGCACAAGGCTGGTGATGACAACAAAAGTGTCTGCCAGCGTAACTGGGGCAGCGCTGAGGTTGCCCAACTGATAAATCAGTACGCGTGGGTTGGTGCCAGTCGCATTGCCACTAATTGCCAGACGGACACCATCCGGGCTGAGCGCAGTCTCCTGTACTTGTGGCAGCGGGGTAGTCCAGTTTTGGATCATTGTGCCCGCAAACGCATCTGCTAGATAGACCCTGTTCCCAACCCCGAACGCAATGATCCCGTTTCCGTTTGCAGAGAGCGTTCTTACGTTAGGTTGCTCTGTGCCAACGAGTAGCGGATCGATGATTCGAACGACATTGCCTGTCGACCATTCTCGAATTTCGACTTTGTTGTATCGCAGTAGCGCTACCAACCCCGAACCAGGGATATTCGCAACGCTCTGGACTTGTTTGTTCTGAACAGCTTCCCAAACAATGGAAAGCGGCTGCTGCGCCGAAGCGCAAAACGGCATAAAAACGGCGGCGCCCAGCACCGCCACTATAGTAAGTGGATTCCGTAACCTCATCTTTTCACTAGCGCCCGCCTAGAAGGTTCTAGCAGAGCGACACTTATATTTTAGTCCACCTTTTGCTTCACTTTTCGACGCAAAACTGTTTTCAACCTGCATTGATGGTAGCAAGAAGGAGGCTTCTGCAGACAGCGAAGATATGTCAATCGTCTTGAAACCGCTGTAGCTTGCGAATCGCCGATTTCGCTTGCAGGCAGCCTCGCGAAGATCGAAATCATGCAACTCGCACGCTGAACGAACGGACCAAATGGACCTATAATGGTTCTTGGCTTGTCAGCGTCTGAGTAAACTCACCAACTGACCCTGTATTTTTTGCAATGATTTTGGACAGATTGAAAGCATTCGCGATGACACTGGTCGTCGTCTTGTGTTTGCTAGGTGCGGTGCTGTACGTTTCTTCCGCATACGCACAAACTGGCAACGGGACTGGACAGGCTGGTTCAGGAAACCCTGGAAACGGAGAACCGGGCACCGAACCGCCTACGGAGCCAGAAGCCGTCCCTCCGCCGGAACCCGTTAAAGACGGGGGCGACCCCAAGATCAAGGTAGAGCGCCCGATTGCACGATTCGGCGACGATTTCTTCTCCACCTCGCGAGCTGCAATTCAGACCTTGAAGGAGCGGATGGCAGCCGGTGGGGCAGAGTCAAATGCCTTCACCAGTGCGACCGGCCCAATTGTCCTGGGCAATGTCACAGCGACTGCGCCAGACACTTATCAACTTGGTCCTGGCGACCGCTTAACCGTTCGGGTTAGCTCACCGTTTTCAGCTCCAACCGAAACCCAGGTCACAGTCGACTCCGTTGGCGCCATCATCGTTCCAAACACGGGCACACGAATCATTCTGCGTGGTCAAACCCTCAAACAGGCAGAGGAGGTTCTTAGGGCAGAGATTTCCCAGTACCTTCGGCAGCCGACAGTTCTGTTGCTCCTCGATGAACTGAGAACCTTCCAAGTGACAGTACTTGGAGAGAGCTTTGCGCCAGGGGCATATACGGTTCCCGCTACGTTCAGCTTGTTCAACCTTATTTTGGCAACAGGAGGCCCAACCGAACGTGGCACGATGCGCTCAATCCAACTCCGCCGAAACAATTCAGTTGCCCGTACCTTCGACCTGTATCGGTTTCTCATCTCGGGCGACGCTGGCCAAGACGTTCAGCTTCAACCCGGCGACGTCGTGTTCTATCCTGTCGCTATTGGAGAAGCATCCGTTGAAGGCGAAGTCAATCGCCCAGGAGTCTTCGAGCTGTTGGGCAACGAATCACTCTCGGACCTTCTGCGATATGCCGGTGGAATTCGACCTTCCGGCGTGTCTCAGAATGTCGCCGTTGATTCAGTGGTTCCAGGTTCCGAAAGACGGCTCCTTAACGTCGACGTCAACAACGCAACCCCAGATGCGAACCCGGTCATTAGGGGAGGGGACAAAGTACATGTATTTTCTATCCGCCCCGTTATTCGAAACCAGGTCACGATCCAGGGGCCTGTAGAGCAGCCTAGGTCGTACGCCATTCAACCCGGGATGCGGGTACGCGATTTGGTTCAGCTTGCACTGGGTCTCCGGCCCGAAGCGGACCTGTCTGTTGCTGAAGTTCTGCGAACCAACCCCGATCGAACCCAAACTCTTATTAGAATTGACTTGGGTGCCGCTATGGGCGGCAGCCCGAGCGCCAACATTGAGCTAAAGCCTGACGACTTGCTGCGTGTTTACGACGTAAACGACACCGCCTGGCGCGGAGAACGACGAGTTCTCCTTCAAGGAGCCGTTCGCGAACCTGGAACCTTCGAAAGGGCCAACGACATGCGTGTGGTCGACTTGATTCGGCAAGGGCGGGGCCTTCAGCCGAATGCGTTCACCGAAGAAGCGCACTTGCAGAGATTCAATCTGGACGGCACTCCAGGTCCGCTCATCAAAATCAACTTGGTGAGGGCTGCGCTCGGCGACCCTTCCCAAGACATTCTGCTGCAGGATCGAGACCAACTGCGGGTCTACACCATTCAAGAGTGGCAAGCTGTTCCTGAACAATCGGTAGAGATTTCTGGGGCAGTCCAGCGGGCCGGCACCTACACTCTCGCAGAGAACATGCGACTGAAAGACCTTCTAGAATTGGCAGGCGGTCCGACTCTCGACGCAAGCCGCAGATCTGCATTCCTACAACGAACCAACACTGATGGAACACTGGGACCGCTTCTTGTCGTCGATATCGACCAAGTTATGGCAGGGGCTGAGTCCACCAACATCGCATTGCAAGCAAGAGACCGGTTCACTGTTTACACGCTAGAACAAGCACAGTTCTTGGCGGAGCGGACGGTCACGATAATGGGTGGCGTGCAAAGACCCGGAACCTACCCTCGAAGCGAGAACATGACGCTTGCGCAGTTGATTAGCCTTGCCGGCGGCACGATTCCTAATTCAGAGTCATTTGCCCTGGTCACCCCTGTAAACGTGCCCGAAGGTACAGAATCCAGCAAGATCCCGTTGGGGCAAGCTTCAACCACCCTGGTTCGAGACCAAGACCGGATCACCATTCCGCTCGACAGCTCTGTACTGGAGGAACCAATACAGGTCGTTATCCAAGGAGCAGTCGCCAACCCGGGCACCTACTACTTCAACCGAAAGGACGCCCGATTCCTTGATCTGCTGGAATTGGCCGGCGGACTTCGGGGCGAAGCTTGGCTCCGAGGCGGCCAAGTCGCGCGGCGGCCTGACTTACTGAGGACTGACGCCCAGCGGAGCCAAGAGCCTAGGCTCATGGAGGTTCTGATGACGATTCAGGACAACGAGTACCAGCGAGCGGTAGCAAGAGCAGAACTTGACCGTTTGATTGTTCTTCGGTCAAGTAACGCCCAAGAGAGCTCGCAGTTTGTGGTGCCAGGCTTGGGTCCAGAGGCGCCGGCAGCTCCTAACGGAGACGAACCAAAGCTTGAACTGACAAGAACTGACTTGGTCACACCTGCCCGGTCTGCAAACGCGATCGATAACCTTATTGGGGGCAATCTGACCGTTCGGCTAGAAGAAGCTGTGCGAAATCCGAAGTCGATGCATAACTTCACTTTGCTTCCCGGTGATATCATCACCATTCCTGACACGCCTTCGACTGTCTTGGTCGACGGCCCCGGGGTGGCTCTACCGCAAGGGATCATTTTTGAGCCGGGTCGATCGCTGAGGGACTACCTTTCGAAGGCCGGTGGTCTCACTCCGGATGCCGATTCCAGCTACATTATCATCATTCGACCCGGCGGATCCCTTCTCAGACCTCGGATGAGCACAAGAATCGAACTTGGAGACGTTATTCTTGTACCAACTAGGGTCATGACTACTCGCCTCATCTCTCAAAGAGACGAATTTGAGAGGGTTGTGAGAAGTGTCGCCAACACCGCGCTGATCTACGGTCTATTCAGGAACTTGTTGAGGTAACTAGATCGAGTCTGATAAAGAATTCGAAAACATAGACCGGATCCTTCTCATCAACCTAGCCTTAGGGGCGCCACAGCACGGTACCACCTTTCGGACTAATCTGCTTGCACGCAAGTGGGCTTCAGAAGGTAGAAGCGTTCGCATCATTGGCGCGACGTTCTCCCACATGATGTCGGATCCGCCGCCATCTTCGAGCGAGGAACTCCAGTTTGTCGATGAAGGAGTCGACTATCGATTGGTCCCGGTTCGCCGTTACAGTGGCACTGGTGCTGCAAGGGTTCAAGCCATGCTTCAGTGCTGGAAACGGGGCGGCCGAGCAATTGTAGATCATGCTGAGGACTTTAGACCGGACTTAATCATCGCCGGCACCGTCTATCAGATTGACAATTTCGGCGCCGTCGAGGCCGGAAAAAAGACAGGAGCGGTAGTTCTGCGCGAGACACGCGATCTGTGGCCGATGACCATCAAACAAATGAGTCGGAGTTGGAGGCTGAACCCATTGGTTCCGCTCATTCAGAAGGCCGAGGATGTCGCCTGTACACAAATGGATGGTCTAATGAGCACTCTTCCTAACGCTCTGGAGCACCTCTCGACTAGGGGGCTAACTGCAGATCGGTTTCATTTTGTCCCGCAGGTTTCGATAGAACCAGCAGAGCATTCCGAGATCCCTCTCGAGATGCTGCGAGAGTTGGAAAGGATGAAGAGCGATGCCGACTTGCTATGCCTATGGATGGGCAGCTTTGTTCCAGCAACCGACCTCACTTTTGTGCTCAATGCGTTTGAGAGTGCCGGTGCGCACTTTCGTTTGGCAATCCTGGGGAGAGGACCCATGGAAGATCAAATCCGCGCTCACCCGTGCGTAAAGTCCGGCCAGGCAGTACTGCTAGGTACCGTACCTCGACAAGTCGCCCTTTCAGTCGCCCAGGTTGCAGACGTTGGAGTTGCGAGTTGCCGCAATCTCGGCATCTACCGTTTTGGCATCAGCTTGAACAAAATAGTGGACTACCTCGCCGCTGGACTGCCCTGCATTATGGCTGCGCCCGGCAAAGCCCATATGGTCGCTTTGTCCGGAGCAGGAGTTTCAATCCCTCCAGCGGACATCTCTGCTTTCAAGAACGCTCTGTGTGAACTCGCCAGACTGACCCCTCAAGAGCGGAAGGGGCTCGGGCAGCTTGGTTTAAAGTTTGTCGAACAAAACTGTTCGACTTCAGTGATCGCAAACCGCGTTCTAGCAATTGCTTCGTCGATAAAGACAGCTTAACCGTTCAGCAATCGCGCGTAAGCGGCGATGAGCTTCTCCTCTTCCGCTTCCCACGTAAACTCAGTTGCGGCTTCCAATGCTGCTATCTGTTTGGACTGAATCTCGCCCTTGGTCAAACCATAGATCAGCTCTTCTAGCGCACCCTCGGCGTTACCAAACGTCCAGCCACAATTGTGTTTTTCTATGAGCTTCGCCATCTCCGGCGCCTCCGAGCAAATAACGCTGGCGCCAGCGAACAGATACTGAAAGAACTTGTTCGGAAGAGCAAACTCGTGACTAAGGACCCCTGCTTTAGTCAACATTAGACCAGCATCAACACCTTGCAGCCGGCTAATCACCTTTTCGGGTTCTACAGATGGCAAGTAGAAAATGCTGTTACTCGACTTTGCCTCTTTCTTTACTTCGTCCGCCATCGCTCCGCTTCCCATAAACAAAATCTTCTTGTCCGGTGGAGCGTTCCGGAAAATCTCGATAAGTTTGCCTATTCCCCTGTTAGCGTCTAGGAGTCCTGCATAGGCAAACAATGTTACATCTTCACTTAAGCCGAATAATTCTCGAGCAGTTTCAGGGTATTGGTTGAGGATTCGTTGTGAACTATCAGGCACAGCTCGAACAACCGTCGGTCTCTCGATTTTGTATACATCTCTGTACCAATCAGCAATACTATCCGAGACTACGATTACGCCGTCAGCGGCTCTAATCCTGTTCGACTCTATAAACTTGTACAGCCTCTTTTTCACTCCAGTCAGACCAGCGGTCTCAGTTTCTAGTTCGTGTATGTCGTACATGAGCTTGGCACCAGTCCGCTGCTTAACCTTCACTCCAAGTGGCAGATACGCAACAGAGCGAACCGCAACTACGCTCGGCTGTAGTTCAACAAGTTCTCGTTCGAGGGATCGGCTAAGTGTTCTAGTCGCAACGACTTTCCGAATCAGGCCCGAATTTTTGGCTGAAGCTCTCTGCCAATGCCGTACAGTAAAGCCTCCAAAGTGTAGTTGGTAAT
>JBKBWO010000022.1:9744-34105 GCA_046314495.1 Fimbriimonadaceae bacterium
TATACAGCTGGGATAGATTTGGACGCATCCTGACTCCTTCATTCTCAGAACCTCATGTAGCTGATTCTTTCTTTGCTACTGAGACCAGGTACTTGTTTTTGAGTTTTCGCACAAGAGGCAACCAAGATGAGCATGGATAGTCCTGATGACTGTGCAATGGAACGTTCATAAGCTCTTCGAACTGCTCATCCGAAATTTGCAGCTTGCGCGCCATATATCTCCTATCTGCCTCAAACTCCTCTTCAATCAACAATTCCTGTTGCAGTTCCAGTAGAGCACCTTCCCGAGTCATCTGACCACTTACGATCAAGCTGGATAGATGAGGCAACCTCTTGTCGAACCCCCATCGATGTGGGAGGTACCAGGTTTGGAAAAACTTGGTAAATCGAGACTCGTGGTGCTTGCCGCCGTAATATCGCCAATCGAACTTTTGCTTAAGCAGTTCCATCGCGCTGGATTTGTCGTATGGAACAAGGTTTAGTGGCGTTGCCACTTTCATTCCGTATAGCCGTTGATTAACGATTGTGTACTCTTCAAACGAAATGAGAGGCAGCTTGTTGAGGGGCTTGGTTCCAAACCTCTTGTGGATCGCTAAAATATGCTTCTTATCCAGGTTCACGTGACCCCAAGCCATGGGCAAAATGCTCTCCGTTGCCCAGTTACTTCCCGCTAAGGACCATTTGATCTTGTGCTTGCGAGCATACGACGAGAAAACGGCTATGATTGAATTGTCCTGCGGGATATCTTGAGCGGGAACTCCGCTCTTGAAAAAAGCATGTTGGAGGTCTCTCATCTCACTCCAATCGACAACGTGGGTGATGAAGTCGAAGCCGCAGACGCTGACGACGTTTTGAATATTCTTGATCGCCATCTCGGAGTTCCAGCCTGTGTCGCAGTGGATCGCAAGAGTCCGAAGCCCTGCTTCATGTGCCAAGTGAGCGACATAGCTGCTATCCACACCTCCAGAAAGGCCGATAATGACGTCGTATTCTCTACCCTTCCCATCCTCTTTGCACTTCTCTAGAAGCCGGCCATACCTTTCCGGATCCCCTGCTGGGTTCCAGAATTTGCGGAGCCCTTCCACTTTGTGACAGTACATGCACACTCCCTCGCCGTCGAAAGTGATGAGCGGATCTGTTGTATCCATCACACAGCGAACACACCGCTGATAACCGCTCTCATCCTCGCTTATGATGTGCGGAAATCGTCGCTTCGACGCTATAGGTGATAACTCAGGCTGGCGCATGTTCGAATAAACTCATAAGCTGGACTCGGCTTGGATAAGTGATGAGAACAGCTCGGAATTTCCCAAAGAAAACGAAGAAGCTCCCGGCGGCAGCTGCAGAAGCCCCAGCCGAAATTGCGAGATTCAAGTCTTCCGCTTTCCCACAACCTCCAAGCGCAACAACGGGAACGGAGGTCGCTTCAGAAGCAACCCGAATCAGTTCTAAGTCGTAGCCATCCATCCTACCGTCTCGGTCAATGCTGTTGATGATGATTTCGCCAATTCCTGCTTTTTCCAAGTCGCTAAGGTGCTGTATTAAGTCGACGGATTGACGTTTCGTTCCAGACGCCGAAAACAATTCGAATTCACCCGGCGTCGGATGCCGAACATCGACCGAGGCGATGATGCTCTGACTGCCAAAGATTGCGGCGGCTTCGGAAACAAGCCCAAGGTTCTCGTAGCAGACGGTGTTAAGGCAAACCTTATCTACACCAGATCGAAACAGCGCCTCCACTTCCTCAATCTTCGAAACTCCACCACCGTATGTCAGTGGCATGAAAGCTTCAGAAGCGATCTCTTCTATTGCCTGAAAGCGTGGACCACGGTTCTCTGGGCTGGCATCGATGTCCAAGATCACAATCTCGTCGACTTCCTTTTCGTTGAATACTCGGACGGCATTGATCGGGTCACCCACATAGGTCTCGTCCCCAAATTCGATCGTCTTTGTCAACTCCTGGTCCTTGATCAGCAATACGGGAATCACCCTCGGGATGCTTCGTCGGCTACTTCCCATAGACGTTCCTCAGGAGCCTCATCCCCATCTTGTGGCTCTTTTCCGGATGGAACTGTGCCCCCATGACATTGCCCTGCTCGATGGCGGAAGTAAAGTCCGTCCCATAGTGGCTGGCTCCGGCGACGGTGTTGGGGTCCGTTGGTTCGACGTGGTAAGAGTGCACAAAGTAGAACCTGCACTCACCTTCCCAATCCTTGAACATTTTTGAGTTAGCGGCTGGCTCAACGTTCGACCATCCCATATGCGGAACCTTTAATTTTTGGTCTCCGTCCCGCAGATCGCTTGGAAATCTCCGCGCCCTTCCTTTGATCCAGCCAAGACCCGGCTCAGTGCCTTCGTCACTCCCTTCCATCAAGAGTTGCATGCCCAAGCAGATTCCAAGGATTGGCACTCCGTCTTCATTAACTGCTCTATCGAGCGCTTCATCGAGACCTCGCTTTCGAAGCTCGATCATCCCTCGGTCAAAGTGCCCCACTCCTGGCAAAAGCAACTTGGTGCAGTCAGCCATTTCAGAGGGTTGCGAAACGAGCTTGCAAGGCATACCCAGAAACTTGAACATATTGAGAATGGATCCTATGTTTCCGAGACCAAACTCAACAACTCCAATCACTGTCGCACCCCAAGGATCATATTATGCTCGAATCCAGCCACGCATCCACCTTCGTTTTGTGCAAGAACGATTTAGCAACAGCCAGCTTGAGAGAACTGGGGAAAGAAGAACCGAGCTACGAAAGCGAGGTGGCGCAGTCCCTGATTCAAGTGCAAATCTTACCGCTTCGCTGTGACACCTCTAGTGAAACTCCCTTCCGCTTGACGGTAGAATTTGATTTCTGGCCGAGGTTCTATAACTCCGCCAATAGCTAGCCCGGCGAGGCGGCATCGAACAAAAGTGTCCGATTCAAACCGAGCGAAACCAAAGAGAGTCTTTCGCGAATGCGTGCAACCCGTCGTTGTCGCAGCAAGCGCGAACATTGCTCCTGAAGTAGATGATGGTCCTGGGATCAACCACCGATCCAGCAGGTTCTCCAAAGTGGACTCTCGCTTCGAGGCAAACATCATCGGATTTGGTGCGGGTTCCGAGAGAGCATGGCTCATTGGCATTGATGCTCTCTTTGCAGGAAATGACTTGGTCAACAGAGTCGCTCATCTCACCGGGATCCCAAGAGATTCTCTGATCGTGATCGCATCTCATACCCACTCAGCTCCGAACCTTGATCCTGAGTTGCCCACGTTGGCTCCTCTCTCGAGTCGATATCTGCAGCGAGTTGCAGAAACGATTTCAGCGAAAGTCCTTGAACTGAGTCAATGTTCCGGATCTGCTTTTGCCGCAAGGCATGGCTCTGCTACGACCTCAGGACTCGTCGTCAACCGACGCGGATGGCGGCTTCGACTCAACCGAAAACCTCCATTCCTGCGGAATTATGTTGCGATGGTGCCGAACCTGATCGAGCCTTGCCTGGAGAACATCGACACACTGGTTCTGTTCGAAGGTAAAACGCCAAAAGCGGTTCTTTGGAGCTTCGCCTGCCACCCGGTCAGCTACCCAGATCAGTCTCAGGCTCACCCCGACTACCCAGGCGTCATCCGGGAGGATATTCGAGCCGCCTTAGGGAATCCGGAGCTTCCAGTACTATTCTTGCCAGGGATGATGGGGGATCAGAGACCCGCAGAATTTGATTTCAGCTGGGGTCCGATGCAAATTTCCAGAGGGCGGCTGCAAGGACCGACGTTCGGAAGATTCAATGAAGCAGAATATCGAAACTGGTGTGAGGCCATAGCTAACGCGGTCCGAAGATCACTTTCCTCGAGTAAAGATGAAATTTGCTGCTCAGCCGTCGTACTGCAGCGGGAAACATTTGATTGCCGCGAGCTACTCAGCATAAACGTCGATAAGGAAACCGGAATCGGGTGTCTGTATCTTGAACCAGGTGTCGCGCTGCCTTGGATGGAGGCAGAGCCCGTCGCAGCTTACGACGGTCTTGTTCGTCGACATGTTAAACGGCCTGTTGTGCTTCCGTTTGGCTACGTTGGGAGTGTCTTCGGTTATCTCCCCACGTCTGAAATGATCGACACAGGTGGATACGAGGACACTCGGTTCAAGAAAATGTTTGGAGTCCTCGGCGACTTCAGAAGAGACCTGACTAAGATCGTTGAACAAGCCTGGGAATCGGCTACGAAGGCCAGTCCACAGAATTCAGCACGTGAAGAAGTGGAGCAAGAGTGAAAATACCAGAGCGCGTTACTTCGCGCAAAGTGCAATTCGGGCCTGAACCCTATGGCGGTATGATAATCTTTCCCCGATCAATGGACATTGACGCTATTACGGATTCGAACGACACGTGCAACTGGAAGTACCCGCTTGGTGGTCTGTCGCTGGTGGATTATCCCAAAACTAGCTCAGCCAAAGGTACGGTGAAGAGAATTTACCTATGAGCAGGTCCTCGCTAAGGAAATTCATTGAGCCGCTTTTGGCAGACTTTCAACAAATTGAAACCGACACCGCAGCGGAGTACCTAAAGGACTGCACGAAAGTTCTCGACGCGGCATGTGGAACGGGCTCGTTTTTAGAGAAGCTTCGCGACAAGGATGTGATCGGTGTGGATCTGAATCAGACCAGCGTGGAGTATTGCAAGGCGCAGGGGCTCAATGCCATAGTAGGGTCCATCCTTGACCTTCCTTTCGAAGATGAAACCTTTGATGGCGTTCATTGCTCGCACGTCATCCAGAACTTTTCGCCAAACGAGGCCGCTCAGCTCATGAGAGAGTTCGGGAGAGTTCTCAAGCCAAACGGTCTTCTTGTCATCTCCACAATGAACTGGTTTCCAAGGTTTTTCCGTCATCCAGAGTTCAGCAGACCCTATCCACCGGATGCGATCACTCGCTATTTTGTGCAACAAAAAAGAGACAGCTCTCCAACCCATGACAACATGCCGTACTTTGAGCAGGTATCAATCTGGTTCCGAAGGCAACCCTTGATTGAGTTTCACTCCTTTCGCAGCCACAAAGCAAGAAGAGTTTGCTCAGCTTTGAACCGACTTCAATATCGCTTTTTCCTCAGACGGTATTGGAGCTTTGACGCTTATACGATGTGCCTGAAGAAGATCAGTTGACTGCAACACTTCTCGACTCTGCTACCGACTCGGACCCTGGAGACTAAAGTTTCCTGCTAGGCGCTGTTGCTGGCCTTAGGATTACCTCGCGACAAGTAGAAGTTCACGGACGCATGCAGTAAATAGAAGAAGATGTTGATTCCAACAAAGATCCAAAGGACTTGCACTATTCCTAAGGAATAGTGCCCAGCGGCGAAGAGCAGTATCAAGAACGAAACAAGGCGCCCACTAAACCAGAGAAGTAAGTACTTAGATGCTCCTACAATGAACACACCTTTATCCACTGGTGCGACGATAAAGTGAAAGAAAGACCCAACAACCAAAATTTGAGCGTACTCTCCAGCAATTCTCCAATCTGAGCCAAGCACTGTAGCGAAAAGCCAGGGAGCGATCAGATAGAGGATGAAGAACGGTGGTAAGGCAACTACCGTCGTCGTTGCCAGGGTCTTGAGGAAGATATCCCTGAACTGCCCGCGTTCATTGTATGCAACGGAGATTCTCTGCCGATAAACGTCTCCGATGGCTCTTGCAACGACCATCGATGGAAGGCTGATCAGCTTGTACGCCATCGAGAAGAACCCGAGGGTTGCTAACGAAAACAGAGAGCCAATCATAAAGATCGTAACCTGCTCCGCGGCTGAGCCAATCAAGTATCCAGGAGCAAGATGAAGGGGATGACGTCGATACTTCTTTGCCATCTCCCATTGCGTTTTGAAGTTAACGGAGGAAAAGTCAGGCCGTTGAGTCTTTATGAAGTGGCGCGTAAGAATCGAGGTCGCGAGAAACTGGCCCAATGTCGTTCCCAGTATCATTCCTCCGCTTGTTTTGGTAAGCCCAAGAGCAATGTTTGCAACCGCAGTAAATCCCGAGCTCTGTAACCGGTTCATGGTCATCTGCCGATACTCGGACTTTCTGTTGCACCAAAACTGCAGGGTAGCAAATGCACCTGTGGCAGCTACCGTGACTGGCAACAGATAGAACCAGTTAGCAATTTGAGGACTGCCTAGCAAATTGGCAGCGGCGTGCCCAAAGAAGATCACTGGAATCAACGTAAGTGCGCTAACCACCCCGCATAGAAGCAGTGTAAACACAGTAATGTTCAGCGCCTCTTCGTCCGACGCCGGAATGACGATTGCCTGCTCATAGGCGCCCGTTGCAAAGATGACCAGTACAGCAGCGCACGCCATGTAAAGTGAGACAAGTCCAAAGTCAGCAGGGGTGTACAGGCGAGTGAGGATGGGGCTCGCTGCAATAACTATTGCCTGGGACAGCGCAGTCCCGGTCGCCAGAATCCCAACGTGACGAGTCGAAGAGCCCTTCACTCGAAGAGACTTGACCATCTTCTTCACGGTGTCGAGCATCTACTTGCGTTGAAGCCCATCGAGGTCGCCGCCTCGGTGGTCCTATTCGAGTCAATTTACCTCAGCCGGATCAACCGCCAAAGGCGTACCTGAGAAGGCATTCGTATCGCGCTTGTAGCTTCAACTGGTTCCTTGCCGCCATATGCCCCAGGTTCGCCAGAACTCAAAGTCCGTGTGGTAATCTCGCACTTTTGTATTGGGTCTCGGTTCAGGTCTTCCTATGGTTGATCTTCTTCGACGACCTTTATTTATTCGTGATCAGGACAAGAGCAAAATCAACGCGGGGTAGTTTTGCCCGGTGCCGACCCGGTTTGCGGTCGATCATGGCAGCAATACTCTGGGTTGCTGATCAACCACGAATTTGGGGCCCTGCAAAGCTGGGTTCTGGTTGGGTCACGGGTGGACGATATGGAACCTGAAGCTCCAACGACAACACCTGAGAAAGAGGTCGATGTTCGGTCTTCCCTTGCTGTACTTGCCAGCCATTGGAAGCTGTTGCTCATCAGCGTGATTCTTGCCGCAATTGTCGGTGTACTTTTTGTCTTCTTCTCCCCGCCTGTCTATCGCGCTCAAATGACTCTGCTAACTGTCACGGACAGTAGCGCCGCCTCTGGAGCAGCTCTCTCGGCGATCAGGCTGGCGTCGGATGCACCCGACCCTCAAATGGTCCTAAAGGGGATGGTGCTCAGCAATTCAAGCCTAACGGCCATTTCGGAAGTTACAGGGGTGCCTAGACGTCAACTCGAATCCGGGTTACTGCTCGAAACCTACGGTCAGCGAGCGCAAGTGGTCATTTCTTGGACGGATAGTGATGGTCAACTCGCCTTGAGAGTCATCGAGACAACTCAAGAGACCCTCGCCGATCTCCAGCGTAAAGTGGCGTTCAACTCAGCCAGACTTGAGGCGGAGAACCTCGAAGTGGCGATCCGGCAAAAAGAGGCAGAACTGACACTCGCCGAGGCAGAGCTGACGAAGTTCCAACAAAGCCTGCGCGCCCCGATCGCTCCTAACGACTTGTCCTCGATTGCCGAATACACCAAACAAGTCCAGGATCTACGTCTCCAACTCGGCGCAGCCCGACGCCAGTTGTCGCAGGCAGAGAGACGAGCGAACATCACCGCTGACCAGGCGACGCTTCCAAATTCAGTTCCCTCCGCACAAATTTGGCGGCAACGGCTGGCAGACACGGAGCACCAACTGCGCGTGGCACAAATCACAAAGGGCCCCATGGACCCCGATGTCGCCCGATTGACCGAAGAGGTTAAAGAGACCCGAAGCCGGCTGGAGAAGGAAGTTCAGGAGTACCTCATGAGCGTTCGGCAAGGAATCGATACCAGCGTTGCATCACTACAAGCCCAGATCTTAGTTCTTGAGTGGCAGATCGCAGAGTTGGAAGAAATCTATAGGGATGCTCCGAAGGATGCCATCGAGCTTGCGAGACTGAGCCGAGAAGTGCAGACGCTCGGCGAGGTATTGCAGCGGCTTCGATTGCAATTCGAGGAAGCCAGGGTCAGAGCGGAGGTAGACCGGGTTCGATGGTCCGTGCTCGACGAACCGTTTCTTTCTGATAGCCCTACGAACAAAAGCTACGTTCGCACTGCCGGGTTGTTCGCTTTGGCCGCTGGTCTTCTAGTGGCCTTCACCATTCTGTTGAGAGACCGATGGTCGCGGGCGTAAGCGGATCGGCCTCACAAGCGACTGCCGCTGGCGCGCTCAGCAAGTTATGGCAAACAGTGTGGTCCGTAGAGGCGCTCTTTGTCGTCTTCATTTTTGCCGGCATTCTTAAGAATCAGCCGGTCTTCTCACTCATTCCGGTTGACCTGACGCCTTTAAGCGCAGCGGGACTCGTCGCGACTTTCGCTTTGCGGATCGCGGCCGGAAAAGTCAAGGTTTCTCGCACCGGGCTCGAAGTGATCGGCATCTCAGCGGTTCTTCTCGCTTTCTTGCTTCTTTCTTCGCTTTGGGCACCTGCTTCAAACCAGGGAAAGATGACGGGAACGATACTGATGTGGGGGACATTCGTAGTTGGCGTTCTCTTGTTTTCTACGAGCAACGCATCGTTCCGGAGGCTTCTCAACGTGATGCTGATCCTCGGTCTATACTCTGCAACGGTAGTTCTGATCGCCGCAACACTGAAGACCGACTACGCGGCTCAAACGGCGTTCTTTCGGCAAGCCGGTAACTACCTTGCCCTGGGATCAGTGCTGGCAACCGCCATGCTCACGTCCTTGTACAGACTGTTTCGCGGCGAGCGGCTCCTCGGCTTCTCTTCGGCTCTCTACTTATTGCCCTTTGCCTTCACAGCTCTGGCGCTGCCGTTGAACCCAGGCAGGCAAACCCTTATCGGCGGTCTTTTCGGGTTGATCCTGCTTGTCGCCGTCTTCCGACCTCGTTTGAGGTTTGGCAGGCTGAAGCTTTCTTATGCCTGGATCCAACTGGGCCTCCTTGCTATTCTTGTAGCTCCCATCGTAGTCCAGCAATTGGGTACCAATGTCAACTTCCAGGCCCTCCAGCGTCTTGAGTTGCTTGTGCAGCGAGACAACGGAGCAAATGCTTCCGGACAAACTCGCGAGTTACATTGGTATCAAGTACAGCAATACTGGGACAGACAGCCAATAATTGGTCACGGAATGGGCGCATACGGCATACAACTTAGCCCCTCAGGATACAGAGATGATCACCCGCACAACATTTGGCTTGAACTGCTTTACGAGGGCGGGCTTGTAGCAGTTGCTCTTGCTGGATTAATCGTTGTCTTGCTTCTCTACAACGTTAGCTTTAAGGTCCTATTCAGCCCGGAAGGTGTATTAGTTACAGCTCTCCTCGCTCTGCTACTCATGTCCTCCTCCGTTTCTGGGTCGTATGGTGACACGCGCCATTACATGATGACGCTCTCCACGTTGACACTCCCTATGCTTGCCGCCAACCGTAGGATTCTAGCCAGGCCTGGCCCGGTGCAAAGAGTTCAAGCCTGAGCTTAAAGGCAGCGCTACTGTGGAAGCGTTTCCTTCCATTGAGGTAATTTCAAAACCATGAGCAGGGGGGACTGCTAATCGATGTATCGATGCACTGGAAAGAGGCTCTTGGACCTACTTCTCGCCTCGCTCTGCGCCGTGATTTTTGCGCCTGTGATGGCAGTAGTCTGGCTAGTTTCCACAAGAAAAATGGGTTACCCTGTCCTGTTCTTTCAAGAACGCCCAGGCAAGAACGGCGAAACGTTTCGGATGGTGAAATTCCGCACCATGACAGACGAACGAGGCGAAGATGGGGAATTGCTCCCGGAAGATAAGAGACTCACATCGTATGGACGTTGGTTGAGGACAACTAGCCTAGACGAGCTCCCAAACTTGCTCAATGTGATTAAGGGCGAAATGAGCTTGGTGGGTCCGAGACCGCTCGCGGTTCGTTACCTGTCCCTGTATTCCCCAGAACAAGCGCGTCGGCACGAGGTTAAGCCGGGAGTAACCGGTTGGTCTCAAGTGAATGGGAGGAACGCTATAGATTGGGAAACTAAGTTGGCGCTCGATGTCTGGTATGTGGACAACGTTTCATTTGCTTTAGACGTCAAGATTCTTTTCCTTACTCTTGCTAAGGTCATCAAGCGCTCCGGAATCTCAGCGGAAGGACACGCTACCATGCCAGAGTTCAAGGGGCCAAAGAAATGAAGCTTTCCGTCGTAGGCGGTGGCGGACACTCGAGAGAAGTTATCTCGGCAGCGCGAGCTTCCGGTCTCACACCGCACAGAATTCTGAGCGACGATAGTGAGTTATGGGGAGAGCATGTCATGGGTGTTCCGATAGTGGGTGGAATCGACCTTCTTGAGCCAGGTGAAGCCGCGCACATAGCCATTGGGAGCAACCTCGATCGCCAAAAGATTGCCCGGGCCTTTCCTGAAGTTGACTGGATCACGATTATCCACCCGTTCAGTTGGGTTTGCCCTTCCTCCGTTATTGCGAAGGGCTGCTTGATTTCAGCAGGAGTCGTCGTTCAATCTGAGGTTCAGATTGGGGACCACGTTATCGTAAACGTCCGTGCGTCCATAAGCCACGAGTGCATTCTTGAAGATTTTTGCCAGGTTGCTCCTGGGGCGGCAGTCGGCGGCCGCGTTAAGGTTGGAAAGCGGGCTTTTGTGGGGATAGGAAGCTCGGTTCACCAAGGTTCTCAGCTCGGCGATGACGCTGTTTTGGGCGGTTCGGCGTTCCTGAAAGGAACCTTGCCGGAGTGTGAGACATGGGTCGGAATACCTGCCCGATCAGTATATAAACGCTAACTTCCTCGAAATGTCGCACCATTTAAGACATAAATCAGGTACGATACCAAAATGCAGGTTGACTATGGTAAGTGCAGAGATGCCGCCGAAGCCGTTGCTCCTTGGCCTGTCTTCGATGAAGAACAGGTACGGGCTGTTGCTGAAGTCCTTAGGTCAGGTCGAATCAACTACTGGACTGGCAACGAAGGGCTGAAGTTTGAGAGCGAATTTGCGGCTTGGTGTGGAACAAAACGGGCGCTTGCGGTCTGTAATGGAACAGCAAGTCTTGAGTTGATTGTTCGGGGCCTACGCCTTATGCCCGGAGATGAGGTCATCACAACTCCCAGAACCTTCGTCGCGACTTCTGGTTCACTGGTCGCAAACTTCGTACACCCAGTCTTTGCCGATGTGGGTTTGGACTCAGGCAACATCACTCCAGAGTCGGTTGCACCGTTGATTACCGATAGGACCCGTGCCATTCTAGCGGTGCATCTAGGAGGCTGGCCCTGCGACCTCGAAGGTCTACGGGACCTCGCTGATAGCCACGGACTTCATCTCATTGAGGATTGTGCCCAGGCTCATGGTGCTGCAGTGAACGATAGACCCGTCGGATCTTGGGGTAAAGCCGCAAGTTGGAGCTTCTGCCAGGACAAAATCATGACCACGGGCGGTGAAGGCGGAATGGTTGCCACGAACGACGAAGAGCTGTGGAAGACGATGTGGAGCATTCGAGACCACGGAAAGTCGTACGACATTGTTCATAAACCAGGTGGCACCGTTGGATTCAAGTGGATACACGAAAACTGGGGAACCAACTGGCGCCTCACAGAGATGCAGTCCGTTATCGGAAGGATTCAGCTTCGGCGGATAGCGACGTGGACAAAAGAGAGAGCAAGGAATGCCGCGCACTTTGTTAGTCGGCTGTCAAATCTCAATGGAATTCGGATCCCGTTGCCTGACAAACGGATAACCCATGCTTTTTACCGGCTGTACGCATACGTCGAGGAGCAGTTACTTAAGGATGGGTGGTGCCGAGACCGGATACTCGAAGAGTGCGAGGCACATGGCTTGACGCTTTCGGTCGGCTCTTGTAGCGAAGTCTATTTGGAAAAGTGCTTCAAGAAGTGCGATTTGGCCCCGCAGCGAAGACTCCCGAATGCAGCTGAACTTTCCAGAACAGCAATCGCACTTAAGGTTCATCCTGGAACCACCGAGGACCAGATTGATCGAGAGTCTGATATCCTTGAATCGGTTCTTCGGCGGGCAGTTCGCTAAGTCCCTTCGAGTAGCCCGCTCGGCGATAGGGCGCCGTTTTTTGTACAAGCAAAACAGTGTGGGGCTTCATTTCTGAAGCCCCACACTCATTCTTCGCAAGCAACTTGCCGCAAAGAGTTCAGCCGTTTAAGGGTTGAGTTGGCCTACGCCAAGCATGTTCCAGCCGGGCTCCATGAAGCCGACCGTTCCCTGATCGACAACGGTGGTGCCAATCACTACCCAGCCATAGATCTGGCCCGTGACTATGTTCTCGAAGAACAGAATCCCAGAACCCACACCAGAATTTCCGACTCCCCGAAGTCGCCAATCGGTGTTGGGCGCAAAACCAATCGTTTCGACATCGATCGGAGCGCCGGCTATCGACAGTGACCAAGAGACCACTTGACCAGTAGAGGGTTTGGACCAGATGAGCTGGCTTCTGCCGGCACCCATTGCTCCGACACCACCAACTTCCCAGCCGGGCTCGCCAATACCAATCAGAGCAGTACCGGTGATACCACTGTTTCCGCGGAACCACACAGCTACGCCGTTCGTGGTGTCATTGTAGAAGATCAGGTCGTCAGTGCCATCTTGGTTCACATCGCCCGATGTCACCAGCTTCCAGTCGTTGTCGATGGAGTAGAGCAACGCCCCTGTTCCGGTCGGCACCCCGTCATTCGCCAGCATCCAGTAGGCAAGTGTGCCTTCTTGAGGTCCGGGGAACGAGTTCTGGAAGTAGATGTTGGAGTTGCCACCAGTCGTATCTTTACCGACGGCTCTTGGCTCATAGTCCAAGTCGTAAATGTCGATGGTCACCGTCGGCAATACTACCACGCCAAAGTTAGTTCTCCAAGCAACGATCAATCGGCTGGCATCGTTCTTGAAGAACAACGTTTGCCGATTGTCGAACCCAGGAGCTTGTGCCACTGCGACCCGGCCAGTGCTCGTGACAAACGCGAATCGAGTGCCGGTTGGCGAGAAAGCCATGTGGTTTGCGGTCCCCTCGGTGCCTCGGAACTCAGCAATCATGCGCTGCCCGTTGACACTGAAGAAGTAGATGCCCAATCCAGTAACGGCAATTGTGTCGTTGCTTCGGAAGGTAACGCTGGTCAGCGAGGTAGTGTTTGGCACCGCACCGACTTCGACAGGAGGAGCTGTGAGATCCGTCGCATCGTAGACGGCTACTCGAGAGCCCCCGTTTGCCAAGAGGTAAGCAAACCCGACTGCGACTAAGTTCGAATCTGGGCGCCAACTGCACGACAACGCATTAGAGTTTTGATCTGTCGTAGACGCGAGCAGGTTGATGTTCGGTGCATCAATCTGAAGGATGTGCAGCTGCCGGTGCGATGTACCCTGCGAAGTTGCAGCGATACGAGTATTGTCTGGCGACAACACAGCAGAAGTAAGCAGCAATGAAGCCGTCCCCAGTTGTGGGCTCTCCGCGAAGATAGACCCATCTAGGTTGTAGATGCGGATTCGGCGCCCGGTTGTGGTGCCATTACTGGCCATGATTCGGGTTCCGTCGTTCATGTACTGAACCGAAACTGGAGTCGTGTCGCCAGCAATATCAATGCTGCCAACCACAGTCCCGGTGGCAGGATCAACACGACGGATGGCGGAAGGTGCGGTCGATCGGAATACTCCGACCGCAAGCTCCGTAGAGGCCGGGTTGAAGGCAACAGAACGAATCTGATCTCCGACAGACAAGGTCATATCGAAATTCAGGGCGCCGGTTGCCGCATTGTATATTCGAAGATTGTTGCTGGAAGTCGTTCCGCAAGCTATCCTAGATCCGTCGGGCGCATAGGCGATCATTCGGACTGCAACCGAGAACCCTGTTGGCGTTGGGCTGAAGGTATCGAACTGAACCGTTGGGTCGCCCGCTGTCGTTGGGTTCTGGGCATCGAGAATAGCGAAGCGGTTTGTTGTCGCAGCGGCGTAACGCATAGTGGCTGGCTGGCCAGCGATGTCCGCCGTCGACCCAAACCCTGCAGAAAGTGTATTGCTGTAGATGACGGGACCAGTTGCTAGATTTCCGGAGAATCCATAGTGACCGGCAGTGCTGTACGCTCCTACCATCCCATTCGCTCCCTTGCTAAGGAGCGCGAACGTAGTTGCAGTTGTTACTAGCGGGGGATCGATATCTGTGCCGTCGGCAGGGTTAAGTCGGTAGACACGTCCGTTCGTGCTCCAGAATTCTGTTCCATGATAAATTCCGCCTGCATTCCAGATTGAAGAGTATTGGAACTGGAAAATCGTCGTAAGCTCACGGAACCAAACTGGATTACCGCCCGTGACGTTCCATACTCGAAGACGCCCGCCTGCAATAGCTGACTGACCGTCTTCTGCTCCAAAGATTTGGGTGCTATCTGGCGAAAACGCAATGGTTCGGATTGTTGTTGCGACGGGCGTCGTGGTGTCGAGCAAGCCGACTGGAGGAGCGCCAAGGTCATTCAGATTGTAGATCTGAATTCGGGGCAGCCCAGTTCCGGCATTCCCGGTGAATGCCATCAAGTTGCCATCAGGGCTCATGGCTGAAGCGGTAACCGTTGTATTGGTAGTTAGCGGCCAGGATTGGATCAACCGCCCAGTGAAAGCGTCGGCAAGAAATACCGTAGTGCCTGCTGCACCAGCGATCAACCCGTTGGAGTTAGCCGAAAGCGATCTAGCTGCGATTTGAGTCGCCCCGTTGATCAGCGGGTCGATTACCCGAACTACTGAGCCATCGCTCCACTGCCTGATCTCGACCTTGTTGTAGCGGGCGACGGCTACAAGACCGGACCCTGGTATATGAGCCACCGCCGGGGTGTTCTTGTTTTGAGTTGCCTCCCACACAATGTCCAATGGCTGTTGTGCGAGAGAGGACGACACGAAAATTGCTGCGATGCCGATGGCAGCCGCAGTCTTGAATGTTACGTTTAACCTCATCTTTGTCTCCTGTGAACTCTCAATCATGAGAGCTAAGCCACAGGCTTCATCCTAATTGTAGTCAATTCCTGCTCGCTTTGCATTGTGCTCCCTCTTGACGGCTGCCAAATGCGAACCCAATCAGTCCCAATCGGATCGAATGAAGACTGGAGCGCTGCCGCCTTATTGGGAATGACAGAGCCGTGGTCTGGACTTGCCAGACCACGGCTCAAAGGACCGAGTAGCTCGAGACTAAGGGGCTTTAGAGGCCGCCGACACCTCGCACAACCCAACCCGCAGGGCGCTCGCCCATCTCACCAGTAGAAATGACAGCGCCAGCATTGTTGATCTGCCAATACCAAACGCTACCTGTCACCATGTTCTCGAACACCAAATAGTTGGAACTGGGCGTTCCTTGGAGGACTCCGCGAAGCTGCCAGTCAGCGCTGCCAGCGACCCCGACTACCGTGCTGCCCGGCTGGATCGCACCGGCACTGTTCAACGACCAGTACGTCACGAACTGAGTCGAGGGGCTGTAGAAAACGATCTCTAGCCCAGGCGCAGCGTTCAGGAACCCTGCACCTCGAACTTCGAAGTCTCCCGGGGCAAATCCGACTAGGATGGTGCTTGTGATGACACCAGTGGTGTTTCTGGTCCAGATTGCCACAGCATTGTCAGTAGTTCGCTGGAAGATCATGTCGTCCACGCCGTTTCCGGTCACGTCACCAGCAGCGCGTAGCACCCAATCCGTATCCGGCACGTTGGCCATTACGCCTATCATGGTCGGCACGCCAGCGGGTGTCAGTGACCAGAAACCGATCGCTCTCGAAGTCAGATTTTGGAAGTAGATCTCATCCGAAACCGTGGCTTCCATTCGGCCGAATGCTCTTGGCTCCCAACCGTCCGGACCGAAGTCAATCGTAATAACCGGCAGAGCAACAGTTCCTCCAGGCGCATTCCATCCGACGATCAGCCGGCTGCTGAGCTCCTGGAAGAAAACCGTCTGCTTGAGCGGACCAATTTCCGGAGCATTTGCCATGAAAACACGACCGAGTGACGTAACGGCAGCGAAGCGGGTGCCTGCAGAATTAAACGCGATGTCGTTTACCACACCAGGTGTTCCCGCGATCTGCAGAACCGATCTGCTTTGCGCAACACTGAAGACGTTGATCCCCTGTACCGTTGTCGCATAGACCATTCCCGTTGTGTTATTGAAGGTAACGCTCAGGATCGGCGCGCCGACGACACCGCCCATATCAACAGGAGGTATCGAGAGATCGTTGGCGTCCCAGTGAGCGACTCGACCTGTAGCAGGAACTCCGCCGCTTGCAAAGCCAACGACAATTCGATCACCGGCTGCAGACCAGTCACACCAATTCGGAACGGTTGGCTGGTTTGGAGTAGAGTCATTGAGCACTATATTCGGCGCCGCAACCGTCAACGTGTGAAGCTGGAACGCACCGGCACCATTTGTCACGGCTGCAATTCGGTTTGTTGCCGGGTTGAAGCAAGCGTACAAGATGCTCGAAGCTGCAGCGCCCAGCGGTGTCGATTCAGCGAAGAGGGTGCCGTCACTCACCGTGTACATGCGGATGGTTCGAACGGTGGTCGTTCCTTCCGCATACATGACTCGAAGCCCGTCCGACGTAAAGTGAACTGCGTTCGGCAGATTCCCAGATGGCGTCAGTACGTTGGTAGTTCCTGCGGCCACGCCCCCGGTGCCCGGGTCGAAAAACTCGATCCGAGTAGTGCCACCTGTAGGCGACTGAACCGCCACTGCTAAAACTGTTGAAGCCGGATTGAAAGCGAACGCACGAGGTCGATCAGCCACGTTCGCAAGGGTCACACTAGTCACTAGGGCTCCCGTGTTTCCGTTGTACACCCTAAAGACGTTATTGGTCGTTGCACCAGTCGCAACAAAGCTTCCATCGCTTGACATCGCTATTTGGCGACCTGTCGCTGCTAGCGCATCGGGAAACGGATTGAAGCTGCGGAAGAGAATCGTGGGATCTCCAGCAGTCACTGGATCTTGAGCTTCATAGATGGTCAAGTCTCCTCCGACTGCTGCAACGAAGTTATTGCCCGTTGGTGCAGCCGCGAGTTGATTTACCGGGAAGCTGTTCGAAAATTGCACTGTCGTGGATTGATCGGCACTGATCCCGTACGTGCCAGGAGTCTGTCCAGTGCCCGCAAGGATTCCGCCATTTGCTAGCCGCGCAACAGAGTTCACATTTGCTGCGACGGGAAAACCTGTAGGAGTGCCAATCGTCGAGCCATCGGTTGCGTTAATTCGGTAAATTAGGTTGCTCGCAGGGGACGGCCAGTCGTCGAACCCGACGACGATCTCGGCAGGATTCGTCCATGACGATGTAAGAACAAACTGGAATAGGTTTCCGACACCGATCTGTCGCCACGCAACAGATCCATCTGATAGGTTCCACATCCGGAGGTTTGGCGCAATGCCAGTAGCTCCGTATTCGCCCGCAAACACTCGGGTGCTGTCTGGTGAAAACGCCGGAGCATTTCCTGTCCTAGCAACCGCGGTTACTGGGTCGACCAACACTTGGGGACCTGCATCCAGGTTATCCAGCTCCCAGACCCTTAAGTTGCTGGCCGCAAGGATCGTCGATGTCACAGCGAATCTCGTGCCATCCGGGCTTGCCACAAGGGCGGTCGGCGTAACCCCGAGGGGAACCCGATTGATAAACTGATTCGTTGTGTGGTCATAGACGAACGCTTGAGTTCCCTGCGCAAAGATCAGTTTGTCCGAAGTCGCCGCGAGTGTGCGAACGCCTATGGTTACGTTTCCGGCCAGAAGTGGGTCAACGACCTGTACCACGGCGCCAGTGGTAGCGTTTCGGATCTCAACCTTATTCAGTGCGATAACCGCTATGTTCGGTGTGCCTGGGATATACGTTGCGCCGAGGTAGTTGTTGTTGAACGAGGCTTGCCATACGAAGTCCAGTGGCTGCTGAGACATCCCCACAGATGCGAGGAGCCCTGCAGCAGTGACTGCGAAAGCAAACTTCGTGGCTTTGAAGTTCTTCATGATTTTGACTCTGAGGGAGCATGAGAGGCATTGTCACGATGATCCTCTCTTTCCAACCTCTAACCCTATTATAGCGAAACTGGAGACAGTGTTTTCGACTATATTACGGGAGGGCGGCGAAAGTCCCGTCAGAGAGCATTGAATTCCCATCGAGAATCAGTAGCCACTTTATTACTCTTCCATCGTCTACACTCTGGACAGCCAATGCGACCGATACCCTCGATTTTTCTCATCGTAGCACTCTGTGCTTCGATGTTTTCGGCCGGATTGGCGCAAACAGAACCAGGGGCAGAGTCCACAGAGACCGAAAAACCTCAGATCGCTATCGTACTCAGCGGAGGGGGCTCTCGCGGACTTGCCCACATCGGCGTGTTGAAGTGGTTGGAAGAAAACCGGATCCCCGTTGACCTGGTTGTTGGTACAAGCATGGGCGGAATTGTGGGAGGCGCCTATTCAGCGGGCCTGTCTCCATCGCAACTCGAAAGCCTGGCTAAAAACACCGACTGGGGCAAAGCGATCGCCTTTGGCGCTCAACTGAGAAACAGCGGCATTCTCTCTAAAGAAGCCGACCGAGACCTGACGTCGCTCATTGAGTTCGGGATCGACGGGCTAAACCTGCCTCGTGGCACCGCGACTGGATTTGCGCTGGATCAGCTGGCTGATCTCATCGGTTTCGCCTTCCCTTCCGATATGGACTTTGACCGGCTCCCGACACGGTTCCGCACGGTCGCAGCTGACTTGGTACGGTCTGAAGAAGCGGTTCTCAGCCGGGGAAATTTGGCAGACGCTCTTCGCGCCACCGCATCGATCCCTGGCATCCTCCCGCCCGTCAAAATGGGAGATCAGGTCCTGGTCGATGGAGGAATTTTCAACAACTTGCCGACCGATGTCGCCCGAAACTTGGGTTCTCGGTTTGTGCTGGCAGTCGACGTTGGTCCTGATGGTTCAGCGAACGCGTCGGACCTCGAGAATTACCCGGGTGTTCTCTCGCAGTTGCTCAATGCTGTCACCGCCGCTAATGTTCGTCGAAACCTCAAATTGGCGGACTTGGTGATTTCACCTTCGGTCGGAGATATTGACTGGCTCAACTTTGACAACGTTGATGAGCTCATCCAGCGGGGCTACGCGGCGGCTGAAGCGCGGGGGCAGTTTCTCCGGACGCTATCCGTTTCTCAGGAGGAGTACGACCGCTGGCTACAAGAAAGAAGAAGCCGAATCCCGGCAGCAGACTGGCTTATCGACTTCATTGAAGCGGAGGGGGTACCTTCCGATGCAGCGATTCTGAGAGCGCTACGAAGGCTGATCGGCGAACGAGCGGCCTCAAGTACCATCTTCCAGATCATCGAAGATATCGTTGCAGAAGGCGGCTGGGAATCGGTGCGAGTCTCACGGATCATTCGGGAAGGCGGCGAAGGGCTGCTAATTCGCTTCATCCCGATCGCCGCGTACCGACCAGTTGTACGACCTCAGCTGAGAATCGAAGGAACGACGGAGCAGATTCCCAACGCTACCTTCGCGCTTCGCCTACGGGCTCAAAACCTCGGAATCGAACGGTCGCAGGCACAGCTGGACCTCGCAATCGGCCTCGAAAACCTGGCAGCGGTTCGCTATCAAATCCCCTTTGCGGATTCGAGCTTCTATGCCGGGATCAACGGATTCCACTCGATCGGGTACCGAAACGAGTTCATCGGAGACCGGCAGTTCTCGATGTACCGCACCACCCGGTCTGGCGGAGGAGGGTTCCTCGGGGTAACCACTTCTCGGTTTGCTCGGCTGGAACTCGGCTACCAGGCATACCGAGTCGACTTTGCACGCTATAGCGGCCCGGCAATCCTTCCGCCACAGCGCGGCACGGTTTCAGAGCTTGCTGCCAGGTTCGAATACAACGACACGAACTCGTCCAGCATACCGACCAAAGGGTCCAGGGTTGTGCTCTCAGCAACTAGGGTCTTCGAAGCGCCAGGTTCGTTCGGTGCCTTCACTCAGCTGCAAGGTCAAGCCCAGCACCACTTCCCTGTCGGAAGATCCAACTCATTCTTCCTGAGAGTTGCAGGCGGCGGGGTAGATGACAACGCAAATCCGGAGCTCTTCGACTTTTCGCTCGGCGGACCGCTGAACCTCTCTGCCTGGCAAGCAAACCAGCTGCGCGGCCAGAACTTCTTGCTGGGTCAAGCGGGCTACCTGCACACACTGGCGGAGTTGCCGCCTATTCTCGGTACAAGGCTCTATTCTTTCTGGATTCTAGAGACCGGAAGTGCATACGATCGGCTCTCTTCGGCGCGCTTCTACTCGTCGATTTCCGGTGGGTTTGCACTGCAGACTCCTCTCGGTCCATTTATCTTGGGAGGAGCCTATGGTTCCCGAGGTTTTGGCAACGTCTACTTCCTGTTCGGCAGGCCCTTCCGCTAGGGTTTGAGAGGGGCTTGCTCCGAAAGGAAGCGATCCTCACGTACCCTATAGATAGAGAAATGTTGCTAGAACGGATCGTGCTCGCTGCCCCGAGGGGGTTCTGCGCAGGCGTTGCCTACGCCATCGAGGTCGTCGACCTTGCGCTTCGTATCCACGGATCACCCCTTTACGTAAAACACGCGATCGTCCACAACGAACACGTGGTCAAGAGCTTCGAAGAGCGGGGCGTGGTTTTTGTGGAGGACATTACAGTGATTCCGGAGGGCTCACCGGTTGTGTTCTCTGCCCATGGTGTCTCGCCGCAGGTGCGGGAACAGTCAGCGGAGAGAAATCTAGAGATCATCGACGCCACTTGCCCCTTGGTTACCAAGGTGCACAACGAAGCCAAGCGATTCGCCAACAAGGGGTTCAAGCTGGTGTACGTGGGCCACAGAGGCCACGTGGAGGCGGAAGGAACCACGGGTGAGGCGAAGGATAGCTGGGTTGGGTTCGTCGAGACCGTTGAAGAGGCAGAGCAGCTTGAAATCCCTTTCACAGAGGACCTGGCAGTTCTGACCCAGACAACGCTTTCTGTAGAGGAAGTGGAGCAGATCCTAGCGGTTTTGAAGAGACGGTTTCCGCACATCAAGACCAGCGGCAAAGAGGACATTTGCTACGCTACGACCAATCGGCAGGCGGCTGTTCGAGAACTCGCAAAGCAGTGCAGCATGGTTCTCGTGGTTGGCTCTACCACTAGCTCAAACAGCAACCGGCTTAGAGAAGTCGCAGAGACGATGGGCTCGGAGTCCGTGTTGCTCATGACACCCGATGAAGTCGACCTGGCCCGGGTCCTCAAGCACCAAAGTGTCGGTATCACTAGCGGGGCTTCCACCCCCGAGGTTCTGGTGGAGGACATCATCGGTTATCTGCTTCAATCTGCTGGCTCGGGAGTAAAGGTTGAGGTCTTGGAAACGGTTCAAGAAAACGTTGAGTTTCGCCCCCACCGAGAGCTGATCCGCAAGGCGGAGATCAGCTCTGCCTCATTCTGATCTGACAACAAACAACCGACTCTCGGTGGTTTCGCACGAGCTGGCTGGATAGGCTTAGCCCCGGGCGATTCTTCAACCTATTTGCGAACCCTTCCCAAGTGTCATGATCGCTGTAACTCTTGCCGAGCCGCTCTCTGTGTTCTTGGGTGAAGAAAACGCCTAGCCACAATTTCGGAAATCTCTGCGCCTCTAGCGCTGCTTCCACGGCATCGGCAATGGCCTCTCCACCCACCCGGATCGAGACCACAACATCTTCTGGCTCCAGATGGGCCGCCCGAGTCCGCAAGTCGCCGCAGGTGAACTGGATTCTGGCTAGGCAGTCGTCATCCAGGTACCGATTCGCCATCGTCTGCCCACGCTCCTTCAGCTCTGGCAAGTGGTCCACCGCCTCGACTGTGAACCCTTGGGCGGTGGTGTAGATCGCCTCCCGTCCGTGACCCGCACCCAAGTCGATGATTCGGCTCCCTTGAGGCAAGGAGGGCAACACGGCGGCGAACCAGGGATTTACGCTCCAAAGCCGCCCCCTCGGACACTCTCCGAAACGCGGTTCAACCCATACAATCGGGTTTCGCGAGAGCAATATCTCAGGTATCTCGCCCAAGCTGACATAGCCTATAGGAAGCCCAATCGGCTGACCCGGCGCCGGCAATTCTGACACTTCGATTCGAGATTCAAACGGGAGGTTGACAGCGCCTAACAGGGGGTGCTCGCGCGCCTTCTCCTCTGGTCTTGGGTCGAGAATCCAGTATCGGGGAAGCGCATTCAACGGATCTAGATTAGCCCATCGGCGAAAAGTATTGACATTCAAGTATCTACTTAGATAGCCTTAGGGGACACAAATGCGCCCTCTCGTTCTTCTCTCTCCATTAGTCTTGGCGGCAGCAGCTGCCGCTTCTGGTCCATACGTTGTGGGCTACTACCCAGAATGGGGCACCTACGACCGCAACTATCAGGTGTATGACATCCCTGCCCAAAAGATCAACATCATCAATTACGCTTTCGCAAAAATCAATAACGACGGCGAGATCGACCACTTTGACGCGTATGCCGCCACCGACAAGTTCTTTCCCGGTGATTCTTGGGATGAAAACTTGCGAGGCAACCTGAAGCAACTCATCAAGCTGAAGAACCGGTTCCCTCATTTGAGAACGATGGTCTCGGTTGGAGGCTGGACATTAAGCGGTCCGTTCTCCAACATGGCGATGACTGAGGCGGGCAGGAACAAGTTTGCCGATTCCTGCGTGGCATACATCCGCACTTACCAGTTTGACGGGGTCGATATCGACTGGGAGTACCCCGTTGGTGGCGGTCTATTTGGAGGCCATCCAGCAGATAAGCAAAATTTTACTTTGCTATTGCAAGCGCTACGAGCCAAGCTCAATGTGGCGTCAATTCAAGATGGCAAGACCTATCTGCTGACCATCGCCGCTCCTGCAGGACCCGACAAGATTGCCAATATCGAACCGCTTAACATTAGCCAGCATCTGGACTTCATTAACGTTATGACCTACGACTTCCACGGCACCTGGGAAAACACCACCGATCACCATGCGCCGCTGTACGGAGCAGACGGAAATCCGTTCACGCCACAAACCGATTTCCTTTCCACAATGGCAGCGATGAAGGCCTATACAGATGCCGGCGTTCCCGCCCATAAACTTCTGGTGGGTTATCCGATCTATGGAAGGGGATGGAGAGGGGTGCCCGCCAGCAACAACGGGTTGCGTCAGCCTTCCCAAGGAGCGGCGACGGGAACGTGGGAGCCAGGGATGTTCGACTACAAAGATCTAGTGAACCGAATGGCGCTGAACCCCGGGCAGTACTCCACCTTCTGGGACGACACCCAGAAAGCCAGCTACATCTACTCTGCAAGTCAGCAGAACGGATTGTTTGTTACTTACGATAGCCCTCAAGCCGCCCAAACGAAGCTTGACTGGGCGAAGTCGAGGGGATTCAACGGCGCAATGTTTTGGGAACTAAGCGGCGACACGAACAGCGGAGAAACTTCTCTGATCTCTCTCATGGCACATTCAGAGCTGCCCCGTTTCGGTGCAACCCTGGTGTTTCAGAATTCGGCGACTGGTGCCGTAGCGCACTGGCGGACGGATGGAACTCAAGTCAAGGCGACCGGCATCATCGGCAACCCCGGAACGCAATGGAAACTGGTGGCTATTGGCGACGCTGATGGAGACGCGATCGACGACTTGACCTTCCGAAACACGCAGACCGGCGCGGTAGTGCAATGGTTGATCCGGGGAGACGCCGTTCCGACCAGCCGGTTTGTCGGCTCTGCCCCGCTTGACTGGAGCCTAGAAGCAGCGATGGACGTGAACGGAAACCGTGCCTCTGACCTCGTTTGGCGCCGAACTTCGGATGGCTTGTTGGTAGTGTGGGAAATGTCTCGTCAAGGCACGGTCGCCGCATCCCACGTTCTCGGCAGCGTTGAGCCTGCGACTTGGTCTCTTGATTCGGCAAGACCCATTGACCAATCTTCAGGGGCCCAGTTGCTCTGGCGCCAGACCTCTTCGGGGACCCTGGCATCTTGGAGCCTGAACCAGAGTTTTGAGGTCGATGGAGCCTCGGTAGTGGCAGTGATCCCGAGCGGCTGGAGAGCCACTGGGGCATCTAACCTCGACCGAAGCGGCCCTTGGAACTTGCTCTTCCAAAGCGATTCTGGAGCGATCTCCTGGTGGAACATGCCTTCGGCGGGCGCACCCTCGTTCGGCGGCTCGCTGGGCGAGGCATCCGGCTGGCGTTTGGTCGGCTCCGGCCGAATCTAACCGGACCCCTGGTTGGGTAGAACGCTCTGAATGAAAATTTTCGGGGTGTTCCCCGGCCAGGGCTCCCAGAAGGCCGGAATGGGCCAATCTCTTTGCGAGAGTTCACCAGCGGCGAGCACGGTTTTCGACCAGGTCTCTGAAGCGACTGGAGAAGACCTGCGCGCGATGTGTTGGAAGAGCTCCGAGGACGAGCTGC
>JBKBWO010000023.1:0-6973 GCA_046314495.1 Fimbriimonadaceae bacterium
GATCGACCAAGACCATTCTCGAAGCTGCCTACCACGTCATTCGGCAGAACACCGGTCGGGCAGACAAGAAACTCTGGACTGAAAACGAATCAGGAAGATTGATCGAACTGATCGAAGCAGGCTCCGAATACGATGAAGCGTCGAACATCGCCAATCGGATCCAAGATGCCGTCAACGAATCCGATGCAAGGTACGACGACATTGCGATTCTCTATAGGACCAATCGCCAGTCCCGCGTCTTGGAAGAAGAGTTGATCCGGCGAGCAATTCCCTACGCGATCATTGGCGGCACAAGGTTCTATGATCGAAAAGAGATCAAGGATGCACTTGCCTACCTCAAGTTGGTGCTAAACCCAGCTGATGAAATCAGCTTCAGGCGAGTCGTCAACGTCCCTGCCCGCGGTATCGGCGAAACCACGATGGCGAAGCTCGCACATCTGGCTCGTGCACAGGGAAAGACACTTTTCGAGGCGGCGAGTGAATACGACGTCCGACTAGAGCTGCCAAAGAAGGCAGCCAGAGCCCTGCTGGAGTTCATCGAGCTGTTCGAGAAGCTGCGTGAAGACCCTGATCCGTCGGTCAGCAAAACCTTAAATCTGGTGCTCCGGCAAAGTGGCTACCTTCAGATGCTGGCAATGGAAGGAACCGCCGAATCCGAGGACCGAATCGGAAACCTGGAAGAGCTTGAGTCGGTCGCCCGTGACTTCGAGCAAACCGCAGACGACCCTTCCCTGCTCACCTTCCTGGAACAGGTCGCGCTAACGGCAGACGTCGATTCACTCGATGAGTCAAGTTCGGGTCAAGTGAAGTTGCTTACCCTTCACTCATCAAAGGGCCTGGAGTTTCCGCTGGTTTTCATTGCAGGAATGGAGGAGGGCATCTTCCCTCACTCACGCAGCTTCGATAACAGGACAGAACTTGAGGAAGAACGGAGGCTGTGCTACGTGGGCATGACCCGCGCTATGCGCCAGCTGGTTCTGGCGTTCAGTCGAAGCCGATCTTCTGCAGGACCAGCGATGCCATCCATGCCAAGCCGGTTTCTCTCGGACATCCCAGAGGAATTTGTAGACCGCAAGCCATCGTCAGACTTTATGGTGGGCTACAGCAGTTGGTCCAGCCGTGTTCGTCCAGAGATGTTTTCCGGTTCTTCATCGGTCGCCCATTCAGAATCGGCTGAGCGAAAGCGAGATCTGTGGAACCCGCCGTTCAATGTGGGCGACCGCGTGAGCCATTCCAAGTTCGGTACCGGCGTTGTAATTGCCTGCGCTCCGCTGAAGCAAGATGCGGAGGTAACCGTAGCGTTCCCTGGCGAAACCGGCGTGAAAAAGTTGGTTCAGAGCTTCGCCAAGCTCGTAAAGGAAGTCTAGCTGTCTTGACGCGGCTTCTTCAGGAACGCCTGAACGAAGTCGTCGATGTCTCCATCCAGCACGCCCAGAATATTTCCGGTCTCTTGCTGAGTTCTCACGTCCTTCACCATGGTGTATGGCTGCAAGACATAGGACCGGATCTGGTTCCCCCACTCGGCAGGTCCCAAATCTCCTTTCAGCGCCCTTCGCTCTTCTTCCGTTTCCGCCCTTTGTAGCTCTGCCAGTCTAGAAGCAAGCACCGCCATTGCCGAGGCTCGGTTCTTGTGCTGAGATCGTTCTGACTGAGCGGTTACCACTACTCCCGTTGGAATGTGGGTGATCCGGATAGCGCTTTCGGTCTTGTTGACGTGCTGCCCCCCCGCTCCGCTCGCCCTGAGGGTGTCAACTCTTAGGTCTTCGGGGTCTATGTTCACCTCAGATTCCTCGATAACTGGCAGAACCTCGACTTTTGCAAACGAAGTGTGCCTTCTCCCCGAGGCGTCATAGGGTGAGATCCGAACCAAGCGATGCACTCCAGCCTCTGCCTTGCTGTAGCCGTAGGCATAGTCCCCTTTGAGCTGGAATGAGACAGACCGAAATCCGACTTGGTCCCCTGGAGTTTCACTCAGCAGCTCAAGCTGATACCCTCGCCGCTCCGCCCAGCGGGAGTACATACGGAAGAGCATTTGCGCCCAATCACACGCCTCGGTCCCTCCGGCGCCCGCTTTGATTTCTACAATGGCATCGCCAGCGTCGTGCTCTCCTGCAAGCAAAGTTTGAAGCTCGAATCGATCAAGCTCAGCCAAGAAGCTAATGATCATCCGGTCGAGCTCTTGTTCCAGCTCTGGGTTGCTCTCGCCCGACAGCATCTCAGATAGCTCTTCGATGTCTTGATGGGCCTTTTCGAGATCAACAAGTGGCTGGAGGAGGTCTCGAAGCTGGCTCAGCCGCCGCATTTTCCGCTGCGCCGCATCCGAGTCTCCCCAAAAGTTCGGGTCCTCGGATTCCGCAGCCAGCACGGCTATCTCTTTTTCAATCTTGGGCTGGTCAAAGATGACCTCGGGTGGCCAGGATTCTCTCCTTCACTTTGGAAAGGGCCTCGTTTTGCTCGAAATCGGGCATAGGGAAAGTTTACTCTTTGGGTTCTCGGCTCTTAGGTGAGCCTTTTTTCGGCTTTCTGTTCTCTGGTGCACTCCACCAACCTGCCAGAGACGTGAGCGCAAGAGCCAGAAGTACGACCAGGGGCACATAGAACATAAATGAGAGCGGATATTCCGGATCCTCGAACTGTGGCAACTGAAATGCCAATTCCATCTGCTTCAACCGAAGGAAGAGGAAGACGGCACAGGCGGCAGCCCCGGCGATGCAGCCAAAAGCGGGAGCCATTCCAAATTTTCGCGACGCGAACCAACTGAAAAGTCCGGACGGCACCAGAGCCAGAGCAAGCGCGATTCCTAGACCCACATAAGTAAAGTGTTCTCGGAAAGCGAAGAATGGCCAGACCGAAAGGAAGTACGTGAGAATTGCGCAGAGAACGAATCCCGTACAGCCCACCAACATGGCAGAATCCATGTCCTGTTCTCGCTTGAGTTTTGAGCCCGTTACTTTCTCGTCAGTACGGAGCGGTTCGAACGGCATTTTGTCTCTATCGTCCATCAAAAGACGAGTTGCGGAACAGCCAGCGTTGGGGTACCATCTTCGGTTGCGCCTGATTCCGCGAAGGCAGTTTCGGCGCCCACGGGCCAGGCATTCCCCTTAGGAATGTACCCCCCGAGAATGGATCAAATATGGCAAAAGAGTGTCTGATACAAAAACAGAAGAAAAAGCCGAAGTACTCAACTCGGTCTTATAACCGCTGCAGCGTTTGCGGGCGGTCCAGAGGTTACGTCCGCTATTTCGGCATCTGCCGAATCTGCCTCCGAGAGATGGCCCACAAGGGCGTTCTTCCCGGGGTGGTCAAGTCGAGCTGGTAAGGGAGGGTCATCAAATATGCATAGCGATCCCATCGCGGACCTTCTCACGCGTATTCGGAATGGGTCAAGAGCCCATCTGGAATCCGTTGAAATTCCGCACAGCAAGATAAAAGTCGAAGTCCTGAAGATCCTTGAGGCGGAAGGCTATATCAAGGGTTATGAGGTGTCAACCGCCACCAAGTTCCCCACGATTCGGATCTTCCTGAAGTATCGAGGCAAGAACCAATCCGTTTTCTCCGTCATGAAGCGCGTTAGCACTCCGGGTCTGCGGGTTTACAAGGGAGTTGACGAACTCCGACCGATCAAGAGCGGTCTCGCAACACGAATTCTCTCCACCAACCGTGGACTGATGACGGACCGAGAAGCCCGCAAGAAGAGAGTCGGCGGCGAGGTCATCTGCGAGGTCTGGTAATGTCAAGAATAGGAACTAGTCCCATACAAATTCCCAATGGCGTCACGATCGAAGTCGACGCCAACAACGTGGTCACCGTTAAGGGACCCAAAGGTCAGCTTTCGGCCGCAATTGCAAGAGAACTTACCGTCAAACAAGAAGACGGTGTCTTGAAAGTGACCAGACCCAACAATCAGCGCCGAAATCGAAGCCAGCACGGCTTGGCAAGGACGCTGATTGCCAATTGCGTAACGGGCGTCACCGAGGGCCACTCGAAGGTTCTGGAAGTTACCGGCGTCGGCTACCGAGCCCAAATGCAAGGTCAAGGTCTTCAGCTTGCGCTTGGCTACAGCCACCCGGTGATCGTGGAACCTGTCGACGGAATCACCTTTGAGGTGTATCTCGAAGACAAGACCCGTGTTCAGCAGATCCGCGTTTCCGGCATTGACAAAGTGTCGGTCGGCCAAGTGGCAGCGGACATTCGAAAGCTTCGAAAGCCAGATCCCTACAAGGGTAAGGGCGTTCGGTACAAAGGCGAAGTTATCAAGCTCAAGGCCGGTAAGAGGGCAGGAGCTAAGGCTTAATCATGGCGATTGCAACTAAATCGGACAAGAGAGAAGCGCGGCACAAGAGGATCCGAAAGAAGATCTTCGGTACCGCCGAGCGACCCAGAGTCGCAGTGTTTCGCAGCCTGAACCACATCAGCGCCCAAATCATCGACGACACGACCGGCAAGACGCTGGCATCGGTCAGCACGATGGAAAAGGCTGTTGACGCGAAGGCGAATGTGGAAGGTGCGAAGATGGTGGGAGCCCTGCTGGGTGCTCGTGCCAAAGAAAAGGGCATCTCGCAGGTGGTGTTCGACCGAGGCGGCTTCCGCTACCACGGCAGAATCGCCAGCTTTGCAGATGGATTGAGAGAAGCAGGAGTGAAGTTCTAATGAGAGGTCCACAAAGAGGCCAGCAGCGCAGAGAAGTTCGAAGCGGCGACGGCCCGTTGATGGAAATGGAGGTCATCCAGACCAACAAGGTCTCAAAAACCCACAAGGGTGGAAAGACCATGTCTTGGTCGGTGATCGTTGTAGTCGGCGATGGCAAGGGCCGCGTAGGCGTCGGTCTGGGTAAAGCCCGTGGAGTTCCGGACGCGATTCGCAAGGCGGAAGAAGTCGCCAAGAAGAGCATGATGACGGTTCCCATGATCGGTCAGACCATCACCCACGAGGTTAAGGCCAAGTACGGCACCGCTCAGGTACTTCTCCGGCCGGCTTCACCCGGTACGGGTGTCAAGGCGGGCGGCGCTGTTCGAAAGTGCCTGGAGCTTGCTGGCGTTCACAACGTTCTCGCAAAGATCCTCGGCAGCCGAAACGACGTCAACGTGGCATACGCCACGATGGAAGCCTTCAAGCAGCTTCAGCACCCTGAGGCTCTTGCAGAATCACGCGGTATCCCCGTGGACGAACTTGTGCCCTGGCTAGCCAAGGCACGAAAGGAGGAGCAAGATGCAGCGATTACGAGTTAAGTTGGTTCGATCAAAGATCGGAAACAACGCCCGAAACAATCGGGTCGTTGCTGCGCTCGGTCTGAGAAAGATGAATCAGGTTGTGGAACACAACGACACGCCTGAAATAAGAGGCATGATCCACAAGGTTAAGCACATGTTGGAAGTCGAAGAGGTAAAGCAATCGTGAGAATGGAAGATCTCGGTCCGAATCCGGGCAGCAAAAAGAACATCAAGAGGGTCGGTCGTGGAATCGGCAGCGGTAAAGGAAAGACCGCCGGCCGCGGCACCAAGGGTCAGAAGGCCCGAAGACAGATCCACCCTAACTTTGAAGGCGGTCAGACGCCCATTCAACGCCGACTACCGGTGAAGAAGGGTTTCCGTAACATCAATCACAAGGAGTACGCCATCGTCAATTTGGACGACCTCGAGCGGCTGTTCGAAAATGGGGCAGAAGTTACCCCTGAGAACCTCATCGAGTCCGGCATTATTCCCGGCGTGAAGGACGGAGTCAAGATTCTTGGCTTCGGAGAACTTACCAAGAAGCTGACAGTTAAGACACACAAGGTTAGCAAGAGCGCAAAGGAAGCGATCGAAGCGAAAGGCGGAGAGGTTATCCTAGAGTGGCACTAGGCGGTGGGGTTGGACCCTACGGCGCTACTAGTGGCAGCGACAAGCTGCTCAAACTTCCGTTAGTCGATACATTGCGCCTAGCTTGGGCAGAGCCCGAGCTGCGCATGAGGATCGTGTTCGTCTTGCAGATGTTCGCGATCTTCGTCTTGGGCAACCACTTGTCCGTTCCGATTCCTGGCTTCTCGCCTGGAGCGGTAATGGATCAGCTCGGAAACCTACCTATCTTTGCTCTGCTTGATACGTTCGGTGGAGGCGGCCTCCAGCGGCTTTCGATCTTCGCACTCGGTTTGGCGCCGTACATCACCGCATCGATTATCATGCAGGTGCTTACTGCCACCAACCCAGCGTGGAAAAAGGAGCTTCGAGAAGGTGGCGAGTACGCCCGAAAGCAGCAGAACCGCAGAACCCGATACCTCACCGTCGCGCTTTGTTTCTTCCAGGGCTTCGGCCTTGTGAACTTGATGAACAGCGAACTGGTGCCGAGGCTCGGCTTCTTCGATATGTTTGTCGTCAGCATGTTCTGGGTTACGGGCTCCATGTTCGTACTCTGGCTCGGTGAGCAAATCAGCGAGAAAGGAATTGGGAACGGTGTATCCCTGATGATTTTCATCGGAATCATCTCGTCCCTACCAGGCCAAATTGGGCTGATCGGCCACCTATTCACAGAAGGACTGGTTGCTGCTTGGCAGATCATCTTCCTCATCGTGATCTTCCTCGCCATGACCTGGTTCGTGGTGATGTTCACCATCGCGCAAAGGCGGATTCCTATACAACACAGCAGGCGGATGATGGGCAACCGAATGGTTATGTCCTCAGGGCCGAACTACCTGCCACTGCCAATCAACATGGCTGGCGTCATCCCGATCATCTTTGCCGTGTCGCTGGTCTTCATGCCTGCGACGTTCGCTCTGATGCTTCAAGGGACGCCAATGGCTGGTTTCTTTGAAGAACTGAGCGCATTCCTCAACCCTGCTTCTGGTGGCTGGAAGGGAGTGATCGGAACGATCTCCTATGCGTTGCTGATCTTCTTCTTCACCTACTGGTACACGGCGGTGCAGTTCAACGTCGAGGATATTGCGGATAACCTCAAGCGAAGCAACAGCTACATTCCAGGCGTTCGGCCCGGAAAGCAG
>JBKBWO010000023.1:7071-29947 GCA_046314495.1 Fimbriimonadaceae bacterium
AACGGTTGACTTCCTAAACGGTGTCATCACCCGCTTGACGACAGTTGGGGCAGCATTCCTGGCATTCGTCGCGTTGAGCGTCTATCTTGTCCCGCTGCTCACTCAGATTAATACTGGCCTCGGCTCATTGCTGTTGGGTACGTCCCTGCTGATTATCGTGCAGGTGGCGTTGGAAACCATGCGGCAAATCGAAGCCAACTTGATGATGAAGCAGTACGGCAGCTAGCCAAAGTGCGTATCACACTCATCGGTCCACCAGGAGTCGGAAAGGGAACCCAAGCAGTCAAAATGGCTGCAGAATCGGGTTCCCTCCACGTTAGCTCCGGAGACTTGCTCCGCGAAGCAATTGCGAACGGAACCGATGAGGGAATTGAAGCTAAGGAGTTCATGGATCGAGGCGAACTCGTGCCCGACGAACTCATTATTCAGATGATCGGCAGAGTCCTGAAAGAAAAAGGCGCGGCCGGATTCATCCTCGATGGGTTCCCCCGCACAGTGACCCAAGCCGAGAGACTCGACCGATACCTGGAAAAATGTGGAAACCCGCTAGACTGCGCGCTAGAGCTTTATCTGGATGACGAAGTGATCGTCCAGCGTCTTGGCGGAAGGCGCATTGCACCGGGATCAGGGCGGATTTACCATGTGGCGTTCAACCCACCGAAGGTGGAGGGAAAGTGCGACGAAACCGGCGAACCTCTTTGCACGAGGCCCGATGACGAGCCCGATACGATCCGAAAGCGGCTGGAAATTTATCACCAGAAGACCGAGCCCGTTCTCGACTACTACAGAGATCGAGGCACACTCCGGCGGGTCTCTGCAGTCGGCACCCCCGATGAAGTGCTACACAAAATTCGGGAGATGCTGAACTTTTGATCCAGCTCAAATCCAACGAAGATCTGGACATCATGCGCCGAGCAGGCAAAATTGTCGCGCTTTGCCAGAAAGAGATGTCTGCGAAACTGGCACCAGGGGTCACCACCAACGATCTAGACAAACTTGCAGACGCCTTTATTAGAGACCACGGCGCCAAGCCCAGTTTCAAAGGGTTCAAGGGTTACCCTGCGGCAACCTGCATTTCAGTCAACGAGATGGTGGTGCACGGAATTCCGAACGACCGACCACTCGAAGAAGGCGACATCGTCAGCCTAGATTTCGGAGTGTTTCTGGAAGGTTTTCACGCCGATGGCGCTTGGACCTACACCATCGGAGATATCTCGCCGGAAAACCAAAAATTGCTGAACGTTACGAAGGAGTCCCTGATTCAGGCCATCGCCAAATGCAAGCCGGGCAACACCGTTCAGGACATATCCAGAGCGGTTCAGACCTACGTTGAGAGGAACGGTTTCCACATTGTCAGAGAGTTGGTCGGCCACGGTATCGGCCGGACACTGCACGAAGAGCCCAGCATCCCGAATTTCGTGAGCAAAGACTCCAATGCCAAGCTGCGCCCCGGCATGACGTTCTGCGTCGAACCGATGGTCAACTTCGGAACGCCAAAGGTCAAAACTCTGGACGATCAATGGACGGTCGTCACCGCAGATGGCAAGCCAGCAGCTCATTATGAGCACACTATTGCCATAACCGACAAAGGTTATGAGATACTGACTCAGGCGCAGTAGCGCGAGCGTCTCTACTACGGGGTTCCGGAACCGACAACCTCACCCAATCACAATTCATGAGAAAACAGAGAAAGAAAAAGAAGTACCAACCACCGAATACAGGTGACGTAACAAAGGAAGAGGGCATAGAAATCGATGGTGTCGTCACTGAAGTGTTGCCCAATGTTCAATTCCGCGTAAAGCTGGAAGGAATGGAGACCGAAATGATCGCCACTATCAGTGGCAAGATGCGGCTGCATTACATCCGAATACTTCAGGGAGACAAGGTGAAAGTCCAGGTCTCTCCCTACGACCTTAACCGAGGTCGCATCATCTATCGCTACCGCTGAAACTTCTACCCCCAAGTACCTACGGTGGGAGTGGCTCTGCTTAGGCGCTCTCGTACTGGGGAGTGTTATCGTCAGGCTTCTCTGGTCACTAAACTTCCAGCCGGAGCCCGTTTCTGATTTTGCTTGGTACTCGGCACGGGCCACCGAGATATTGGGCGGAAATGGCTATGCCGTAGACGGCGTTCAGACCGCCTTTTGGCCCGTCGGGTATCCGCTGGCGCTAGCGTTTGTCTATCTTCTGGGCGGTCAAGAGTTCTGGCCAGTTGCGCTCTCAAACATCATTTTCGCTGCGGTCACAGTCGCCCTGATCTTCGATCTTGGAAGGAGACTGTTTGGTTTGGTATGGGCAGGGCTTTGCGCCGCAACCGTAGTCGCCTTCCTGCCTAACCAGGTGGCATACGCTTCGCTAGCATCGTCAGAGCCACTGTATCTGATGGTGCTCACCGGTGCTGTCTGGTTCTTCGTTTCATCTCCTGCCTCTGCATCCGGAGCCATCTTTGGCTCGGCGTTTCTCGCCGCCTCAACGTTCATCAAACCGCAAAGTTTGCTGGTACTTCCTATCCTTGCCGCGTACTTCATCTTGAAGTCCGAACCAGAGCGCCGCCAGTATGCCGTCATGTTCACTGCGTTGGGACTGCTTCTCTATGTGGGTCTGCTTGCGCCATGGATCATGCGAAACCGAGAGGTCTTCGGCAGCTGGGTTTTTGTCTCTACAAATGCTGGCTACAACCTGCTGATCGGGCATAACCCTGCCACCACGGGCAAGTGGATGGAAGTGCGGCAAATGGTACCGCCAGACGCAAACGAAGCGGTTCTCGATGCCAAGTTCAGAGGCCTCGCCATTTTCTACATTCGTCAAGATCCGCTCAGAGCGTTCCGAACTTTGCCCAGTAAGGCTTACTACTTCGTCTATCCCGCAACAGAGGGGATAGATTGGAACGTTGAGGGTCTGAAACCCATTGCACCGTCACAGCAGGCGTTTCTCTCCCCACTAAAGCCGATTGCCAGGTCCGCAACACTGTTGGTGCTTCTGGCATCTGTCGTCGGCTATCTCGTCGGAGTTGCATTGCACAGACGCAAGCGAGTCAGGTTCAGCCATCTCCCAGCGCTTGTCGCAGCAATTCCCCTTCTGCTCGCCCTGGCAATGTTCGGTTCTTCACGCTTTCACTACCCGGCGGTGCCGTTCATTGCTATGTACGTGCCATTCTTGGCGTTACTATGGTGTAAGCCCCCTCGCGAAGTTTCGGAGCAGACGGTAGCATAAGGGAAGAGGAAGCAAAAGTGCAATTCGAGAGCAAGGAGATCCGACGATGAAGGCGGTTGTAATGGCAGGGGGAGAGGGCTCTCGTTTGCGGCCACTTACGACCAATCTTCCCAAGCCGCTAGTACCCATTAGCAATGTTCCGATCATGGAACACATCGTCGAGCTGCTCAAGCAACACGGCTGCAGCGAAATGGTCGCCACCTTGCACTACCTTTCCGACGAAATTTCCAGCTACTTCGGAGATGGTGCCGATTTCGGACTCCCCACCAAGTACTTCATCGAGTCCACCCCGCTCGGCACAGCTGGCGCAGTCAAACAGGCGCAGGAAGAACTTAAGTCAGGAACGTTTTTCATCGTCTCAGGGGACGCCCTAACCGATTGCGACCTATCTGCGGCTTACGAGTTTCACAAGAGCAAGGGCGCGGCTGCAACGCTTGTTCTCTACCGAGTGCCGAACCCGCTGGAGTACGGCGTGGTGATTTGCGATGAAGAAGGTCGGGTCACCCGATTCCTGGAGAAACCGGCTTGGTCCGAAGTCTTTTCCGACACGGTCAACACCGGCATGTACATCGTCGAGCCAGAGGTACTCGACCTGATGGAAGAGGGCCGCACCTACGACTGGAGCAAAGATATTTTCCCTCGACTGCTTCGTGACGGGAAACCGCTTTACGGCTACATCATGGAGGGGTATTGGTGCGATGTGGGCTCCCTCAGTGCCTACCGCGAAGCTAACGAGGACATCCTTTCGGGAAAGGTGAATCTCTCGGTTCCGGGCAACCAGGTAAAGGAAGGCATCTGGCTGCATCCTTCGAGCATCATCGAAGAGGGAGCCGAGTTGGTTGCCCCGGTGGTTGTAGGGCGTAACGCTCACGTAAAGTCAGGAGCACGGGTAGGGCCTTTTGCCTGCTTGGGCGATAACACCCTGGTAGAAGAAGCAGCGCAAATCGAGCGAAGCGTCATCTGGGACAGTTCCTATATCGGTGCAGGCGCAGCCATCAACGGCGCGGTGATCTGCTCTCGATGTATTGTCAAGCGCGATGTGCGGGTCATGGAGGACTCGGTGGTGGGAGACCGGACTTTGCTCGATGTTGGCTCTATTGTTCGCCCTAGAGTCAAGATTTGGCCGGACAAGACGATCGACCGTGGAGCAGTGCTCACCATGTCCATCGTTCACGGCAACAAGTGGCGCGGATCGCTGTTCCGAGACCTCGGAGTAGCGGGAATTTCGAACATCGAGGTTACACCAGACTTCGCCTGCAGGCTCGGTTCGGCTTTCGGCTCTTGCCTGCCTAACAAAACGACCGTTGTCACCAGTCGCGACGCCACCCGAAGCTCTAGGATGATCAAGCGTGCACTTGTCTCCAGCCTCTTGAGCGTCGGTTGCAATGTGCTGGACTTGCGCACCGCCCCAACTCCGGTTTCGCGGCACTTCATGAGCCAGAGCAATGCTGGCGCCGCGGTAAACGTGCGAAAACTGCCTGGAAATGCGCGGGTGACGCTCATGGAGATGTTCGACCAGTCCGGCAACTACATCTCTACCAACATGCAGCGCAAAATCGAGACGGCGTTCTTCCGCGAGGACTTTCTGCGAATTGACAGTGACGACCTCGGAATCATCGAGTTTGCTGAGTCGGCGATTGACCGATATAAGAAGGACTTTTTCGACAAGCTTCGGTTACAAAAGCCTGCTCGGAACCTGAGAGTCGTCGTCGATTACGGCTATTTCGGGGTCTCATCCCTGCTCCCGCCGATGTTATCACGCCTCGGGATCGAATCGATCGCAGTAAATGCGTTCGATGACCCCAAGAGGGCTCCGCGAGACAAGGACAACGTCGAATCTCATTTGCAGCAGTTGCAGAAGTTGACGCAGACGGTGGACTATGACTTCGGCGTGTTGTTCCTCGATGACGGCGAGAGGCTGGAAGTGGTCGACGACCAAGGGCAAGTCGTCCCCAGCATGGAGCTCTCTTCTATTCTCGGGACCCTTATCGCCGCCTCCAAAGAAGGCGCCAAGATAGCCATGCCTGTAACTGCTTCGAGTGCCCTAGAGCAACATTTGATCAAGATGAACGCTCAGGTATTGCGGACCAAATCCGGTACCAGCGCACTCACCACTGCAGCTCTCAGTGAATCCTGCGACCTGGCAGCAGATGGCACTGGCGGATACTCATTCCCCTGGTTCCATCAGGGGTTCGACGCCATCTTTACATTCGCCAAACTGGCGCAGTTATTGCAAGGTTCAGGAGCAAAACTTAGCGAAATCCGCAAAACCCTGCCTCAGTTCTTCGTCGCGCACGAGGTTGTGCCTTGCACTTGGGAAGCAAAGGGCACAGTCATGCGACTACTCACCGAGGACACCGCTGGACAATCTGTTGACCAAACCGACGGAATCAAGATCTTCACCGAGAGCCACTGGGTTCTGGTGTTGCCTGACCCAGTGGAGCCAGTGTTTCACCTTTACAGTGAGGCCGAGGACAACCGGGAAGCTTCCGAGAAACTCTCCCACTTCAAAGAGCGGATCCAACAGATTCAGATTCAGTTCGCCTAACTATTTGCGCGGCACTCGGTTGAGGTTCTCCATCAGCGCCTCGGGAAAACGAGTGGGTCGACCCGTGTCGCCGAGCAGCACGTGCCAGGTGTAGCCTTCAGTGGCGATCTCTTCCGCACCTTCAATGTAAACACGGTACTGGAACTGAATCGATGAGCGCTTCACTCGCGCTACGCGAACCTCGACGCAAACGAGGTCGTCGTACTTTATCTCCTGGCGATAGCGAGCGAAGACTTCCACAACCGGCAGTTTGAACCCCGCTTCCTCCCAATCCTTGTAGGCAAACCCTCGGTCTCGGCACCAGGCTCCTCTCGCTTCCTCGAACCAGTAAAGGTAGTTGGCGTAGTAGGCGTGACCCATTTGGTCCGTTTCACCATAACGAACCCTGATCTTGCAGATTGTGGCGTCATCGTTCCAAGTGGGTTCCAAGTTCGGTTCGGACATCGAAACTAGTATGCTTGAGTCTAGTTCGTGCTCTGGATTCAAGCAGCAATCAGCTTTGTGCTCTGGGTGATCTTCGGATGGAGCCAACGCCGCCAGGGCGAGCGGCTTGCCCCGATAATCGTGAAAATCCCTAGAGGAATGCGATCGGTGATCGCCATTGGGTTGCTGTTCCTCAGCATTGTCATCTTGTTCGGTGCCTTGCTGGGTCTCGCCCGAATCGGTCACTTGTCTACCGAAGGGCTGACGGCTCTTGGTTGGATTCTTTTCACCTTTGCTGGGCTTATCTTTATCCAGTTACAGTTCTTTGCCGCATTCCTTCTTCTTAGCCTGGCGATAGTGCCTTCGGAAACGACGAAGCCGCGCAAACCGTCAGAAACTGAAGAATAGCCACCCGATACCCTGCACACAATTCTAATGAAAGTACTAATTCTCTTGTCGGTTCTTATCCTCGGTTCACTGGGCGCCTTCGCGCAGACTGAGCCAGCCTCGACGCTGCCGGCAACATCGGCAACCCCAGCCACTGAGAAGCTGAGCACAGACGAGAAAGTGCAGCGGCTGGCACTTCTCAACCAACTGCTGCCTCTGCTACTTACCCGAGACCAGATCCGGCAGCTTCTTCCTGTTCTGGAGAAGGCCCGTTCCAGTTTCCAGGCTCAAGTTGCTGTAGAAAAGAAGCGGCTTGAAGCCATCGCACCGATCGTAGACCGCCTTTACTCCGAGGCCATGGAAGATGGGGCTGTTCCTTCTCCAGAGGAAATCGCCAAAATTGACGCCGTCTACGCCGAACTCACCAAGGGGCGAGACGATATACTGAAGAAGAGCGCGCAGGACATCCTTGTCGCGCTGCAAACCATACTTACCGACAGTCAGCGAACGGTTATGGCAAATTCACTTGATCTCGCCCGTTATGCACCCAATACTGACCCTGACTCGGTGCCGGACGAGCTAAAGATTCTCACCTATGTGCATATGGTTCTTCTGGACCCAATTACCTACGACATCCTGGTGGAGATGAATCGAAGAAAGTCTTAGTAGTCCAGAGAACAAGTTTATGAGTCAGAAGACAGGACATCACGTTGTCACGTATCTCGATGTCCAGAAAAACCAAAAGATAGTAGATCTCATCTTGGGTGCCAATGAGGTACTCCGAGCGATGGGATTCACCGAGCATGGCCTGCGCCATGTCACTACAGTTGCCGAGCGCACAGGACATCTGCTCGAATCGATCCGCTCGACCCCTCGAGAAGTTGAACTGGGCAAGATTTCGGGCTTCATGCACGATATTGGCAACGTCATCAACCGGATCAACCATCCGCTAACCGGTGCCAACCTCAGCTATGTGTTGCTCTCCGAGATGGGCATGCCCACTCCGGAGATTGCCCAAGTGATGAGCGCCATTGGCAATCATGAAGAGCTGGCAGGGGTTCCTGTCAGCGACATCTCGGCGGCAGTCATCCTCGCAGATAAGAGCGACGTGCATTACAGCCGGGTGCAGAATCCGATCATCGAAACGTTCGACATCCATGACAGGGTCAACTACGCCGTTCAGCGAAACCAGTTGATCGTAAAGCGGGAAGAACGGCTGATCGTCCTCGAGATCGAGACGGACAGCTACCACGCCAGCATCTTGGAGTACTTTGAAATCTTCCTGAGCCGGATGGTGATGTGCCGCGAAGCTGCCAGAGTCTTGGGGTACAAGTTCACCCTCGACATCAACGGCACCGAGCTCGAGTAGCCGGCTCCGGTACACTAAAGGAGTTGAACGGTTGGATTAAGCCTGCCCGTTCACCTCTGTTCACTCGCTGAACCGCAGAGACCGAAGAGGAATGAATAAGTACGAAACTCTCTACATTGTTAAGCCCGATCTGGAAGACGCCCAAGTCGAAGAAATCGCCAAGAAGTTTGCCAAAGTGATCGAAGATCAGGGCGGCGAAGTCAGCCACGCTGGCAAGTGGGACAAGCGCAAGTTGGCCTATGAAATCGAAGGCTTCAAAGAAGGCAACTACATCCTGATGAACTTCGAGTGCGAACCGACCGTTCCCAAGGAATTGAACCGGCAGATGAGCATCAGTGATGATATAATCCGGTACCGAATCTTTCGGCTGGACAATTAGAAATGCTCAATAGAATCGTCCTCGTGGGACGCTTGACCCGAGACCCCGAAGCCAGATCAACCAATTCCGGCACCAACGTCGCTCAGTTCTCCATCGCGGTGGACAAGCGAACGAAATCTGAGGACAGCTCAGCAAACTTCTTCCGCTGTGTTGCCTTTGGCAAGACAGCCGACTTCGTAACCAGCTACCTCACTAAAGGCAGACTTGTCGCCGTCGAGGGCCGCCTGGAGCAAAGAAAGTACACGGACAATCAGGGTAACAACCGAGAGTCGTTCGAGGTCATCATCGACAACGTTCAAGGTCTTGACCGACCTCGAGACTCGGATGGGCCGAGCTCGGTTCCCAGCGAGGATTCTGCAGGTGGCGGTTCTGGCTCCGTCGATGAATTCGATCCGTTCGCAGATTAGTCGATCCAGCCTCTGAATGACCCAGCAACTCGACGATCCTAAAGTTCTCGATCAACTCGATCCCAAAGGGATTTTCGAACTCGCCAACCGCTTCCCGTCTCAATGCCGGGAAGGATGGCGCATTGCTGGGGAAACACCATTTTTGCCTTATGAGGAACGCTTCGAGAACGTTGTCCTCTCGGGCATGGGTGGGTCCGGCTCAGCCGGTGATTTCATCCAGGCGCTTTTCACCGAACAAGGCGCCGTTCCTTTTCACGTAGCCAAGGATTACGACCTTCCGAACTGGGCCGGCAAGAACACGCTGGTCCTCTCTATAAGCTACAGCGGGAATACTGAAGAGACGCTATCAGCCTTCAGGCAGGCGAGATCTAGAAATGCCCAACAACTGGTCATCACGAGCGGCGGCGAGATTCAAGAGCTCGCTGACGAGTTCAGCATCAACTCCATTCGGATTCCAGGAGGTCAACCTCCTCGCATGTCGCTCGGATACATGCTGGTTCCGGCAATTGTTGCGCTGCAACGGCTTGAGCTCCTGCCAGAGCAGCCACTAGACGCTGCGATCTCGAACCTGGAGCGGCACCAAGAAAACTGGCGGTTCGATTGTCCAGCCTCAGAGAATCGAGCAAAGCAGATGGCAACTGCAATCGACTCTTCTCTTCTGATCCTCTATGGACTCGGCGGCGGTTGGCAAACCGCCATCGCAAACCGCTGGCGCTGCCAGATCAACGAAAACTCCAAGTTACTCGCCTTTGTGAACGCCTTTCCTGAGATGAACCACAACGAAATCGTCGGCTGGGCTGGCACAGCCCGGCAGAACCTGCATCCGATTTCGGTTCTCGTGTTTGGAGACGGAAATGAGTCACCCCGAATGAGGGAGAGAATGAGGGTCACGACGGAGCTCATCACCCCCTCTTCTCAGGTCTTCGAACTGCTGGCGCAAGGGGATAGCCTCCTGGAGAAGATGTTGTTCCTGGCTCACTTGGGCGACTATGTCTCCCTTTACCTAGCCGTCCTCGGCGGGCAGGACCCTAGCAAGATCGATTCCATCGACAGGCTCAAAAAGGCGCTCTCGGACATCTGAGAACCGAGCCAAATCGGGTACAATAATCGACAATGGGTGGCAAGAGGAAATCGGCTCCTCGCTGGTTCATGAACAGCTACTTCTGGTTCGCGGCCATCCTGGCCGGTGTGGGCATTGTCGGCCTGTTCGGTGGAGATCGCGCAATTCGAGACCCGGGCCAAGTCCGAGACAACAACCTCTTCCTCATCTATTTCGGCGCAGCCTTCATCATGACAGCCGGTGGAATCATGAGCCACCTCCTTGCGACGAAGGCTTATCGCGAAACAACTGAATAACAATGGTCAAGTGTCAATGTGGAAAAGATATCACCAAGCTGCCTGCCTGGCTCGCTGAGGTGCAAAACGTAGCCTTCATCTGCTCGGATTGTCCGAACTCGGACACCATCCGCAGAGAAAACTTCACGCAAATCAAGATCCCCGAAAAGATGGTCAGCAACGTGCCGACTTCCTTTGTCGGATCTAAGAGCAGCTAAGCGGGAGCCTTCCCTCGAAGCGGACCAACTCTCATCGGTTTCGACGTACTCGGGCGGATCACCAATCGGAAACCACCGAGGACTACGTAGAGCTGATTGCTGATCTGATAGCCGAGCACGGCGAAGCCAGGGTGGGGCATCTTGCAGACCACCTCGGTATCAGCCATGCCTCGGTCTCCAAGCACCTTCAGAAATTAGACAACGAGGGGCTGGTTGAAGCTGAGCCACGGCGCAGAATCAAGCTCACCGAAGCAGGTCTCAAGATGGCAACAAAGGCCCGGGAACGCCACCGACTGGTAGTAGAGTTTCTCCAGCGAATTGGGGTCCCCGAAGATGTCGCAGAGATAGACGCAGAGGGGATTGAGCACCACGTGAGCGCTGAGACCATTTGCGCCATGGAGGCATTTTTGAAGGAGTTGAAGTCTTGAACCGAACCACGGGGCTGGTAAGATTCACTTCCGTGCAGACGAGAAAAACCGGCGGGTTCACCCTCATCGAACTCCTGGTGGTAATCGCCATCATTGCCATATTGGCAGCGATCATCTTCCCTATTTTTTCGCAGGTCCGTGGGGCAGCGCTTAAGACCGCGTCGCTCAGCAACACCCGACAGATTGGGCTTGCGATGCAGATGTACATCAACGACACCGACAGCCGGTACCCAATCTCGTTCTACGGTACTGGCGCAGCCAGTACTCCCCGCGGATGGCCTGTCTTGCTCCAGCCCTATATCAAGTCCACAGACGTGTTCGTTCAACCCGGCGGAAATGCTGCGAGAGGAAACCCTCCAGGAACTCCTTTCCCAGTGCACTACGCTTACAACTATTACGTAGGCGGTAATACGAGAGCTGTTCTCGAGAAGACCCTCTCTGAGATCAACAATCCCTCGCGACTGGTGTTGTTTGTTGACTCTGGGACTCGCCCAGCACTTGGCGTTGCTCCAGAAGACTGGCCTCTAGAGATCCACCCGACGTTGGGTTACACGGCTTGGCTGTTGGTGCACGCCGGAAGCAATCTTCTGCCACCGCCAACTATGTCGTACAACTTTGGCGGTCCGATCGCCCGATGGAATGGAAAGACCAACATCATCTGGGCAGACACACATGCCACCCACCAAAGCATCGAAAGCTTCTACACGCTGCCTGGTCAGGAAGTTGACTTCCGGCCGCCGGGTGTAACGCCAAACTGGTCCCCCTGCCTCGACCCGAGCTGGGGCTGCCCGTAAACTAGACGCCGTCCAGAAGCCAAACGCCTGATGCGGCGGTGCTGGCAGAAAGTTCTGATTGCAGGCGTAAGGCGTCTTCCACTCTCATGTTGTCGAGGGTAGCCGCGCTGACGGCACTTCGACCGGCATACTGAACTCGCAGGTCTGCCATTCCCCACCGACGCTGAATGAAGCTCTGGGTCACAGAAATCGACTGGACCTTCCCTACCGGCAGAACGGTCACTGTGTTCACCATTACGCCGCTGCGAATGGCGACGAACTTGCTACTCCAGGCAAAGCCAGCGCGTCGATAGCTGGCGCGGGCAGCCAGCCAAACAAGCAGAACTACAAGTGGAGAGTAGTAAAACACCGATGGGTCGTACTGGAGGTTGTCGAATCCATAGGGTCGAATGCCCAACAGTGCCAAGAGTAAAAGACCTTTGATTGACCCAATCATGGTGCTTCGGAACACGACTCTTGGATGAACCGAGTTCCAGACAAAACTAGTGAGATCAAGGTTCGGAAAGATGTTCTTCAAGAACTCCGGGGTTTTGTCGATCTTGGTGATCGGGCACACCATGTTCGTTGAGTCCTTCGTAGCATCCAAAACGAAGCCAGCGGTGTCGGCTTGAACTGTGCACAGCCCAAACCACCGCCGAAAGAGCGGAGCGACGATCGTAACCGCTTGGATCCTTGGGAGCGGTACGAAAGACTCCACTCGGGTGAACAGACCGTAGAAGCGCTGGAGGCTATCCTCCGTCTTGCGAAGAATGAAGTTGTAATAGGTGACGACAGAGTGCAGGATTGAGATCAGCCAGCCAATTAGAAGTACTGCGAAAAGGATTCCTGCGATGGCGATGGTGATCTGAGCCCACCTCGCAAGCATCATATCGTATCCCGGCCTAACGGCTGAGACAACGTTTTCTGCCCGCTCATACAGCCACATGGTGTCCCGGGGATCGAAGAACTGCTGAAAATACGCCAGCGGCGCCAGTATTGCCGCTACAACCAGCGCCGCGCGGTTTGATGTCGCACCGTAGATCACCAATTCCTTCGTGCTCGCCTCGTAAATCGCCGGCGGAAGCTCTTCTACGATCTCTTCCGGATTCTCTGCGATTACAGGCGGAGCGGACCCCAGCAACGCCGCCTTACGCGCCATGAGATCTCTCTTCAGTTCTTTCGCAACAGGAACAGACACCACTTCTAGCGTCGCTTCAGCAGATCCTCCCACCGCGGTCTCAATCTTCAACGTAACGACGTTGAACGGCCGCATCAAGAAATTCTGGGTCTCTTGAACAGTTTGAATTCTGTCGATGGGGATCGTCCGGAAGCTCTTTTGCAAAAGGCCTGTCCGGAAGTAGAAGTTGTCCCTATAGATCCCGTAGCGGGTGGTCGCTAGCTTGATAATCGCCCCGAAAATACCGAACACGGAAACTGCAACCACAGCCCATTCAGCGAACCCTACACCACCGTTTCTTCGAAGAAGGGCGAACACGATCGCAATGACGATGAGCGTCATAAACCGCTTAACCAGATCGAGAAAGGCGAAGAGGATCGTTGCCGGGTGCAGCGTGCCCGTTAGCTCGATGTCCGCGTGCTGATCGTTGTTCATTTGAGGTGCAACAGATCTTTTCGCAACGCTTCAGCATCATCCGGCGTTAACCCGGGCACCGTGATGATCGCGCCCATCGCACCGGCGGTGTACATACTAAGTTCTACCAGCCCAAACATTCGGTCAACAGGGCCGCTATTGATGTCGACGTGTTGAATCCGGAGCCGTGGGACGGTCGTCCTCTGCCGGACAATAACGCCCCGTTCGGCGGTGAATTCGTCCCTCGAAATCTGGAACCTCCAGCGCTTGTACTCGAACGAGATCATCAGCAACCCGATTGTCAGAAACAAAACCCAGAGTGCAATCCCCACCGGCAGAACAATCTCGGTTCGCCATTCTAGAACCCTGGTAGTAAAGAAGTAGGCACCCGCAAGTATTGGCAATGCAAACAGCGACGATAGGATGATCCCGATCATCCACCGCTTCTTCACGTTGGGGTGAAGCTGATAATATTCTCCGTACTTGAACAGCCGAACCGGAGGTGCCGCGCCAGGCGCACTGAGGTCCACGTCAAAGTTCGGGCTCTGTTGAGGGGGAACAGGATGCTCGGGATAATCCATCGGTTGTAACGCTACGACCGTCAGTCGTCGAGTTCACCGAGAAACAACGGCGAACCTGCGCCAGTATACTAATCGTACGTATGCAAACTGTTAGTCATGACATCGCCAATATCGATTTGGCAGATGCTGGCAAAGATCGTATTGAGTGGGCCGAGCGCGATATGCCGGTCCTTCGATTGATTAGGGAACGATTCGAAAGAGAAAAACCCCTGGCTGGCCAGAGAATCACTGCTTGTCTTCACATTACCACCGAAACGGCCAACCTTCTGCGAACCCTGAAAGCCGGCGGAGCTCAAGTGAGCTGCTGCGCAAGCAACCCGCTGAGCACCCAGGACGAGACTGCTGCCGCGCTCGTGGCCCATTATGGCATCGAGACCTATTGCATCAAGGGTGAGGACAACGACACCTATTACCAGCACATCAATCAGGCGCTAGACATCAAGCCGACGATGACGATGGACGACGGTGCGGATACGGTCGGCGTGATCCACAACGATCGCCGAGAACTCTTGGAGACCATTATTGGCGGAACTGAAGAGACCACCACGGGCGTCGTTCGGCTTCGAGCAATGGCAAAAGATGGCGTCCTCGAGTACCCCATCATTGCCGTAAACGAAGCGGACACCAAGCACCTTTTCGATAACCGCTATGGCACCGGTCAAAGCACCCTTGATGGTGTTCTCCGAGCCACCAACATCCTGCTTGCCGGAAAGGTTGTAGTCATCGCCGGCTACGGCTGGTGCGGACGTGGTGTTGCCATGAGAGCCAGAGGGATGGGCGCAACCGTCATCGTTACGGAAATCAACCCCACCAAGGCGATTGAAGCAATCATGGACGGCTTCATGGTTATGCCGATGGATCAGGCTTCTCCTCTCGGTGACTTGTTCATCACGGTAACCGGAAACAAGAACGTAATCGATACCCGCCACTTTGAAAGAATCAAGGACGGGGCAATCATCTGTAACTCCGGTCACTTCAATGCCGAGATCGACATCCCTGGTCTGGAGCAGTTCGCCACGAACAAGCGTGAAGTTCGACCGATGGTTGTCGAATACACGATGGCAACCGGTCGACGCGTTTACCTGCTCGCAGATGGCAGATTGATCAACTTGGCCTCCGCCGAAGGTCACCCAGCGAGCGTTATGGATATGAGCTTCGCCAATCAAGCGCTCTGCGCTGAGTTGATGGCGAAGAAGCACGACTCAATGGAAAAGACCGTCTACGACGTGCCAACTGACATCGATGAGCACGTGGCGCTTCTCAAGCTTGAATCCATGGGAATTCAGATCGACACTCTGACTGAAGAGCAAGTCCGATACATGAACTCCTGGCAAGAAGGCACCTAGGCCTCTCTTCCTACCAAAAAAGAGAGTCGGTCTCCTTCGTTCGGAAGCAGACCGACTCTCTTTTTGCTTGACGCTTATCCGCGTCGGCGAAGCTACTCCTGACGGGTAAAGACGTACTTGGTCGGCAAGATGGTCGTATCGTGACGATCAAGGAAGAGTTCCTTTCCGTCCGCTCGAATCACAACAGAAACAGGAGGAGGTGTCTTGCTGTCGGGGTTGTCCGCCTCTTCTCGAAGCTGGTCAAATGTCTGGCTGCCGAACATGGCTGGGTAAAGCAGGAGTGCACCATCGACGATTCCCCACTGACCAGCAACAGGCATGTTGATCTTGAGTTCGTACCCGCCGTCGTCGTTGAGAATCAGCAGGGCATCCCTTTGCTCTTCCAGCAACTGAGCCGCCATCTCCTGATTTGGGTGATTCTCATTCACTTCACCGACGGCTACCCAGGTCCCAACAAACCGCTGCTCTTCTGCTGAAAGTGTGCGAGGGTTGGGGTTTACGTACGGCTGCGGCTCGCCCGCTACCATTCCGTCAATATTCTCAACTTCATTACCTGAAACATCAGGTGCAACATTCGTTGCGTTGGTCGCGTTGTCGCAACCAACAATGAGGAACAGACCCAAGGCGCTCATGAAGAGAGCGCTGCCAAACCACTTGTTCATACCTAGATTTTAACCTACGGCGAAGGTACCCACGTGCCCGTAGCCTCAAGCGAACGCCGCGCCAGTGCTCATCAGAACGAGAACTCCCAGGTACACAACGAACCCGATCAGCAACAGAATTCCCTCCCATCTCTCGATGCGCTTCTCTCGGCGCCAACTCCAGGAAATCACAAACAGGGCAACGGTGAACAATACCATCGCCAGAAGGTCACGCTGCACCTCGCTAACGCTCACCGAGATCGGAGCGACGACCCCAGCAAGACCGACCACCGCTAGGCTGTTGAAGAGATTCGAGCCCACTATGTTTCCCAAAATCAAGTCGTGCTCCTTCTTTCGAGCGGCGGCGATCGCGGATGCGAGCTCTGGCAAGGACGTACCGATTGCTACCACGCTAAGGCCGATGACTAGCTCGCTGATCCCAATCATGGTCGCCAATTCCACGCCACCCCATACAAGAAGTCTGGAGCTGCCGATCAACAGAAGAAGTCCACCGACAACCCAGCCAATAGAGACCCAAAGCGGACGCCGTTCTGGTTTGACTTCGCTCTCCATCTCCTTAGAAATCGGGTCATCTTTTGCTGAAGGCGACAAGGACGAGCGAACCAGGTACCCCATTACGGCAAGAAAGAGAACCAACATGATCACCGCCAGCCAAAAGTCGAGAGCGCCATCCCAAAGGAACGCAACCATCACTGCGGTTACCAAAAACAGCAGCGGCAGTTCCTTTCGGATCAGCCCGGAAGCGACGACCAGCGGGGTCATTGCCGCCGCCGCACCAAGAATCAGACCGATGTTGGCGATGTTTGAGCCGATGGCGTTTCCAACGGCGATGCCGGGGTTACCGGTCCAGGCAGAGATTGCCGAAACCACCAACTCCGGCGCAGAGGTTCCAAACCCGACAATCAAAATTCCGATGAGCATCGGACTCCAACCTAAATGAAGCGCCAAAGATGCGGCGCCGTCCACGAACCGGTCTGCGCTCCAGGCAAGGATCGCAAGGCCAGCGACCACGGCAATGATCGCGAGAGCAATCAATAGTCGGCACCGCCGACTAACAGAAAGATGGTGGAGGCGAGGAGAATTGAACTCCTTTCCAAAACTGCCGTATTCAGGATCACCACGAGCGTCTCCTCTGTACTATTTTCAGCGCCACTCTCTCCCGAGGCCGGCTGAGTGGTGCCTAAGTCCGATTGATTTTAGCGAAATTGCCTACGAACAGAAGGCGCCTCCGCGATCCGGATTTGTGTTAAGCCCGAGACCGTCCCTACCGGATCGGAACGATCGGACTCACTACCTAAAAATTAAGCAGCGTAAGCGTAGTTTGTTTTCGCAACTACTGTTGTGCCGCTTTTAACGAGGCCAGCGGCGCCTCGGCTCGCGATCGAGAACCGAAACAGCTCTGTCGAACCCTTTCGCCCCCAATTCCTACTATTATGAAACAGTTTGGGCGTGCTTGGCGTTTCAATTGCTTGGTTTGCCCTTGAGTACGACTGCGAACAGCACCAGGAACAAGTCATCGCAGTACCATTCCTCCCAGTCGACCCCCATTGCCAAATCCGGGTGCTTTGCGATCTCCTGAAGAGCGTCGAACTCCATCCCCTTGCTATAGTTTTGTAGCGCTGCTTTGACGGAAGGATGGGAAGACCTAGCACCACTGAGCTCGCCCAGCAATCGGTCCCTCTCGAACTGCTCAAGAGCCAGCAGCCGGTAAGCCTCCATTTCTGCTCCTAGCAAACGAGCAACCCCGAGAAGCGCTCTCTGGCGAGAAAAGGCAGTATGGATGCTGTGAGATTCGGACAGCAACAGGGCCAGATCTTCTTGTTCCCCAACTGCTCCTAGCGCATAGATCATCTCGCCTCGAATTCCTTCGCCAGCTTCTGGGATCCGGGTTCGAAGCACATCGGCGGCGGCACGGACCTCGAATTCACCCGCCGCCTCCGCTGCAGCAACCTGAACTCCAGGAAAATCATCCTGCAGACCCATCAAAATCTCCGGCTCAGCCTCTCGGGCATCAAGCATTCTGAGAGCTTGCAAGGCAGCTCTGCGAAGGTCCGGGTCACCATCAGCCAAAGCTGCTTTGCGAAGAGCCGGCACTGCGTTCTTCGATCCTATTCGTGCCAGCGCCCGAGCCGCCGACCTCCGGATCAGTGCTCTTGGAGAAGACAGCATGTGCTCCAAAGGCAAGATCGCCAGTTCCCCGCCCGTTGCGCCGAGCGCCCAAATCGTCTCCTCTTCGACCAACTCGGGGTAGTGATCGACCAATTCAATGAGGGCTTCGGCAGCCGCTGGATCTCTCAACTCTCCGAGCGAGAGCGCTGCCTGCCTTCGGACCTTCGGCACAGGGTCTCTCAATGCCCGTTGGATCTCTGGGCTTGCCATTAACATCCGCTTCCCTGCCAGCGTTTGCAGCGCTTCGATCTTTGCATCCGGGCTGGTCGCCTTGTTGAGCCGGCCAAGCGCCGCCAGCCCGCTAGGGGAGATTTTGGAAAGGTGCCGCACAGTTCTTCGCAATCCGTGGGAGCCAAGTTCTTGCACCGGAATCAACGTAAAGGCAGCGAGGAACCGGAGAACGCAAACCGCGACAAAGAGGAACTTGTACGCAACAGTTACGTCGGTGATCTGAAGTCGCAGAACCGCCATGAGTGCTGCTCCAGCCAGCGGAGCAAGACCGCCCACGATCGACTGAACTGCCAAAGCCACACCAAGATAGTTGGCGCGGTCCTCTGGCCGAGCGGTTGCCAGCAACAGGTTGAATTGGGTCATGGCGACACCTGCCCAAACCGCACCGGAGAAAACGTGGCCGACAACAAGGATCACGGTGTTGAGCAAGTTTTGATCGGGCTGACAAAACAACCACATGATCGGAGTCAGCGAGAGCATAAAGCCCAGCAGAAGCAGGATGGGCTTGTTGCCGTAGCGATCGGAAAGCCGGCCCCAGAAAGCGGCAGCCAGCAAGCCTCCAGCAGCATGGCCGATCACGCTCAGTTGAATGAGTCCGAACGGCATGTTCAGCGACTCGATGGCAAAGGCGGTGAACAGGAGCCCACCAAACTGCTGAGCGAAAACGAAGAACGAGAGAAACAGCAGGACGGGCGCGTAGCTACGATCCCTAACTACTCCGAAGAGCGAGCGAACCGTGTTCGAGAGACCCTCGCGGATCGGGTTTGGCCGATCCAGTGAGGGCATCTTCATGTAGAAGTAGAAGCTAATCGCGGCGCATACAATCCCGACTGCGAAAATGACCGTAAAGCCAAGCTCTTCCCGCTGGAAACTCCGGAACTGATCAAGCGCGAAGCCACCAGCGAGTCCAACCAAGGCGCCAACCGTGCCTGCAATGGCGTTTCGGCGGCTGAAGTACCAACCCCTGCTGCTGGCAGGAATAATCTCAGCCAGCCAGTCGTTGTAGATCGGCTGGACGATCATCACTGCAGCAGAGGCAATGGCTACGCAACTGGCAAGGATGATGAGCTTCGCCTCGCCAGAAAAGGCAGCGAGCGGCAAGAGGACGATCGGTACGTACAAGAGCCGCCAGGCTGCTCCTCCTGGGGTTACAAAGTTCTTGTAGTTGCCAAATCCTCGGCCCCAGGCGCCACCAACCAACTGAAGGATGCCGGCGAACATGGGAATACCGGCGAGAAGCTGAATCCAACCGTCACCACCCCCAATGAACTGGATGAAAGCGACAAGAAAGGTGCCCGTGAACAGAGTGGCGAACGACGTTGAAAACGCAACGTCAAGATTCGCCCATTTCAGGGTTCGAAGATTCTCTAGCCGATCGACAGCAGTTCTTTCCAAGTCAAGATTCCGTTAAGCGGATCCGCGTTGAGGAGAGGGACAAAGAACTTTGGCTGGAGTGTCGACGATGAAGTCCGCAAAGTATACAGCAACTGGCTGCCTGTCGCCAACTGCTCTGATATACTTACAGTCACATGTGTCAAGTGTTAGTGATCGATGACGAAGAGGCAGTAGCCGACGCGGTTAAGCGCCGTTTGGAGCGCGAGGGATACCGTGTGACTACTGCTCATTCGGCGGAAGAGGGCATTCAGATGATCAACGACGCGCCGCAGCCCTTTGAGATCATCGTGACCGACATGAGCATGGACGACCCAAATGCCGGGCTACGCGTTCTTCATTCGGCGTTCGTCCGGGACTTTTTCGCCGAGGTGATCGTTATGACCGCCTATGGTAATGTTGCGAACGCGGTGGAGTGCCTTCGCCGAGGCGCCTTCGACTACATCGAGAAGAACACTCCAGGTGTGGACGCCTTTGAACTCTTGACGATCAAGGTTGGGCATGCGATGGAGCGACGCCGGAGAGATGTTCGCACAATCGAACTCTGGGAGCGCGCTGCCAAGAGCGCCGAAGACTATCCGATCCGGAAGCACTAGCCGGGCGGCTAATCAGTCAACCCTTCATAGGTAATCTTTACAGAGTCGGGATGTGGCTCAGCTTGGTAGAGCGCTGCGTTCGGGACGCAGAGGTCGCTGGTTCGAATCCAGTCATCCCGACCATTCCTACCTCAACAACTTTGCAGCAACGCGCGGTTTTTGAGTCCGCCAATACGGGAAGGTTGGAAGCCTGCATCTGAATGTCGTTACAAAAGATCTGTAGCGCAATGCATAACTTTTTTCTTTCGGTCTATACTAGGGACAGATGAGGTGAAGACGGTCGGCCGGTGTCGATTCGACCATTCGGCCCGAATGTTGTGCCTCACAGAAAACAGCCATGAAAACAAATATGTTTGTAAAGAGGGTGGCAATAGCCTGTCCTCTGTTAGCTAGCTTGGCGGCGATGGGGGTTGCGCAAACTATCCCCAGCGGCGGCCAAACTGTTGTGCCTGCAGAATGGTCAACACTGAGAAACACCCTTGCATCCACCATAGGTCAGATGATTGCAGTGAGTGCAAACGGCGAATATTATGCCGCGAGAACGAATGCCAACGCGCCTACATCTATTGAGATTCGGAGAACGAGCGACAACTCTGTTGTCAGTGCGATCCTTCAGTTTGGAACCTTGACGACCACCAACAAGTTCATCGACCTTTCTGCCGACGGAAAGTACCTCGCTTTTGCGACAACGGGCGCCGGAAACGAGAGGGTGAACATCTGGGATGTTGAGTCTGGATCGAGAGTTGCGGCGATCGCTGTGACCTGGTCGGGAGCAACTGGCGCTTCAGCCGTTGCGTTCAGCCCGAACCTGACCGGTACTCAATACCTGGCAGTCGCTCCGAACGTTGCTGGCGCACCAATTCGCGTATACAACGTGAGCCCAGCGGGCAACTGGAACTTCGACGTCTTCACCGAGTTCTCAGGTACTCCACCACTAGGTTTGCCTGTTTGGCTCAACTGGAACAACGACGCAAGTCAGCTGGCCGCTACCACGAACAACACAACCCTCACAAACAGACTTCGAGTCTGGAACTTCTCGAGTCCTGGTGCTCCACTGGCTGGATTTGTACCTTCGGTGACCCCAGGTGCCACCGGTACAGAAACTCGCGCCTTCTTCAACAACTCGGGTAGCCGGTTGATCCTCTCCGGGAACACCGGATTCGCTCAGTTCGATACGTCTGACGGGAGTGAAGTTAGCATCACAACAGGGCTGACCTCTGTGTTCCGCTCGTTCCTGTTCAATGCGACAGACACGAGATTCATTGGACGACCCTCAACAACGCTGGTCGATTACGACCCGGCGCCAGACCTCACATACACATCTCCAACAGCAGCGCAGTACATTGGCGGGGCTCGAAACTCGAACAACTTTATCGTTGCTGCTACCGGTCAGGCTTCTGCGACTCCTGGTGTTAACGAGATGGTTTTCCGTGGGTACACGTTTGGAAACCCGAACCCAACTTGGGAAACAACGAGAACCGGAACTACCCAGTTTTGCCAGTTGACCAATTTGCTCCTCGTCGAAGGTGGTGCATCAATCATTGTTGGCTTCAAGGACTTCAGTGGAAACCAACTAAACAAGATCAACGCTGCGACTGGACAAGTCGTAGCCCGTCAACTGTTTGCGGGCGTAGCTCAGATGAATCAACTTGCATTGAGCAACGATGGAACTATCGTTTACATCGCAATGCCGAACAACCCGGCAGCCATAGGAAGAATCGAGCGCGTTAACGTCTCAGACTTGAATTCCGCCGGTACGCCGTTCGAGAGCACCCCTGCCTTCACCCCCATGCGCGGCGTTGCCGTAGTTCCCATGGGTCCGTTTGCTGGAAACGTGTACGGACTGGACGATACTGGACGCATCACTCTGTTCGATTCAACTGGTCTCCAGCTTGACTCTAGCATTCCTGGTGCTGGCGGGGTTCCCGCGAACTCTGCGACGTTGGCAATGGCACCAAATGGCGAATCGTTCTACTTCGGTCAGGACACGTTCGTACATAAAATGGGAGTTGGTGCCACGGTAGGAACCCCGCTCTCCAGCGTCGACCTGGGCGCTGCAAACAGTGCAAGCTCGATTGCTGTCTCACCGGACAGCCGACGAGTCGCTATTGCAAGAAGGGTGGTTGGATCGCCAAACCTGCTCTTCTCGCTGGTCTACGACAACACTGTAGCCGACTCGTTCGCTAACCTAATCACCGCGCCGAACGGATTCAGCGGCGGGACAAACGTGATCGCCTCTCTGGGAATCACTTGGATGTCAAACGACTACTACGCGTTGCCGTTCTCAACACTCGGTTCAGCCGCCTACTTGCAGAACACACCGTTGTTCGCATCAGAGCGACCCGTTCGATTGGATCCGATCCTTTCGCTTCCGTCTAGCGTTGCCACAATCAACTACAGCCAGTCGCAACAGGCGATCTACTTTGGCGGCTTCTGGAACGGAGACATCCAGCGCCACAGAATGCCTGAGGCAGCGATCATCATCAACAAGCCCGATGCCGGCGCAACCACAGCCACCCAAGTATTTGCGATGGACACCGTATTCACTGAGAGCTGGGGCAATACATCTGGCTGGGAGCGAACCACCACGGGTGACTTCAACGGCGACGGCCGCGCTGACATTGTCTGGCACAACGGCACGACCAACCAGACAGCAGTCTGGACTATGGTTGGCGCAAACGTAGTCGACGGCAGAACCTACTCGACCGGAACCTGGATCCCGACTCACACCGGTGACTTCAACGGAAATGGTCACGACGACATTCTCTTCCGAAGCGGAGATGATGTTGCGATCTGGTTCATGAACGGCACCCGAGTTGAAGGCTCCAA
>JBKBWO010000024.1:0-28902 GCA_046314495.1 Fimbriimonadaceae bacterium
GCACGTTCCAGAACCACACAAGCATCAAGAAGATCGCCAGCAGCTGCCACAAGAGTACGCCCAGCCACGGACCGATGATCTCCATCACAGAGGCAGTCCCCGTGGAAAACGGAGACTCGACAAACACTATCCGTTCGTTGCCATTCTTTCGGGCTGCCTGGGCGGCAAGCAACGAAAACTCTGCATTGTCAAGCTCCGCAATAAATTCGTTCTGAAAGGGTAGCCAGTTGTATACGATGACCAACCTGCCTTCCCCCACTGACCACACCTCAATCAGCGTCGTATCCAGGTATCTGCGGTCGTCTTCAAACCTCGCCAACACGACTCTCGATTCGACATCTCCAAAGTAGTTCGCAAGAAGGTCTGCCCTCTGCGCGCCGATACCGAGGTTCAGGAAGTCAGTCGACCCCGTAATCTCTCCCTTTACAGGAAGAACGGAAGAGCTGATTGCCTGGCTCGGCTGCTCTCGCACGGTCTCTTCAAGCGGCGGAATTTGGGAGTATACGATCAACATCGCAGAGCCCCCTTCGGTCAAATGCTCCTTCAGCGCTTCTCCCGCTGGCGTCTGCTGCAAGCGCCCTAGCCGGGTTGAATCTCCGACGATTACCGGTACATCTCCCTGTTGGAACCTGGGAAGGCCTGCGCGCTCGACTCCCGTCTCGACACCGGATCGCCTCAAGACTTCGTTGTAAGCCGCGAGGCCGCCGGGTCCGAAGGAATCAACTTCGGGCTGCGGGTTTTGCCAGGATTCAACGACGGTTACAATAATCGCCGCGCCCAATACGCCAATTCCTGCAACAAAGAGCGCCTTTAGAATCTTTGCTCGCTTCATGGCGCCACCGGCTCCCTCGGTGCCTCAACCTTATGGGTGTCAACGATCCGATCGTAAGCTTCAAACATTTGGGCCACCTCTTCTTTGCCAGCATGACGGTGGCCGTACCAAACCAGATCGAAGAGCTTCGTAACCATCCGGAAATCAACATCGGGAGCGAGCTTCGGCGACCGTTCAATTCTCACGAGGTGCTCCCAGTTGGTTTGACCTTTCATGAACCGGGCTACCTCAAGTTCATCGAACTTAAGTAGGCAGGCAATGTACGCAGCGCGAACGGCCTTTCGGTACTCGCCTGTCGCCTCGAAGCCCCGGGCTAGCTCAAGCCATTCGTCCAGAGATCGCTCCTCTTCAAATTCGTCAATCAACGCCGTCCGTCGCTTCGCCCGAAATCGCCTGTAGAGATAGATGCCCAGGAAAGTCAGAGCACCCACGACGATCATCCCGAGGAACACATAGGCGACTGGCAGAAGCCAGTTCATCTGCGCGGGAGCTGAGAAGTTTCGAACGTTGGTCCGGTTCGGGCGCTCAAGAAGACGCTCAATCAGCCTTCCTAGCGCACCCAGGGTGTTCGAGGCCCAATTGCTGGTCGTCCTATCGGTCGCTTGCATGTAGGGACCGCTACTCTTCACCTCTTCTGCGAGCTGTTGGGGAGTTTGGGATAATCGACTCGCTCCTCCTTGCAGCATTGCGCCCAACCGCGCATGGGCGATGGCTTCTTCCACCAATTCCGCTCTCTTCTCCGGGGTCAGGCTGGCACTGGTCAAAAGTTCTGAGAGAGTTGGATCTGGTTGAGTCGATTCCGCCAACTGTTTAAGCACTTCGGTTGAGGTTGTTTGCCCTCTCTCTAGCTTTCGGACGACTTCCGTGTAGTCGATGACGACTTGCGGTTGAGACTGGGCGAATCCCGGTGAAGCCGCCAATATGAGCAAGACCAAAATCGCAAGAGAGCTAAAGAAAGCGCGGGACACCTTAGACTTCAAACCTAGACTCCTTGCCCTGCTTCCAGGCTCCGCGTGCGAGCATCTCTACATCGAGTCCATCGTGCCGCACCCGACGATCGAAATAGAGCAATGCGCACCCTACGCAGTAGAACGGCAAAAACACCATGATGGCGAGGAAGAAGAGCAATGTAGAGACCATCGCTGACAGAACGCTGGCTACGTTCTGGTTCAGCAACAAACCTTCGATAAAGTTCTGAATTCCGAGCAGCGACTCTAGCGACCACAAGCCCCCGAACCCAATGAGCGCGACAAAGGCGATCGCAAGTAAGAGTCCAAGTGGTCGCAGGGTTGCTCCGTTTGCATAGCGCGTCCCCTTAAGGAGCTCTTTGCTCCTCCGCAAAGCTTCTCTTGGAGAAGCGCTCTCCAGAACCACCGACACGGGCGCAAGGCTGTACTGAGAGATTACGTAAGGGATGGAGAAGATGCTGAGGAATACAGCGACCAAGACCATCACTCCAGCCATCGCCTGCGCAACCTCGCCAACTCCGAAATAGGCGTCAAAAACTGCGCTAAGCACCAGGAGACCGAAGGCAATGAGCAACAACAGCGAAGCCCTTACCATCATCAAGACAATACAGAGGACCAATTTCGGCAGCGCCTTTCTTGCAGTCGCAAGGCACTGGTCCGAATCTGCATCAACCCCCTGAACGTATTGCGCCACCAGCAAAGAGCAAAACCCTGAAACCAGCGCCAAGCCGACAGCAAGAATGGGCAAGCCAACCACCACCAAAATTACTAGGACAGCGGACGCCTCGGCGACTTGCACCCAAATTTCGTTAGGTGCAGAGGTGTAGAAGAACTGCGGCCAAACCACCTTTATCAGAAAGACTGCAACGAGAACAATCAGCGCGGTCGGAGCCAGGCAGTTGGGATAGATTTTCTTCGCGAGTGCCTGAGTGCCAGTAATTGACGCATCAAGAAGATCCGGTAGTCCCGACCGGGAACCTGTAAACAGGCGCGAAGCCAAGAGACCCCGACGCTTCAGGAATCTTTCAACTGGGTCAGGCGTCATATGCTAAGTCTATCTGCAGCCACCAGATCGTTTATCAATAAAAGCCTATGCACTGTCTATTAGCCGGGCTGGCGCTGACACTCATCGCACAGCCGTCACAGAATATCAACTCCTACGTTCAGAACAACCTGAACGATGTAACCTTTACTTGGTCGGTCAACCGAAGTGACCGAGCCGAGCTTCGCAAGATCAACCGAGACTTCGAAACCTCGTATCAGGTAGCGCGCGAAAAGCCGACCGTATATCTCGCGCAGCCACTTCGTCTCCGCATTCAGGCAAGAACCGGAGACACCGACTCGATCATCATTGTAAACGGAGCAACCCGACGATTCCAAGTACCGAGAATCAACGTCAACGTGCGCCAGGATCTTTCGAATGAGCCAGGCAAGAGACAGACTTGGTTGGACTTCGGTCTGCTCACCCCAGATCTTTTCCGTGATCTCTACACAGCCAAGTTCGTGAGGCAAGACCGGGCAACCGGAGATGTGGTGTTCGACCTCACATATCAGAACCCCCGAGACACGACCCGCCAACGAGTCTTCATCGACCCAAAGAACAACTTCCTCAAGCGGCGCGAATGGTACAACCAGCAAGGTCGGTTGATGGCAACCTTCTTGTACGAGAACCCTCAGACCGTTTCTGGCGCGGTGATTCCGGGAAGGATCGTAGTTCGAAACGCGGACAACCGCGAGGCTGGGGTTTCCAGCCTTTCGAACATCCGGGTCAATACCGGCTTGGCAGCTTCCCTTTTCCAGTAAGGCAACACCTGACAAAATAGAGGCCGGTCGAATCCAGAGAGATTCGACCGGCCTTTTGTTGGGTCCTCTCGGACTAAACGTCTTCGCCGAACGGGTAGCTCGGCAACGTGTGCTTGAGCGGACGATCTTCTCGGTACCCAAGCGCATACTCGGCTTGCATCACCTGGTGGATCTCTCTCGTACCTTCGTAAATCATCGCTCCACGAGAGTTTCGGAAATAGCGCTCAACCGGATATTCGTCAATATAACCGTACGCTCCAAAAATCTGGACTGCGTCGTTGGCTGCGTCAAACGCAGCGTTGCAGTTCGTCCACTTCGCGAGGCTGCACTCGCGAGTATGGCGCATGCCCATGTTCTTCATCCAACCTACTTGGTAGTACAAAAGCCGTCCGATGTCCCTTCCTTGGACCATTTTGGCGATCATCTGCTGCACGAGCTGCTTTCTTCCGATCTCTTCCCCGCTTACTTTTCTTTCGCGGGCATAGCCGGTGCAAGCGTCGAGACATGCCTGGATGATGCCGACAGCGCCAGCGGCAACGGTATAGCGGCCGTGGTCAATGGCAGACATAGCCACCTTAAACCCGTCGCCTTCTTCGCCGATTCGATTTTCAGCGGGAACGCGCATATTGTCGAAGAACAGTTCGCCTGTGTTGCCGGCACGCACACCCAGCTTGCCTTTGAGAGCGCGTGAAGAGAATCCTTTAGTGTTACGGTCAATGATGAAGGCGCTCATTCCGCTTGCCTTGGACTTTGCGTCTGGGTCAGTCACAGCAATAACCAAGAACTGATCCGCGTAGTCTGCAAGGCTGATCCAAGTCTTTTGACCGTTCAGAATGTACGAATCGCCATCCTTAACAGCTTTAGTTTGGATATGGACTGCATCTGAGCCTGCGTTTGGTTCGGTGAGCCCGAACGCCCCAATCTTGTTTCCGCTAGCCAAGTCTGGGAGCCAGCGCTGCTTTTGCTCAGCCGTTCCCCATTGCATCAGTGTAAGGCAGTGCAGTCCGCTGTGGACGGACATCACGACCCTCGCGCTGGAATCAGCGCGTTCAAGCTCCTCGCAGATTATTCCAAGTGAAATATAGTCGGAGTCTGAGCCTCCGTACTTAGCGGGAATCGCGGCGGCCAGGATGCCGGCTTCTCCCATTTTCTTCAATATTCCCGGATCGCTCTCGGCTTCGCGATCTCTCTCCCTGAGGCCAGGGAGAATTTCTTGACGGGCAAACTTTTCGGCGGTTTTGCGGATCAGCTCGTGATCAGAAGATAAACCAAAATCCATTCGCTTATGAGTGTACCGACCGTGCAGGTCGGATCCCTTCATTTTCCGGGGGTCATTTCACCTACGGTGTTGCTAGTGACCAGAATTTCCGATTGCAGCTGTTGTGGCGGTGCCATCAAGTGGCGAAGTTGGTGCTTTTTCTGGAGTGTAAGAGACCACCTGAGTTACCCCTGGCTTTTGCATAGTAAAGCCCAGCCACGACTCCGACCTTTCGATGGTTGCCGGATTATGCGTAACGATCAAGAGCTGTGACTCAGCGGCAAACTGCTGGATCAAGTCGTTAAAGCGCTCGATGTTTCTGCCGTCCAGCGGTGCATCCACCTCATCGAGCACGATCAAGGGGCTCGGATTTGCTTGGATCAATGCAAAGAGAAACGCAGAAGCCGCCAGTGCCCGCTCTCCACCGCTCAACACCTCAAGCCGTTGCGACCGCTTCCCGGGAAGCTGAACACTGAGGTGAATTCCTGCGTCTTGAGCCTTCTCCGGATCGGTCAGGCTCAGCTGCGCAGTCCCTCCAGGGAACAGTTCGGCGAAGAGTCGATCGAACCTCTGACTTACGTCATCGAACGCTTCGAGGAAGCGAGTCTTTGTGATCTTGTCAAGATCCTCGATACTTGCCCGCAGCTCGTCTATTGCCGCCTTTACGTCGGCGCTCTGGGTCAACAATTCGGTGATTCGCTCTTCCAGTCGTTCAAAGTGCTCAATCGTCGCGAGATTCACCGCACCCATCGACTTCATCTTTCGTCTAAGTTGGGCGCACAGCTCCGGAACGCCATCCTCAAGCTCGAACGGGTCGGAGTTCGAAACCTCTTCTTCTGTCAACCCGTGGTCTTCGAACAGCTTGAGTAGGGCGGCAGACTTTCGGGAATCGACGCGAACAACTTTGAGTTCAAGCCTCGCTAAGGAGTCCCTCAAGGCCCCTAACTCTTCTCCCATTCGGTCCGCTTGTTGCTCTGCCAGCCGAACTTCTTCTCGCAGGCTCTGCCGGAGCGCGCTGGCTTCTTCCGCTAGCCGCTGAAGCCGCTCAACGGAAACGATCGCCTCCTGCAACTTCTTTGTGCAGTTCTCAAGCCGGTTTTCCAGCCTTACCGCCTCCTCGGCAAACTGCTGCACCTTGTCCGCCTTTCTGCGCTGGCTCTCGAGCTCCGTTTCCATGATGCGCTGCAAGCCCTTTATGCTCTCTTCGATGGACCGGATTTGTAAACCAATCGCAGCCATCGCTTCTCTACGGGAATCCGCTTGCGCGCGAAACGCCGAAATTTCTGCAATCAGTGTTTCCCTTCTTTGTTCGAGGCTGGCGATGTCAACTGCTTGATGATCGTCGGGCTCCGCATCCTTCAGAGCCGAGATTTCAGCCGACAATTTTGCCAAGGCGTTCTCTGCCTGAGTTCGTCTGGCGCCGGTTGCCTCTCTTTCACGGAGCGCGTGCTCAAACCGAACCTGAACTTGATCGCGCTCCTTTTGAATGTCCTGCAAACTCTGTTTCTCATCTTCGAGAAGGTCTCGAGCTTTCGAGAGTTTCTCTTCCAGGGATACGATCTCGGATCGCAACTTCTCGCCGGTTTTCCGGAGCTCTTTCAGCTCGGCCTTTAGCACGATGACCCCTTTGCGATTCTTGGCCGATTCGCCCACAAGGTTAAGTCCATTTGAACGGAACACGTCGCCCTTAAGCGTAACGAAGCTGAGCTCCGGATGGGACTTCGATAAACGGACCGCGTCGGCACGGTTTTCGACAACAGCGAGCTTCCAAAGGACGTTTCGGATCACTGCTTCAACGCCTGGCTCGAACTCGACCGCATCAATCGCCCAGCAAAGTGCATCATTGGGAAGCTTAGTACTCTCCGAGTTATCCCTGGTCGACGGAGTTAGCATGTGCGCCCTGCCGACTGCTGGCTCTGGAACACCTTTGAGGATCGACTCGAGTTCGTCCCTAGAAGAAAGCGGAATCGCCATCGTCAGGTCTTCTAGTAGCGCCTCAATGGCTTGACCGTACGGCTTCTTTACTTCGATCGACGCGCCAAGCGGTTTGACTTTATCGAATCCGCTGAGCCATTCAGGTTCAGTCGCGGACTTCACGATTGAAGCAATCGCCGCCTCGTTGCCCTCAATCCTTCCATTGATGGACTGAACGGTTCTCTCCCGCTCTGAAACTTCCTTTAGGATTGAAGAAACATTGGTTTCCCGCGCTAGGATTGCTTCACGGGCCTTCGCGCTGGACTCCGTCAGGCTCGAACGTTTGGATTCCAGCTCCTGTAGTGCCGCCTTTGCTTCTTCATCTGCGCTGACGAACCCTGGAAGACCGCCTTCAAGATCCTTGAGTTCTCCTTCAAGCCGCTGGCGCGTAGCCCGTTGTTCGCGCACTCGAAACACCTGCTCAAGGCGAGCAGCTTCAGCCGCCTTTGCCGCTCGAATGCTATCCGAAACTTCTCGCATCTCCTGCTCCAGCTTTTCGAGGGCGGGAGTATCAAGACTCTGAAGCTTCTTGAGTTCATCCAAATTTTGTTGCTTCTGCTTCAGCTCTAGCTGTAGGGCTTCGATCTTTACTTTAAGCGTATCAATGGTCTCTGCCTGTTCCAGTTCGCCGAACAAATCTTGTTGCTGTTGCTTTACTGAGACAAGCCGCTCCTGAACGATCTTTTGCTCAGTCTGTGCCGATGCAAGTTCAGCTCGGTTCTTGGTCAAGCTCTCGGAGACTTCGTTATGCTTCGCCTCTGCCTCTTCGATCTTTCGATTCAGACCCTGGCGGGTTTCACTCACCTTCCTGCTCTCCGATTCGAGCGTAGCCAGTGACTTCAACTCATCGTCGCGCTTTTCCTTCAAGACTTCGAGTTCCTCAAGCGCCTCAAGAGTGTCGTTCACAAGAATCTGCAGTTCGTACTGCTTTAGGGTCTCGAGCGCGGAGCGGTACTCACGCGCAATTGCCGCTTCATCAGCAATTTCATCCCGCTGCGCAATCAGTTCTCGAACGACGTCCTCGCATCGAGTCAGCTCTTGCTCTGAGCGCTCAAGCTTCTTCAGCGTGTCGTCCCTGCGGAGCCGAAACCGCTGAATACCAGCGGCTTCTTCGATCCATCCACGACGTTCTTCCGGCGTGGCAGAGAGCGCAAAGTCGATCTCCTTCTGCCCAACAATCGCGTAGCCGTTCTTGCCGAGCCCGCTCTCTGCAAGCAGTTCGTGGAAGTCCCGTTGTCGGCACCTGCGGCGGTTGATCTCGTAGTCATACTCTCCTTGGCGATTGACCCTGCGAGCGAAGACGACCTCGTCTTGATCAACAGGCAGCTTGCGATCTTCGTTGTCGAACCAAAGCTTGACCTCTGCAAGGCCTACAGGCTTTTGCGAAGAGCTCCCATTGAAAATCAGGTCCTGAGCACTGACTCCCCGAAGCGACCGTACGTTGGACTCTCCTAGACCCCACAGAATCGCGTCGACAAAGTTGGATTTTCCGCATCCGTTTGGACCCACTATTGCTGTGGTTCCTTGGCTGACTTCCACTTGGGTCTTGCCGCTAAAGCTCTTGAATCCTGATATTTCGATCCGTTTTAGGCGCAATCGTACTGGCCCTCATTCCGGTCGGCGATAAACCGCCGAATCCTTAGGTTTGGACGCGGGGCGAGAAGAAAATGGACCTATTTCTCGATCTTGAACTTGTTCGAGGTTCGAAGATCGAGGTACTCGGAGCCGCCGAGTTTTGCAATCGGGAAGTAATCGTGCCAAAGCACATCTTCACCAGACCACAGACCGCTGGAGACGTGGATCGCAACAATTTCCCCGACCACGTAGACCGCCGAGCCGTATTCGCTTCCGTGCTGTAGTATCTCGAACACCTGGCACTCCAATTGAAATGGACTCTCGGCTATCCGAGGCACTTGAACCACTGAGCTCTCAATTGGGGTCAGTTCACAGAGCTTCAGTTTGTCTTCTGTAGCGCCGTGGCTCAGTGCCGCCAGGCAAACCGCCTTCTCCAGCTCCCGGGTCGTGAGATTGACCACGAACTCGCCGTGTCGACGTACATTCTTGAGGCTGGACTTTTCTAATCCGTCAACGTCGAGCGTGGCGCTGTAGATCACGCTTGGGGGGTTGACCCCTCCGACGGTCAGGTACGAAAACGGAGCAAGATTGACCCGACTGTCCTCGCCCAGTGTTGTGATGAGCCCGATTGGTCTCGGCTGCACTGCCGCGTTGAGCAAGTCGTACAACTGGCTCTGCGTGATCGAATCGGGCAGGATGGAGTGGAAAGAGGACACTGTATGCTTGTTACACCACTACGTATTCTGTACGCTCTTCAGACATGGACTTCGGCTTGGCGCAACTTCCCTTCCTTCGAGACGTTACAACCAAGCGAGCCAGTAGCTACGACAAAAGCGGCGGCAATTACGACTACTGGACCTTGAAGCCGGGAGAGACCGCCACGCTGATGGAATGCGCCGATCCAGGTGTGATTCGCCACATCTGGATGACGTTCTGGAACCACGAAGTCGTATGGCCGAGGAAGGTTGTCTTGCGAGCCTTCTGGGATGGCGAACTGGAGCCGAGCATTGAAGCGCCAATCGGTGACTTTTTCGGTATCGGGTTCGGAATCTTGAAGAACTACTGCTCCGCGCCTTTGCAGATGAGCCCCGAGGACGGAAAGAGTCTCAACAGTTGGTGGAGCATGCCATTCGAATCTGCCAGGGTGGAAATCGTCAATGAAGGAAAAAGCCCGTGCAATATTTACTTCTACATCGACTACGAAGTGGTGCATGATCACAAAGATTTGCCCACGACCCGGTTTCATGCCCAGTTTCGTAGAGAGAATCCAACGGACGGATGGCTTACAGAGCCATACAGCCCAGAGACGATGGACGAGATCATGATCCGCCGCCCCAACCTTTCAGGCGAAGGTAACTACGTGGCACTGGAAGCAGAAGGCAACGGGTGGTACGTTGGCTGCAACCTGAGCATCGACGTGTTCCAAAAGAACCCGATCGACTGGTACGGTGAAGGAGACGACATGATCTTTGTGGACGGTGAAGCCTGGCCTCCGGCAATTCACGGTACGGGGACAGAAGACTACTTCGGGCTCGCTTTCAGTCCAAAGCAGGAATATTGCGCGCCGTACCACGGCCTTACGGTGTATTCGGGAACAGAGGAATGGCCCTGGAGTGGCAAGAACTGCATGTATCGGTACCACGTTCTCGATCCGGTGCGCTTCCGAAAGAGCATTCGCGTTAGCTTTGAACACGGCAACTGCAACGATCTCTCGAACGATTACAGCAGCGTCGCCTACTGGTATCAGGAAGAGCCGCATGCTCCCTTCCCCCCATTCCCGAGTTGTGATCAGCGAATGCCGCGCGTGGACGCCTAATGAACAAAGATCGGCTGGTTCCAGAAGGGATTCCCCGTGGCCAGCTTAAGTGGGCTCTCGGGCGAAATGACATTGTCGAGGTCGCAGTAAAGTTAGATCGATGCCTGTTGTGCCGTGCTGAAGACGTGAATCCTGCCGGGCTCTGCGAAGTCTGCGTTACCTATCTCACCCCTGACGAACTGGCCCTGGTAGAGCGTTGGCGCAGTGGGGTTCTGCCGGAGTGATCTGGATTCCAATCACACTGCTCGCTGCCTTGATTGGGCTCGTTGCTTTCATCCTTATTCGGAGATCTCGACCTCGTGGAACCGAGATCATCTTTATGGTCGCAACCCAGCAGACCGAGTTGCCGCAGCAGGATGCCGTCATGCAGTTGATGGCTGAGCGTGCGATCCTCAGTCCGCAGTATCTCTTGCTCTTTAGCGATATTCGGCTAAACGTGGGCTACTGGAAGCGCACCCGAAACAAAGCGTTGTTTCACCGAGATCGATTGCGGGAGCTGGCTGCGGGGTTGGATCCTGATCCTCAATTCTCCGAGATGCTTGAATCTGCGGAAGCTCTCATCACGGTGTCCTTCTCGGGAAAGACCAAGCCCGATGACAGACGGTACCTGGCGTTCGTTCCCGCACTTGCAGTTGCCTACGCCGCCCAAGTAGGGGCAACAGGGGTTTACGATGCCTTCACCGCCAGGTTCTTTCCAGCAAAGGAAGTCGTGACTATGGCGAAGTCTGGAGAGCTTGAATCTCCGGAAGTACAACTCGCTCTGCTTCAGCATCCAGAAGGATGGGAAACCCGTGGGCTCTGCAAGGTGGGTATCTCGGAGGTCGTCTTTCTTGGCCTGGACAGCAAGGAGAAAGCTGATGAAGCCGGAGAAGTGCTGTTTCGGCTGGCACAGCTTCCGAATACTCTTCGGGTCGGGAACGTAACGCTAACACAGATTCGGAAGAGACCCATGCCGGTCTACTCCCTTGCCAGCGGTATGGGATAATGTTCACTCCCCATGAGCTTCCATCAACGCACCATCGATTGCGGAGAACTCCGACTTTCAAACCTTAATCAGGAGGTGTGCATCAATGGGTGGCTGCATCGGGTCCGCGACCTTGGCGGCTTGTTCTTTGTCGACGTTAGGGACCGGTCGGGCATCGTTCAGGTATTTCTCGATCCAGCAAACTTCTCCGGCCTTGACGCGCTGAGACCCGAAACATGCGTGAGCATTCAAGGGATGGTCGTAGAGCGATCGGTCAAGAACAAAAACCCCAAGATGCCAACAGGCGATGTCGAGATTCACGCAACGGCATATCAGGTCCTCGGGCCGAGCAAAGTGATTCCGTTTCCAATTGCGGACGAAGAATCCGGCCAAGCGAATGAAGAACTCAGGCTCAAACATCGCTATCTCGACTTACGCCGCCCGGCGATGCAGAGGCACCTCATGGTTAGGGCGGAGTGCGTCAAGCAAATCCGAAAGTTCTTGGATGAAAGGGGATTTGTAGAAGTAGAAACCCCAATCATTACGAAATCGACTCCTGAAGGGGCGAGAGACTATCTTGTCCCCTATCGCCTTGAGCCAGGACTTTTCTACGCTTTGCCACAAAGCCCGCAGCAGTACAAGCAGTTGCTCATGGTAGCCGGGCTTGAGCGCTATTATCAGATCGCCAAGTGCTTTCGGGATGAGAGCCAGCGAGCCGACAGGCAGCCCGAGTTCACCCAACTCGACCTCGAGATGAGCTTCGTAACGCAGGAGGACATCCTCCAGCTAGCCGAAGCGATGACTCTGGAGGTGTGCAACTCCGTCATCGACAAGTTTCAGCTGCCAAAGCAGCAAGTACAAGCCTTCGAGCGACTGACTTACGCCGAGGCGATGGAGAAATTCGGGACGGACAAGCCCGACTTGCGCTTTCGCCTAGAGCTGTTTGATCTGACTACGATTGCCGAAAGATGCGGATTCAAGGTCTTTGAGCAGGTAGCGGCAAGCGGCGGCAAGGTGAAAGGGGTGCGATATCCAGGTGGAGGTTCCCTATCGAGAAAGGAAACCGGCGAGCTGGAGGAGTTCAGCAAGAGCCTCGGCGCTAAAGGGCTGGCAACGATGTCAGTGAGCGAAGGCAGGCTGACCGGATCGATTGCTAAGTTCTTCTCCGAAGAAGTCCTTTCAGCCATTCAGGAAACTTCACTGGCAGAAGAGGGGGATGCGATTTGCATCGTTGCCGACTCCGCAGAGGTCACCCATAGTGTATTGGGCGAGGTTAGACTGATGATCGGCGAAAGGTGCAACCTGATCGACCGATCGATTCTCAAGTTTTGCTGGGTGCTCGACTTCCCGTTGCTCGAGCAAGACCCTGAGACGGGCAGATATAACTCGGTTCACCATCCGTTTACGGCTCCAAAGCCAGAAGACCGAGACCAGCTGTCCGGTACCCCCCTTTCGGTCCGCGCAGACTGTTACGACATCGTGTGCAACGGTGTTGAGTGGGCAAGCGGTTCAATTCGAATTCACGAAAGAGAGATGCAGGCAAGAGTCTTTGGTTTGCTCGGCATCGACGAACAGACCCAGGCGGAAAGGTTCGGCCACATGCTCGAAGCGTTTGAATTTGGGGCACCTCCACACGGCGGCATCGCACCAGGAATCGACCGGCTGGTTATGTTCCTCATGGACACGGACAACATTCGCGAGGTCATCGCCTTCCCCAAGATCAGCCAGGGCCATGACCCCCTCATGGAAGCACCGAGCCCCATTGCCCAGGACCAGTGGGACGAATTGGGCCTCGGTTTGGTAGACCAACCCAAGCCTGAAAAGTGAAGTTAGCGGTTGCCTTGCGCGTAGATTTGGACTATGTGCCCTGGGACACTCCGGATGCGGAAGAGTTCGGGCATAGCGAGCCTGCAGTCGTTCTGAGACTGCTACAGTGGGCAACCACAAGAAAGATCTCTCTGTCGTTCTTTTGCTCCACCAGGGTCATGCGTGTCTTCCCTTCCATGGTTGAAAAGGTGGAGTACGAGGGGCACGTCGCCGAGTGGCTGTGCAAACATCCTCAGGAATGCACTACAAGGCTGGAGGAGGCGGCAGAGGTGTTTGCCGCATGCGGAGCCCAGCCCCAGGGGATCGGACTCAAAACCGTCGCAACCCTCAAGGAAGCAGACTGGCAACAATGGCCATTCCGGTTTGGCAGTGGCCCCGTCGGTACTTCTATTGATGGGCTCCCATGCTTCGCGGTGGATGGCAACACCGACCGTGAATCCTATTGGGCTAACGTTCCGGCCTATAAATGGGCAGATCAATTGAAGGGGATGATCCGCAACCGAATCGCCTCACAGAACGTGCTGACGATTGCGATCAGACCACAAGTTCTTGCAAAGTACGATCCCACGCTACAGCACCTCGACTCATTGGTCGAATACGTGCAGGTGATGGACACCCCTATCGTGCTTTTGCGGGATCACCCAGAAGTTCGCATGCACGATCCCACTGCTCTTTAGTCACCTTGGTGATACTGAGCATCTGACCCTTTTTGGCAACTTCCATGCCCGAAAGCACCGAGTCTTCCTTTATCTGGGCTAAAGTCAGCTGCTCAGGCGACTTCTCAACAAATTCCACATCGACCAAGTACCACCGAGGATTTTCCTTCGTTGCCTTAGGATCGAAGTACTCGCTGTCGGGATCGAATTGCGTTGGATCCGGGTAGCCCGTCGAGACCACCTTCATGGTCCCGACGATTCCCGGGGGCTTGGCGTTCGAGTGGTAGAAGAAGCCCATGTCTCCGACCTGCATTTCATCTCGCATGAAGTTGCGCACCGTATAGTTGCGGCAACCTTCCCACATGCCCGTTCCCTGTTTTTTCAGATCGTCGATCGAGTAGCAGTCAGGTTCGGACTTGAACAGCCAGTATTGCAAGATGCCTCAGTTTGTGGTCCGCTGGGAAGGTGTAGGCACAGAAGCGAGCGTTACGTTTCCGCTGACTGAACTCAGGTCGATTCGACCTTCTCCAGAGCCTAAAACTCCTTCGACCGCGTTTCCGATCACTTGGTGATCGTTTAGCTCGGCAGAGCTGACTGCGCGCCCCGAAACAGAGCTTAGTCGCACTCGCCCGCTTGAACCTTCTGCCAATCTCATCATCACATCGCCGTTAACGGCGCTGACTTTTGCCTCCATTCTGCCGGCAGTTTCGTTCTGGAACAGGATGTCACCCGAAACGCTCTCTGCTTCAAACCGGTGCAGTATGCAGTTACGAAGCTCGATGTCTCCGTTCGCGGTGCGAATCTCGGAGTTGCCCTGCAGCTTTCGGAGCAAAACATCGCCTGAATAGCTCTCCACACGGGAGTACGGAGTGTTGGACTCGTTCACACGTATATTCCCGTTCTCGGTCTTGAGCTCTAGGCGGCCGTTCGCTCCGTGCACGTCGATTTCTCCGTGCAAGGTCTCAATCCTGGCTCCGCCACCGACAGAAAGCAAGTGCACATTTCCGCTTGAGGTTTTTGCCTCGACATCCAGTGCCTTTTGAACATGAACTTCGATTTGAATGTCCGTGTTCTGAAGGTCGCTTTGGCGGATGACAATCAGCCCTTCGCTCTCTTCGATGACCGGAGAAAAGTTGCGCGCTGCTTCCTTTGCCTCTTCCTCGGTCTCCCGTCGGAATCGGGCGATAAAGCAGACCTTCGACTCGTTTGAGCTACCAATGACTCGGATATCGCCACACCGATTCTCGCAGATCAAGTCCTGCCCTTCGCCGATCGCCAGGGGTAGGGTGATCTCGCGGCGCTCCTCTGGGAGGAACCAGGCATTCGGTCCTTTCTTTAGGCTCTCGAAACCTTCCTTTACGGCATCGACCCCTTTCTTGGTGGCTGCCTCTACATCGTCTGCCAGCTTCTCCAAGTGAAATTTCTCAGAAATCTGCTTGCTGATGGTTTGGAGCTTCTGAGTTAGACCCGCGATTGAATCGGCACCGATGGTCGATTCAGTAGTCTCAGTGGTTTCCTGTGCTGTTTCCTCAGCCGCTTCTTCAGAGCCGAGCTTGAGATTTTCGATCAGCTCCGCTCCAGCCTCGGCTGAGATTTTGCCTTCCTGCACCATCTGCAGGATCTTCTGAATTTGATCTTTTGTCGCCATTTCGTGATACTCCTTACGAAAAAGCGCCCGAAGCGATTCAAACTTCGGGCGCAATGTCTGAAAGTCCTAGTGCTTTACAGCAATTGGCGAATCGCAGCTCTCAAGTCGCGATCCAAATTGCTAGTTCCCACGAAGACTCGTGCAATGCGACCGTTCTTGTCGACCAAGACCACGGTCGGAAGTGCCCGCACACCCAGTGCGGATGCAAAGCGGTCACTGTTGAGCGTCACGGGGAAAGTCTTGTTGGCGGTTCGAAGATAGTTGCGGGCTGCCTCTTCCTTATCCGAAGTGTTGGCGCCGATAACCATCACGCCCTGCCCGGACATGTCTTGGTGGATGCGCTGAAGAACCGGTGCAATCTGCTTGCATGGGCCGCACCAGCTTGCCCAGAAATCGATTACAGCGACCTTTCCTCGGAGGGTGCTGTTGTTGATGGTTCTTCCATTGGTATCGGTTAGGCTAAAGGTTGGCAGCTGTTTGCCCACCATGTTTTGAACGGTTCCTTGGGCGACGGCCATGCCTGTTAAGGCGACCGACACCACTGCGACTGCGAGTAGATTCTTCTTCATATATTCGTTCCCTATATGGCGCACGTCAACGCCAGCGCGGTAAGTTCAGAGGGTGTTGCAGAGGCGGATAATCCACGTTTGCGCACTCCTCGTCGCTCTCCTACCACTATTTAAACGTACAAATAGCCCTCTGTTGCTCCGCGACACCGATACAGCGGCACTTTTGGCAGGGATTTCGTCCGAGCCAAGCTGGTTTCGATGGTGGCTGGGAGACTGGCCGTTGCTCAATGGCTTCTACCGGCCAGTGGTCACCGCAACGCTACAATTCGATCTCGCCCTTTTCGGCGCGGAAGCTGCCGGATACGGCTGGACGAATGCAGCATTCGCATCGCTTTGCGTGTTGGCACTTTTCGTGTTGGCAAAGCAGCTCTTCAGCCTCGGGGCGGCGCTGGCTACAGCGACGGTGTTTAGCTTCTGGGTCAGTGACTTCTCGGCGTTATTCTTCACCTGGTTCTGGTGGCTACTTCCGGTTGGAATCGCCCTGGGGATCGTTCTGGGAGCTGTCCTAAGGGCTCGTACCCTAAGCCTCATTTGGTTCTTCTTGCTGCTCGGTTATCTATGGATGGAACTGGAAGGACGCCAGCAACTTGTTTTCGGGATCGTCCAGTGGATTCCGGGTCGCACCGCATCCCTGTCGTTTCTGTTCGGCGCCCTGGCACTTGCCTGCGCGCTGTCGTTAAGCCGCTGCAAGTCCCAGCGGGGCATTCTCCTGACATTTGCTGCTTCTCTCGTTCTCGCTCTCCTGAGTATCGGGTCCTACGAGCAGGCATACATGCTTCCGGCGATCGGATACGCTTTGTTTGCTTTCCGAGGAGAATGGAAGAGCAAACAAGCGCTGACCGCTGTTGGGGTGCTTGCCGCTGCAGTGGTCGTAATGGTGCTAGCGCGGCACTTTTGGGTCGGCTGGCAACCGTCGGGCTATCAGCAGCAGCAACTCAAGCCCGTAGCGAGCGGCCTTCTTGCCTTGCTGTATTTCTTGATTCCAGCCACGTTCTACTGGACCCGGATAACCACCGCCATTGCCTCTGGGTGGCTCATCTTGATGACCGTCCCCCTTTGGCACACCGTACTGGAGATCGGGGGAATGGTTCGAGGCTCGTTTGCCACCTTCACTCCGCCTTGGAGGCTACTGCCGCTCTACCTGGCTGCGTTTCTGGCGTTCTTGCCGATGGCGTTTCTTCACCATTTTCCGCATTATCTTCTTTGGCCAATGGGATTCCTGGCACTGTTCTGCGTTGCTCTGGCTCAGCACACGGCTTCGGAGTTTAAGCGCGTATTCGTGCGCCCAGAGGTTCAAGCACCGCCACGATCTGATCCCGCACCTGGTTCGCTTCCTGCTGGGTAAAGGTCGAGTCGGCACTGCGAAGCTGAAATCGCAGAGTGATGCTTTTCAGCCCATCTGGCAGGTTAGGGCCTTCATAAACATCGATCAACGTCATCGATTCCAGATTCGGTCCACCAGCCTCTAGCGCAACGGGTCGAATCGTCCCATAAGCCACCTCTCTTGGGAAGGTAGCCGATAGATCGAACCATACTGCTGGCTGAGAATGTACGTGACGGAAAGTCCGCGCTGTGTCGCCAACATCGAGCAGTGGCTTTAGGTCGATTTCGAAAGCTCCGGTGCCCGTAGGTAAGTCTGAGTTCTTCAGGAGGGTTGGGTGCAGCTCACCGACTACTCCTAGCCGCGTGCCCTTGAAGATGACATCCGCCTGACGGGTTCCATGAAAACGAGAGTCTGGCATTTCAGGGGCTCGATACTCAAGCTCAATTCCGAGATGGTCTGCGGCTTGTTCCAAAACGGCTTTGACGCCGAAGTATCCGCCGGCATTCCAAAGTGGGCTGTTCCTTGGGTGGTTATGCGATCGCGTGTCCAGTGCACCGCACACCCACTTTTCGCCAGTCGAGTCACCCTTTGAACCACTGACTCTGCCAACTTCGAAGAAAAGCGCCCGATCCGGCAGATTGATTCTTGCCACCTCGGCGAGCATCGAAATTAGCGAAGTCTTGAGAGAGATCGTCTCCGCTGTCTCGCTCTGTCGCACTTTCAGCGGGGTAACCCCGGGCGCATCCCACGCTGAAGGGTGGGTGAGTGTATGGGTCATGCACTGGTTTCCTCCAACAGAAATCAGCGCATCGATCAGCTTCCTTCGAACTCGCACCGACTCTGGCAACCCGCTCAAAGTGATTTCACCCTTTGGCAGAGTAGCGGGGATTCGGTCGTAACCCAACACTCGCCCGACTTCTTCGACTAGGTCGTCTTGCTGAACTAGGTCGTTTCGCCAAGAAGGCGGCCGAACGACCAAGGTTTCGCCCCGAGGAGTTACCCCGCAACCGAGGTTCTTCAAAGTCTGTATGGCTTCTTCGGCGGTTACCTCGAAGCCCAACAGCTCCGTTGCGCGACTTACGCGAACCTCTATTGAAACAGGTTCTGGAATCGCTTCGCCGTCACCGACGACGACGTATTTTATTGTGTGTCCGGTTGCCGCCCCGTAAAGCTCGAAGAATCGGTTAAGGGCGATTGTAGCCAGTCTTCGGTCTACCCCGCGTTCGAACCGGTAGCTCGCCTCCGTGCTGAGATTCATGAACCGGCGGCTCTTGCGCACGGCTGAGGGGTCGAAGTGGGCTGACTCCAATAGAATCCGCTTCGTGCCTTCGCTAAACTCGGTATCCGCTCCGCCCATCACGCCCGCGGCAGCTACCGGTCGTTCGGCATCACAAATCATCAGTTGGCCCTCGAAGAGTTCCTTCTTCTCTCCGTTTAGAAGCTCGATCTCTTCGCCGGAACTCGCCCCACGAACGACGACATTGTTCCCTCGAAGCTTGTCCAGATCAAAGGCATGAAGCGGCTGGCCGGTCTCAAGCATCACATAGTTGGTGAGATCAACGACCACACCGAGGCTCCTCATTCCGGCTGCCTCTAGCCGCTCGATCACCCACGGTGGCGTGGGAACACCGGGCTTAGCCTCGAAAATTGCTCCGAAGTAAATGTCACAGTCCGGAGTATCCCGAACGACTTTAAGATCATCGGAATCTGCGCTGGGTAGGTCGAAGGGCTGCTCAAGCTGGGAAAACAGCTCAGAAGCCGTCGCTTCTGGAAACTTCGCTCTCAACTCTCTGGCTATTCCTAAAGCCGAGAGGCAGTCACCCCGATTGGACACCACTTTGATGTCCAGAACAAAATCGCTACCGACCTTCTCTCCTCCCTCAACCTCCAGCCCCAGCATCGTAAGGGCATCCATAAGCTCGCTCTCCGATACTTCGACGGAGATGAGATCATTGATCATCGAGATGGGGAGCTTCATCGGGGAAATTGCCTAGCAAAACGTAAGTCGTTGTCCAGGAAGTGCTTGAGGTTATCGATTCCGTAGCGCATCATCGGCATTCGCTCTATTCCTAGACCAAAAGCAAATCCAGAGAACTCTTCGGGATCGATCCCATAATTGCGGAGGATGTTTGGATGGACCAAGCCGGCTCCCCCAAGTTCAATCCAACCTGAGTGCTTACATACAGGGCACCCTGCTCCGCCGCAGAAGGGACAGCTAATTGCATAGTCCACACCTGGCTCAACGAATGGGAAAAAGTCGGGCCGAAAACGCACTCGAACATCCGAGCCAAACATCTCCCTAGCGAAGAAACCCAGAGTTCCCTTTAAGTCAGCCATGGAAACGCCTCGGTCAATCATGAAGGCGTCAACCTGGTGGAAGGTATGAGAGTGGGTTCGGTCAACCTTCTCGTTTCGGAAGCACCGACCTATCGTAAAGTATCGCAGCGGGGGCTTGACCTGCTCTAAAACGTGGCCCTGGAACGAAGTCGTCTGCGTTCGCAGCAGGTAATCGTCGGTGATATAGAACGTGTCCTGATCGTCTTTCGCAGGATGATCGTCCGGGTAATTCAGAACATCGAAATTGTATTTCTTGTGCTCGACTTCTGGGGTCTCGATGTACCGAAAGCCCAAAGAACTAAAGACTTCAATGGTTCGGTCCATCGCCTGCTGCAGCGAGTGCACGGTCCCAGTCTCCCTTTGCCATCCGGGCAGCGTCAGGTCAATTGCTTCTTGCTCAAACCGGGCTTCGAGTTCTGCTGAAGCAAGCTGGCTTTCCTTGCCACTAATGGCATCTTCGACCCCGGCTTTTGCTGAATTAACCGCTGCACCAAAGTCGCGCCTTTCCTCAGCTGGCAGCTTGCCAATGGTCGCCATCAAGCCGGTCAGCTTTCCTGACTTTCCGAGGAATTCCTGTTGAATCTCCTTCAGCTCTGCAGTAGAGCCCGCCTGCTCGACCCTCCGTAGAGCCGCTTGAAGAACGCTGGAGACTTCTTGCACCAAGCAACTAACTATCCCCATTTAGCCCTTCCAAGTCAACTACCAGCAAGGGACTCTGGTCCTAGAGGGCGGTGCAAATCTCGACGAGATGCGAAACATATCATTCTGCACTGACGTATTCTGGTGTAGACCGATTTGGTCGAGAGAAGAAACATGAAAGTTCGAAACATCCTCGCATTAGCCCTTACCGCCGTCCTGGCGTCCGTATCATTTTCGCAGTGCCTCCAAGTTCAGGCTGCCCCTACCGCTGAGCCAACGGCCCGCACCGCTGACCGGACCATCGTCGAAATCGCCGCTGGCAACGAGAACTTCACCACTCTTGTTAGCCTGGTTCAGGCTGCTGGTCTCGCTGAGACTCTTTCCGGCACTGGCCCGTTCACCGTTCTTGCGCCAACCAACGCAGCCTTTGCCAAGGTTCCGAAGGAAGTTCTGGACATGCTCGCTGCTGATCGTGACCTCCTCCGCCAGGTCTTGCTGTACCACGTCGTTCCTGGCAACGTGATGGCAGCCGACTTGAAGGCAGGTACTGTCAAGACCGCTCAGGGTGAGATGGTGACAGTACGGCTCGCCGATGGCAAGGTTCAGTTCAACAACGCTACTGTCGTAACCGCAGACCTCAAGGCTAAGAATGGCGTGATCCACGTAATCGATACGGTCATTCTGCCTCCTACGATCCTCGAGAAGATCAGCGGAAACTAACCTTTTCACCACTTGCTTCATGGCCGGCGCCCCGCTTGACGGGGCGCCTTTTTTCATAAAAAGTACACTCCCTCTCCCATGTCTGAAGCCAGCATTCGCGAAATCCGGTTGGAAAAGTTGGCGCGACTCCGAGAGTTGGGTCATGACCCATTCTCTATTGAGGAGTGGCACCGAGACTTCACCGTTGAGCAAGTTCTCGAAAAGTTCGAGGAGCTCTCCACCGAGTTCCTGGATTCAGGCAAAAAGTTCAAGGTCGCTGGACGGATTCATTCAATGCGCATCATGGGCAAGGCGGCGTTTGCCGATGTTGACGACGGGACTGCCAGGGTTCAGATTTACGTCAAGCGAGACGATGTAGGTGATGATCTTTGGGAAGTTTTCAAGCTTGCCGACGTTGGAGATCACATCGGCGTCGAGGGGTATCCGTTCATCACCAAAACTGGCGAGAAATCGCTGCACGTCACAGGGTTTCACCTGCTTTCGAAGGCTCTGGAGCCACTGCCTTTAGGAAAGGAAAAGGACGGCCACGTTTGGTATGGGCTCGCCGATGTTGAACAGCGATACCGTCGCCGTCATCTCGACTTGATTGCCAACCCGGAGAGCCGGGCCCTGCACATAGCCCGTATGCGAATGGTGACCGCAGTTCGGCACTATCTCGACTCTGCTGGCTATCTCGAAGTGGAGACCCCGATTCTGCAAGTGGTTGCGGGTGGAGCGGCGGCAAGACCCTTTACAACCCACTACAACGCTTACGAGATGGATGTAAAGCTCCGAATCTCGCTCGAACTCTACTTGAAGCGGCTCATCTGCGCTGACTTGCCAGCAGTGTATGAGATTGGCCGAGTTTTCCGAAATGAAGGGGTGAGCAACCGCCACAATCCGGAATTCACCATGCTGGAATTCTATGAGGCCTACACCAACCTAGAGGGGATGATGCGGCGAGTAGAGGAGCTCTTCAAGCATGTGTGCAAGGAGGTCTTTAAGACCACCAAAGTTACGGTCGGCGAGCATGAACTGGACTTCTCCCAGCCCTGGAAGAGACTCGAACTCCTCTCGGCACTGGAAACCTATGCCGGCGTGAAACCCGAAGAGCTTGAATCGTTGGATTCTGCCAAGAAGTCCCTTGAGAGGTGCGGCATCTCTGCGGAAAACGAAAACAACATTGGGGGCATCATTGAGAAGTTTCTCGAGAAGACGGTTGAGCCAACACTCGTCCATCCGACGTTCATCACGGGCTACCCCATCGAAACTTCACCGCTGGCGAAGAAAGACCCGAACCGGCCAGGCTTTACGCGAAGGTTTGAGGGTTACGTGCTGTGCCGAGAAGTTTGCAACGCTTTCAGTGAGATCAACGACCCGATCGACCAGCGCGAACGGTTCGAGATGCAGCTGAAACAACGAGAACTCGGCGACGATGAAGCACACCCGATGGACGAAGACTTTCTTTATGCCCTGGAGTGCGGGATGCCCCCAACCGGTGGGTGCGGAATTGGGATTGACCGATTGGTGATGACGCTTACCGGCGCCGAACACTTAAGGGAAATTTTGCTTTTCCCGATGATGCGCCCCGAAGAGCCCACTGCAGAACCTGGCTAGAAGGAGCTAGGCAAGGTCAGGACGGACCCGTTCCCAATCTTGTGCTTCTTCGCGGTTCCAGCTTTGAGTTCCACAACGTATTGCGCGCTCCCACGGCTCATCAATGAAGCGCGATCAAGAGGCTTGCCTTGGACGATGTTCAGTACCCGCCGCTGCGGTGAGATGTAGATGATGTCGAGAGGAATCAGCGTGTTTTCCATCCAGAACGATCGTTCCTCGGCATTCGGGAACACGAAGATCATTCCTTCGTCGTCCTTGACGTCCGTGTCAGTCAGGAACATCATCCCTTCAGCGATCTTGGAGGGAGTGTCCATGACCCATACATTAAAGGGGACGTCGTCGAGCCGAATCTGAACCTGGCGCAGACTGTCCAACTGGTGCAATCGAGAATCGATGAAACGGCGTCCGGTTTCTGGCTGTTCACCGCGCGATTGCGAAATCTCAGAATTACCGGCAGGTGATCCGCTAACGAGAACTATGGCTGCAAGGGCTAAAGGAAGCATCGACATCTACTCAGTTTGACGCGGGAGCTAGGAACTCCGGTGCCTTAGCCTCAAAATCGCGGATTGCAGACTCTTGAACCATCGTAGTCCCGATGAGATCGTGTCCGTGAATCACGGATTCGCGAAGGGCTTCCGGGATTTCGAACCGAATTGAAGCTTCCCCACACTTGATGGTGCAATCGGAGAGGTCGACCGCTACAGCTGCACCGTTGCCTGCAACTCGGAGGATTTCAAAGTCTCCCGGTTCCAGGTCGATCAAGAGCAGACCACAATTGGCGGCATTCTGGCGAAAGATGTCACTAAAAGCAGGCGAACTCTGTTCGACCCGGCCTAGCACTACCTTAAACCCTGCTTGTTGCAATGCCCAAACGGCATGCTCCCGAGACGATCCGCAGCCAAAGTTGGTTCCGGCCAGGAGCACTTCGGCGCCCTTCGCTTCCGGCTGGTCGAGAGGAAAGTCCACTCCTCGTACATCTTTGAAAAGCAAGTCCCCGTAACCGCCTCTGGTAATCAGCGAGAGAAACCGAGCCGGGATGATCCGGTCCGTATCCACGTGATCTTGATCCAAGACTGCCATCGTGGAAGAAAGTGTTGTCCATCCAGCCATAGGTAGATATTCTTGCACGAAATCGATCTCCGATAGGGTTCAATTGGGGCGATGCGCATCGTAATGCTGAGCTGGGAGTACCCACCCCGAGTGGTTGGCGGCATCAGTGCGCATGTTAAAGACCTGAGCGAGCACCTAGTCCAGAAAGGGCTGGAGGTTCATGTTCTCACCCGCTCTGCCACCAACGCCCCCAAAGATGAAGTCTGCGCCGAAGGCGTTCACATTCACCGTGTCGACGTTCCGGGCGAGCCGAAGGACTTTCTCCACGAAATCCACCTTCTAAACGTGACTATGGAGAAACGCTGTCGGGAACTGCTGGAAGAGTGGCGCGAGCGAGGTGAGCCCACCATGCTCCATGCCCATGACTGGCTCACCTTCGAGTGTGCGAAGGCGATCAAATACGACTATCAGCTACCCCTGATTGCTACGATTCACGCAACAGAAGCCGGAAGGTTCGGCTCGATCTCCAACGCTGTTCAGCGATTCATTCATGACCAGGAATATCAGCTCACCTATGAGGCCTGGAGAGTCATTGTTTGCTCGCAATTCATGAGAGAAGAACTCCGAAGGCTTTTCGAAGTTCCATTCGACAAAATCGACGTGATTTACAACGGGGTCAAGTTCGAACCGGACCAACCCGAGACCTCCGAAGATGAGCGAGTCGCAGTGCGCGGGTTGTTTGCCGGCGAGAACCAGAGGCTGGTCCTTTACGTAGGTCGATTCGTTTACGAAAAGGGCATCCATACCCTCCTCGATGCTATTCCTACGGTCCTAAGTCAAGTACCTGAGACTCGCTTTGTGGTTGTAGGTGGGGGCGATTCAGACCGCTATGCTCAATTCTTGAACTGGTTCGGTTTTGGGGATCGCGTCATCTTCCCTGGCTTTCTTCGCTCGGCAGACCTGAAGAAGCTTTACCGGGCTTGTGACGTGGCGGTTTTCCCTTCCATTTACGAGCCCTTTGGCATCGTTGCGCTGGAAGCTATGGCAGCTGGCGCGCCTGTTGTTTCTAGCGACGCAGGCGGCCTGCCAGAAGTGGTCAGGCACAACCTCACCGGGACAACCCACTATGCAGGTAACGCAGAATCACTGGCCTGGGCGATACGAAGAGTGCTTACCGACGAAAGCCGCGCCAAACGGTTGACCTCAAACGCCCAAAGACGGCTAATCCTGGACTTTTCGTGGGATCGGCTTGCTGATTTGACGATTGCTACTTACGAAGCTATCTGGGAAGAATTTCTGACCAGTCACCACGCTGGCGACAGTATTTGGCCCGTCTCGGACGGCGCATTTGAGCGCGCAAAACTTTCAGGTGTCTCCGAAAAGGCGACGAAACCGATTGAGATACGCCGCCCGACCAGCACGGCAAAGTACGATGGCACCCCAATTCTGCAGCGATTGCACGAAGAGTTCGAAGAGCAAGCTAAAGACCTACCGATCGCAAAAGCTGAAAAATGACAACCGCCGCTACGTACGCCAAAGCCGTCATATAGACGAATACGAAGGTAGGCCATTTCCAGCTGTTCGTCTCCCGCTTGATAACCGCCAGCGTTGCCATGCACTGGCAACACAGGGCAAAGAACACCATCATCGCCGTAGCCGACGCGACGGTGAGAAGGAGGCTCCCATCGGGCCAGGTGGCACTCTTCAGCGCACTGCGCAGGTCAGGTGAATCTTCGTCCTGCTCCCCGCCCAGGCTGAAGATGATGCCAAGGGATGAAACTGCCAGCTCTCTTGCAGGGAATGCTGCGAGGATGCTCGTCGTCAACCTCCAGTCAAATCCAGCAGGATAGAAGACCGGCGCCAACGTGTGGCCGACGCTGCCCAAGATCGAGTTTTCGACGAGCCGAGCATCGACAAACGACTCCATCTCGCCTGGCTCCGCACCAGCGACCTCAAGAGCGACGAACTCGCGTTCATAGCTTTCAATCTGCGCCTCTGAGCGAGGAAAATATAGGAGAGCCCAGATCACCACCGACATTGCTAGAATGATCGTCCCTGCGCTGACCACAAACACCCGGGCGCGGAAAAACATGGTGAGCCCCACCTCCTTCCACTTCGGCCATTGATAACGAGGCAGCTCGAGGATGAACGGTGGACTGGTGCCCTTAAGCAGCCGTCTGGTGATGAGCAGGACCACAGGAATCGCAACAATCAGCCCAACAAAGTGCATCGCGAAGAGCGCAAAGCCAGCCCATCCAGGTCCATAGAGCGGCTCGATAAAGGCACCGATGAATAGAAGATAAATCGGCAACCGTGCACTGCAGCTCATCATTGGAGCGATAAGAATAGTAGCAAGACGACTCTTCTCATCCGGCATGACCCGCGCAGACATGATCCCAGGAATGGCGCAGGCATAGCTGGAAAGCAAAGGGATAAAGGCTCTACCGTTGAGACCGCACCAAGAGAAGAGCCTGTCCATAAGGAAGGCTGCCCGTGCCATGTATCCCGTTCCCTCTAGGATGGCGATGAAGAAGAACAGGATAATGATCTGCGGCAAGAAAACTAGCACAGCCCCGACACCAGCAATTACCCCGTCGACCACAAGGCTCTGGAGCCAGGGAATTGCCGCAAACGTTTCGGAAACGGATTCGCCCATCCACCCCATAATGCCGTCGATCAGATCCATCAGCGGTGTTGCCAGGGTATAGAGAGACTGAAAGACCCCGTACATCAAGAGCACGAAGATCACCAACCCCCAGAACCTGTGGGTCAGAACTGCATCGATTCGTTTTGTGAAAAGGGACTGCCGTGTAGCAGCTTCTCCGAGTTCGACCTCTCTTGCGACTTTTTCAGCCCAGTCGTATCGAGCTGCTGGGGCACTGTCGGCAGTATCGGTCAGAAGCAACTCCGCCTTGGCATCCGAAACCGCATCGTGAAGCTCTGGCGTTCGCCGTAGACCCTCCGCAAGCGGTTCGTTTTCGCCAAGCAACAGGCTGCGCACGTCGCTCATCGAGACCTCAAACCCTGCTCGCGCTAGCCGCTCGGTTAGCGATTCCACAAGAGCCAGCCTTTGCGGCGTTAGCGGGACGGATGCCGGACTCGCTTCCGCGACCTCAAGAATCTTTGCCGTCAGTTCTTCAATTCCTGACTTCTTGTGGCTGACTACCGAAACGGTTGGTATGCCCGTCGAGCGCTCTAATCGCATCGCGGCTTGGGTTCCGTCGACTCCGTCCAAAGTATCGGTCATGGTTAACGCAAGTACCATCGGAATCCGAAGTGGAATGAGCTGATGGAGCAAATAGAGGTTGCGCTCCAGGTTAACCGCATCCACCACGTAGACCAAGACTTCAGGCGCACTGTTTGGATCCTTGAGGGCCTCGACTGCTGCCTGTTCGTCCGCTGACTGAGGTGTAAGGCTGTAGATTCCCGGAAGGTCGTCCACAATCAGCTCGGCGTCGCCGAGTCGCCGTCGGCCGCTGACTTTCTCAACGGTGACGCCAGGGTAATTGCCAACCTTCTGAGATGATCCGGTAAGGGCATTAAATACAGAGGTCTTGCCCGAGTTTGGATTCCCGACCAAAGCGACCCGCACGGTTCGCAATTTCTTGCTGCTAGTAGACGCCATCCCTACTCAGTCGCCTCGATGTACACATGCTGTGCTTCCTGGCTGCGGACGCACAGTGCGGAACCCCGAACCTGAATTTGAATCGGATCGCCAAATGGTGCCCTATTCGCCAGTTTGAAGACTGAGCCCTCTATGAGACCGAGCTCCATCAACCTGATGGTATGCGCGTCCTGGGCATCAATTCGCACTACGCGGTACCACTTGCCCTTTTCCAGGGTCGCTGCTGCCAGGCTATCCAACAGATCCTCTGCTCATGCCCGGAGTCGGGCTAGCACAAGTTTACTTTTCTGTACGGTTTCAGGGCAATGTTACAGGGCAGTTTGCTTGGGCTCTTCCATGGGGAACCAGCCTGGAACGGTGTAAATTCTCTCTTCCAACCCTGCAGGTACTACGTGCACGGCGGCTTCCGCTCGCGGCTTGATGAGGGTCATCGGCTCGATCTCGGAAGAAATGTTCTGGAACCAATCTGGGTCGACTACTGCTGCTCTTCCCACAGAAACGAGGTCCGCGCCGGCACTGAGCGCAACTTCAATGTCTTTCAGGGTGCGGATGCTCCCCACTGCCATAAGCGGCACTCGCTTGTCGACCCATTCCGCCAACGTATTCAGAATTTTCTTACCTTGCGGACCTTCCTGCCATTCTTGCCTGAAGTCCCTCAGCGAAACGTGCAGGAAGCTAAGCGGATAGTGCAGCAGTGTCTCGACCAGATCGTGTGTGTGCTCCCACCGAATCCCTGGGGTTTCCATCTCTTCGGGAGAAAAGCGGTATCCCACATCGAAGTTTGGACCTACTGCTGCCAGAACAGACTCGACTAACTCGCGAACGAACAGCAAACGGTCCTCGCCGTACTCATCGCTTCTGCGATTACTGTGAGGGCTCACAAATTGTTGAATCAGGTACGTATTCGCACCATGAATCTCGACCCCATCATAGCCAGCTTCCCTAGCACGCCAAGCGGCTTTTGCGTAGGCGTCGATGATCTCTCTGATTTCGGGCTTTGTCAGTTCTTTCGGGGTTTCTGCGTTCGGTCGCTCAGCTGGAACAGCGCTGGCACTAACGGACTGACCGCATAAGGATGACGGCGCCATTCTCCCGCCGTGGTGTATCTGCAAGAACGCCGTCGAGCCGCCTGAATGGATCGCTTCACAGGCGGCCCGTAAACTAGGCAGGTCTTCGTCTCGAGAGCAACTCCACTGGCCCCGAAATGCGTGCCCAGACTTGTGCACGTAGCAGGCAGCGGTGATGACCCCTGCCAGCCCGCTAGCCGCTCGCCTGTGGAGATAGGTCAGTTCGTCGTCTGCAATTCGACCGTCCTCGTGGCTGGAGTAGGTCGTCATGGGTGCCAGCAATACCCGATTCTTCAGAGTGGTTCCGCCCCGGAGTTGGAGCGGCATAAACGCTTCGCCAGAATTCACTCGCTATCTTACGAGTCGATAAAGCGAAGGATTACCAGGCGAACCAACGCGAATGTTCACGTCCCACTCAGTGGTAATGAAAACCGGATTGGATGCATCGGATGCTGCTAGGCGCTCCTGAATCACCATCCTTTTCAGGTCGTATTCGGGAGAAATCAGCATTTCGAAACGACCAACGTCTTGGACACGGTCGTTTAGTCGCCAGTCACCGGCGATTCTGTGAACCTTCTGGCCTTTGAATTCCACCATGTCCCCATAGTGAAGCGAAACCCATTGAGCGCGCCGCATCTGCAAATCTGGGGTTCT
>JBKBWO010000025.1:0-28466 GCA_046314495.1 Fimbriimonadaceae bacterium
ACTCTCCGCCTGGTATAGCTTGGAGGTCGGGGCGCTCTGCGGAAGAGCTCGGTGGTTCGAATACGGAATAGGTGCGTTGGTGCAGTCTCTTCGCGGACCATTGGGAGACCGAATCCATCTGGCGCACATGCTGGATTTGGTCGACCTTGAAGGAGGTCGCTACGAGCTGAAGTTTTCGCACGAAACCAATGAGGTGACTTGGAGTGCCGACGTGCTCATCTTCGCCGAGTTCGGGGTGTTTCGGTCGGTATCGTTTGATCCCCCGATGCCGGAGTTTAAGTGCGCCATTTTCCGAGAACTGGAACTGGGCAGAATCGATTTGGCAGCAGGAGTGATTTCGGAGGACAGAGCCGAGAGTAGCCTTTGGCTAGAGGGTCCGTTTCAGCGAGTCGAACTGAGCGACATCGGATACGGCAAGACCCTGGTTCGAGCCTGGAGGCGTTCGGCTTCGACTTCGATCAAGGACGACTTCGACACGGTACTGCAGAAGCTAGGACTCCCAGAAGTCGAAGAGTTCGGCATGTATCCGGCGCTGGCTTGCGGCTACTGTTACCGAGTCGGTCAGCACTTTGACTACGGTGGGCTGGAGCCTTATCCGATCGGCAAAATTTATTGGACGGGCGCTGAGTGCTTTGGCGGCCACGAGAACCGAATCGAGGGAGAACTTGCTAGCGCTGCCGAGGTCTTCGAAGTTTTGCAGGAAAAGCTTGCCGAAGCCAGTAAGTAAATAGTTACTGATGGAGTAGTTCGTTCCAGAGTAGACAAAGAGCAGCGGCGGTACTGCGTTGCCTGACTTGGTCTCTCGAACCAAGAAACCTGTGTTCCTTTACTGATGTACCCTGCGGACCAGCACAGCCGATGAAAACCAATCCTACGGGCTTGTCTTCAGTTCCGCCCTCAGGGCCAGCTACACCCGTCACGCTCAGCGCCCAATCGCTGCCTATCCGAACCCGGCAACCTTCTGCCATTTCTCTTGCAGTGTCTTCGCTCACAGCACCAAATTTACGCAGCGTCTCAGCTTCGACGCCGAGTAGCATCTTCTTCAGCTCGTTCGAGTAGGTCACCACCCCGCCTGCGTACACGTCCGAGGCTCCAGGAACTCGAGTGATTCTCTCCCCGAGCATTCCTCCCGTGCAGCTCTCAGCTGTGGCGAGAGTCCATGAGTGGCGGCGAGCGACTGCTGCCGTCACCTGCTCCAGTGTTTCGTTATCCGTTCCGAAAACGTACTGGTTCAAGCGGTTTCGAATTTCCATTTCCGTTCGAAAGATTTGAGCCTCTGATAGAGCGGGATCAGCCTCCATTGAGGCGATCCGAACATGAACTTCACCTGGTTTCGCATAGGTGGCAACGGATGGTGCAATCCCATCCACAAGATCGTCGATCTCCTTTGCCACGATGCTCTCCCCTATCCCGCAGAGTTTGAGGGTCTTCGATTTGATAGGGAAACGGGGAAGAGTTTCCAGCCATCGTCTCAGCTCTTTATCGACCATGGGTTTGAACTCGGAACGAGGACCCGGAAGGCAGACAATGAACTTCTGACCATATTCGATGATTAGCCCCGGAGCCGTTCCACCTGTGTTCTTCAATGTGAGACTGTCCTTTGGGCGCCGGGCTTGAACCAGCTGAGCTTCGGACCAGAGTAGGCCCCTGCCAGATATCTTCGAACGAATGTCCGCCTCCAGCTCGGGATCGTGAAACCACTCACCAGTGAACGATTCCAGCACTTTTCGGGTCGCATCGTCCTTAGTCGGGCCGAGACCTCCGATCGTGACGACTACATCCGAGCGGCCCAATGCCAGCGCGATTGCCGCGTGCATCCTTTCAACATTGTCGCCCACGGTTTGTCGATGAAAATGCCTTATGCCCAGCTCTTTGAAGAGAATGCCCAAGTATTGAGCGTTTGTGTCGACAATTTCCCCTAAGAGGAGCTCAGTGCCGATCGAGACGACTTCGACGCTAGTCGGAGGAACAGAAGAGAGCATAGTTGGTTCTCAGATCTTCTACGAGAGCGCTCGCTCCGATTCGGAATCGATCTTTATTCAGTCTTTCCTCCAAAACCGATTCTGCCAGCTGCAAGTACTGGACCGCGTTCTCCGCAGTGCGCACTCCTCCTGCCGCCTTGAAGCCCGCCTTTCTGCCCGTGATTCGCTCGAAGTCCCTTATAGCCTCGAGCATCGGTATAGAAAGCTCGAGAGATGATTGGTCGTGGCCTTTACCGGTCGAGGTTTTCACCATGTCTGCCCCTGCTTGAAGAGCGACAGAGGCGGCAGCGTAAACCTTCTGCGCATCGCCAAGTTCTGCCACACTGAGAATGACTTTGGTTTTGGCACGGTCACCTGGAATCCATGCCGCAATCCACTCGTAGAGCTCTTCGAAACGGTATTCGTGCGCGAGATAGCGCGGAATCACTAGGTCGATTTCCTGAGCGCCACAACACAACAACTCATCGATGTGGCGGCTGCCGACCTTCGGGCATTCGAGTCCGTCCGGAAATCCCCCCGCCACGCCCGCAGTTTGGATGTCGGTTTCTTCGAGCGCTTTAGAGACCTGCAGAACGAAATACGGATAAACACATACTGCTGCGGCAGATGTGCCGTTCAGAACCTGTTTGGCGGTTTCACAAAGAGAAGTAACACTTGCCGGAGTATCTGCCGAAGAGAGCGTAGTAACGTCCAAAACTGATGCGAGCCTGACGAGGTCCTCTTTTGTAAGCTGGGCGTCAGAGTCAATCGTCGGGCTTTCGCCATGAGGTCGTGACAACATCGCCGCATCGAATGGAGTGCGATCGCTCTTCATTGTTTTCGATAGAGTCTATCAGAGCCAAAAAAGATGGGAGCAGCATCGCTGCTCCCATCTCGTCGAAGGAGTGGTCTCCCAGTCTTTCGTTGGTTTGTCTACAGCCGACCAACTCCGACGACGGACCAGCCAGCCGGTCGGTCCTCAGAGAGGCTGCCCGAACCCGTTACGTTGCCGTTGCTGTCAATGTTCCAGAAGAACAGAGTCGGGTTGGAGTCGTTCTGGAAGAGCAAGGCAGGTGATCCGGCTTGGAACGAACCGAGTCCGACCAGCTGCCAGCCAGATCCCGGTACACCGACAGTCATGGTGTCGGTTACCATAGCCGCGGCGTCGATAGTCCACATGACCACTGTTGAAGTGCTGCCTTGCTGGAAGAACAACTTCGTGTTTCCCGCACCCATAGTGCCAGCTACTATAGGAGTCCAGCCTGATGGTACAGTTCCAACGACCGGGGTGCTGACGACGTTGCCGGCTCCATCCCGCAGCCACGCTACGAGAGTTCCGTTGCTCACGTTGTGGAACAGTGCATCCGAAGAGCCACTACCATTGATGTCTGCGAAGCCGCAGAGGACCCAGTCGAAGCTTGTCGGCGCTCCGAGCATGCCGATGCTAGTGGGAGTTCCATTCGAATCGATCGACCAGAGAGCTACCAGTCCCGGCATGCTAAATGCTGGATCCGTGTTCTGCCAGACGATGCCGTCTTCAGGGGAGCTGTTTACCGAGCCGATAGCACGGACATCCCAAGCGCCGACCGGAATATCGATCGTAACTGTGGGGAGCGTGACTACGGTATTCGAAGTTCTCCAGGCAACCACGAGACGTGGGAGCGGACCGGAATTTGGACCCTGCCAGAACACCGTGCTGCCAAACGAAGGAGCTACCGGGTTTTCAATGACAACGATCTGTCCGGTGCTTCGTCCGAGTGCAATTCGGCTGTTATCCGGGAAGTAGTTGACTGCCGTAACTGAATCAAACACAGGGTAGCTCTCTACTACTGTGCTGTCTGCAACACGGACAATGGTTAGTCCCTGCAAATTCCCGACTGCCGCATGAGTTCCATCGGGGCTCAAGCGAAGCGCATTGATTGTGCTGGCACCATTGAAGATCGTGGTCGGACCGGCTGGGACGTTACCTGCATCAAACGCCCAGAGGTTGTTGCCGTTACCAGCGAGGATGGTATTTCCTCTCCAGCTCAACCAGTTGTTTGCGAGGCTGCCATCAGTGTATTGGCTGAGGACTACTAATGATGTTGCATCGAGCACGTAGACTCCCGTATTCGATCCTCCTGTAGTACCAGCTGCGATCCTGGTTCCATCGGGTGAAACGTCGAGACCGAAGATAGAGCCACCGGCGCCCAGAGGTGCACTTTGCGCAACCAAGGAAGAGCTCGTCACATCGTAAACAGCGACGATTCTCGGGGTCACCTGTGCAACCGCAACCAGCGTTGAGCTGATCCATTTACCAGCCCTGACATTTGGCTGACCCGTAACGAGGATTGTAGTGAGGTTGCCGCCATCAGCAGAATCGTAGAAGTCCAGCTGTCCATTGGTCGAAGGCCAGTTGGAGACCATCAATCGGCTGCTGTCCGGAGAGAAGTCAAGCCCTCTCGCCCAAGGTCCCGTACCGGTCAAGCTCGCAGTCCATAGTACAGAACCTGTCGCTGAGTTGAATACGATAATGTTCGCACCTGTTCCTTGTCCGGTAGCCAGATACATTCCGTTCGGAGAGACCGTGATGTCCAGTGGGCTGGTGGGCAAGCCACCAGGGGTCTGCCAGGTCTGCGTCGGAGGCGCACTGGTTGGTGGCGTCGGCAGCGAGTAAAGTCGGAGGCCTGCATTTGTCGCCGTCACGAATCCGGCACCAGAAGGGTTGACTGCCATCATGACGATGGACCCTGGCAAGGTGAAGTCGCCTACTGCTGAGAAGTCCGTGTTATGAATCAAGGTGCGAGAGGCACCAACCACGATGGACGTTCCGCTCAAGGCACCCGTGTTGATGACGCCCCCATCAACCCAAGTTTGCGGCGCAGAGCCTGTTGCCACTACTGTATTGGTTGACAAATCGATCCGTGCGACTTCTGCAGGAGCAGGAATGTTGTCTGCCGCAACCACGGCGTGGGTTGTGCCCTGGAAACTCACAGCAGTACCCCACTGACCCGCTAATCCGTAAGTGACCGAGCTAGTCAATGTGCCGTCCGTGGTGTTCCACATTCGGAACCGAGGAGGCGCGGCTGAGACTACGGCACCGAGCGAGGTGTCATTCCTCCAGGCGAAGCTTCGGATTGTCGAAGTGATCGGGGTCACCGGATCGGAAAGTACGATCGTCGGCGCGGCCCAGTCGCCGTCTATGTAGATGGGAATACCCGCAGAACCAGTTGCTCCACTGACTGCGAACCGCGTTCCCGCAGGATTCCACCCAACGCGTTGGACGGTTCCAACACCCGGGTTGATTTCTACGATCTGCGCTCCGTCAGAAGCATTGTAAATTCCAACTCGTGCATTCGCGCCCGTTCCATAGGCGACCGCATAACGGCTACTATCTGGGCTAATCGCCAGCCCGCGAATCGTTGTAGCAAGTGGTGTGGGGAAAGTGTTGGTCGTCTGACCGTTTGCCGGATTGATTCGCAGTACGTTCAGCCCGGAGGAAGCCAGGATGAAACTCCCATTCGGGGCGAAAGCAACTCCGTTCGCATTGATTGTTGATGGCGTCTGCCAGACGATGGTCTGGCTGTGAGCAAAGGCAGTTATGCCGATGAGTGCGGTGACGCCTGCCGCAACTAAAGACATTGATCTTTTCATGAATTTCCTAGTCCTGCTTTCTTTCAGGATGCATCCGCAGAAGCTCTACTACAGATGCATCCCTATTATACGGTGTTTTAGCGAAAATCCGTTTCGACTTGGCTAGCTGAATTTGATTCCCTGCGACAGCGCCGGAGTCTCATTTCCATAGTACACCGTGCTAGTTTGGCGCCGCATATATGCTTTCCAAGAATCCGAGCCGGACTCTCTTCCGCCCCCAGTCTCCTTTTCCCCTCCGAACGCGCCGCCGATCTCAGCTCCGCTAGTGCCGATGTTAATATTCGCAATGCCACAATCGGCATGCTGCCGGAAGTACTCCGCCTCGCGAATATCGGTGGTCATGATCGCGCCCGAAAGCCCTTGCGGGGCAGCGTTGTGCAGTTCGAGCGCCTCCTCGAGAGTGCTGTAGGGCAAGACGTAAAGAATAGGAGCAAACGTCTCGGTCAGCACTACTTCGGTCTGCTCGGATGCCTTAACGAGTGCCGGAGCCACGTAGAAGCCCTCTTCCGCACCTTTGATCAGTTCACGGTAGCCCCCGAAGACTTCTGAACCGCTCGCCTGGACTTTGTTGATCGCCGCTTGCATCTGGTCAAAAGCCTGGGCATCGATGAGTGGGCCAATGAGAGTGTGCGCTTCGAGCGGGCTGCCGATCTTGGTTTGGTCTAGGAGGCTCTGGTAGGCACCTTTGACCCTTTCGTAAACGGCATCGTAGATCGATTCGTGTACGATCAACCTTCGGGTTGAAGTGCACCGCTGGCCGCATGTGCCTACAGCACCGAAAACGATGGAAGGAATGGCGACGTCGAGGTCGGCGCTCGGGGTAACGATGATGGCGTTGTTTCCGCCTAATTCCAGTAGCGACTTGCCGAACCGAGCAGCCACTTTCGGACCCACCTGGCGCCCCATCCGAGAAGATCCCGTTGCACTAACCAAAGCAACAGTCGGGCTCTCTACCAGCCGGTTGCCTTCCTCTGCGTAGCCCAAAACGAGCTGATTCAGATGGGCAGGAGCATCACCAAACACGGCGCACGCCTCCTCAAACAGCTGGTGAACGGCGATGGCGCAGAGGGGGGTCTTCTCACTGGGTTTCCAGATGAGCGAATCGCCACAGACAAGAGCCAAGGCTGCATTCCAGCTCCACACCGCGACAGGGAAGTTGAACGCTGTGATGATGCCTACCGGACCGAGCGGCAGCCAGTTTTCGGTCATCACGTGCCCGGGTCGCTCGGAAGCGATCGTCAATCCGTACAGCTGGCGCGAGAGCCCAACGGCGAAGTCGCAGATGTCGATCATCTCCTGCACTTCTCCCCTCGCTTCTTCTAGAATTTTTCCACACTCGAGGGTGACCAGCTTTGCCAGCTGTTCCTTATTCTCTCGAAGTTTGTTTCCGAGAATGCGTACCAGTTCGCCTCTTCTCGGGGCCGGAACCTGGGACCATGCCTTGAACGCCTTCCGGGTTCGCATGAGCCCGTCGTCAATGTCGGTCTCGCTGCTGGCTCTCAGCTTGGCAATTACTGAGCCATCAACCGGTGTGTGCACGGTGATCTCGTTGCCGTGCCAGGCGGCGATGGACCCTTCAAAGGGTTGCAGGATTTCTTCGTACTGGTTTGTCATTATTCGCCTTGCCCCATAGAGAAGCCGGGTTCGCCATCAAACAATTGTAGAGATTCATACTTATTTATCGGAAGCCCTTCATCGCCCAGCGCTTCGAGCAGCCTAAAGATGTCCCCTTGCTTTATGGGGGCGTCGCTTCGGAATCTGCACCGGAACTGGTCGATACAGAATGTACTCGGGTTCCCTTCGGGCCAGACCTTGACCCCTCGGTTGGTGATCAGTTTGAGCTGCAGCGGCGAGTCCTGCGAGGATCGCAGAATTTCTTGTGCCAACCGATCGGCGTTGCGGTCTGGCGCGCCAATAAAGACGTCTGCACCGACCAGCTCGACTTTCTGCGGAGCCGGAGGGGTGTAAACCGGCATCTTCACCCCGCTTCCCTCTTTCGCGAATTCTGCCGGGCGCAGCTTCTGCGGCTTCTGGCCGAGTCGCTCAATGATCGCCTCGGCGAACTCCCGGGTTCCGACTTTCTTCTTGCTGACCCCATCCTCGTGGATGTCCCCCGTGTGAATCCCTTCTTCGATGGTGCAAAGCCAGGCGTTCTGGACCTTTTCGGCAACGTCCGGCTGACCGATGTGAACCAGCATCATCACCGCCGCTTGAAGCAAACCGCTTGGGTTCGCCATGTCCTTTCCGGCGATGTCTGGGGCTGAACCGTGGATGGCTTCAAACATCGCGAAGTTGTCGCCGAGGTTCGCGCTTCCCGCGAGACCAACCGAGCCGGTGACCTGCGCGGCAACGTCCGAGATGATGTCTCCATACAGGTTCTCCGTGACGATCACATCGAACCACTCCGGAGTATCTGCAACCCGTGCCATTCCAATATCGATAATGTAGTGGTCCGCCTCAATATCTGAGTATTCAGCGGCGATTCGATCGAAGGTCTTGTGGAACAGGCCGTCGGTCAGCTTCATGATGTTGTCCTTCGTCATGCAGGTGACCTTTTTCCTGCCGTTCGCTTTCGCGAATTCGAAGGCGTAGCGGATGATCTTCTCCGTTCCGGGGAGGGTGATGAGTTTGAGTGCCTGGTACACCTCGTCGGTTTGCCGGTGCTCGATGCCCGCGTACAGGTCCTCTTCGTTTTCGCGGACGATAACGAGATCGACTCCGGGCTTGCTGGTGGCAATCACAGGATCGTAGCTGACGCACGGCCGAACGTTGGCAAACAGTCCCAGGGTCTTCCGGATGGTTACGTTCAGGCTCTTGAAGCCCCCACCCTGGGGAGTGGTGATCGGTGCCTTGAGAAATACCTTGCTGCGAGCGAGTGCCTCCCAGGTCGAGGGCTCGATTCCTGCAGAGAAGCCTCTCTCGTAAACCGCCTCGCCGATCTCCACCGTTTCGGTGGTGATTCTGGCTCCTGCCGCATTTAGGATCTGGAGGGTCGCCTCCATGATTTCAGGACCGATGCCATTGCCATAGGCGATGGTGATGAGTTTGGGCTGAGACTGCTGTTCCATAGGTGAGTCGCGAACCTTCAATTGTAGCCGATTCAGGGGGTCTGGGCGGGAGAGCGGTTTGTTCACCGGTAAAAACATATTTGACAAAAGATGTCAAATGTAGTATGATGTTTGGACAGATGAGGAAAACTCAACTTGATAAACTGTTTGGTTCGCTCGAACAAGGTGTCTTGACTCTCGAGATGAGGCTGAAGGGCGCCAGGCTGGTGGGAGACGCTGTAGCGGTGCTCACTTACCTGGAGGCGGTGGTTTTGACCTACGAGTCGATGGCAGAAGCTGCAAACGCGGCAGGAGACCATCAGCGCGAGGTCGATTACCGAACCCGAAAGTTGCTGATCGAGCAAAGTGACCCGGACTCTGTCTCCGCTGAACTGGAGGAGATCCGCGAGCTGCCACTCACCCCGGTTCAGTGGGCGCTACTGAACGAATTGGAACTGCGTATGGCAGGCTACGCGAAGGCGAATCGCCAGCGAGGTGCCCGCCGCCGCAAACCACCTGAACTATAGGAAAGAAACAATGAAAACAATGAAACTGGATGAATCTTTGTCAACCGTCGAGTGCCGCGCAAATCGGTACATGAATGGTCGGCTGTGGGATCAGGATGAGTTGGGCGAGGCAGTTCTCGCTCTGGCTCACGAGGTGGCAAGAGGCTCTTCCAAGAGTTCATTGACGGTGATCGATGAGCTCGCCTCAGAGATCATGTTCTATGTGTGGCCGTTGGTGTTGGATCACGTGACTGGGCAGAAGCTTCGCTTCAGCCCTCCCGGAGAGCCGCATCGGTTCAGCGCCAACATGCTCCTGAGGCTCATGAGGAAGAAGGCACATTTTGCTGTGCTTGACCTCGGAAAGGCAAAGGCGGGAGCGATGGAGTTGGCTCAAATCGACCCAGACTCGCAGCCGGCGTCTGCAGAGACTCCCGATAGCGCACTTGAAGTGATCGCCTTGGAGGAGGCAATGCGGTCGCTTCATCCGCTCGATCGTTCGATCTCGAAGCTCTTGGCGCAGGGCCACTCCAGTGACGAGGTCGGCGAGATCCTGAACTTGAGCTCGCAGGCGGTCCGGAACCGGCAGTGCCGCCAGCATAAACGAATGCGCGAGACGGGCATGTTCGCCTACTTCGCGTAAGAGTGAGGGCTCAACGCAGAGCCCTCACCCGGAGAACTCCGGACAGAGTTCTCTAACATTGCCTATCTGGATTTCTCAATGGGAATATCCTTTAGAGGATGGACTCCTCTGCCCGGAAGTTGCGCGTTGCTGTGCTGGTTGGCAGGAGAGGTCGAGGCTCCAACATGGAGGCTCTGGCGAAAGCCTTCCCGCCGAACGCTTCCTCAGATCAACCTGCCGAGGTAGCGTTGGTAGTCGCACCGAGTGCAGAGTCACCGGCGCTGGAAAAGGCAAGGCTACTTGAGCTTGAAACCAAGGTCCTCGACGACCGTCAACCCGACTTTGGATCATCGCTGGCGAAAGCTCTTGAGGAGAGCCAGATTGACGTTCTCTGCCTCGCGGGCTATATGAGGCTGATTCCCGAAGACTTCCTACAAACCTTTACAGGCGCTATCCTTAACATCCATCCGTCACTTCTGCCCAAGTTTGGAGGGAAGGGGATGTACGGCGTTGCGGTCCACGAAGCGGTGCTGGCGGCGGGGGAAACCGAAACGGGCTGCTCGGTTCACTTCGTCACCGAACGGTACGACGAGGGTGCAGTTCTGCTTCAGAAGACTTGTCCGGTGCTGGCAGACGACACTCCGGAAACGCTAGCAGCACGGGTGCTGAATCTGGAGCACGAAGCCTATCCTGAAGCGGTTCAGCTACTGGCTCTCCGCTTCGATCGGCATTAGTCGGCGTTGCCATTTGGTGCCGTCCACGGTGTCCTGAAGCTCGATCCCTTTATCCCAGAGTTCCTGGCGGATAGCGTCCGCTCGGGTGAAGTCTTTACCCTTCTTGGCTTCTGCTCTCGCTGCAATTGCGTCCTCAATCCAGCCAAAGTCTTCAGCGGCGCCTTCCTTCTCAGCAGGGGTCAGGGCATCGGGGTTGGGACGAACAATTCCCAGTAGTGCGTCGATTCGGTCGAGGAAGAGCCTAGCGGGTCTTGCCCAGCCGCCCTTGCTCCCATCTGCCGCTTTCAGGATCACCCGTGTCCCTTCAAATGCCTTTGCCAAGGCAACGGAGGTGTTGAGGTCGTTGCACATCGCCTCTAGCGCCTCATCGTACAGGTCGTTCAGATACCCGCTGACCTCTGGGTCCTCTGTTTCATCGGTCGATTCCTGAGACAATTCATCGCACCTCCGGTACCTTTGCACCGCTGCCGCCGCGTCCTTCAGCGACTGAAGCGTAAAGTTGAGCGGCTTTCCGTAGGGAACGCTGATTAGGGCGTAACGGAGCGCAGGCGGGTCTACCCCGCGTTCGTCGATCAAACCTCGAACGGTGAAGTAGTTACCTTCACTCTTCGACATCTTCTTGCCCTCGACTTGCAAGAAGCGCGTATGGATCCAGTGGTTGGCAAACGGCTTGCCCGTCAAGCTCTCACTTTGGGCGATTTCGCACTCGTGGTGAGGGAAGACCAGGTCCTCGCCCCCGGCGTGAAGGTCGATCGTCTCGCCGAGGTACTTCATCGCCATCACCGAACATTCAATGTGCCAGCCCGGGAAACCCCATCCCCAGGGACTGTACCACTGCATCAGATGCCGGTCGTCCCGCTTCCACAGCGCGAAATCGAACGGATGTCGCTTGGAACGGTCTTGAACTACATCCCGCACGCCTACCTGCAAACTGTCGTCGTCGCGATTTCCGCTCAGTTCGCCCCTTCGGGGGAACGTACTTAGGTCGAAGTAAACAGCAGAGTCGGTTGAATAGGCATGCCCGCTCTGCTGGAGGTCCTCAATGGCGCGAATCTGCTCTGCCATGTGCTGCGTGGCGCGGGGTCGCACCATCGGCTGGCGCAGATTTAGCCGGTTCCAGTCCTCTTCCAGCGCTCTAGAATAGTGTTCAGCGAGATCCCAGATATTGGCGAACGACTGGCCTTCCTTCGACTTCAGCGCCTTCGCCATCTTGTCCTCACCACTTGCGTCGGCGACGTCGTCTTCAGTCAAGTGGCCCACGTCGGTGATGTTGCTCACGTACTTGACGGTCCAACCCAGCGCTTCGGCCGTACGCACTATGAGGTCGGCGGTAAGGAAGGTTCTAAAGTTGCCGATGTGGGCGTAGCTATAAACGGTCGGACCGCAGGAGTAGAAGGTAAGAACGCCCGGTTCCAGGGTCTCCAGGGGCTTGACTTGCTTGGTTAGGGTGTCGTAAAGCCGGAAGGTTTTCCCGTCAGTCTGTGAAGCCATGCGTATTTCTATTTTCGTAAACAGGTATGAGGCAACACCCCGTGGCAATAGGGTCTGACCGGATTTCTGGTGCGCGAGAAAGGACTCGAACCTTCACGCCTTGTGAGCACTACCACCTCAAGGTAGCGTGTCTACCAATTCCACCACTCGCGCAGGACAGGCAAGTATACCAGCGGCATCAGAAGCGGACCGACGCACTGGCAGTCCAGTAGCTTTGGTCGAGCCCCGAGAAGTAGCCGATTCGGAGATACGGGATGGGTCTCACTTCTGCGCCGATTCTGGCTCCCCTGCGGTCCCACTCGCCCAGAACCATGAGCTCGTTGGCAAGTGGAAGGCGCACCCCGCCAAAGATTCCGGATAGTTCGCCTGTTCCTGTGCCCAGTGTCAGCTGCATAGGGATGTCCAGCGGAAACACTGAATCGGGATAGCTGGTTGTTGAAATCGCCAGATACAGGCTCCGGCCCCGTTCCGATTGATTCATCGCATCTTCAATGCCGATTGAAATAGCGGGAGAAAACTCAGGGATGGCGTCGATGAAAGTGTATGAGGCTGAAAAAGACTGCCGATCCGTCTGGTACTTTGCGCTGAACTGACTCAGACTGAGTTCCAGCTCTCTGGTTACCCCAGCGCCGAGCCTGAACTCCACCTGGCGAGACGAATCGGTAGAGAAGATACCGGACACCTTGAGCTCCCCTGATCGGAGCTTTTCCCCTGTCGGAACGAAGAGGATCCGGTCGGCGAAAGCTTGTGGGGCGAGGAGCAGCGAGCAGGAGACGAGAGATCCGAATAGCAGGACGCGCTGGGTCATTCCTGAACTCTGACGCTCCAGTTCCCACTTCTTTTGATCTTTTCTGCCTCTTCGGGCTCGATCTCTTCCTCTTCGACTTCTTCGACGAGCGAGTCCAGAGACTCTGGCTCTTCCTCTGGCTGCTCCTCTAAAGTCTCTTTCTGCAGTTCGAGTTTCTCGATGGTGACGGGCTTTTCGCGGAAGATAGCGCCGAGCACTCCGTTGACGAAACGGGCGCTGTTCTCGGTGCTGTATTTCTTTGCCATCTCAATCGCCTCGTCGATCGCGACTTTCGGCGGCGTAGATGGGCTTTCGTACATCTCCCATAAGGCGATGCACATGAGGATGCGGTCAATAACAGCGAGCCGCTCCCAAGTGTAATCGTTCAGCTTGGGCTCGATCGTCTCTTGCAGCTCAGATTGACTGGCTGCGACCCCTCGAATGATCTGCTCTGCATATTCGCGCTGATCTGGTTTCAGTTTCTCGTGCTCGAAGGCGTCGTCAATTGACACCTGGAGGCTGTTACCCGCCACATCGGACTCGTAGAGTGCGCGCATTGCTGCAACTCTTGCTGGGCGCCTAGATCTCGTTTTCACTCGATGCCCTCAAAAACTTTGGTACAAACCCGGTGTCGAAGTCGCCTGCTCGGTACGCCGGATCACGAATCAACGCCAGCAAGAAGGGCACGTTGGTTTGAACCCCTTCGACTTCAAATTCTTGCAGGGCTTGTTCTAGCCGGTTCAAACACTCTTCGCGGTTCTCTCCCCAAGCGACGATCTTTGCCAGCATCGGATCATAAAACGGGCTGACTTTGAACCCAGCAGATACGTGGGACTCCATGCGGATGTTGGCGCCCCCGGGAGGTTGCCAGCGGGTTACAATGCCCGTGCTGGGCGCGAAGTCTTTCGCCGGGTCTTGGGCGGTAATCCTCGCCTCGATGCTGTGCCCGTTGATCACAACGTCTTCTTGCTTGATGGGTAGTGGTTCGCCCGCTGCAACCCGCAACTGAAGCCGGACGAGATCAACGCCAGTTACGTCCTCGGTGACTGGGTGTTCCACCTGCAACCTGGTATTCATCTCCAGGAAATAGAAGTTGTCGTCCTTGTCGACCAAAAACTCTATGGTGCCAGCGTTGGTGTAGCCCACGGCTGACGCAACACGAACTGCCGCTTCGCCCATCTGCTTTCGAAGTTCCGGAGTCATCCGTGCGTATGGTGCTTCTTCCAGGATTTTTTGGTGACGGAGGTTTTGAATTGAGCACTCCCTTTCGCCCAGGTGGATCACGTTGCCGTGTTCATCTCCTATGATCTGGACCTCGATGTGGCGTGGGTTCTCGATGAACTTTTCCACGATCAAGTCTCCGCTTCCAAAACTCGCTTGCGCCTCTGCGCGGCTCAGGGAAAAAGCAGCAGGCAATTCACTAGCAGAATCGACCCGCCGGATTCCTCTTCCTCCTCCCCCGGCTACCGCTTTCAGCAGGACGGGAAAGCCGATCCGCTCTGCCTCCTTGGTTGCGATCGCTTCGGTAGGCACGGGACCTTCAGAGCCTCCTGCGACTGGACAGCCGGCTTTGATGGCTACGGCTTTGGCGTTGGCTTTGTCCCCCATGGCGTCAATCGCGGCGGGCGAAGGTCCGATGAATTTCACCCCCATTTTCTCGATCGCATCTGCGAACTTGTGCCGCTCGCTGAAGTAGCCGTAACCCGGGTGGACGGCATCTGCCTGAGAAATCTCAATCGCCATCAGCACGTTGCTCAGGTTCAAATAACTGTCGCTATTGGCGCCGGCGCCGACGCAAATCGCTTCGTCAGCCAGCTTCACATGGAGGCTTTCCTTATCTGCCTGGCTGTAGATGGCAATCGATTCGATCCCCTCCAGTTTGCAGGCGCGGATCACCCGGCATGCAATTTCCCCTCGGTTGGCGATGAGAACCCTCTTGATCATCAATGCTTCTCGTGTCCCGGGTGGGTGCAGCTCACCTGCCCGGTGGAAGGATTGTACACATAGGGTTGCTTGCCCACGGGGCAAATGTAGAAGTTGCTGCCGAGGCGGGTTTCCTCAAGGGTCTGTGGCGGAGCGAACGAATCGATGTCGTTCAGCTTCGCCATTTCGATCGCCTGCCTTACGGAACGGATGTTGTTCTGGCACTCGACTCCGATGGCGGACTCTCGAACGATTTGCGGCGCGCCCTTTTTCTCACCATCACCCCCGAAAAGCCCGAAACCGCCTGTTGAAAACGCCGTTACCAGCAGCGCGATAATCACGATCACGATGAGCAACTCAATGAGGGCGAAAGCGCGCGTTTTCACTATGCTTTTTCTACAACCAGCAAGACTTGACCGAACTCCACGCTTTGATTGGGTTGCACCCGGATCTCTCTCACTCGGCCGCTTTCGGTGGCTACCACTGGGTTCTGCAAGCCGAGAGCGTCGATCGAGCCGACAACCTGATTCGCTTCCACGGGGTCCCCTTCTACAAGTGGCGGGTCAGCTTCTACGAAATAGCCGACGACCGAAGCGGAGATCTCTGAGAACGAGATCGAAGGAGTGACCTCCAATTCGGCTTCTGTTGACGCAAGGCTTTGTACGGCAGAGCGGCGAAGCACAGCCTTGAATTTTTTCTCGCCCGCGCGCACTTGAACCTCGTCGTAGCCCTTTTCGGATGCCAGTTCCAAGGCGAAGCGTATATCCTCTATGCTAAGCCCAGCCATCAGGATTCAGGTTACCCCTGCAGGCAACAGAACAGAATGAGTTCGAATTCTCAAGTGCCCACTGCCGTACTCGGCGTCTCGGGGTCGATTGCTGCTTACCGCGCTGCCGACCTAGCGAGGGTGCTGATGACCCAGGGGTTTACGGTACGGGTGTGCCTGACCGAATCCGCCCAGGAGTTCGTCCGTCCTGCGCTATTCGAGGCGCTGACGGGCCAGCCCTGCCTGCAAGGAGCATTTGAGGAACCAGTTCGAGGCAGAATGGCGCACATCGATTGGGCGCGCGAGGCGGACCTGTTTGTTGTGGCACCCGCTTCGGCAAACACCCTGAGCGCGGCAGTGCGCGGAGAAGCGACCGACATGCTGACGACGCTGATGGTCGCTTACGACGGCCCGATCATCTTCGCACCTGCGATGAACCCTACTATGTGGGTTTCTGATGGAGTTCGGGAATCTCTCGCCGCTTTGGAAGCGCGAGGGCATGAGATCGTTGAACCGGATGAAGGCTCGACCGCTTGCGGAGAGCAAGGGCAGGGCAGGCTGGCGACGATCGACACGATCGTGAACAGGGCTATCACACTTAGCCACCGGAGCCGGTTGCTAGATGGCAAGACGGTGCTGATAACCAGCGGGGCAACCATTGAGCCAATCGACGCTGTTCGGTATCTCTCCAATCGGTCATCCGGGAAGATGGGTGCCGCTCTCGCCAAGGCTTGCGTCTGGATGGGCGCCAGGACTTTGGTAGTGGCGGCATCTGGAACTGCGGTCTATCCGATTCGCTCGGAAGTGATTCGGGTGGAGACCGCCCAGCAAATGCTCGAAGTGGCTAGCACACTCGCCCCGCAAGCGGACTACGTTTTTGGGGCAGCAGCTGTTGCCGACTTTCGGCCTGCCAGCCAGAACGAAGGAAAGCCGGAGAAGGGGTCGGTGAGCCAATCGGTTGATCTGGTGCCCAATCCGGATGTGATTTCCGAGCTGGCAAAGCTCTGTCCGGGTTTCACCATAGGCTTTGCTGCACAGTACGGCGTAGATGAACGCACCGTACTCTCGAAGCTTGAAAGGAAGGGGCTGTTTGCCATTGCTGTCAATGACATCAGCCGCGCCGACATTGGGATGGGTGCTGATTACAATGAGCTCACGCTCTTCACGAGGGAAGGTCCCGTCGCCAGCTCAGGAAAGATGGGGAAGTTGGGCTGCGCCTTTTGGCTATTGCAGCAAGTGGTTCAAGAGAGCGCAGGGCGGCGTTAAGCCACCCTGCGCTCTCACGTTAACGGGAGAATTTAGCTTCTACCGAAGGCGACCGGGATCCATGCGGCACCGGCGCTGTAGACCTTCGATCCCCGAACGAACACGCGGTCCATTTCCCAAATAGCGAGTTGACCCGCGCTGTTTCGGAACACGACATCAGTGATTGCGTCACCGTTGAAGTCGATGGTTCCGACCGGAGCGTAGTTGCCTACGCTAAGGGTTGCTTGTTCCAGTACGCCAGTACCTACCATCAGCCAAACAGCCACTTGGTTGGTGCTGGAGTTGTACCAAAGGATGTCATCCTGGTCGTCTCGGTTGGTTTCGAGGATGGTGAAGAACTCCCACGCGCCAGTGTTGAACAGGCGAGTCTCGGTAGTTGCGAACCCGTTCATCAGCCACATCGCATGCTGACCGGTGGAGGAATTCGCCCAGATGAGGTCGGCACGTCGATCTCGATTGAAGTCACCGGTTCCGACGATGTCCCAGTTCGGGGCGGTTGCGATGGTGCCGCTAGCGAGGATGGTAATCCCGTTCATTCGCCATCCGACGAACTGGCTGGTCGAAGAGTTCTTCCAGATGATGTCGTCGTTGCCATCGCCGTCTAGGTCAGCGACTACGACCGGAGTCCAGGCAGAGAGTCCGCTGAAGGTGGTCGACTGTGCGACGTTGTTCCCGTTCATCAGCCAGATTGCGTACTGACCGGTTGAGGCATTCTTCCAAAGGAGGTCGGTTCGCCCGTTTCCATTGAAATCGCCGGTCTGGTCGATCGTCCAATTGGCGACTTGAATGAGGTCGGAAGACGTGACCGAGGAGCCAGAGATCTCGTGGAAGAAGAAGTTGTTGCCGCTTTGGGTGATGTACTCCGTCTTTCCGTCTGCGTTGAAGTCGCCACTAGCGACAATTGCGCCGTATTGTGAGCCGACTGTCGCGGTGTGTGCAACGGCCTGTGATTTGAACGACCAGATGGCAGAGGAGCCATTCGGGTTCTGCCAGAAGACAGTCGGAAGCGTGCTCAGCGGCTCGCCGGAGCGGACCGATACTTCGAAGTTATTCCAAGTACCGGTCGTATTTTCTCTCACATCTGCTACCCGGATGATCCAGGTGCCCTCGGCGTTTTCACCCCAGAACTGGTTGGCGCGGAACCACCAGTTGAAGTTTGATCCAGAGCCAGTAAAGTTGTGCGCGAGTCTCGCGGTTGTCCCCGATGGCGATGTAAGGTCGATCGTAACGTCTCCTCGTCTCGAGTGCGTAACTTGGATGCGAACGCTCACTTCTTCAAGAGGACCTACGTCGGGCAGGGTGAACGTCCTCGTGATGCCGGTTGTGTTGTTATCCGGAATGGACTGGTTAACCGTCACAGAGGGCAAGGTGTTGATTCGAAGCCGCGAAACCCCTTCAAACTGTGGGGCAAGCTCGACCATTCCGGTTGCGTTCATCATGCCGAAGCCGTAGTTGACATTGAAGTCGAAGCCGGCGCCATTGGTGATCCAGCCAGAGTTAGCTGGGTGAACCTTCTGAGCAGTTCGGGCAATGACGTGCTTGGCAAGCCTTGTAGTCAAGTTCGGCTGAGCTTCTTTCGCGAGCGCAATCACACCCGCAGCCAATGGAGCCGCGGAAGAAGTGCCTCCGAAGGTTTGGGTGTAGTCGCGGTCGGTCAGCGACTGCGATCCGTTGTATCCAGCGGCTCCTGTTCGGTCGGTAGTGACAATTCCGAATCCGCCATTAGTGCTAGATGGAGCAGTGGCAGTGACACAAGAGCCGAAATTCGAGTAGGACGCCCATTGGCCGTTACTACCAAATGCGGCAATAGCGATCACGTCTGGATGGTTTTGAGGTGCCTGGCGGGTTGTGTCGCTCGAGCCATTAGTGCTGGGTCGGTTATTTCCTGCAGCGTAAACGTGAATTGTTCCCGTGTTGGTCGACTCAACGACGGCGTTCGCTTCCGTGTTTCCTGCGCCAACAAATGGAGAGGTGTAACCGTAACTGTGGTTCTTCACCTGGATGTTGGCGACGCCGCGACTGCTATTGAAGAGAACGGCGTTAAGGAACATCGCCTGGGTCTGGTTAGGAAAGTCAACTCTGAGTCCGCTCAATCCGCCTAAAGGCGCGGCTCCAGTTACCCCGAGGTTATTCCCGCCGCGAGCCACTGCAACGCCAGCAACGGCGGTTCCGTGATTGTCTCCTGCGTAGATCGGCGCTGGGTCTGGGTTGTTCTGACCGAAGTTGTAGCTAAGGGAAGGAATCGCATTTGGAGCCAAATCTGGATGGGTGATTTGGACGCTGTCATCTACGATTCCGACGACCACGCCTTGCCCCGTCCAGTTGTTCGCCCAAGCAGTCTGGATGTTGACATCCCTGCCTGGAACATACGGATTGATCAGGTGCCACTGCCCATAAAATCCGCTGTAAGCAGAGTTCTGGAAGAACCATGTGTCGTTCGGGAAGAACGACATCGTGGAGATGTTGGTGCGATAGTTGTTGCTGACTAATAACACCTGATCCAGTTCCCGAACCCTGCTTTCGTAGCTCAAGGCAGCTTCGACGGACGGCAGCCGCACAATGTGCCACTCCGGCACGCCAACAAAGGGGAGGACGTACTCCGCTCCCGTCATCACTGCGAAAGCAGGACCGCTTGTGCCAGCCGGTAGCCGAAGAATGACTTCGGAAGTAGGGGTGTTGTATTGAACTGGGTCAATAGAGTCTGATGCGCTTTGAGCAACTGCTGCCGAAGCGAATCCAAGTGAAAGTAACAGTGCGCTAGAAGCGATTATTTGCGTATAACTTCTTGTCATCTTTGAGCAAACCTCATGATCGGCTACGACCTAGGAGGAGGCTTGCTGACGCGTGCCTTCCCCTGGGGCACGTACACGACCGTAGGTACGTATACTGAAAAGTCACTCAATAAAGTTGCCAAATGGTCCAAAAGCCCCTTCCGACCCACTACGCTGAACTGTCCGACGAGCAAGTTTCGGAGAGAATTCGAGTTGTGCGAGGTCAGCTAGGAAGCCGGATCGTGATCTTGGGTCATCACTATCAGCGGGATGAAATCATCGAGCACGCCGACTTTCGAGGCGATAGCTACAAGCTGGCGAAGGATGCCGCGAACTGCCCAGACAGAGAGTACATCGTGTTCTGCGGTGTGCACTTCATGGCGGAAAGCGCTGACATCCTCACGCCACCCTCTCAGAAAGTGATTTTGCCGAACCTGGCGGCAGGGTGCTCTATGGCCGACATGGCGAACATCTTCCAGGTTCGCCAATGCTGGGAAACGCTAACCAAGGTGATCGATATCGAGCGTGTAGTGCCCGTAACGTACATCAACTCCGCCGCGAACCTGAAAGGGTTCGTTGGCGAACACGAAGGAACGGTGTGCACTTCTACTAATGCCCCTACTGCGGTCAAATGGGCACTTGAGCGCGGCGAAAGGATGCTGTTTTTCCCTGACCAGCATCTCGGCAGGAACACAGGCGTACGGCTCGGCTATTCGCCCGAGGAAATGATCGTTTGGAACCCGTTCCGCCCTTTGGGAGGAAACACGGAAGAAGAGATTGAGCGTGCGCGGTTTATCCTGTGGAAGGGGCATTGCAGCGTTCATGCCCGCTTCACCGTCGAGCAAATCGAAAAGGCGCGAAGAGAGTTTCCCGACGTTCAGGTTCTGGTGCACCCAGAGTGCACTCTTGAGGTTGTGGAAGCCTCCGACCTTAACGGCAGCACCGAGTACATCATCAAGACGGTTCAAGCTGCGGAGCCCGGAACGACGTGGGCGATTGGCACCGAGATCAACCTGGTAAGCCGGCTTGCAAAGGAAAACCCGGACAAGACGATTTTCTGCCTGGACCCGCAGATTTGCCCTTGCTCCACCATGTACCGGATCCACCCGACTTTCTTGTTGTGGGTTTTGGAAGAGCTCGCCGAAGGGCGGGAAATGAACGTGGTGAAGGTTCCGGAGCCGACAGCGAGTTTCGCCCGCCTCGCGCTTGAGCGGATGCTTACCTTGAACTGAATTCGTCGTGAGACACGTCCACGAGACGTTCTTTCTTCGCTTCTTCCAGCTTCTTGAGTTCTTCTAGAGAGTAGGGGTCATCCTTATGCATGCGGATGCCCTGCCAAATGCACACTGCCCCGACAACGAGAAGTGGAATCGTTACCCACTTCATTTTGAGCGGTGCGAGACCCAGCGCGAGGCAAACTGCGCCAATACACATCAGAGTCATCGTGCGCTTGAATCTCACTTCTTCTGGACGTATACCTCGGCGGTCTCTCGAAACGCCTGATCGCTGCGAAACAAAACGCTGACCACTTGGTCCAGAACTCCGAAAATTTCAAGAAGGCTGTCAAGCCGTTCGACTGTCAGCTGGGTTTCGGGGTCGCTCGAGTCGGGCACCATCGCCCTGCATTCTCGCATCGCATCGATGGTTGGGTCGATCTCTCTCCGCTTACGCTCCCGAATAACCCGAACGAACATGGCCCACGCATCTGGTTCGCTCTGGAAGAGGTCGCAGCGACTGCCTGGGGCGCGGAACTTGCGAATGATCCCCCAGTCCGTGAGGTCCCTTAGATTCATGCTAGCGTTACCTCGGCTGATCTCGAGGGTGTCGATGATCTCTTGGGCAGTCATCGCTTTGCCCGTGATGAACAGAAGGGCGTGGATCTGCGCCATGGTGCGGTTGATGCCCCACCGGCTACTCATCCTGCCCCACTCCTGAACGAAAGCCATCTGTGCCTTTCGAAGTTTTTCGGATTGCTCGTTTTCGTGAACTTCTGCGTCTTTCAAAATTTATGAACATTATGAAACATGATCTTCCAGTGAGGCATGGTGAACTTTCTTCATTTCGCGACGTTTTTTCGTTGTATGCAGGCACGCGCCGAAGAGTCTGATCTACGCCATCTCCTTCGCCGATTCGGGCTTGGTGCCAGCGTCGAAGAGGTCCGCTACTACCGTGAACTCGGTTACGAGCGAACCGTTGACGCTCTTCTTGGCGCCGACCCAGGAAGCAATTGGTTGGGAGTGACCATAGAGCAGCTTGCGATTGGAAACCCGCCACAGGTGCCGATGCAGGTGCTTCAGAGCTATTGGGCTGCCAACCTGCTTTGCAGCCGCTCTCCGCTCATCGACAAGATGAGCCTCTTCTGGCACGACCACTTTGCCGTCAGCGCAGCAAAGGTGACCCAGGTTGGGTTCATGTACGACTACGTCCAAGACCTCCGTCAAGGCGCACTTGGCAACTTCAAGAGCCTGACGGAGACTGTCTGCAAGTCTCCCGCAATGCTCTTCTGGCTCGATACTCATGAGAGCGTAAAAGGGCGGCCGAACGAGAACTTCGCCCGCGAACTCATGGAGCTCTTCACCCTCGGCATTGGCGAGTACACCGAGAAGGATGTTCAGGAGGCATCACGGGCGTTCACCGGCTGGGGGATTCGGCGAATGCCGCCCGGCTTGCCACGGCCTCGGGGCACATTCCTGTTTACTCGGCGGCTCCATGACAGCGATCCCAAGACGATCCGTGGTCGAACAGGGGCGTTTACCGGGGAGCAGGTGATCGAGATGATGTGCGAAGACCCGGCAACGCACCGGTTCATCGTAAAGAAGCTTTGGGAGTGGTTCGTTTACCCAGACCCTGAGCCAGATCTGGTGGAGCGGTTCGCGCGGGAGTGGCGAAGCCAGAATCTGGAGATGAAGCCTCTTCTTCGCTCGATCATGCTCTCGCCCGAGTTTCGGTCAGACCAAGCCAAACGGAAGGTTTTCAAGAATCCCATCGACTTTTGCGTACCAGTACTCCGCCAGCTTGGCGTTGGCGAAAGACTTGCGGCACAGGTGCGAAACCTAGAGAACTTCACTGAGAACCCGCGCCGAGGCGCAACCATGCTGCCCGCCAACCTGTTGCGTCAAAGCACCAAGAACATGGGTATGGAGCTGCTGTGGCCGCCGGATGTTGCAGGCTGGGAGAAGGGAGCCTCCTGGATCAGCTCTGCGACGATGCTAGAACGGGCGAAGTTTTCGGACCGTGTTTGGGGTGCTCCGGTAGGGACGCCGAGGACTCCCGGGAACCGTCCACTTGAACTGAGGCTCGCCCCGAGAGATGTATTGGGCGCAGTGTCCTCCGGCGAGGAGCTTGCCGATACGTTGATCGAAGTTTTCGATGCTCCGGTCAGCCCAGCGCAACGAGAGCAGCTGATTGCTGCTGCAAACTCCGAGATGGGATCGGGCAGCGGTCCAGGACCGACTTTGCGGGCGGCGCACAGCGTCAGCCGGCTGATTTTCGTCGCACCTGAGTTCCAAATGAACTAACCGCGGCACGTAACCGCTACTCGTAGGTGTCAAACTCAGAGCATGTTCAGTTCTCTGTTGGTTGCTTCGGCGCTGGTTACCACCCCGTTTGAGGTGCCGCCTCCCCAGGTTCCTGTTATGGCGCCAAGGTTTCAATCCGTCGCGCCGTTTCCGGGCCTGCCGAGTGTGAAGGTTGACTCTTACAACGCAGGAATAGGGATCGCGCAGCAATTTGCCTTGAACAACCAGGCGCAGGCACGAATCATGTGGATCGATGCCAGCGCCAACCTGGATCGGTACAACACCGAGGAGAAGATTATTGATTTGGTTGCGAAGATCCGCAAGGCGGGCTTCAACACTTTGGTATTTGATGTCAAGCCGATTTCTGGCTACGTGAACTACCCCAGCCAGTACGCCCCGAAGATGACCGAATGGTTCTGGGGGAAGGCGCAGCTTCCGAAGGACTTCGACCCCGTTGCGATAGTAACGCGTGAGGCAAAGAAGAACGATCTTTCGCTGTTTATTCACCTCAATGCCTTTACTGAAGGGCACTTTGGTGCCCGGATGGGACCAGAGGACGGGGTGCCGACAGCGATCGGTCCTGGTTTGGACAAGCCCGACTGGCAAACCGTGAACTACGACCCTATTCCTGTTCTGAGGGCTGTGCGGGAACCTGATCAGACCGTTGTCTTGCGACTTCCGGGAAGAGATGAGCCCGGCGAGGCGAATATCGCCCGGTGGGCAGACACTCGCCCGAATATTCCGCAAGATGTCGGTGCCTTCGTACTGATGATGCCTTCGGGCAACCTGTTCCCATACCGAGCTGACGAGACGCCCGAAGTGTCACCTGGGGGCGCACGGTACGTGATCTGGACCGGAAACATGGAGGCGGTGAAGAAACTCGGCTCACACTCTCGCTGGCAGCTGGGCACAGAAGCTCGTTTCGTGCGGATAGCCGAAAAGCCGAACCAACTGCCCCTCATCACCAACCCTTTCAACCCCGATGTCAACGAATACATGCTGAACATTGCCAGGGAGGTTCTGACCAACTACGAGTTCGACGGGCTGGTTTACGATGACCGACTTCGATTTGGCGGGATGAGCGCCGACTTCTCCGCGATTACTCGCGCGGCGTTTGAAAAGCATGTTGGCAGAGAGCTAACTTGGCCCAACGATGTGTTCGAATACACGCTTACGCCCCAGTTGACTTTGGGAGTGCGACCCGGGCCCTACTTCGATAGCTGGCTCGCCTGGAGGGCGATGCGGCTTCGGGACTTCGTTCGCTCGGTGCGGCAGGTGATCGAGGAGACCCGACCCGAAGTGCTGCTTGGGGTTTACGCTGGCTCATGGTACGGGGAGTACTCCAATTTCAGCACGAACTACGCCTCAGACCAGTTTCAAGCCGGTTTTCGATACCTGACCCCTGCCTACCAGATGGCTGGCTTTGCCTCCGATTTGGACGTGTTCATTTCCGGGTGTTATTACCGCGTACCCACGATTTTTCGGGCAATGGAGCTAGGATTGCCCGTTGGGCAAACGGTTGAAGCGGGAGCGCAACTAGCGAACCGAGCAGTTCGGGATGCTTGCTGGCATTATGCCGGGATCATGGTGATCGATTACCAGGCTAATCAACAGGCTATGGCGGATGCCTTACAGGCTGCTGCGGCAAACAGCCAGGGAGTGATGGTGTTCGACTACTCGCACAACATCGACCAGGTTTGGCCGGTGTTCGAGCGGGCGTTCCGACAGCCGGCTCGCGCCCCGCACCAGATTCCAGGCTTGCTGGACCGCATTCGAGAGCGGCGGGCAGAATACGACCGGCTAAGAATGAAAGAGCCCCCGACCATCATCGATGCCGGACGTTCGGGCGTTGGCTTGTAAAGATTAGCCCCGAATCTGGACTGAGTCGATCACCCGCTTGACGGTGGCAACTTGCTCCGGGATCCGGGCGTCGTAGACGCTGGAGACCTGCCACAGCCGGTTGCCATCAACCAAAATGAGCATGGTGATTCCCGCCTCACTATCTGTGCGGAGCCCACTGCCCTGGATTTTGAACCCGTTCTTGCCGCTGATGGTTACTGGAACCGATTCAAGTCTGAGGTCAGCAAACGCGTCACCTTCCTGTAGCCTTTGGATGGTCGCTTCGGTTATCGCCCTGGCAGAGGTCGGTCGGTTTGGAGCCATGGTGGCTCTCTGGAAGACGATGGAAACCTCGCCGATTCGAACGGTATGGGCGTCAAATTGCTGAAGGGACTGCGCCGCCTGGTCGACTTTCTCGGATTTAAACGGCGAAGCCGCTGCTTGGGGAAGTTGGGCGGTGATGCCCGTGTTTCCGACTTCCTGCCGGGTCCACAATTCTGCGGTGCCCTGAGACATGCCGACCACCTCCTCGCTTAGCGGGGAGAGGAGGAGCAAAGCCAAGATCGTGGAAGCACCGATGGAAACCATCGCATAATTTTACGTTCGAGCGGTGCTAAAGTTTCTCAGTCCCTGCTAGCAACAGGAACTGAGAAACGCTCAGAGGCACTAGTAGGTTGAGCTGGCTGAGATCATCCATTCTGTCGGAACAGAGCCGAAGCTCCCCGCTCCGACCACAACACCTTGCCCGCCGCAATCAACAAACGCCGCCCCTTCCTCGCCTTTCCGTGGGACGCAAAACAGGGACAGCCATTAGAGACGAAAGCGATAATGATACAAAACAGAAGAGGCGGGAGGTTGGTGCCTCCCGCCTGCTGGTGCTTACCGAAATGCTGACTTGGCTTTAGAATGAGCCTGTTGCGCGGATAACCCAGCCAGCTGGCGCTGATCCGAGGCTATTGGTTCCGGTAACGGCTCCATTTCCATCTATTGTCCAACTGACGACCTGGCTGGTGGAGCTGTTCTGGAACACGATTCCGTTGCTGGAGCCGCCGTAAGGGACAACACCCTGGGCTTGCCAGGCGGCACTGCCCGTTGCGCCAACCGTGATGCTGTTGGTCACTCCGCCGCTCGCGTTCATTTCCCAAATCACTACTGCGCCGGTAACCGCCGTGCTTTGCCAGAGAAGGTCGGCAATCGAGTTGCCTACCATGTTCGTTGCGGCTCGTAGATTCCAGCCGACGGGGGCTACAGCAACCGTTCGAGTTGAGCTAACGCCACCTGAGCCGTTCATCAGCCATTGAACTAGGAGGCCTGTCGAAGCGTTTCGCCACAGCAGGTCGGTATTGGAATCTCCGCTCATCTCGGCTGCGTCGACGATGATCCAGTCCGGGTCGCCTACTACTGCAATAACATCCGTGCCGATTACAGCGCCGTTCGCATCCAGGTACCAGAAGGCAACCTGACCCGTGGTCGTGTTTTGCCAGATGATGTCGTCCACACCGTTGTTGTTCATGTCGCCCGCAGCGCGAACCTGCCACTGAGTGGAAGGAGGAACGCCGATCAACTGAGAGCCAGTGACAACGCCACCGCTTACGTACCAATTGACCACGTTACCGGTGCCTGCATTCTGCCAGGTGATGCCCCCGCGACTTGAAGGAATCAAGGTGCCCATGTTCGCTCTTGCCTGGAAGTTGGTCCAAGTGCCAACACTGTTCTCTTGAGTGTCGACGATTCGAACGGTCCACTGACCTGCCGGATTAGTGCCCCAGAATGCATTGGACATGAAGGTCCAGTTGATATTGGAGTTGTTGTCCACTCCTGCTCGGCTTAGCCTGGAGGTGTAGCCATCCGGGCTAGTGAGATAGATCTCGATGTCTCCGCGCCGTGGGTGAGAAACAATGATCGCAACTTCCATTTCCTCAAGGGGATCAGTAGCCGAGATGGTGAAGTTTCTTGAAATGCCCGCAGGATTGTTATCCGGAATCTGTTGGTTTACGGTGATCACCGAAGTGGTTTCGGTGGTCCGCGGGGTCACCCCGGAGTAAGTCGGGGCCATCAACGTAAGCATGTTCGCGTCGATCAAACCGAAGCCGTAGTTCTGATTGAAGGCGATGCCAGCCGAGTTTGTTCGCCAGCCACCGTCGCTGGTAGGCGTGCTATCACCCGCATGAACGACCTTGCTGTATCGTGCCAGTAGGTGCTTTGCAAAGCGGACGTCGAGAGCGGGTTGAACTTCCTTGACCAGCGTGAGTACCCCCATGACCAATGGGGCGGCAGAAGAGGTGCCACCAAAGTACATCGTGTAGTTTCTGTTAGACAACGGCTCGCTTCCGTTGTATCCGACCGTCCCAGATCGATCTGTGGTCACGATCCCAAAGCCGCCTGCGGTATTGCTAGGGGCTGCTACTGTTACGCAAGCGCCAAAGTTGGAGTAGTTCGAAAAAGTACCGTTACTGCCGAGAGCGGCGGCTGTAATGGAACCCCGAACGCGATTCAAGTGCCGCCGGTTCGAGTCTTCAGTCTGGTTGCCACGTTGATTGCCTGCCGACATGACATGAATTGTGCCGGCGCTCGCAGAATCCTCTAGCGCGTTCGCTACAGTTTGATTGTTGACGTAGTTGGTGGTAAATCCATAGCTGTGGTTTTTCAGCTTGGTCGTGGTGTTTGCGCCAAAGGACGCGAACCGCATCGCATCCACGTTGTTTGCTGTCGTTGCGCCAGAAAAGAGGATTCGAATTCCGCCGAGAGTCGCGAGCGGCGCGGCGCCTGTCACTCCAATTGTGTTGCCGCCTCTTGCTGCTGCGACGCCAGCAACCGCCGTGCCGTGGCTGTTGCTGGTTCCGGTTCCGGTCGGGTTGACGTTATTGGTCCCAGTCTGAAAATTCCAGCTGATTGCTGTGTCGGCGTTCGGAGAGAGGTCTTCATGGCTGAGCTCAACAGCATCGTCAACTACGACTGCGGCTACACCGCTACCAGTAACTCCTCGCTGCCAAGCCCCCGCCACACCTGCATCCAATCCAGGAGTGTATGGGTTGACCAAGTGCCATTGACCATAGAAGCCGTTGAAGGCACTGTTCTGGAAGAAGAATTGGTCGTTTGATACGAAGACGTCTTGAACCCAATCGATCAGGGCGTTGTTATCTGCGGCTACAACGACCGGCATCTCCCTGATGGTCAGCAAAAGGCGCTGTGCTTCAGAGACCGACGGAGTTGCGAACACATGGGTTCGGTCGTCGGTCATCAGCGTGTACACAAATTGAAGCCCGTTTGCCGTTGCAAAAGCAAACGGCGAGATTCCGGGCTGAAGCTCAACGATCAACTCGTTGGTTGGCGTCACGCCGGTTGTAAAGGTGGTCTCCGTCGGACCGAACTGAGAAACGGCGATGCCAGCGAACAGGCTGGCGAGGGCTATGGATGCAAAAAATTTTCGATACTTCATGAAAAAGCGCTCCCACAATGGCGGCTGTACTGATTTTATGTTATTTCTGCTTCCTTGCACCGGAGAGAGGCGGCGAACAAAGCCAAAGGTCCTACGGCAAGAGTCTAGGACCCGTGCTCGCCCCTTGAGTGCTCCAAACAAATGAGCGTGGCTCGCCAAACGGCGA
>JBKBWO010000026.1:0-16626 GCA_046314495.1 Fimbriimonadaceae bacterium
GACCATCATGGGTGTTGCTGTCGGAATGGCGGCTTATGGAATGCGGCCCGTTTTTGAGCTCCAGTTCATCGACTTTATTGCGCCCGGTTGGAGCCAGGTAGTAACCAACATGTCCACACTCCGGTGGCGAAGCTTTGGTCAATGGAAGTGCCCGCTGGTGATCTATGCACCTTATGGTGCTTACCTGCCCGGCGGCTCGTTGTGGCACTCGATGTCGAATGAAGCTGGGCTGGCGCATGTTCCCGGCATCAACGTGGTGATTCCCAGCACACCTGAGGATGCGGCTGGCCTGATGTGGACGGCGATCCACGGAGACGATCCAACCTTTGTCTTGATTCCCAAGCACATTTTCCGAAAGCGGGTCGAGGTCAAGAAGGTTGAGCCAGTGCCGCTCGGAAAGGCTCGAATTGTTCGCGAAGGCAACGACGTGACGATCGTCACCTATGGTAACACGATCGAGATTGCCGAGGAAGTGGCGAGCGATATGGATGGGGAAACGAGCATTGAGATCATCGACCTCCGCTCTATCGTTCCCTGTGACTACGAGACCATTGCCAAGTCGCTCGAGAAGACTGGCCGGTTGGTTGTTCTTCACGAGGACACCAGAACCTGTGGATTTGGTCAGTGTGTGATTTCCGAAGTTGTATCTGATCCTGAGAAATTCAATTTGCTGCTTGCACCGCCGCAGTTGGTTTGCCGAGATGACGTACATATCGGCTTCAACCCGGCGTATGAATATGCTGCCCTGCCAGACGCGGAACGTCTGCGGGAAGCCGTGCGTACGACGCTACAATAAAGCGGTACATTTACGGCACCATAAAAACAGGACAGTTTAAAGATGGCACGTGGTCGAGTGAACTCGACATCCGAGGCCCACGAAGATCGTGACATACGGTCCATTCGGGTAGCCAAGCGAGAAGAGCAAGTTCTAGAACTTGCTGGTCGAGGTCATACGGATCGCGAGATCAGTGAGATGCTCGACATCAGTCGGGACACGGTAGGCACTTACTGGCGGCGGCTGCTCAACAAATTCGATGCTTCCAGCCGCACGGAAGTCGTCGCGAAAATTGCTCAGAGAAGGGCAGAAGACGTTCTTGCGGAACTTCAGCGTCAAAACGACGTCCTGCAGCGAGAGGTCAGCGCTCGTGCACTCGCAGAAGCCCGCGAGACCGCTCAACGTCAGCACTTGGAGGCGATCCAAATCAGCGCGGTGATGATGCTGGATCAGAAGACCCAACGGGCCGGGTTTGTTCGACTGCTCGACGAGCTGATTCTGGTTGGCCGTTGTACTGGCGCCGTGTTGTTCGAGTGCCGGAACTCAACCCCTGGGAGGGCGTATTTTGTTGCTGGCTCTTCTTACTCGGACAACGGGGACGTCGCGAGTGAGTCGATAAAAGTTCCAGATCTCCTGGCGAAACTGCGAGTGGGGCTCAATCCGATTCCAATTCCGCCTGACGCTGCGGAGCAATTTCGAGATTATATGGCGGCTTCAAGCGGTCACACCATGTTCGCCATTCCGGTCGTTCACGGTAAGCATGTACTTGGATTCGTTCTTGCGGCCTTTTCCAGCGAATCTGAAATCGAGTCAAATCTTCAAAAGTGCTCTAGCGTATTGGCGTTCCTGTCCAATGCTTTAAAGTTCACCGAAACGGAGCGGCGGAGAGCCACCTTGGAGGAGATGCTCGAAAAGGCGTCCCGCCGGCAAAAGATGCTGATCGACGCCCTGCCCATAGGATTGGTCTACGAAAACGGCAGGAACGAGGTCGAGTACATTTCGTTCCCATTCTTGGAGGTAGTTGGTTCAAACCTCCATCCCCGTGAATTGATTGGCAGCCCCGTTTCCGATGTTCTGAATGAGATTGTAAAGGACAAGACCTTGCTATCTTTACTGACCTTGATGGCGGCAAGCAAAGACGAACTTCGTAAAGAATGCCAACCCGTGGGTCTTGATGGATCGATTGAGATATTGCGAAGGCCCTTGGTTAGTGGCGACCAGTCACAGGGTTGGATGTGGTGTCTCCGCAGACTCTAAGGAGTCGGTGGCACCTTCCTTGTTGCAAGCTTCTGGCAGTATTTGCGAGCCTGCGGCAAGGCAGTTCGCGTGAATTTCTTGGCGAAGCCATGTCAAGAACTCACCTTCTGTCGCGAAGTCTTCCAGTTTCCTCGGTTTTCCGTAGCTAATCTGGATCTGCTGCCGCGAATTCAACGCGCGAACTGGCTTTTCGGTCCCGTGGATTCCAACGGGAACAACCTGCGCCGCAGAACGCTTGGCGAGCATAACGATCCCCCGTTGAAAGGGCTGCAGCGCTAGCCCGTCGCCCCGGCTGCCCTCGGGAAACATGAGAAGAGCTTCGGATTCAGCCAGCATCGAAAGCGCCATGCGCACTGCCTCAGTGTCTCCCGCCCCTCGGCGCACAGGAAACGCTCCGACACTCCGAATCAGCCACCCGAACGGCTGCTTTTCAAAGAGCTCCTTTTTTGCAAGGAAACGCACCCATCTGGGGCAGGTGCAGGCGATCGCCGGAGGATCCCAAGTACTAAAATGCGAGGCGGCAAGAATCACCGGGCCGGCTTTCGGAACGTTCTCTGGAGTCAGAGCCGTGACACCGCCGTGGTACTTGAAGAACGTCAGGCGGACTGCTTCTCGAACGAACCAGTACCAGGGTAAGAATGGCTTTCGCACTTGCTCTAGATCTCGGCGTTGAAGCCTTTGCGAAGGGCGCCCGAAACAATGAGCTTTCTCCGAATCTAGTATTTTAAACCAACCGTTGAAACGCCCGTCGCCAATCATCGCCATCTTCCTGACGGTGTTCATCGACCTGATGAGCTTCGGACTGGTGATTCCGGACGTTCAGGTTCGGGCTGATTCTCTCGGCGCGAAGGGTTGGCAGATCGGCGCCGTCATCGCCATCTTCAGCGTTTTCCAGCTGCTGCTTGCACCGCTACTCGGCCGGATGAGCGACAAGCTTGGCCGCCGCCCGGTCCTCCTTGTCACCTGCGCTCTGGCGGTGGTCTCGTTCCTCGTTTATTCACAGGCTCATGAGCTCTGGATCATGTTCGTAGCACGGGCGCTGGCAGGCGTAGCTGGGGCGAACCTGGGTGTGGCGTTCGCCTATGTGGCGGATATAAGCAAGCCGGAAGATCGGGCGAAGTCTCTCGGGCTTCTTGGAGCAGCATTCGGTCTTGGCTTCATTCTCGGGCCGGTCATCGGTGGCCAGCTGATCATGCTCGGCGGCGGCAAGCCGTTGCTTTTGGGCATGTTCGCTGCCTTCCTGGCACTGATCAACTTGTTCTTCGTTTTCTTCTTCCTGCCAGAGAGCTGGAAGCCAACGGAAGCGATGAAGGCGGGAACAAAGAGCCTGTTCCAGAATCTGAAAGTCGCCATTTCTGTTCCAGCCCTGGCTCTCCTATTGCTGCTCTTTTTTGCTTACAACCTAGCGTTCACCAACCTGGAGAGCACCTATTTCCTGCTAGCGACTCAGCAGTTCCAACTCACCATTGGCCAGGCGACGTACATCCTCGCCACGGTCGGCATCGTCTCCGCGCTCATGCAGGGGCTGTTCATTCGTTACCTCACGCCAAAATTTGGAGAGGTCAAGCTGCTACGGACCGGATTCCTGTTACAGATTCCTGCGCTGATCTTGATTCCGTTCGCTCTTCCATGGGGGCCTCAGTTGGCGGTTGCCGTATTGCTCGCTGTCGGGACCGGACTCTCTCAACCCTCCCTCTCCTCTCTTATCTCCCGGAATGCCCCCCGCACTATTCAGGGAGGCATCTTCGGCATCACTCAGTCCCTTGGTGCGATGGCGCGTATCCTGGGGCCGATTCTTAGCAATATCCTCTACAACAACCAGTACTGGCTTCCATATGTGCTTGGAGCGACGATTCTCTTGGTGCCCGCAACGATGGCGTTTTTTGTGCGCATCCCAGACCCAGAACAGCAGCCAGAGACCCTGGAAGAAGAACTGGGGGCACCTGCAACATGAGCACGGGCAAAATCGTGGCACTGTTCGTTCAAGACACGCAAGACAATCCGCATCCCATGAGCGAGCTACGACTGGTTGAAGGCAGCGGCATAGTGGGTGACAAGCATTTTGGGCGTATGAGTAGGCAGGTGTTGCTTATGGCGGTTGATGAACTTGAGGGGCTCGGCTATTCGCCTGGAAATTTAAGGGAGCAGGTGACAGTTGAGCTACCGGGACTGCAACAGTTATCAGCAGGGACCGTGTTGCAGATTGGCGAGGCACAGGTCACGGTTGAGGGCGATTGTGCTCCCTGTTCCGGCATGGCAAAGATGCTGGGTGAGGACCCCAAGGAATTTGTTCACAAAACGCTTGGCAGGCGAGGGATATTGGCTTGTGTGACTGGCTCAGGCACGGTCAAACTTGGCGATTCCGTTATCATAGTTAGCTGACGTATGGAAAAACCGACTTCATGGACAGGTTCAACGCTAGGGATCGTTGTGTTCTTGGCGGGTCTATTCATGATTGGTTTTGCGTTCGCCTTGGCGCTGGAAATGTTTTCGAAGTCGCCTGAAGTCTTGCTGGTCGATCCGGCCAGCGATGAAGCGGGATTCAATGTCGGGGGAGCGGCCAACATCTTTGGGGGTCTGATCATCCGCTGCGTTGCCATCATCCTGATGGGAATTCTTGGTTCGATCGTCTCCAACCGAGGAATCAAGCTTTTCGCCGAGAGCCGGGGCATTCGAGACAAGAAAGCCACTGAAGCCGAGTAGCCGCTGTAGTTCTCTCGGAACAATCGTTGCCGATAGGCAGTATTTCAGTTACCAGCTATGTTTGCTACGCTTTCGCTCCTGCTTGCCTCAGTTCTTGCCCCTCCCGCGCTTCCTCCGAGGGCTGATCGTCAGTCTCTTGCCATTCGTCTTCAGCAAACCGACGCTGCCTGGATGGAGCAGAAGGACGTAACCAAGAGGCGCGCAGCTGTTCCACTGATCTCGGAGGCGGTTACCGGATTCTTCAGCGGCAGGTTCGATGCGAGTTCCCGTTCATTGGATCGAGCTCTCCTCATTCTCGAAGGAGAAACGATTTCCGATTCAGCACAGCTTCCCGAATCGATGGCGGTCGATGCCGTACCGTATCGCACGTTGCTCGGCTCGGGTGAAGATTTCGTAATTAGGCTGCGGGTAGCTTATTCCCCGGACCCTCAGAACTTCGAGCCGGTTGCGGTTCGACGGGGTAGCAAAGGTGTAGAACTCAACATTGGTGAGTCAGAGTCCATCTCGGTACCTGCTTCGGAACTCAAGGAAGGTGAGAACTCGATTGAAGTGCGAATTGGTGACACAACCCGTAGATTTCCAGTCTTCGTTGATCCGGGCTTGGAGAAGAGGCTTGACCGCGCCCGTGCAAGCGAACTTCCGATAGCCAAGGGCTTTATCGAGCTCGCAAGGACTCAAGACCAGGCTGAGACGGTCCCCGAGTGGTCTGAGGTTATAGAAACCCTAGAGGCGGCTTTGGCTGCACGACCCATCGAGGGTGAAGTCCGTTTGGCTCACTCTGGCAACACCTGGCTACGCGCTTGGCTGCCCAAAGATTTCAGCCCCACGACACCGGTAGTAATCGCAGTGCACGGAGCCGGCGGCAGCGAGAACCTGTTCTTCGATGGCTACGGCGCAGGGATTGCTATCGAAGAAGCCAAGAAGCGAGGTTGGGCGATCGTCGCTCCGCGCCTTGGGAACCGCTGCATAGAAGACAGCTTAGAGTTTTTGAAGACGCAAGCGGGAGGTTCGCCAGAAACCGTTTATCTAATGGGTCATAGCGCAGGCGGCGCGATGATCTTGCGCAGCGGGGCAGCTACTGAGCCAAAAAAAGTAGCTCTATTCGCCCCGGCAGGAAACTCGATCCCCGAAGCGCTCCAAAGCGTGCCGATCTACCTTGCGCTGGGTGCCCAAGAGATTCCGCTTCTTGCAGCGGGTGCTCGGGCGATGCAGCGGCAGATGCAAGACGCTCCTACATTTCAGTTTCAGCTTTTCGACCCGTGCGAGCATTACATGATCGTTGGGGACGCAGTGCCGGCAGCGTTCCGGTTCTTTTCCGAGAAATAGGCCGCCAAACCGGCGCCTGGAACCTCATGCCATACTGATAGGTTGCAGAAATTGTGCTTCTTGCACGCCAGGGTTTAGAAAATTGTCGATTCTCGGTTTACAGAAATTCATGGAGAAGTCCGGCTGCGCCTTTTGGATCGCAGGTCTCATCGCAGTGGTGTTCGTCGCCGGACTTTGGTACGGCGGATGCGGCATGCTTCAGGATGCGAATAGGCAGCTTGAAGATCAAATTGCAGCAGTGGGTGGCGTGCCGGTTAGCGCTGCTCAGGTTCAATCCGCTTTCGATGAGCAAACTGCCCAGTTCCGAGAGCAAATGGGCGGCCTCAGCCCGGAATTCGAGGTCATGTTCCTCAGCGCCTCGCTTCAGCAATCACTTACCCAAGCTGCCACGATTTCACTAGCGCGATCTGAGGGAGTCGACCTCAGCGACGAGGGGATCATCAAGGCGGTCGAAGGGTTCCTCCGAGAGCAGATGGAGCAACAGGCTCGCGGTGAGATGGTTGAAGAAGGAAAACTGAAAGAGGGAGCTTCCACGGAAGACTTCCTGGTGACTTTCCAGAAGGAAACAGGACGATCGTTCGACGAAGCGGTAGAGACCCAGTTGGCCGTGGTTCGTACAAACCTGGCTAACCCAGTCATGCGCCCCCAGCTGGAAGCTTTCGCAGCCAACGAAGGGCTGAAGGCGAAGTACGAAGCTCAAGTGCAGCTTTCGGACGAGGAGCTGAGGCGCTACTTCGAGACCATTGAGGCAGAGAAGTTTGCTGTAGACCCCTCGCTTTCGGAAGAAGAGCAGCGAAAGGAAGCTGAGCGAATAGCGGCGGAAATCAACGCCGGGCTTGACTACTACGCTGCTGCCAAGAAGTACAGCAAAGAGACCGTAATGGAAGGGCAGGAACCGGGCCAGAATCCGGTTGAATACACCTTCGCCCAGATTCGCGGTGACTCTGATCTTTCACCGCTGGTAGCCACAAGGCAAGACATGGCGGTGGCAATCAAGACTCCGACGGGTTTTGAAGTTGTACGAGTCAAATCGATCCGCACCGAGGTTCCGGAAGACTTCACTGAGAGAATCTCCGAATTCCGTCGACAATTTACAGAAGAAGAAGCCCAGGCTCGCCTCGCCAACGACGTCCGACGAATCACCGAAAGCAACCAGGTGAGCTGGCAAAGCCCCGGATGGAAGCTTCTGTGGGAAGTGGGGAGGTTGCAGATGCAGGGTCCTTCCGACTTCACCCAGGCGGAAGCGATGTATAGACCGCTGATCGCTGAAGCCCAAGAAATTATGGATTCCGATCCACTTGGTTCAAGGGCGGCGGCACTTGCCCAGTTGGGCGCAATTACGGCGTTGTCTCGGCTGGCAGAACCGGGTCAGCAAGCTCAGTTCCGGCAAGAGAAGATCCAAGCCCTCGAAGCTCTGCTTCGATACAGCGACAGTCTGACAGCAAGGATTGAACTCGCCCGCGAGTTGATGCAGGCGCGCCGAGGCGCTGATGCGGCGCAGATGTTGATCATCGCCTCTCGTCAGAACTTGCCCGGCGCTGCTGGAAAGCGAACTTTCGATGAGATCAATTCGATGGCGGAAGAACTCGAACAGCAGAAGCTGATTAGCCAGGATGAACTCGGCGCGATTCGCAAGGCTCAAGACGAATTCCGACGGTTGACTGCCGAGCAAGAGAAGTTCGAAGCCGAGCAGAAGAAAATGGAAGAAGAAGCCCGCAAGCGCCTGGAAGCAGAGCGCGAGCAGGCAGAGCGTGAGTCTCAGCAGCAAGCTGAACCCGCTCCGGTAGGAAACTAACCCCGAGCGATGGATGGTGGCAGCCTTACGCTGGTAGCCACTCCGATCGGTAACCTCGGTGACTTGTCGCCTCGCGCAGAGTCCGCTCTGCGCGAGGCTTCTCTATGGATCGTCGAAGACACTCGCGTTTCAGGAAAGCTCCAGGCGCACCTGGGCACCCAGAAGCCGATGAGAGTGCTGAACGAGCACACGTCAGAAGCCAAGGTCAACGAGTACCTGGAGGCAATTGAGGAGGGCGTCCACGCCGTTTTGCTGACTGATGGGGGCGCCCCAGGGATTAGCGACCCGGGAGCGTTCCTCGCTGACCAGTGCCACGAGAGGGGCATAGCCGTTGATGCGGTTAGCGGACCTTCCGCTGTGGTAAACGCCCTGATGCTGAGCGGGTTCTATGCCCAGAGGTTCACCTTCTTCGGGTTCCTGCCTCGCAAAGAGGGGGCGATCCGGTCTGAACTTGCACCGTTCAGTGAGTCTTCCATGACCCTGGTGATGTTCGAAGCGCCCTACCGTATTGAAAAGCTGTTGCGAGCTTGCGCGGAGGCGTTGCCGGAAAGGCGGTACGCCATCTGCAGAGAGATGACCAAAATGCACGAGCAATGCTGGCGCGGCAGGTTTCCTGAGATACCTTCCGAAGCCGATGTGCCTCGCAAAGGGGAGTTCACCTTAGTGATTGAGGGATTGAGAAAGCGCGGATGAGGATTTTGGTGATTGGAGGTCGGTCTTTCGTAGGCCGTCATTTTGTTGAAGCGGCGTTGGCGCATGGTCACGAAGTTACGCTGTTGAACCGGGGGAAGAAGAACCCCGAGCTGTTCACTCATTTGGATTCGATTCGTGGAGATCGCAGCGAGATTGCTGAGTTGGTGGCAGGCCGCAGTTGGGATGCGGTGTTCGATTCTTGCGGATACCTGCCTAGCTTGGTGGAGAAGAGCGCGAAGGCTCTGAAAGGCAATGCCGGGCAATACGTGTTCATTTCGACGATCTCGGTGTATCCGTTGGGGCCGACTCCCGGTCCAGATGAGAACTCGGAAAGGTTGAAGCTGCAGGTACCTGGAGAAGAGCTAACCGGAGAGACATATGGGCCGCTGAAGGCGCTTTGCGAAGACGCAGTTTGGAGTGAGTTTGGAGACGGGGCGACCGTGCTGCGCCCCGGGCTGATCATCGGCCCGCATGATCCCACCGACCGGTTCACCTATTGGGTTGAGCGATGTGCCCAAAGGAGGCCGTTCGTTGCCCCAGCCAGGGCAAGCCAGCCGCTGCAATTGCTGGACGCCCGAGATCTCGGCGAGTTTGCACTGCGGGTGGTGGAGCAAGAGAGACCGGACGTCTTCAACGTGGCTGGGCCGGAAGCCGGCACCGACTTCGGCTCGGTAATCGACCTAGCGGGAGACCAGTTCGGAAACGTAGCTGAGCCGCTCTGGCTTTCGCCCGACCAGCTTCAGGAGGCAGAACTCGACCTTTGGAACGATCTGCCACTTTCCGCGCCACTTGATGGATCTCAGGACGGCCTCATGGCTGCAAGCATAAGTAAGGCTTTACAGAACGAATTGGAGCTTCGCCCTTTGGAGGAAAGTATAAGGGACATCCAAGACTGGCGCGTCTCTCTGCCAGCCGAACCGATGAAGACCGGTCTCACCGAAGAAAGGCAGTCCGAGCTGATCGACCGATACGGCTAGTCGACTGGAGGCCTCTCCGCAATAGGAAAGTTGTAGATCTGCAGCAACTCGTCCGGGTTCATCCTGGGCAAATCCTCCAACCGAGAGACCAGCGCCTCCGCGCTTGAGCCATCTGGAAGCGCGATCTCGGCTAGCTGCTGCCACTTGTGCTGCAGGATGTCGTTGAGGTCTGCTGTCTGGTTTCGAGCGTGTCCTGCCGGGAACATCACCAGCCCGCTGTCGATTTCTGAACCGTCCTGGAGTCGAATCTTGACCGAGGTAGGAATCCCTTCCGGATAGCGGCTGTCGTATTCGTCGCCGCCGTGCACGAACTCGATTTTTTCCATGATCGAGCGGGTGACCTCGTCGAAGATGGCTTCCTTACCGTAGTCCTCAGGCAGAAGCATCAGCGACTTCCAGAATTCGTCGTTTGAGCCTGAAGGGAGTTCGCCTTTCGCCTGCGCTTCCGACGCCCTTCTCAGCAACGTGGAAACAATGTACAGCATCGAATGGTCAGCGCTTTGGCGAGTGCGGGGGTCTCTCTTCGCTGGGTCACCGATAATACCAAACGCTGGCTCGTATGCGGTAATCGAGATAGATTCAACTTCGGCGCAGCCGTCCTTTGCTACGGCTGGGTTCTTCTGCACGGCATCCAGAATCGCTTGAAGCGCCCCTGCGCTCTGGTGCTCGTAAAGACCCAGCTTGAAGTGCATTCCCATCACGGCAAAGTCCTCGCCCGCGGTCGCCAGCACCAGATCGAACGGGGATTCCCCGCTCGTTCGCTGAAACTGCCGGAACATGCTCTCTGGGTTGCGGAAAATATCTCGGGGGCCCAAGAAGCCGTCCATAGACCGCTTCATGCAAAGCACTGCGGCCTCTGCGCTAATCGCTGCGCTCGCGCCTTTAGAGTCGCTCAGTTGCTTGCCCGCCCGAATCGCCCGCCAGGGGATGTAGTGGGCAACGAACATGCCGATCGCGCTCTCGATTTGCTCGGCGGTTGCTCCCCGAATAGCTCCGTAAACCGCCGCAGAAGCAATCGCACCGTGCACTACGTGGTCGATCTTGTAGCTCTTGAGACTGAACACTTCTGCGAGGCGACCACGGATCTCGTCCAGGCAAACCATTGCCAGCAATGCGGTCTCGCCGGGCAGTCGGCTCTCTTGGCACGCGGCAATACATACGGGATAGTAGTCGTTGTGCCCGAACTCACCGGCGGTGTGACCCAGCTCGGGATTGTAGCCGAAGTTGGTGCCGTTTGAATCCCACTCCCGCACCGCAGAGGCCATCGCCACTACCGCCTTCTCCGACTTGACTCGGCGCGGCGATCCAAAGACCGTTGCGCCAGAATCATCATGATAAGTAAATGCTTCGTTACGCAAGATAACAGGTGCATTGCACTGCATCGCCAGCGCCGAGGCGCCGCACAATAGAGCGTCGGTATGAAACTGAAGGGTCTTGTCGAGAACTGACTTTGCCGGTTTGCCCGCGCCGCCGCGAATGAAATCTATGGCGTACTGACCGATGCCTAATGCCTGGTTCGAGTCTTTCGGAAGGGTTATGAAGGATGCCTGTGCTGAATTCACCGAGGGCTGAGGTTACACCGAGAGCGCGCCAGCTTGCTAGAAATCGAGGGCCACGGCGATGTCACGGGGCCAGGCAGTGCAGCAGGCGTAAAGCCGGTCTCCGGAGACCTCAGTCGGCGTGCTGATTTCCTCTGCCAACGCCAGAACGTACTCTCGGTTCGGAACGGTCTCGTAGGTGTCGGAATCCTCTGTCGCCAGCTTTCGCAGGCAGTCTCCCAGCAGCTCGAACTTCCTCTCGGCGGCGGCTACCAACACCCAGCTATTGCTGAAGGCCTGTGAGTCAATGTTGCTTGCCAGCTCGTGCAGATGATAACAGCACTCGACAGCCTTATAGCGCAGCCTAGCCTTCTCGTCCATGTTGAAACTCTATTGTACGACGATAACTTGAAATGGGGAGAATCGCTGAATCTCAGAGATAAATGCGGTTCACCATTCGCCCAAAAATTAGGGAGTCGGGATCTCTCTTGGGCCGCGCATACCGCCCATCATCTTCTGCATGATGTTCGAGGTCTTTTTCGCCTCTTCCAGGAAAGAAGCTGGCAAATCTCCCCGACCGATCAGCTTTGCATCTCTCGGGATCTGGTTTTCAATCACCGACGTGTACGAGCCAACTTCTGGGGTGAGACGAATATCGATGTAGATCGTTGTCTGTTTGCCCAATTTCACCATGTTGAATCGGTCCAGCCCTGGCATGGGCTCTAGCTGAGACATTGAGAGCATCAGCCCGAAGAAGTCGGGCCCTTGAACGGGGATGAGCGGCAACGGGTTACCTTCTGCATCGGTGACCATCACTGCGGTGTTCTGGACCCTAGTCGAACCAATGTCGCCATAGGGGGACAGCCCCTGTGCCAGCACCTCAGTCGGCTCGTGAATATCTACCGATGAAGGACCCGAAAACAGGAACATCGCCTCCAGGAAGTCCGCTGAGCGGGCGGCTTCGGCTTCTGCCGCGCCTGAAAGAGGAAGCCTCCCTTCCAGTACGAACTTCTGGATCACGTCAAGGTCAGCTCGGTTGATCGAGGAGAACGGAACGCTTTTTCCTGCAAGCACCGCGCTCCGAGTGACCGGACTGAGTGAACCCAGGAACTTCAAGGTTTCCCACCCGCTGGCAAAGCCCTGGAATTCTGCAATCATGCCCGAAACAAACCGAAGCATCAGCGTGTAAACCACCAACTCGTCAACAGGGAGTGGGTTGCCCGATGCATACCGGATTTGGTCTTCGATGGTGGCGGAGAAGTTAGGTTGTGAAGCGTCGATAATGCGCTTCAGGTCGGTTCTGTTGGTGCGGAACGGTCTAAATACCTCGGCATACTTGGGTTTGAAAACGAGCCACTCGGCTTCCTCACCGACAGGCTCCAAATGTCGCTCGATCACCGATTCGACGGCATCGATGGTAATCGACTCAGCACCGAAGGTAACCGCCATGAGCACAAACGTGTCCGGGAGTCCGGCGACGAGGTTCTTCGACTTAGCCTTTGCCAGACCCGTGAGTGCCTCCGAGTTTTCATAGCTGTGTGGGTCGAATTCCATCGGGTCCATCAGCTGTGCCATGAGCTCCTTGCTCGGTTGAACAGGAGCGCCCATTTCCGGGCTCCACATTCCGAGTGCCTTGTTTCGTTCCAGGGTCCTCTCAGAAAATTCGATCGTCTCGGACTTTGGAGTTTCTGGCTTGGTCTCTTCTTCGGGTTCGTCAGGCTCATTTGGCTGGGCAAACTCAGGAAGCTCTTCCAACATTTCGAACCGAGAGCGGGCGCCGAGAACCCCCAGGCTCTCGGCACCGAGGAACGCCCCATCGGCATCGTAAAACCGGACCTGAACCCGTACTCGCACAGGGTTATCCAGCGAAGGAACTCCCCGCTCCCCGCTCAGGACGATAAGCGCGCGGTCTGCCTGGTCGGGGTTGCGCAATCTGCCGCGTTCGCTTGCCTCCATCGACCGCATGATCATCCGGCGCATCTCCTCGTCCATCTCGACGCCTTCCAGGTCCATTTCTTCGGGAGGCGGTCTTTGGGGCAACTGGCTAACGGCAGCGAGGTACTCGGCAACCGAGATTTGCAGTGCCGGAGACATGGGTGACTGCAGAGGATTGGGCTGGGTAGAGAGAACGACCCGGGCGCCCATCGCCGCTTGAACCACTGCGCTTATTGGCAGCTGATAGAGCACTTTTGCCCTCGCAACTCCCGCAGCGCGACGCTCTGCGGTTTCCGGCTCCATCATGCCCTGGAAGTCCTGTTGCTGGCCTGGCATGGGTGGGGGCGGTACGGCGAGCGGCTCGGTGGATAGCTTCTGGAAGAGCTCCTGGCTCTCCTTTAGCGCTGCCTCAGAAAATTTCCGCACTTCGGTCTCAAAGGCCTGTCGCTCGGCTCTCCTTGCCACACCGCTGGTGATGAGGACCCGTTCTTCTCCGGATTGGCGCCAGGTCCCTGAGGACGCCCGAGCGATGTTCTCGAGGAGTTTGTCAAGGGGCACGTCCTTCACGTGGACGATCACCACCTCGTTCGCGAATTCAGGAGCGGCAGAGAGCTGCTGACCAGTCTGCTTGGAGAGCTTCTCCAGCAGAACGGGCACGCGCATCGCAGGCTCCTGGAAGGTGACAGTCTGCGGCTCGGCTGCCTGCCCAAATGCCAATGGGCACAGCGCTGCTATCGCCAGCAGTGCTGGGGCGAAAACGGTTTTCCGGAAAGATTTCATTTCGAAATGCTCAAGGCTTACTTCTCAGACGAATTCTAGCCCACCAAGGTTGAGAAACGAAAGAGCTCCCTAGGGCTGGGGACCGCGGCCGGGTAGCCGCTCCCACCACCGCGCCGCCCGCGCGCGCTCCACAATCTCCATCGCCGTGGCTCGAAACTCTGCCGGTAACTGCGATATAGGAATTGCCGGACTCTCGCGAGGAATCACGAACTCAGAGAAGACAATCAGCGATTCGATGCCTGGGGCGGGCTGGATCGAGATCAGCCAGCGTCTTTCGGATCCGAGGCGAATATGGTCGAACCTGCTGAAATCTGCATGCGGCACCTGATCCACGTGGGCAAGTTTCAACCCGTAGGTTTGGGCGTTGACCACGGGCTCGTCCGGGGCGAGCTCTCCTTGGGCATCCTGGAGCAGAGCAGCCTGGTTCCTCTCTGTTTCAACCGTGATCCGACCCCGCGGGTCGAGACCGTTCGCCAGCACTTCGGTCACCTCGACTCTGGCGGTTCGAGGCTGCGACCAGTCGTGGTCTTGCCACACTCCAGCAGGGTCTCTTCTCATCCGGGCAGTCTCCGTTTCTGCCAGAGTCAGAGCAGGTTCCCCGCGTAACAGGTAGTTCAAGACCAACATCAGGTCCTGCTCGCCTAAATCTCCAAACTCGACCGACCCGCCGCCAAGAAGCTGGCTCCGCACGGGTTCGCTCAAGCCAGCCATCAGCCTCAGCTGAAGCCAGTAGGATTCGGGAGAGAAACGACTGCCGAATGAAGGACCCGTAAAGGTTCTTAACCATCGGTCAGTGAGAAGCGGCCACCGCGGTTCTGGGTTGCGCGCGGCGAACGTCATCATGTCCGACAGTGAGATTGTCGGGGTCTCGCCGGCAGTTGTGAGCAACCACTTGAGATCTTCGCGGTCCGTTCTGTGGTCTCGGTAAATGTCGGCGAACTTGGGTTTGAGGGTGATCCATCCTTCCTCTTCGGACAGCTCGAAATGGTCTTGGATCTCCCTTTCGAGATACGAAACCGGCATCGAGGGTTCCGCCGCCGGCGCGACATAAAGCCAGAAGATGTCCGACAAACTGGCGACCAGGTTCTTTCCCCGTCTCTGTGCCAGAGCAGAGAGGGCGTCGCTGTTCTGGTAGCTGTGGGGATCGTTTACTACGACATCCTTCATGCTCTCGATGAAGTCCCTAGAAATTGGCTCGCGCCTGGGTTGCTTTAGATCTGCCCCAACGATCACCTCAATCATGTGCGCAGATCGTTCGGAGATGGGGAGTGGGTCTTCAGAGCTCTGGGCCGGGGCTTCCATTTGCCGTTCAAAAACGTTTGGCACATGGGTCGAAAAACTCGACAGACGAAGTGGAGTTGGTGCGGTCTCTTCGTTTTCGTAGAGAAAAGCTTCCAGCCGCAGCTGCGGACCGAAACTCGGGCAAAGGACTCGGTGAGTGGGCTGCATCACCAGAAGCACTTTTTGTGTGGCTCCGTCCCCGAAAGATCGGCCTGTTCGCAGGTGTTCCGCAACGTTCCTGAGTTCTTGGCGACGCAAGGATGGCTGGTCACCGGAAGCCACCGTAGATGTAAGCGCCAGCGATTCGATTGCCCGAGCGAGTGCCTCCCGCACCGGCTGAGGCATGGGCAACTGCGAGGCATTCGGCCTGGTGGAGTAGACAATCCTTTGCCCTTGCAGGCCTCTGAGCACATCCTTTCCGGGGACTGCCAACAATGTGTCGAATCTTGCAAGAATGAGGTCATGGTTTGCCTCCCATTGCTCAAGTTTGTCGGCAGGCTGTGTCTGGAGCCGGCTCCGGTTCTGATCGCGGAACTCTTCTACTCGCTTTCTGTCTTCGCGAAGTTTGTCCAGGTTTGCTTTTAACCGCACTTCGAACTCGCGGAGATAGGCGGCTCTTTCCTCACGCCGCACGCTCGTATTCGCAATGAGTCTTCGGGTGCCATCGGTGCCGAGGTGCCAGGAGCCGGAAGTGGCCGTTGCGATTCTCTCCAGCAGGTCTTCTAGCGGAACATCTTCAACCTGCACCAGAACCACCTCGTTTTTGAAGTCTTGTGTGGCGGAGAGTTGGGTGCCCGTTTGCTTCGAGAGTCTCTCAAGCAGAAGAGGCACCCGGATCGCGTTTTCCTGAAACGTGATATGACCGGGGTCGGTCTTCGGCTGTGCTGACTCAAAGAAGGCGAAAGTGGTCGCAAACAGCCCAAGGACGGCAGCGACGCCGATGAGGAAAAGCTTCATGATTCTTAGACCCGTGTATTCTGAGCTACCTGCATAATATGACGTTCTTGTATTGTTTCGCGTTGTGGTCTGAAAGGGATTCCAAAAGTCCTACTGGGAGCGCCACCTTCGCAGGGCATACGGACTGAACGCATGGTCGATGAATGGATCGTTCGCGGCGCGATTTACGTAGCAAAGGCCTCAGCGGACGACATGCCTGCTCCCCTTCGAAAGTGGTTCGGTTGGCAGCAGCTCGAACCGTTTCATTTCGCCGTTCCGCTCTCGGGGGACGATGCAGAATCTCGGCTGTACCTGAGCGAGCGGTACGACTTCCAGGCGCACCTTGAGGGGAGCCGGTTCTGGATCTCTTCCGGCTCGCTCATCCTTCACTCGGCGCGGCTCATCGAGAACCAGCGCATCAGCAAGTTCGACTTCGAAGTCGACCCTCTACGAGTGAAGGGCTGGGCGCAAATCGTGCGAAGCGAGTGGCCCGGTCCGTATGATGAGCCCTAGCGGTGCACCTTTGTTCCCAAGTCTCTTGTGCTTCGTCCAGGGAATCGCTCGATCGATTCGACGAAGCCGATCGGGTTGAGATCTGCCAGGCTGAACGTGCTCACCTGCCCGGTGGTC
>JBKBWO010000026.1:16724-27063 GCA_046314495.1 Fimbriimonadaceae bacterium
GCGGATGAACTGGGCGCCACTGACAATACGGAACACTCCGTCGGTCTGGCTGAGAGGTACTAACTGGCCCTGGGCATTGCGTGCCTGGAAGCCAATCGGAAGGATTTGACCTTGCGGGATGCTGAATCCGCTTTCTCCGCCGACGATCCGCACACTGGCGATCGGGTTGTCGATGAACGAGGTTATCGTCCCGATTCCTGCGCCCGTCACATCGATCGCGACCTGGGTACGGACTCTGCCCATCACCTCACCGGTCTGGTTCGCGTTGTAGAAGAAGTCGATTTCCAGACGGTAGTTGCCTGCAGGGACGGCGATGCCGGTGTCGTAGTTTTGGACCAGTTCGGTGAGAATCTGCTGGTTACGGGAGCCGTTAAAGCTCAGGACAACCTCGTCGGACTGGATCTGGCGCAACCGGAGGGTGAAACCGAGCGCGGCACTGGGTGCGGCTCTGGGTCCACTTCGATCGCCCCAGGCGATGGCGAAACCAACTCCTCCTGTCGGCGAGCCGGTTACCGAGACCGGAGTCGCAGTGCTGGAGACCCCTTCAAAGGTCGCCGTTACAGCTGCTGTTCCGGGAGAATTGCCCACCGCGAGCCCTTGTGAGAAGCTGAGAACGGAGGTGTTGTCTGAAATCCACTGAACCGAACCGAGTGGCGGCACGATCAGATTGCCTTCAACATCCAAGATTTGGAGTTGGAGAGGCTGCTGCGCACCGACCGGTACTGATTGACCTGCCAACACGGACACGCTGGCAATGGGTGGGGCAGGAATCAGAGTGGGGACGACGTTCGGGATTCCGCTGCCATCTGGTGCGATCACCACGTTTACAGAAGCAGTCGCAACCAGCCGTCCGGATAGGTTTTGCTCTTTGTAGAACCGGATGTCGAAGCGGTAGGGTCCCGGCTCGACGCGCATTGAAAAGTTCGTTGGGCCGGACTGGGCTGGGGTTCGGCTACCAGCGACTGAAGCCCACGGATTCTGGCTTCCTTGTTGGGTAAGGCTTGCCTCAAACGAGAGCGAGTTGGACGGACCTTCGATAGTCCTGGCATTGGGGTCGAACGGCTGCCAGTTCACTACGAACGGCACGTCGACTGCCCCGGGTGGCGGAGGAGGGAGCGGCCCACCACCGCCACTGCCTCCACCGCATCCCGCGGTAAAAAGCAACGTTACAGAAAGCGCAAAGAAAGCGGCGAGGGTGAACCGGCCCATGATGAACTTACTTTACCGAGTCCTACTTTTGGTCGGCAAGTTTCGCCTTTTCCTGGGCGAGCCAGTTGAGTGCGTCGATCGGGCTCAGGCGGTCGACATCCAGCCCCTTCAATGCTTCCTCGACTTCGCTAGGCTTCATCTCGAAGAGAGACATCTGCAGCTTGCTTTCTTTTGGCGCGGGAGGCTGGACTCGGTCCGACTCTTCATAAGCCCGGAGCAGTTCGGCTGCCCGTTCTAGCACTTCATCGGGAACACCGGCCATTCGGGCGACCTGGATCCCGTAGCTGCGGTCGGTCCCTCCTTCGACTACCTTGTGGGTCCAAACCACTTCGCGCCCATGCTCCACCACTTCAACGCGGAAGTTCTTCACCGTCGGGAGCGAATCTGCCAGGCTGTTCAGCTGGTGATAGTGGGTGGCGAACAGAGCTCGGCTTCCAACATAAACCGTCGCCTCGACGATCGCCTGCGCCAAGGCAAGCCCATCGAAGGTGCTTGTACCTCGCCCGATTTCGTCCAGAATGACCAGGCTTCGGTCGGTGGTGTTGTTCAGGATGTTCGCTGCCTCGATCATCTCGACCATGAAGGTGCTCCTGCCGGATGCCAGTTCGTCTCTGGCACCTATGCGCGCAAAGATCCGGTCGCAGATGCCTAACTGACAGCTCTCCGCCGGTACAAACGAGCCGATCTGAGCCAGCAAAACGATCAACGCAGTCTGGCGCAAGTACGTCGATTTCCCGCTCATGTTCGGTCCGGTCAGGACGATGAAACGGGCTGCTTCGTTCAGTTTGAGATCGTTCGGAACAAAGTCCATCTTCTTCGCCGCGACCACCGGGTGCCTCCCGTCCCGAATTGCCAGGTCGGGGGCATCCAGAAACTCAGGTTTGCAGTATCGATGAAGAGTCGCTACATCGGCGAGAGAGGCAAGGACGTCGAGCTCAGCGATCGACTCCGAAAGCTCAAACAGGGTTTGTACATTGGCCGTCACCGTCCGCTGAAGTTGCTCGAACAGTTGCTGCTCCAGCGCGATCGCGCGCTCTTCGGCACCGACGACTTCCGCCTCTTTCTGCTTAAGCTCCTGGGTGATGTACCGCTCTGCGTTGGCGGTGGTTTGCTTCCGAACGAAGTCGTTTGGCACCTTCGCTGCTGCGTACTTCGGCACCTCCAGGTAATAGCCGAAAACCGAGTTGAAGCCTGCCTTCAGGTTCGAGATGCCGGTGCGCTCTCGCTCTCGTTGTTCAAGCTCGGCGATGAACTGGCGGCCGCCGGATTGAATCTCCCTTAGGCTGTCGAGATCGGAGTCATACTTCGGCTGGATGTAGCCTCCTGCACGGGTGTGGGAAGGCGGGTCGCTCATGAGGGCGCTTTCCAGTTCTCTGTAGAGACCGTCGTGCGGGTGCAACCGGTCGTGCAGCTCCGCAATCCGCTCGGTAAAGGCGGGAGCGATGCATGCCCGCAGGTCGGGCACTACTTCGAGTGTTGCTTTCAGTGCCAGCAAGTCCCGAGGGGTTGCCATCAGTGAACCCGCCCGGCTGGTGAGCCGGCGGATATCGGCGCACCGCTCTAGGCGGTCTTGCAGATCTTGCCGCAGGAAGGCAGAGCGAGTCAGCGCCTCGACGGCGTCCTGCCGCTTGCGGATGGCGTCTTCGCGCACGAGCGGCCGGGTGATCCACTGCTTGAGCAGCCGGCTACCAGCATGGGTTTTCGTTCGATCCATCACCTCATAAAGCGTGTCGTTTCTTCGCCGGTCGAATTGGTTTTCCACTAGTTCGAGGCTGCGTATGGTGGATTCGTCGAGAAGCATGTACTCGTCGAGGCTATAGACCGCTAACGAGTGAACGTGGCCGAGGTCGAGCCCGCTTGCAGCGGCGTACCGAAGCACGCTGGCTGCGGCAATCAACGCGTGCTGCATGTTGGCGCAGCCGAAGCCATCCAGCTGGCTGACCTTGAACTGCTCTCTCAGGATCCTTTCGGCGGAGATCGAATCGAGGGCGGCGACCGGCTGCACGGATATGCGGAGGCTCTCCGCAAGGGCTTCGGCGCGCGGCTTTTGCGAGGCGAAGTGGAGCAACTCGCGCGGTTGCAGACGGCATATCTCCTGCAAGAGCGAACTTTCCCAATCGGATCCCTCGATTTCGCATAGGGCGAACTCGCCTGTGCTGGGGTCGAGTGCGGCGAGCCCCGCGTTCGGGAAGCTTGCTGAAGGCTCAGCCCAGGCAACCAGGAAGGCGTTCTGGATCGAATCCAGCATCTCTTCTTCGATCGCGGTGCCTGCCGAGAGAATCCTTCGCACCCCGCGCTTGACCAGTCCTTTCGCCTTTTTCGGGTCTTCGAGCTGCTCCATAACCGCCACGCGGAAGCCCATTTTCACCAGCCGAGCAAAGTAGCGCTGGGCAGCGTGGTGGGGCACCCCGGCCATGGCGACCTTATTGTCCTTTCCGTCTTCTCGTGCGGTCAGGGTGATTTCGAGCGCCTTTGCAGCCGTTTCAGCATCGGTGCCGTAAAATTCATAGAAGTCGCCCACCCTCATTGCCAGCAATGCATCTGGTGCCGAGTCCTTCGCCTCGAAGTATTGCTTTAGCATTGGGGTGCGGGCGTTCATTTTTTCTGAAAGTATGGCTTCGTGCGGGTAAGCACACTGGAATACCCGTTCCCGTAGGCGCATACTAGGTAGGTTTCAATCGATGGCAATGGTCAATGGATCTTCACATCCCAAGCCCCGAAACGTTTTGGGCGGTGAGCTCGAGATGTGCTGCAAGGAGCCTCTAACGGGTTTCTTTCGTGACGGGTACTGCAGAACGAACACTGAAGATATCGGTCTGCATGTGATCTGCGCCGAAGTGACCGAGCTCTTCTTGAACTACTCCAGAGCGCAAGGAAACGACTTGAGTACTCCGCGGCCGGAGTACAGCTTTCCGGGATTAAAGCCCGGAGACCGGTGGTGTGTCTGCGCGGAGCGCTGGTTGGAAGCATACGAAGACGGGGTCGCCCCGAGGGTGATCTTGGCGGCGTGCCATGAAAAGGCGCTCGAGGTGGTCTCGCTTGACATTTTGAAGCGGTTCGCGCTTGATGGGGATGGTGCAAGTGGCAGCTGAAACAACCGCCAGAAACAACCACACGCTGTACTTCGTCTTCGACCCATATGACCCGGGCACCTATGCGACGCTCCCTCTGCTGGGAATGGTCGAGGAGTACTATGAGACCAACCTGGCAATTAGATTGTTGGGCGCGTATGAGTTCGACAATGTCGAGCTCTCCCGCGAACAGAAGAAGCACCTGAGAGAGCAACTCGGTGCGCTAATTCCAAGATCGAGGCTTCATATGTCTGAGGACCTTTTGAGAACTTTGGACTCCGATGAACGGCTGGTTTTCAATTCCGCCCCAGCTATTGCCTGCGTGCTGGCGGTCCAGTCGCGGTCTCAATACGCCCTTTCTTCGCTGCGCGCCGTACAGGAGGCCTTTTTCGCCCGAGGCGATGACATCAGCCAGCGATGGGTTCTTGACCGCATCGGGCCCTGTTTTGGGCTCTCCGACCCAGAGTACGACCGCGCCTACACCCGGGCGCTTGAGCCAGAAGCGATCGAACACTCGAAGATGCAAACGCAGCGACTGCTCGAGTCTGTTGGAGCTACGGGAGCGCCGCAAGTGATCGCAAAATCCGGCTCACACGTTAGCGCGTTTGAATTAACTCCGTATTTTGGGAAACCCAAGACGTTTGCCGAAACGCTCGGAGCGGTGCTGAGACTTGAACGGCCCATAGACTTTTAGGCACACAGACCGCCTCGCTGGGAAGGTATTCTTTAGGCTCCGCCGGTTCGGTACTTCTAGTGCCGAGTTCACGCTTGTGCCGGCTGTTTTTGGAGGATATTGAGTTTTCATGCCGCTTGAAGGTCAGGTTTTGCAGGTGTTGGGTCCCGTCGTTGACATTCGATTCCCAACCGAAACCCTTCCCGCTATCAACAACGCTATCGAGATCAAAGATGCCGCAAAGGGCATCGACCTCGTTTGTGAAGTCGCCCAACATCTTGGAGATGACACCGTGCGAACGGTCGCTCTGAGCACTACAGATGGCCTCGTTCGTGGAATGTCCGCGGTCGATACCGGATCTCCGATTATGGTCCCGGTCGGCGAGCCCACTCTTGGACGGGTTTTTAACCTTTTGGGGAACCCGATCGACAACGGCGAGGACGTACCCGCCGATGCCATGCGGCTTCCTATTCACCGCGAGCCACCGCCCTTCACTGAGCAAAACGTGAAGGTCGAGCTGCTGGAAACCGGTTTGAAGGTCGTTGACCTCTTGATGCCGTTTAACAAGGGCGGAAAGATCGGTCTGTTCGGCGGTGCCGGACTGGGCAAGACGGTTTTGATCCAGGAGCTCATTCGAAACATCGCTGTTGAGCACAGCGGCGTATCGATGTTCGCCGGTGTTGGAGAGCGAACTCGTGAAGGAAACGACCTCTGGCTGGAAATGCAGCACACCACCTTCAAGAACAAGGATGGAGAAGAGCAACGCGTTATCGACAAGATGGCGATGGTGTTCGGTCAGATGAACGAGCCGCCCGGAGCCCGACTACGTGTCGCACTGACAGCCATGACCATGGCGGAGTACTTCCGCGATGAGCAAGGGCTCGACGTTTTGGTCTTTGTCGACAACGTCTTCCGATTTGTCCAGGCAGGGTCCGAGGTGTCGGCGCTTTTGGGAAGAATGCCCAGTGCGGTGGGCTACCAGCCTACGCTGGCAACTGAGATGGGTTTGTTGCAGGAGCGAATTACCTCCACCTCCAAGGGATCAATTACTTCGGTTCAGGCGGTATACGTCCCTGCAGACGACCCCACAGACCCGGCACCTGCTACGACTTTTGCGCACCTTGACGCGCAGGTCTATCTGGAGAGATCAATCGCCTCGAAGGGTCTTTACCCGGCGATCGACCCGCTTGCATCGTTCTCGAAGAACCTCGACCCGAATATCGTCGGCGCAGAGCACTACGAAGTCGCCAGCCGAGTCCAGCGAACCTTGCAGCGCTACAAGGAACTGCAGGACATCATCGCGATTCTCGGTATCGACGAGCTCTCCGACGAAGACAAGCAGTTGGTTAGCCGTGCGCGTAAGATTGAGCGATTCATGTCTCAGCCGAACTACGTTGCGGAGCAGTTCACGGGTACCCCGGGTCGCTACGTCTCGATGGAAGAGACGGTCCGATCGTTTAAGGAAATCGTCGACGGAAAGCTCGACGACATCCCCGAGCAGGCGTTCCTTTACTGCGGTGGTCTCGACGACGTTTACGAGAAGGCCGAGAAGCTCAAGGCTGTCGCCTAAACCATGGCTGGGACGTTCAAGCTGTCTGTGGTCGCACCCGACCGGAGCCTCGTGGAAGATATCGAGGTTCAGGCCGTGATCGCACCAGCTTTTGATGGCTATATCGGCTTCTTTTCGAACCATTCGCCGTTCGTCGCCTCCCTCAAGTCAGGGTTGCTCCGATACACGAATGCGGAAGGGGAACGAAACTACGTCTCTGTAGCTGGCGGGTTCGTTGAGTTTGCCGACAACATTTGCACCGTGCTTGCCAACCGAGCGCAGCAGCTAAAGGAACTCTCCGCTGCTGAAGCGGAGCGGCTACTTGCGGAAGCGAAAGCTGCTTTGAGTGGCGAAATGGTCGGAATGAGTAAGGAACAGGCTCTTGAGCAGCTTGAGGTCGCGATGAACGTCCTCAAGGCGCAAAAGTCACCGCCGAAGCTCTAAGCTTCAAGCATCGCTTCGCCGTGATGGGTGTGCCAAGTTGGCGCACCCATCGTTTTTTCTCTGGTTCACGAACGCCGATTTGTGGCAAGCTATAGACGTTGGAAACCGCCGTTCCCACAAGGGTTGAATATATGCACATTTCCTATTTGGGAATTGTGCTCTTTTATCTCCTGATCGGCGCCTCCATTGCGCTGATGTTTGCACAGCTGCTGTGGAAGAGCAAAATCTGGCTCGAAGGCAAGCCGATCGACTGGAAGCCTCGACCCGTTTCCAACATCCTCCAGTACATTCTCGGGCAGCGCAAGGTTAGAACTTCAAGGAAGTTCAGCGGCGCGCCGATGCACCTGCTCATTTTCTATGGGTTCCTGGTGTTGCTGATTGCCACCACCTTGCTAGCCATCAGCAGCTACACGTTCGATTTCCATAAGGGCACTTACTTTCTGGTCTATGAGTGGGTGGTGGACGTGCTCGGATTCATGTTCGTCATCGGTATCACATGGGCGATGGCTCGCCGGCTGATTGCGCCGCCACCGAACATGGCGAACGGGTTCCAGGATTGGTTCGCGCTGATCATTCTGTGGGCGGCCGGAGTTGGGGGGTACCTGCTCGAAGCCGCTCGAATGGTGAATAACCCTCAGCCGTGGGATCCCTCGGCGCCAATTGGCTACTGGATGTCCACCTGGCTCTTCCCAGTTTCCAACACCATGTACGCCGTGATTTGGTGGTCGCACATGGTTGTGGTGGCCATTTTCTTCGCGTTCTTGCCCCAGATGCGAATCCGGCACATCGCCACCGCTATCTTCGCCGCGGGCGGAAAGCCAGGCCAATCGATGGGAGAATTGAAGCCCATCACCCTCGACGAAGTCGAGGAGACAGGGCAGATCGGAGTCTCTCGCTACCAGGACTACTCTCAGTGGCACCTGCTCAGCCTCGATGCGTGTATGGAGTGCGGCAGGTGTACCGACGTTTGCCCCGCCAATAACGTGGGCAAAGTGTTGAACCCCAAGATGGTCGTTCAGGACATCATCAAGTCTGAATTCAACGGCAAGACCATCGCCGAATCGGTCTCTACGGAAGCGCTGTGGGCGTGCACTACCTGCAACGCCTGCGTCGAGGCGTGCCCAGTTCTCATTCGGCACGTGGATATGATCGTGGACGCCCGTCGCAACCTGGTTGCGGAAGGGCAACTCTCAGGTACTGCGGCTACGATGCTGCGGCAGCTTGGGTCTACCGGCCACGCTTGGGGCCAGCAAGGCAGCACCCGAGAAGACTGGATGAAGGGGCTCGATATTCCGCTGGCGCGGAATATCGAGAGCAAATCATTTGACGTGCTCTTCTGGGTTGGCTGCGCCGGTGCTACAGACCCAAGCGCTGTAAAGACCACTCGCGCTGTGGCGCAGCTACTCAAGGCCGCAGGCATAGACTTCGCGTGTTTGGGTGTGGAAGAGCAGTGCACCGGAGACCCTGCCCGTAGAGTCGGAGACGAGTTCCTTTTCCAGCAATACGCCGAAATGAACGTGGGCACCTTTAACAGCTATACATTCAAAAGGATTGTGACACCGTGCCCACACTGTTTCAACACGCTCAAAAACGAGTACAGCCAGTTTCAGGGCAACTACGATGTTTTTCACCACACCGAGTTTCTGGCAGGGCTCATCGATGAAGGGAAGCTAAAGCCCGCTCGGCCGGTTAAAGGGTCGATGGTGTACCACGACCCCTGCTATCTCGCCCGCGCGAACAACATCTCAGATGCGCCACGCAAAATGGTCGGAGAGGAGACCCACTACGACTCCGAAGCGATCCCAACCGTTGCAGCGTTGCAGAACCTGGGCGACAAAGGGAAGGTGCTCGCAGAGCCGAAGCAGTTTGGCCGAAAGACGCTCTGCTGTGGAGCTGGTGGAGGGCGGATGTGGATGGATGAATCACCCGACCAACGCCCAAGCGACCGAAGGATGAAGCAACTGCTTGCCACGGGTGCAGACACCGTTGCTGTGGCATGCCCGTTTTGCCGAATCATGCTGGATTCCGCAGTTCATTCGACTACCGATAAACCGATCCGGCTACTCGACCTCGCGGAGGTGCTTGCTGAGGCTAACATCGAACAGGTAGAGGCGATTGATGGACAAACTGTCGTCGAATCGACGTCTGAATCTACTGTAGAAGGCGAGGCGGCTTAGTGGCTGGTTGCAAAGAGACGCGATCATCTCATAAAATATGCACCGCTAGCTAAGGAAAGCTACAGGAAGCAAGCACGGAGCAAAAAATGGTTTTTCGCAGAATCTATTGGGTAACAGAGCAGTTGGACGACGAGGGCCGCTCAGCCATCACCGGGATCTACACCTCGATCCCTGATCTTCTTCACATCGGAATGAGAATGGTCGAAGACATGCCGCACCAGGCAGGTTTTCGCCTCTCGCTGGTCCAACTCGATCAACAGCGCGGCGCGCATGGGATTTGGACCGAAGAGACCTGGAGCGATATCGCTTCCGACCTCAGCCCCTATATTCGCACAGGGGAGTTCACTGAAGAGCAGTGTTTGATGCTTCAAGCAGCGCTTCAGTCAACGTTTAGCAAGTCCTAGACTTCGATTTCGAATTCCAGACCGTCGTAGCCCAGCTCTATTCTGGGCGGCAGCGAAGCGTTGTCTACATCGTGGTCATAGTCATCGGAAAGATGGGTGAGAATGGTGCGTTTGGCGGCAAGTTGACCCGCAACCTCTAGCGCCTGTTCCAGATTGAAATGGTGCGGGTGCGGCCTGCGGCGCACCGCGTCTAGCACCAAGATGTCGAGGTTCTGTAGCTTTGGCCAGATGTCCTCGGGGATGAAGTTGACGTCGGTCAAGTAAGCAAACCGCCCGACTTTTATACCGGCTACTCGCATTTGCCCGTGCATAACCGGCAAGATCTCGACGGCGATGTTTCCAAACGTGTGGAAGGCCTCTAGGCGGCGCATATCGAACCTTGGTACGAAGATGCCCGGAGGGAAATCTTTAAAGGCGTATGGGTAGATGCGGCGTACCGCTTGCTCAACCTCCTCCCAGGCATAGATCACTACAGGTTCACCCGTGTGCAGGCTGAAGGGGCGTAGATCGTCCATGCCCATGATGTGATCGGCATGGGCATGGGAGAGGATGACCGCGTCGAGCTTGTCCGTCTTCGCTGCAAGCAGCTGGAGCCGCATTTCGGGGGTGCAATCGACCAAAACGGTTGTGCTTTCGGTCCTGAGCAGCAACGAAGGACGAGTACGGTGGTTTCTGGGGTTCGCTAGGTACTCCTCTGAATATGTCTTCGCCAGCGATGGGACCCCGTTGCTAGTGCCTGAGCCGAGGATTCTTGCCCGAATCATCCAGGCCTATGAACCGTCGTTGAGAAGTTCGAGAACGTGCATGGCAAC
>JBKBWO010000027.1:0-24476 GCA_046314495.1 Fimbriimonadaceae bacterium
TCTAAGCGGGCACTTGGGTCCCCGCAAGAAAGTGTTGCTTTGTACACAAAGCCAGGCAAAAATCTAAAATCCTCCGAATTTCTTTCGTGTGTATGCCGCTGATCTTGATGATGCCGCTCCTGTCGGGCATAGACGTTGCACTCTTGATTCGCGAAGCGCCGTTCGAGACGTTAGGCTATATCGCGCTGGTGGGAGCGGTTTTCGCGTACGGTTACTTCAAGCTTCGGTGGATGAGGCTAAAGCTAGCGGAAGTCGGAGGAGTTATCGACGTGTAGCACCCCCGAGAATGGCAGAAGACGGTCGGAACCTGCGGCTCGAAGAACCAAACCTGATTGCGCGAGCGGTATGTGGCTCGCAACCGGTCCGAGAGGACCGAAAGGAAAGATCAACTCGGTAAGAAACGGTTCCTGGGCAGCCCTGCGACAAGAGTCTCGCGCACTCCTGGGAAGGCGCGAACCTTCAACTTGAGCGCTTGAAGAACCGCTTAGCGTGAACGACAGCGGGCTCCAGTGTTCCGCGCACCTCAACGGTGCAGTCGGTACCGATCTTCACCTCCGGGTCCAGGAAAGCAAAGGCGATGCCACAGCCCAAAAGCGGGGAGTAAACACCGCTTGAGACCGTGCCCACTTCTCGGTTCTCCACCACTACGGCTGCCCCAGGCTGAGGAATGCGCTTCGATCCCAACTTGATCCCCTGTAGCTTTCGCTGGGGTCCGCTCTGCTGCACTGCGCGAATCGCATCTGAACCGTTAAAGGACTTCTCTTTGCCGACCACCCAGCCGAGCCCTGCCTCAATCGGGCTGAAGTCATCCCCTAGTTCATGACCATAAAGCGGCAATCCCGCTTCGACCCGCAAAACATCGCGCGAGCCCAATCCACAGAGCACAACTCCGTTCTCCACCAGCGCATCCCAAACACGCTCTGCCACTGGCGCAGCGCAAATCACCTCAAACCCGTCCTCGCCGGTGTAGCCCGACCGCGCCATAAAGCAGGGAACCCCTGCGAGTTCGCCCTGAACCACCCCGAACATTCCCGCGGCATCGATTTCTTCGGGGCGCTCGAAGAGGGAGCGGATGATCTCAGCCGCTTGGGGACCTTGCACAGCGATCATCGCAGTTTCCTGTGTAACGTCTATCAGCTTGACCCCGAAGTGGTTTTGCTCGTTCATCCACGCCCAGTCCTTATCGTGGTTTGCAGCGTTAACCACCATTCTGTAGTCAGCGGGTGAGAGCCGGTAGACGATGATGTCGTCCACAACGCCACCATCCAGGTTGGTCAACAGCGAGTACTGTCCGGTGCCATCAACCAACTTGCTCACGTCATTGCTGGTGATCTGCTCTAAGTACTCCAGAACTCGGTCGCCTTCCAGCACCAACCGTGCCATGTGCGAGACATCGAACATCCCAGCCCCGTTCCGCACAGCCTCGCTCTCCTTGATGACGGAGGTGTATTGGACCGGTAGGGAGAAACCGGCGAAGGGCACCATTTTGGCGTTCGCTTTGAGGTGGGCATCGTACAATGGGGTTCTTTTTGGGGTCGTCTCGGCGTCCATGAGTCTTCAACTGAGTTTACGCGCTGCCGGAACCAGGAACCGTCCGCCTACGCTCGAACGTCTTTACTGCGGAGGAAAAACGGCTCGCTCCCTAGGGTCGTTTGCGATACAATTAACTCAAGACGATGGTTCAGTGCACGCAATGCCAGACCCACAACAGCCTCGATAGCAAGTTTTGCAGGGCTTGCGGGGCTGCACTGCCGACCGATGTTCTCGACCTGGCTACCACCGAGTTTGACGACTTAGTCCAGCAGGGATACGACCTCTATCAAGAGAACCGCACCTCGGAGGCGCTGATGATCGCGCAGAGCGCGGTCGATACCAACCCATCGTCAGTCAAGGCGATTTCTCTCAAGGGACTTTGTCTTGAGCGGCTAGGCAGGATGGCTGAAGCGCTCGACTGTTACGAGAAAGTCATTGAACTCAAGCCGGATTCAGCGATTGACCGGATCAAGGTCAACCAGCTACGAGCCGGGCTCGCGGGCAGGGCGTTCGAAGAACCCAAACAACGGCAGCGCAGGGCGTTAATCGTAGCCGGTGCAAGCGTGCTCGGAGTCTTTGCCCTCGGCATCACGATCACCCTTCTGGTGGTGAACAACAACCAGACGCCGACGATCGTCGAGAACACCACGCTGACCGCTTCCGGCATCCCGATTTCCCCGCCATTTGATGCTCAACCTGTGCCGCAGCCCGCTCCTGTTCAGCAGCAGGCGCCGGTACCAGAGAACATCACACCGCCCGCTGCCAGTATCAACGCGACCCCGGGCCGCCGTCTCGATCCGCCGCCACTGCTTTCTTCCAACTCACCTGGGTTATTCCCGCTTCAGGGCACCATTGAGCCGCTCCGCCCGCCAGGATCGATCGCGGTTGAACCGATTTCTCCGCCCACGATGCCTCAGGGTGGCACGCTCGATCCGCCCCCTGCTCCATCGACGGGCACCGAGACCAGCCCCGCGCCCGACGAAAAGCCCAGACCGAAACCAGTCGTTGACGTTCGGCCAGCTGCAGGTCGCCCTCAAGCTACTCCCGCTTCAGGTGGTGATAGTGGCGGAAATGAGCTTCAGGCAGTGTTGGCTGCTGCCAGGCAGAATTTCCAGACCGGCAACCTGACCCAGGCTGCCACGCTGTACGAGCGCGCCCTCAACCTCGGTGCAGACCCGGGCTCAACCAACCAGCGGCTTGGGCAAACCTATAGCCGGTTGGGTAACCGCCAGCAAGCGGTTTCCGCTTACAACCGTGCCATCGCCGTTTTCGAAGGTCGACTCCGCTCAGGTCAAGGTGATACCGAAGCGACTCGTGCCCAGCTAGAAGCCGCCCGCCAGGCAGTGAAGGCACTGGGCGGCTGAGCCAAGCTATGGTCGGTCGGTTTTCAGCGTTTGCCGTTTTTGCTCTTCTGAGCGTAGCCGCCTGGTCTCAGAGCCGCGAAGTGATCGTAGTTCAGGTTCAGGCCCCTACCCGTGGAGAATCTCAACCCAACGTGCCTCTGGCTGAGCTTCTGGCGCAAAAGCTGGATGAAGAAGGCCGGGTCGTGCCTATCGTGTGGTCGCTTGCAGACCCCGTTTTCCGAGCGATTAGCGAGCAAGGAATGAGCCTAGAGCAGATCGAACGACCGACTGAGCGATTCGCCCTCCAGCAAGCCTCGAAGCTGAAAATCCCACATGTGCTGGTGTTGACCGCAGTGCGGAACGCGGAAACGGGCATGGTCGATGGCCATCTCAAGTTGATGCGAAACGGTAGGGAGGTTTGGAGCGAGAAGGTTTCGTTCCAGGCAGACGTGTTCAGCCCCGACTACAACAACCAACTGGAAACCGTTGCCCGCACCTGGGCGCTTCAGTTGGGTCAAGGACCGCTTTCGAATTTTGCAGCAAGACCGGTACCTCCCCGAGACGAAGCGGTGCCCCCCGTGCCGCAAGGAGATCCGGTGATCCCGCCTGTTCGTCCAGCGGCGCGTGGCTCAGAGCTGGTTCAACAGGGTCAGGATCGGCTTGCCGAGGGTCGCACCAAGGAAGGGCTTCTGCTGCTTCAGCAGGCGATTGATGCTGAGCCGCTCGATTTTGAGCGCCGCCAGATCTACATCGACGCACTCCTCTCTGTCGGCAGGGTGCAATTGGCAGCTCGCGAGGCAGCCCACTGTGCAGCGCTGTTTCCGGACCGACCAGAAGTGAGGCTTCTGGGCGCAAGAGCGCTGCTAAACGAAGGCAAGCTGGACGAGGCGTTGGCGCAGGCGAACGAAGTCCTGGCGCGCGGAGAGCGTTCTGATGCCGTACTGATTTTGCTAGGCGACATCGCCATTCAACGCGGCCAAAACGAGCTGGCGCTGAAGCACTTTACAGAAGTCGCGGAGAACGCCCCCGAAAAGGCTTTCCGCATGAGCCTCGCTGCGGCACTCAACGGAAACCGAGCGACCTTTGACCGGTATCTGGCGCAGATGCCCTCTCCGGCGATTGGCCATGGTCCACGATTGCTTTTGGCACCGCAGATGGAAGCGATTCTAGACGAGCGAGGGGGGGAAATCCGTTCACTCATTCAGGAGGCACGCGTACGCCCAGGCGAGCAGCAGATCGTTCAGCAGTTGAACGGGATCAGCGCTCAGCTCGGGATGCTGGACGAATTAGCCTCGCGAGTAACACCTCCGGGTGACCTTCCTGAATCCTGGCCCTACTTGCAGTTAGCCGTGAAACTGATGCGCCAGAGTGCAGCTGAAGTGGTCGTGGCCCTTCGAGACCGCGATATGAACGGTGTAGACGATGCGTCCCTGACCCTCGGCGAGGCTTTCCGTGCGGTACGAAATTACCGAGCTCTGGAGACAGAAGCCCGGGAGCGACTGAACCAACCCGATATCCCATGAACCCCGATTCAACACAATCGGTCGATCAGATGATCGCCGTTTCGATGGAGTTGTTTTTCGATATGGCTCGTGCGTCCCTTGGCGGTTCAGCCTTACCGTTTGAGTCCGGTGGGCCCGAGAGCCCGAGAGTCGACCTTGCCGCTGCGCGGAAGGCGATTAACGCCGCTGATGCCTTGTTTCAGATCCTCGAACCCGAACTGGACGAAGAGGACCGTAGCCGAGTGCGAAGCATCCTCTCTCAGTTGCGGATCGAGGTAGCGACTAAGTCCGATTCCTCAACCCTGCGGGACGCTTGAGCGCCGTGCGGCTTTCGGCGCTCGCAGACTACTCTGCCGAGACTCTCTTCGCACTTCGTCGTCGGGTGCCTCCTTACTGCTGGCAGGTGCCATTCAGTCTTTGGCTGCAAAAGGGTCTTCTCTCGGCGCAGTTCGCTCCTTCCTGGAGCTTTGCGATAGAAGACAGGGGCGGAGGTTTGAAGGGATACCTGGTTGCAAAGAGGGCTTCCGAATACGCACCAACCTGGCGAGCGCACATCTGGGATCTGGTTTGCGCTGATGTCACCTCGGGGGAACAGCTCTTGCAAGCGATGCTAACGGCAGCACAGCCAGAGGGAATACAAGAGGTCCGTTTCGGGGAAGACGGTGAACACCTGTTTTGCGGACTACCCGTGGAGTTCGGCGTGCAGCGAGAGGCGCTACTAGCTAAGGGATTCTCGGTAGAAAGCGCGGCAGAGCGGGTCGACCTGCTGGCTCGGCTGACGGCACAGGTAGAGGATCCACGGGTGGAAACCCGCTGGATCACGCCTCCTTACCGAACGCAGCTGGAAGCGTTCGTAGCGAAGGAGTTTCCCGGTAGGTGGGCTAGCGATGTGCGCTGGATGAACTCCCAAGCAGGAGAGTTGCCCTGCGCTGTTGGGCTGTACGAGAATGGCGAGCTGATCGGATTTGCTATCACCCAGAGAGAGGGATTGCCGTTTCGCTGTGGTGGGGCGAACTGGGCTCAGGCGTTGGGCAAAGGTTGGAGCGCATTGGGACCGCTGGGGGTCGCCGAGAGCCACCGCAAAGGGGGCTACGGCAGGGCGCTTATGGTCGGAGCGATGCAGAGGCTCCTGGAGGAAGAATCGGACCGTTGCATCGTGGACTGGACCTCGCTCACTCAGTTTTACGAGCGGTTCGGTTTCCGGATCTGGAAGCGGTATTCGCCTTGCGCAATTGACGTGTCACACTGGTCTGATAGAGTTCTGAGTGCCTGTTGACTACTTCCTTACGCCACGAACGACAGTCGAGTACATGGAAGAAATGGTGGATGAGTTGGAGCGATGGAACCCTTTCTCTCGCTAGATGTAGATTGCACCTAATGGGTCGTTCGAGCCCACTTCGATCGCCCGACCTTCACTTACAGCCAGCGCAACCGCCGCGCATAGGCACGCATCAAGAAGGTCTTTATAGTGAGACCTCAACATCGCCCCTTCAAGCGCTTCGAGAGGCAAGTGGACGCCTAGTTCTCCCAACCTTCCGGAGACGGCAGTGGGGAAGGTCTCGACCAGCCGCGAATCGGGAAACTCGGCTGAAATTGCGTCCCACACTGCTTCTCCGTTGACCATCCACTCCGGCGGTAGGGTCTTGCGGGTCCACTGAATTCGGTAGCCCATCTGGTGGATCGCGCGCTCCGCGGGTCGGGTCTCGGTAGAGGAGCGGGTCGCCTTCTGAGGGGCATCAATTGCGATGACCCCTGGGTTAGGTTCGAGGATTTGGATGGTCTCCACGAGGTGCTCTGGGTTTTCGCAGGGCTCCACCGCGACGATTGCTCGGGTGACTGGGTCCAGTGCCGCCATGTGCAGCCCCTTTCTGGTGCCCCCTACATCGACTCCGAACAGTAAACCGAGACTCATCTGGCTTGCCGAGAGCTTACTGAATCGGCTCCCGAACAGGTTCTGAGAATTCGATTCCTGAGAGTCTAGAATGCCTTGTGGTCGAAGTGGATGGGGTCAGAGGTCATGCCGGCGAGAAGAGCACCGATTCGCTCTTCCGCAGACTTCCTAGCCTCGGCTACCAGCGCGCCGTCATTCGTAAGCCCTCGTGCAGTCCCAATTGCCTTGTCGTGCGCCTTGTGTGCGATCTGAAGGTCGTTGTAGAGCAGCTTGCCCGAGGTGCTGATGACCCGAGAAGAAACGGTGGGTTCGTAAACCTTGATCGGGGGAAGGGAGACGATCCAGGACTGCTTGCCATCTCGCACAGCGCGGCGAATGCTCGCCTGGCGAAGGTCGATACCGGCCTCAATCGTTGCGGTGTATTCCAGCGCCGCCTCGTTCTTGGTTAGCGCATGGCTGATCTGCCGCGCACCTGGAATCATGTTCAGTGGCTGGGGAGGCTCAAGCGCCGATTCGACCTGAACAACGTTCTTTACTGTGCGGGAAGCGGTGCGAAGCTCGCCAATTCGCTGGATCTCTCCGAGAAGGGCGCGGGAATCCGGACCAGAGCGAAACTGCGAGCTGATGAGAAACGCTCCGAGCGCGAGCAGCAACATGGCTGCAGCTCCAGCAAAGCCCCAAACGAACGCGAGTTTGGGCAGCATAGGGGAATTCTTGTTTTCCATTTCCGACACCTTCCAGAACCCTGTCGGCGGCCAGGCTGTTCCCGGGTGCCGGCTGACTGAGCGCAAAAGACCCAACCTCGGGCGCTCTCAGGCGTAAGAAACTACTGAACATGATTCGAAGAGCTGTTGCTGGCATAGCCCTTGGGGCTTCGTTCGCTCTACTTGGGTCAGGGGCATTCACCCAGCAGGGAATTGCCAACGAGTTGTTCGAGGCGTTGAACCGGCAGAGAGCCACAGAGAATATCGGGGCTCTTCAGCGGGTTGATTCGCTCGACCGAGCCGCCTTTGCCCATGCCGAGGCGATGGCTACGCGGGACTTCTTCTCCCACGAATCACCCGTAGAAGGGGCGAGGACCATGGAAGACCGGCTACGCTCCGTGGACTACCGGTTCTCGGCGGCAGCAGAGAACATCGCGATGCGAACCCTGCGGGGCGGACAATCTGCCAGGTCAGTAGCCGATGCGATTCTCGCCCAGCTTACGGCTTCTGCCGGTCACCGGCGGAACATGATGAACCCGACTTACACGGAAACCGGAGTGGGCGTTGCCGTACGAGGATCGAGGGTCTACGCAGTTCAACTCTTCGCCGCGCCACGCCGCTAACCGAGCTTTAACGCACCTTTGAGCGAAACCGCCGAACCGGTGAACTCTGCCCACGGGTCAGTCGCTCGCTCTTCCAGATAGGCAGCGACATTCTGAATGTCGAACGGGCTCGAGGTTTTGATTTCGGGTAGCTGGTCCCAACTGACCGGCATCGCAACGGTTAGCCGGGGTCGGGCGCGTGCGCTGTACGATGCTACTGCCGTTGCGCCCCGACTGTTTCGAAGATAGTCAAGAAAGATTCGGTCTTTCCGGCTGGACTTTCGCATATTGGTAACGAACCGATCGGGCTTTTCCTTCTCCATCTGCTCGGCCAGGGTGCGGCAGATTTGCTTCACTTCCGGCCATTCCAGTTCGGGAAGAATCCTGAGCACCAAGTGGAGCCCCTTCCCGCCGGTAAGCCGCACGAACGGTTTGAGGCCTAGTGTTTCGAGCCTCTCCCTGAGATACTGCGCGCCCTGCACGACTTCTTTCCATTCGGTGCCTTCGCCTGGATCAAGGTCGAACACGATCATGTCTGGCCTTTCGAGGTCCTGCAGGGTGCTGCCCCACGGATGGAACTCGATGGTGCCCATCTGGCATGCCTGAAGCAGCCCGTCCGGCTCGGTGATGGCCAGGTAGTTCTCCCCATCTACCCGCGCTGGCTGGATGCCCGAATATCGGCCGTGTAGCATGTGCTTTTGGAAGAACCCCTCCCCAGAGAGCCCCTCTGGGTACCGCACGAGGGTGCAGACGCGGTCTTGCAGGAAGGGCATCAGCCAGGGGGCGATGAAGGCGTAGTAGTCGAACAAATCCTGCTTGGTAGAGCCGGATTCTTCATCGATCACCCGGCCTGGGCTGGTCAGCCGGACTTCAGGTAGTTGCTTCTCTCGGCTCACTTCGGCACCAGTCCCAAGAAACTAGAGTGGCGGAGTGAACCGGCATTGGTGATCTCTACAAACCGCACTTTCGCCGCCAACTCAGGATTCACCCAAAACACGTCGATATTGTCTTTCCGGGCAACTTTGAGTGGAGCCTCGGCAACTCTGAGAGGCTGCAGAAGCTGGAAGAGTTCCGAGCGAAGGGCGTCGGTGAAGCCTGTCCCGACCTTGCCTCGGTACTCCAGCCCCTCTGGCGTTTTCTGCGCCAGAAGGAGCGAGCCGATGTGGTTGCTGCTGCCCTTGACCAGTTTGTATCCCACAATCTCGAAGTTCCCGACGCCGCCGCACTTCACCTTGATCCAGTCGAGGCTCCGTTTGCCCGTATAGCGGCTAGAAAGCTTCTTGGCGATGATCCCTTCGAAGCCGCTCTTGCAGGTGGAATCCAACAAGGCTCCGGGGTCTTCGCCATCGAGGGTCAGGCTGAGAAAGAGGGGATGGTTGAAGGGTTCTGGAACGAGCTCTTTCAGCCGGGCAAAGCGATGGGAAAGCGGCAGGCCGCGCAGGTCTTCCTCCCCGATTCGGAGCAGGTCGAACGCTACGAAGTTGACGATTTGCGGCTCCCCTTTCAGCGCCTTCTGCAGTCGGTTGAAGTCGGGCTTTCCGTCCTCGCCAAGTGCGATAAGTTCACCGTCGAGGATCAGGTTCTTCTCGCCGATGTTCAGCAGCGCCTCTTCCAAGTGGGGGAGAGCGATTCGGTTTCCTCCACGGGAGCTGAAGTAGGGCTCGTCATCTTCAGCAACACCGAAGGCGCGGTATCCGTCCCACTTGATCTCGTACTGCCAACCATTTTCTTCAGGCAAAGAGGTGCGCAGTGTGCAGAGTTCGAAGGAGGGAAGTCCTGTTTGGGTCCACTTGGCGGGTTTGACGGACTTCAGGCCAGGGGGCTTTTCCCGGATCCAGAGCCAGTTCTCTTTATCTGAGGGTTTGCCCATTCGAACCAATACCCACCGGCCATGTAAACGCTCCCCGCGTAACTCGAACTTGAGGTTGCCGTCTCGAAGCCCTTGCTCTACGGGTACGAGCGGAGTCCAAGTGCCTCGGTCCCAGATTTCAACCGAGCCAGCGCCGTACTCGCCAGCAGGAATCTCGCCCTCGAAATCGGAATAGCTGAGAGGGTGGTCTTCGACATGGACTGCCAGACGCTTGACGCCGAACTCCATGGTGGGCTCTTTTGGGATTGCCCAGCTGAGCAGAACCCCATCAAATTCCAGCCGCAGGTCGTAGTGCAACCTGCGAGCTCGGTGCTTCTGGATGACGTAGATTCCCTCGCCTGAGGTGCCGGGCTCGCTCGGCTCGGGGGTCTTTCCAAAGTCCCGTTTCGCCTTGTAGCGGTCCAGCCTAGCGCTCATTTCTTGGCGCTTCCTTTGCCCTTGCGTCCAAACTCTTCGACACTCTTTCGTAGCAGTTCAGCGAGATCCTCTACGCTCGCGCCGCCGGACTTCGGTTCTGGCTCGTCTTCGGTAGCTGCAACTATCACCCCGTCGCTTTTGACCTTCTTCTCGATCCACTTGAGCAGTTCTTCCCGGAAGTCGTCTTGGTATTGCTCAGGGTTCCACTTCGCCTTTTGTGCCTCGATGAGGTTGACAGCCAGGTCAAGCTCTTTCTGCGTGATTTTGTAGTGCTTGAGGTCTTCGCTGGGCAGCTCGAAGTCGCTGAGCGGTTTGAGCTCCTGGGAGAAGCGGAGCAGTAGCAGAACTAGTGCATCATCTTGCGCGACGACTGCCGAAAGGTATTCGCGAGTTCGGATGACGACCTTCGCGATGCCTGCCATGCCGGTTTTTGCCAGCGCCTCGCGAAGCAACACGTACCCTTTCTCGGCCTTCTTCTGGGGCACCAGCACATAGGGCTTGTCGATGTAGAGGTCGGAGATCTCTGATTTCTCGACGAAGTCGGTGATATCGATGGTCTGGGTGGCTTCGACGGCGACCTTCTTGAAGTCCTCTTCTTCGAGCACCACGTAGTTGTTCTGGCTGTACTCGTAGCCTTTGACGATCTTGTCCCACGGGACTTCTTCTCCGGTAACTTCGTTGATTCGCTCGTAGCGGATGGTGGAGTGGTTTCGGCTATCGAGCAGCTTGAAGCTGAGGTCGGCCTTCTTTTCGAGCCCGTACAGTGCGACGGGCACGTGCACCAGTCCGAATCCGATAGCCCCCTTCCAAATGGGTCTCGCTGCCATAGGGGCAGTTTACGTCGCCAGGGAAGTGCGCGTGAGGTGAAGCCGTTGGCTGAGGTCGGGCTTTGGTTGCTTGCTTTTGGCTGATTTTCTCTTGGAGAGTTAGGGCCGTTGGAAGTGGACGAAACTGTCTGATGTCCGCCCCGTCATTGCGGTAACGGCAGACTTCAATTCACTTTGGTCCTCGTTTTCCCTCCTTCCGGTCCTTCCGGACCGGTTGCGAGCCATAGGGAGAGATGTGGATGGCTGTACATTATCAGCACGACGAGGGGTAATCCGTTTAGGAGGTGATGCTACCCACGCCGCCCGGTATGGGTAGATTGTTGCGAGTTAGTGCCTCTTACGCTCTGCACCTCCGGTTGCTCCCTCCTTACGGTTGGGCCAAGATCTTCGGGTGAAGGGGTCTCAAAAGCAAGAAGCCCCCATATTGCAGGGGGCTCCTCTCCTTCAAAGCTCGGTAGAAGAAAGACGTTTACCTAGGAAATGGAAGAAATCGCTGTGCGAAATCTTCGTGCAATCCTTTAAGGAGGTGATCCACCCACACCTTCCGGTACGGGTACCTTGTTACGACTTAGTCCCCCTTACCCCCCACACCTTCGGCCGCTCCCTCCTTACGGTTGGGCCACGGACTTCGGGTGCAGACAATTCGGGTGACTTGACGGGCAGTGTGTACAAGACCCGGGTACGTATTCAACGCAGTATAGCTGACCTGCGTTTACTAGCGATTCCGCCTTTATGCAGTCGAGTTGCAGACTGCAATCTGAACTGAGGACGTATTTTTGGGGTTCGCTCCACCTCGCGGTATTGCAGCCCTTTGTTTCGTCCATTGTAGCATGTGTGAAGCCCCAGGCGTAACTGCCATGCTGACTTGACGTCATCCTCACCTTCCTCCGATTTACACCGGCAGTCTCTCACAAGTTCCCGACATTACTCGCTGGCAACATGAAACGAGGGTTGCGCTCGTTCTAGGACTTAACCTAACACCTCACGGCACGAGCTGACGACAGCCATGCAACAAGTGTCTTCGGGCCTGCCTTTTGGGCAGGAAGCCCCATTTCGGGGGCGGTCCCTAGATGTCAAACCTGGGTAAGGTTCTTCGGTTATTATCGAATTAATCCACATGCTCCACCGCTTGTGCGGGTCCCCGTCAATTCATTTGAGTTTCAACCTTGCGGCCGTACTACTCAGGCGGGATACTTAATGCGTTAGCTGCGACACTGCGAGGGTAAATCCCGCAACGTCTAGTATCCATCGTTTAGGGCGTGGACTACCAGGGTATCTAATCCTGTTTGCTCCCCACGCTTTCGCGCCTCAGCGTCAGGTAATGCCCAGTGAGCCGCCTTCGCCTCGGGTGTTCCTCCTGATATCTAAGCATTCCACCGCTCCACCAGGAATTCCACTCACCTCTGCATCCCTCAAGCTCGCCAGTATGTAAAGCAGTTTCCGCGTTGAGCGCTGGAGATTTCACTTCACACTTAACGAGCCGCCTACGCGCCCTTTACGCCCAGTAAATCCGGACAACGCTTGCACCCTACGTCTTACCGCGGCTGCTGGCACGTAGTTAGCCGGTGCTTATTCGTCGGGTACCGTCCTAAGTCTTTCCCGACAAAAGGAGTTTACAGACCTAAATCCTTCATCCTCCACGCGGCGTCGCTGCCTCAGGGTTTCCCCCATTGGGCAAGATTCCTAACTGCTGCCACCCGTAGGTGTGTGGGCCGTGTCTCAGTCCCACTCGAGCGGATCATCCTCTCAGACCCGCTACCCGTCGTAGGCTTGGTAGGCCGTTACCCCACCAACTACCTGATAGGCCATGAGCCGCTCCTAAAGCGGATTGCTCCTTTACTCGGAAAGCGATGTCGCTCCCCGGCCACATCTGGCATTACCCGCCGTTTCCAGCGACTATTCCAGTCTTTAGGGCACGTTGCTCATGTATTACTCCGCCGTTCGCCACTGTCCCGAAGGACCGTTCGACTTGCATGTCTTAGGCACGCCGCCAGCGTTCGTCCTGAGCCATGATCAAACTCTCCGAAGAAACTTTGATCTCTCTCCGACAAGCCCAAAGGCCAGTCGGAACTGGTTTCAGTTGAATTGTCGAGGCCGGAACAAAAATAATTCTGTTCTTGCTACTTCTCCAAACCGCGCTTACGCGCCGAACAGAGAAGCGGCCTCTTGTGCTGTTTTCGTCAATCTTCCAATCCGAGCTTTCAAGGTGCTGCGCCTTTCGTGGCGAAAAACGCAAGAGTTATTATGCGCACACAGAAAATCGTTTGTCAAGAACTGACGGGATTTTCCGCTTTCAGCAAGTCAATTTCAGACTGTGTTGCCGGGCGCAGGAATATACAACGAACCACCCATAGGGAGAGTTCCGACTTTTTTCAAAAAGTCCGAAATAAGTCCCGAAAACCCTTCCTCCAGGTTCAAAACTCGTAGGGCATCAGGGCGCGCGGCAGACCGCGACCAGCTCCGCCGGCGCTGTTGAGGCACCTTCAATATACATCGCCCAGGTCACCGTATTCGAGATCGGATCGATTACTCCGTTCGAGCTCTCCACAGGTGCAGGAAACTTGACCGTGAAGGTCAAAAGCACCGGCCCGCTACCGGAGCGCTCATTCGCCGTCTGTTGCACGTTATCGCGAGTGGTGCCCGCAACATCTCCCGCTTCCAGCATCGTCAGCACTATCTTGCGGCGCTGCTCGGGGCTGATCTCCTCGCCGAACTCTCGGGCTATGGTCTCGTCCAGCGAAGTGTAGAGAATGCCCCTCAGCTTCACTGCGGCGAGATCCCCCTGGGTCATCAGGTTCAAAAAGTTGGGCTCAGGTGGGCCAAACATCCAGCGGAGCAGACGGGTTGCCGCTTCCATCTCTACCGCTGCGATCCTCTTGTCGAGATTGGCGTCCTGAGGAAACATCGACCGGATCTTCTCATCGCCGGCTACCGAAGGCACTACGAGCGGCTTGTCCTGCGTAGGCTGGAGATAGCGAACGGTCTCGCGGTACTCCAACCGGCCCCCCGGCAACACTCGCAGGCTGGCAGTGTTCGAACTCGCCGGTTTGCCTTGCTCCATCACCACCATATCGTCGCTTACGGTCTCCCCGGGTTTCAGGCTTCGGGTTGCCGTCACCACTTCTTCGGTCTCCGAGGACTCGGTCTTCAGCTCATAGTCAGGCGGAGAAGGGAGACGGAACACATCGCTCATCTTCACGGGGTTGTCCGGGTTCTCACCTTCGCGGTCGAGCTTGTACACCACAGTGCGCACCAGACTCCCATCGGACTTTGCATCCGTAGTCGCCGTCGCCGAGGCGCAGCCTCCTGCCAAGACCCCCAGGGCAACCACGCCCAGTGCGCCCACCAACATCATCGATTTTCTCATCATTCACCAGTATAGCGGTGCTTATCTCTCCCTGCGCGCACGCGAGGGTGCAGATGCAAGTGCCACTGCCGAGTTACACTTAACGCCCGTGAGTGCCCAACTGCTCGACGGTAAGTCGCTGTCCAAGGAGATCCGCCAGAGGCTGAAGGCTCGGGTGGAGCAGCTCTCGGGGCAAGGGGTTGTTCCCAAACTGTCCACTTTCGTTGCCTCACAGGACCCGGCAAGCCGGACCTACGTAGCGATGAAGCGGCGGTGGGCAGAGCAGATCGGCATCGAAACGGAGCAGTTCGACGTCGAGCCGATCGTTACCCAGCTCCAACTAGAAGAGGAGATCGAGCGGCGCAACGAGGACCCGGCAGTGCAGGGCATTCTGGTGCAGCACCCTCTCCCTCCCCACATCGATGAAGACCGGGTACTGGAGCGGCTTGGAGCAAGAAAGGACGTGGATGGGTTCACGCCCGAATCGCTAGGAAGGCTGGCGGGCGGGCTCCCCGGCTTTCGGTGCGCTACACCTTTGGGGATGCTCACCTTGCTCGACCACTATCAGATTCCGATCACCGGCAAGAGGGCAGTCGTGGTAGGCCGAAGCCGAATCGTCGGTAAGCCCGCAGCACTCATGCTTCTGGAAGCGAATGCGACGGTAACCATCGCCCACTCGAAGACTGTCGAACTGCCTGCGCTTTGCCGAGAAGCGGACATTTTGGTTGCGGCAGTGGGTCGGCCGGAGTTCATCAAAGCCGAGTGGGTAAGGCCCGGCGCAGTGGTCATCGACGCCGGATATAACAAAGTCGCCTGGCGCGATGGAGATGTAGGGGACGTGGACTTTGGTCCGGTGAGCGAAGTGGCGTCCTGGATCACGCCCGTACCCGGCGGAGTTGGCCCGATGACCGTTGCCAGCCTGCTGGCGAACGTGGTGCAGGCCGCCGAGCAGAGTCTTCTGTAGCAGCTGCCAGATAGACTTGGGCGCAACATGGATCTCCGCCCCGCGCTCTGCCAGCAATACCACGCTGCGCTTTACATGCTGCGAGACTGTGTGCAGCAATGTTCTGACCGCCTATGGACTGAGGGCGAGTATCCGGACCAGTTTTGGAGAAGTGCGTTTCACGTCACGTTTTTCACGCAGTACTACTTGTCCCAAACGCAGCAGGAGTACACGCCCTGGCCCGGGCGCCCTGCGGGTTTTCTTGAAGGGATGTGGGCTGCTACGGACTTCGAAAACCGGGGGGAACTTCCCAAGGACCAACCCTATCTGTCCAAGCAGCAGATGATCGATTTCATCGATTTTGTTGACTCCATCGTAGACTCAACCATTGAGAGAATGGACCTGGATGCACCGGATTCCGGGTTTGATTGGTATCCGGAGTTTCCCAAGTTGCCGCATGTGTTGATGAACCTGGGTCACGTCTACTACCATGTGGGTCAGTTGGTGCAACTGCTCCTCGAAGAAGGGATCGATGTTGACTGGAACGCGCACGTGCGGCTGGAAGACTACGGCCAGCAGACAAGCCTATAGTCGCTTCGTGAACCGTCCTTTGGAGAGAGCTTGCCCATGCAACTGCGCCCCGCACTCAGTCAACAGTTTCGTAGTTCCTTTCATAGGCTCAGGGACTGCGTAAGGAAGTGCCCGGACAGTCTATGGACTGAGGGTGAGCACCCACGACAGTTCTGGAGAGTGGCTCTCCATGCGGCGTTCTTTACGCAGCTGTACATGCTGCAGAGCTACAGTGACTATGAGCCTTGGCCAGGCAGACCTTTTGAACTCCTTGGAGAAATGTGGGCGGACCCAGCCCATGTGGAACCGTACGAGCTGCCTCAAGATACACCGATTCTGTCCAAAGAACAGGTAATGCACTACATCGACTATGTGGAGTCGCTGATCGACCCAGCCATGAGCCGCCTAGACCTAGCGGCGGCAGAGTCCGGCTTTGAGTGGTATCCGGAGTTTCCCAAGTTGCCTCACGTCTTGATGACTCTGGGGCACGTGTATTACCACGTGGGGCAACTGGAACAGACCTTGTCGGAAGGCGGGATTGAGATCAAGTGGAACGTATGCGAAGGGGGCTAGAATCGCTGGATCTACCTTGATCAGCTGTCAAGACCGAAGTCCCAGGTGAAGCGCCACCTGATCGCCCACCACCGCCAGCCCTTTCCTATCTCCCAGCGGGCCGCTTGGCAACCCACGGGCCACAAGCACCATCGGCACGTACTCGCGGGTGTGATCCGTTCCCGGATGGGTGGGATCGTTTCCATGGTCTGCGGTAAGGATCAACAGGTCTGTATCCCGCAGCTCACCGAACAGCCAGCCGAGAAACCGGTCGAAATCCTCTAGGGCTCTCCCAAACCCTTCCGGGTCGTTTCGGTGACCATAAAGCATGTCGAAATCCTCAAAGTTGGCGAATATAAACCGGGAGTCTCCCGGCATCGCCCTGCGCATCTCCTGCTCATGCTCGGCGTTGCTTTGAGTTCGCGCTACAGTTAAAAAGCCCCTGCCCAAAAACAGCTCCGGCACCACGCCGATGCCGTACACATCCCCGATCTGATCGAGCAGATTAGGGGGCGCCGGCAAAGGGAAGTCCTTTCGGTTGTTCGTGCGCGTAAAGCCCTGTTTCTCGTCTCCAATGAACGGCCTGGCGATCACTCGCTGGACGTTATTGGGCTCCTCGAGCATGTTTCGCGCGATCTGGCACCACTCGTAGAGTTGTTCGGGCGGCACCACACTTTCGTGGGCCGCGATTTGAAAAACACTATCCGCCGAAGTATAGACGATAGGGTTTCCGGTCTTCATGGATTCGCCGCCCCATTTCAGGATCGCCCCGGTGCCGGAGATCGCAACGTTGGCGAGTGCACCGCGCCCAATCCTTTTCTCGAACTCCTGGATGACCTCGGGAGGGAACCCATCGGGATAGGTAGGGAAGGGGCGTTCCAGCACTACGCCCATCAGCTCCCAGTGACCCGTTACCGAGTCTTTGCCCTGGCTGAGAGGAAGCAGCCTGCCCCATTGTGCACCGAGACCGTCCGGCATCTGCCCTTCTGCCTCCACACCAGCCGTGCGGAAAAAGCCGCAAGCAACGAGGTTGGGTGCATTGAGCCCTCCGCAGGCCTCCCAGACGTGGAGGAGGGTGTTCGCCTCGCCATTGTCGCCGTAGCTGGTGGCATCGGCCGTAGCCCCGGCGCCGCATCCGTCAAGAACGATCACGATTGCGCGGGCCTTCGGGGCGAGATCGGGTTGCGCCATAGCTTGCCAGTATACGGAAACCCCGGCAGCGGGCTGGCTCAGTATGCTACTAGGAGGCAGCCCAGCCCTTCAGAACCTACCCTCATGAAATCTGCCCCGATGCCCTCGATGCCCCCTTCGATCGCCAAGACCCCGGCGACCTTCGGTTTGATCGGCGTGGTGATCCTGGGCTTCTTCACGCTCTGGTTCGCCTCGGGCTCGATGTCGGCCCGAGCAGCAGTTCTGGAACTGTCGCTCGTTTCGGGGTGGCCGCTGAGCCGCCCTTGGTCGGTGATCACCTACTGGGTGCTGCAGCCTGTAGGTGGCTTCGGGCTCTTGATCACGCTCCTGCTGAGCTTCTGGCTGTACCAGATTGGCCGGTTTATGGAGCCCTCGCTCGGCTCCTGGCGGCTGGTACAGCTCTGGCTTCTTCTGGCGGTGGTCGGCGGGATTAGCCTAGCGGTGGGAATGAGGGTTCTGGTTTTCAGCCCGCTGATCCTCGGGTTCTCCGTTCCGCTGGCGGCTCTCACGCTGGTGTGGGCAGCCAGAAACCGGGGAGCCGAGGTGCGACTTTTTGGCGTGCTTCCGCTCAAAGCACCGGTGCTGGGCATCGCCTTTGCAGCGATTGTAGCGGTAGGTGTAGGAACCGGGGCACCGCTTCTGGCACTGTTTTGCGCCGTACCGTTCGTGCTTGGGTGGCTGATCGGGGTCGGTACCGTGCCGTTGTTCCAGCCGCAGTCGGTTCTTGCGGCAAAGCCCACCAAGGCCGAGATCGAGCGCCAAAAGGCTTTCGAGGAAGAGGTGGCACGGCGCAAGCAAGAGCGCTACGAACAGGAAAAGCTCCGGGCGCTGTTCGAGCGGAGTGCGGATGCCGAGGACCCCGAGGATCGTCCCGAGAGCTAGCGAACCGAGAATGCCAGGCAATGGGTGATCGCCACCGCCAGCGCATCGGCAACGTCGTCTGGTTTCGGCGTTGACTGAAGCTTCAGGATTTGGCGCACCATAAACTGAACCTGCTTCTTGTCTGCATTGCCTTGCCCGACCACGCTCAGCTTGACTTGTGCCGGAGAGAACTCGGCGACACCTAGCCCGTGATGCGCCGCGCAGAGAAGAACCACCCCAGAGGCACGCGCCACGTCCATCGCAGTGGTCTGGTTGCGCGCAAAGTGGAGCCGTTCGATCGCCATCGCTTGGGGCTGGTGGGCTTCCAGGAGCTCGAGGATTCGGGAGTGGATTTGGACCAGCCTCTGGCCGGTTTCGACGGGAGGGGTCTCAATGAGCCCGAACTCTACCGCGTAAAGCGCGCTCCCTCGCCGCTCGACGATCCCGTATCCGACTCTTCCCAGGCCGGGGTCGATCCCTAGCACCCGCACTGCCAATCTCAGCTCCTCTTAAAGATCCGGTGGAGGTCGGTGACGCTGAGAAACACCGTGATCGGTCGCCCGTGAGGGCACAGGTACGGGTTCTCAACTTCGGCGAGGTCGGAAACGAGTTTTTGCATCTCTGCCTGGCTCAGGGGGTCGCCCGCCTTCACCGCCATCTTGCACGAGGCCATGATCCACACCGATTCGCGGAGCGCCTCGACCTTTCCGGCAAGCGAACTCGCGCCCATCCCTTCGGAGGCCTCATCGGCCAGAGACTGAAGAAACTTGAGGGGATTCTTTCGCCCGATTGCGACAGGAACCGAACGAAGCAGAAACGCGCGCACACCGAAGGGCTCCATTCGAAAGCCCATCCGCTCGAGCTCGGGTAGCAACTCTTCAATGAGCGGTGCTGAACGGGCGTCGAACTCGACGATTTGGGGCGAGAGTAGCGGCTGGGTGGGCATCGGTCGCTCCCTCCCGGCGTTTCGGAACCGCTCGTAGAGGATTCGCTCATGGGCAACATGCTGGTCGATGATCGCCAGCCCCCTTGGGGTGTCGCAAAGGATGAAGGTGTGGTGCACCTGACCCAGAATCTTGAGCCCCGAACCGAACACCTGGGTGAACTGGCTCGATTCAAACGGGTTCGCTTGGGGGTTGCTCACTTGGCCCGAGGCTTCACGAGACGCCGGATCGAACGAAGCAGCCTGGACGGGATCTGGTTCTGGTTCTGGTGAACCCTTCTCCAGGTCTGAACGACCCAAACCCCCCGGCAGGTACGCCGATCCTGCGCCCGCGTCAAACTCTCCGATCAGCCCCGCCGGCAACGAGGCTTCTTCTGATCTCTCCGCAGCCTCTTCAGGGGAGCCCAATGGTGGGCGCTCTAGAGACCGCTCCAAGGGCCTTTGCGCCTCGAGGCTCAGCTGACCCAGCTGAGGAAAAAACGGCGAGGCACTTTGCCCGGCGCCGGAACCGCCCGATGAACCAACGCGAGAAAACCCGCCAGAAGCGCCCCCACCGCTGGCAGCTGAGCCCGCTTCACCGAGCGAGCGCCCCGCAAGCGCGATCGATGCGGCATCGGGGATCATCCCCGCCGCCATGAGCGACTCTCGAACCGCCACCTTCAGCGCCTCGAAAACCGATCCTTCGTGGCGAAACCGCACTTCGTTCTTCGTGGGGGTCACATTGACATCGATGAGCGAGGGATCGACAAACAAGTGCAGGCAAGCCAGTGGGTAGCGCCGCTCGGGGGTGAGCCCCTGCATCGCGCGGTCAAGCGCGACGCCGATCAACCGGCTCCTCATGGGCCGGCGGTTCACGTAGAGAAACTGGAACGCGCGGTTTGCCTTGTTGAAGTGAGGAGGGCTGATCAGCCCAAACACCCGGATCCCCGCAGCCTCGTACCCGAGCTCGCCTCCAACGCTCGCCAGCGCCGCCGCAGTCTCTCTGCCCCAGACGCTCGCTACCGCCTCCGATAACTCCCCGCTTCCGGTAGTGCGAAGGAGATCCCGCGCGCCATGGCGCAGGCGGAACGCCACCTCGGGGTAGCCGCAGGCGTAACGGCTGACAACGTCCACACACGCCGAGAGCTCCGAGGTGTCGCTTTTCAAGAACTTCAGCCGCGCAGGGGTGTTGAAGAACAGTTCCTCGACGCAGACCATCGTGCCGCGCGCAGCGGATGCCGGACGCAACTCCCCAACATCGCCCCCCTCGACGCTTAATTCGTGAACTGACGTTGAGGAAACACCAGAACGGATGCGCAGCCGTGACACCGAGCCGATCGAGGCAAGAGCCTCGCCCCGAAAGCCCAGCGTACAAACGGAGTCGAGGTCGGAAGCCAGCCGGATCTTCGAGGTCGCGTGCCGCTCAACACTGAGACGGAGGTCCTTCGCCGACATTCCTATACCATCATCTCGCACCAGAATGCGCCGTTTGCCCGAGGCGAGCAACTCGATCTCAATTTGAGTGGCTGCTGCGTCGAGAGAATTTTCGATCAGCTCCTTCAGGGCGGCGGCAGGGCGCTCGACCACCTCACCAGCCGCGATCTGGTCCACGGTGTTCGAATCCAGCTGGCGAACCTCAGCGAAACTCCGGATAGACCCATCTGGCACGGGCGCGCTCTCCGCTACAGCGCCACTTCCCGTTGCCTGGAAAGATTCGTTTTCACCCGAGTCGCCGCCATTTGGCGCTAGGTGGGCCTCAAACTCCGCTTTCCGCTCGCCTACTCTGAACACTCTCGGTTCTGCATCGCAGCTGGGCCGGCCCTCGCCGGCATCCGCCGAATCACCCACGCCGGCAGAACCAACCCTCGCGCTCCTGACACCGGACCGAACAGCGATCGAACCGCGCGCGGGCAGCCTTACGGGAGATTTTCCAGGAGAACTCCCACACCCAACCCCGGAAGTAGCCCCAGTAGCTGACGTGGTTACAGCATACGGGTCGAACTCTTCAGGCTCAGGGCGTGGTTCCGGAGAAGACATAAATACTTGGTGTGGCTAGGGAACACTGTTCAAAAGCTTGACTGCGCAGGTATCCGAGACCCCCGAAGGATATGACCCAAAAACCGGCTTCAGAAACCAACAAACAGAGTTTGACTCTACCTTCCTAACAGACGAAAACCCCCCGTTGTTTGACTCAGTTCTACTCCGAGCTCCACCCGGAGGGCAACTGCCGGCTCCTCCAGCTGAGCAAGGTGCGCAAATTGTGCTCGTGCTTCTCGCGCGCCTCTGGGGTCTCCAGTATCATCGGTACGCCTAGAAACCTGCTGCTCTGGACCAGCCAGGCAAACGGCTCCCAGCCCAGTTCGCCCTCGCCCAGGTGCTCGTGCCGGTCTTTGCGAGAGCCGAGCGGAGTTTTCGAATCATTCAGGTGGAGCACTGCGAGCCGCTCCCAACCAAGGCGGCTCTCAAACTCCGCCCAGAAAGCTTCCATCCCTTGAGGCGTGTGCAGTTCGTACCCCGCCGCAAACGCGTGGCACGTGTCGATACAGACCCGCACCCTCGCGGAACCCGCACATAGTTCGACCAGCTGCTCCAGCTCATCCAGAGACGAGTTCAGCACCGAGCCCTGGCCGGCGGTGATCTCCATGCACAGGTCGACTTCTTGAGGCGTCTCCTCCAGAATCTCGAGGATTGCGCCAGCCGCTCGCTGCTGCGCCACCGCGCGCTCCTGGCCCATTGCCGCACCGATGTGCGACACCACACGGCTGATCCCCAGTGCGGCGCACCGGCGCATCTCTTCCAGCAGAGTCCGAAGGCTTCGGGTCCGGAGCTCATCATCCGGGGAGCTCAGGTTCACCAGGTAGGTGTCGTGGCTCACAACCAACGGAAAGCCTGCCTCCAATACCGCCTGGCGGAACTCGGCGATCTCGCTCTCCTCAAGCGGTTTGGCTCTCCAGGTTTTCGGGCTGCTGGTGAACACCTGCAAGACGGTGCAGCCGATCTCCTTACCTCCGGTTGCCGTGGCTGCCAGCGAGCCCATGCTGGGCATATGCACCCCGGTCAGCAGTCTCTGGTCTTGCCCTGGTGCCATTCGGAAACAAAAGCTACCCCAGCCGGCGGGTAAACCTTCCACCGATATGGGGCAGTGGTTGGATTGTTTCAAGGCGTACGATGTGCGGGGCAAGGTCCCCTCCGAACTGAACGAGGAGATCGCGTACCGAATCGGCAGGGCGTTCGCTGAGGTGATTCGCCCGAAGACGGTGTGCCTGGGCTACGACGCCCGCCTTTCTGGTCCCTCATTGCTCCAGGCACTCGCGCAGGGTCTGAACGATTCCGGCTCCGACGTGATCGACTTGGGGATGGTGGGCACCGAGATGGTCTACTTCGCCACCGCCTACTACGGCTATGACGGTGGCATGATGATCACCGCCAGCCACAATCCGGCGGAGTACAACGGAATCAAGATGGTTCGCCAGGAGAGCCGCCCGATTTCAAGCGACTCGGGCCTGGGTGATATCGAGAAACTTGCCTACGAAAACCAGTTTGGAGCAAAAGGAACCGGCACCGTCTCGAAAAAGGACGCCTACCCGGACTACGTGAACCATCTGCTGAAAATGGTCCCGCCAGATCAGCTTAAGCCGCTGAAGATTCTCGCCTCGCCCGGTAACGGCGCGGCGGGGCTGATTCTCGAAAGGCTCCTCCCTCAGCTTCCGCTGCAGGTGACCGGAATGGATATGGAGCCGGACGGCACGTTTCCCCACGGAGTTCCGAATCCGATTCTGCCCGAGGCGCGAAAGAGGATCGAGGACCAACTGCGAGAGGGTGATTTCGACTTCGGGGTCGCGTGGGACGGAGATTACGACCGATGTTTCTTCCTCGATGGGAAGGGAGAGTTCACCGAGGGCTACTACATCGTAGGCCTGCTCGCGCAAGACATGCTCACCCAGCACCCCGGCGGCTCGATCGTGATCGACCCACGGCTCACCTGGAACTCTCTCGACATTATCTCTTCGATGGGTGGCAAAGCGGTTTTATGCAAGAGCGGTCACGCCTTCATCAAGGAGAAGATGAGAGAGGCGGATGCCGTTTACGGCGGAGAGATGTCTGCCCACCACTACTTTAAGGACAGTTGGTACACCGATGGGGGGATGCCTCCGTTCCTTATGGTGGCTCGGTTGGTGAGCGCCTCAGGCAAGAGCCTGGATGAACTCGTCGTCGAAAGAATCGAGATGTTCCCGTGTAGCGGCGAGATCAACAGTACCGTCGCTGACGTTGCAGCGACCCTCGAGAAGGTGGAGAAGCAGTACCCTGGCGGCACGGTCTCCAAGGTCGATGGTCTCAGCATCGAGTTCGACAAATGGAGATTCAATCTTCGAGGGTCGAATACCGAACCGGTGATCCGGCTGAATGTCGAGACCCGAGGCGATCGAGCCTTGTTGGAGCAGAAGACCGAAGAGCTGCTTTCTCTGATTCGGGGGTGATTTGGATGCGGGTTTTGACCGCACCGTAGACTTTCGGCAGTTCCAGCCCTCATAATATGGGGCGGCATTGGCAAATTTTTATCAAATTCTTGGGCTTCACGAGCAATCCGGGCAGGAGGAGATCCGGCATGCCTATCGGAGGCTCGCACACAAGTATCACCCAGACCGTAACCCGGACCCGCAGGCGAACGAGCACATGTCTCACATCAACGAGGCGTACGATGTGCTCAACGACCCGGACCGCCGGAGAGAGTACGACCACTACCTGCGCATCTCCGTCAGCAGCGAGTTCTTGGTGCCCGCAGCAGAGGACCTGCAGCCCGTCCGCGTTGACCTGCTCCACTCGATCAAGGCTCACTCGACGCCGGTCTATAGTCTTGTATTCCTGAACGACAGCAAGACCCTCGTCACCAGTGCATTCGACAACGAAATCCGGTGGTGGAACGCAGGATCTGCCGACCGGCTTGCGCAAAAGAAGCTGGAGGGGGGATCCGTCAGCCACATCATGGCGGATCCACACGACGTGATCCACGCCTCCGGCTCAAGCGAGAACCAGATGAGCGGTTGGAGTCTGAGCGGTCGCGACGTGAACAGCTGGAGAAACAATCACGGCGAATGGGCAGCATGTGTGGCGATCTCGCCTATGGGTGACCGGGTCGCGATCGGCTGTGTGGACAAGCGGTTGATCTTGATTTCCATGGGGAACGGATCGCTGGTCCATCAAAGGGATGACCACAAAGACTCGATCACCGCGATCGCCTGGTCGACCGATGGCAAGTACATCGCAACAGGCTCTGCCGATTGCAGTGTCAAGCTCTGGTACGCCGGAAGCGGTATCCCCTTAGGCACATTCCGCCCGATCCGCTCAACCGTAAGCGCGTTGGCGTTCAGCCCCGATGGCAGGTTTCTCGCCGTTGCCGGAGT
>JBKBWO010000028.1:0-23291 GCA_046314495.1 Fimbriimonadaceae bacterium
AGCCCTGGCGCTGGCGCACGTTTTTCGCGAACGAATAACGGTGGAGGAACACGCCGTGAATTGAGCGGTTGTTGCCAGTGAGGGAATCGAAGGGTTGGAGCTCGGCGAATACCAGGTCGCCACATCTCAGGGCGCGGACGGCCCGGCTCGTTCCCTCAAGTTGCTGAAGAGCCGTAGACTGCGCCTCGCCGCCGAATCCGGAAGAGGGAACCTGCATTTGAAAGAACCCGGAGCTCATCGGCTTGATGCCGCCGACAATGGTGTAGAGTGCCTCTCGGTCTAGCGCAGCTAACAGAAGCTCTTCTGCGATTGCGCGGTCTTCTGCGCCCAAGGCCTCAACCGGAAAGCACTGCTCTCGGGGCACGCCGGCGTGCGCGAGCGTGAAGACGAGCAGGGGCACAGTCCCCAGGAGCGGTAATCGCATAACTGTTGCATTGTTTACTCGATTCCGGTTGCAAAGCTAGGTTTTTCTGGGGCGCAGGGGCCTATTTGCCGGGAGCAGAGCGAGAAAACGTATGACGGGCTACGACTTCGTCGTACTAAAGTTGAAGCATGACCGCACCCCGCGAAGAATCTCAGAAGAAGAGGTTGATGGCGTTGCTCGGTTCTTCGCCGATGCAGCGTATGGCTTGGGGTGTGGTGCTGGGCATTCTGCTACCCGTTCTTTGGATCAACTTTTCGCACTATGTGGTCGACGTATTTGGACCAAGAGGCGGGTTGCTTACATTGGTTGCGATTATCGCCCTCTGCGCCTTAGTAGGCGGTTTGTGGGGGGGGCTTACCGCCACGGTCTCTGGGGGCGTGGTCGGGTTTTCGGTTCTCAGCAATACAGAAGTGTTTGGCCAGGATGAAATGCGAGTCAACATTACGGCGCTGACCCTGTTCGTTGCCATCGGACTATTTATGAGCGTGGTCGTTCAGGAGTTCCACAGCAGGTACCGAGACTTGCAGCGGTCGAAGGAGCGAGTCTCGACGACGAAACAAGTTCTCGAGGATGTTATGAACGCTGTTTCCGACGCCTACATTGCGGTTGATCGGAACTGGAACATCGCTCTTTCGAACGAGTCGGCAGACGAACTTTATGCCGCCTATGGAGAGTCGCTAGTAGGCCAGAACCTCTGGGCGGTACTGCCCGCCGACCTGCGCATTCACATCGCCCCCAGGATTCAGAAGGCAATGGCCTTTCAACATGCCGATGAGCAGACTATCGGGTTCGATGGCAGGTGGATTCAGGTGCGGATGTTCCCAACCTCTGGCGGTTTGCTGATGAACATGCTCGACGTGACCCAAATGAAGGAGAACGAGGAAGCGATTGCCTATGCGAACAAGAAGCACAAAGACGCCCTTCGGATGCTGCAGCACATGCTTCGGAACTCGCCATTGGGCTATATGTTCTTCGATACCGACCTGCACCTGACTCAGTTGAACGCAAATTCGCTGAAGATGTTGGGACTGGAGAACCCCGGGCTGCAAACCGCGCAGTTCCTCTTTGGCGATGACTGGGAAGGGCTCGAACACCACTTCCTTTCCGTTGCGAGATCTGCCAGCGAACTGGGCGGTATTGAGATTCGGCGTGGTGAGCGGCGGCTCGCAATTGGGCTGTTCCGGATAGAGGCGGAGATGGGGGTCGAGGCTCAGATCGGCGTGATCTTGATGGACGTGACCGAGCTCGCCGAATCTCTCGAGCGGGAACGGCTGGCAGATCACCGGTTCCGGTCTTTGGTGGAAGCGGCAAGCAGCTTGGTGTGGCGGTGCGATGCCGAAGGCGAGTTTATTGGGCACAACCGGGCATGGGAGAAATACACCGGGCAAGGTCCGAACCAGCAGGTGGACCGAGGCTGGCGAAACGCTGTGCACGATCAGGACCTCGCTATTCTGGATGGTGCTGGCGCGAAGGCGCTGGTGGACGGCTCGACCTATGTTTTTGAAGGTCGTCTATGGCACGAGGCGAGCCAGGACTATCGGCAGATTCGGAGCCAGGCGGTACCTCTTCTCGATGACGAAGGCAACGTTCTCGAATGGATTGGAATGGTCGAGGACATACACGACGAACACGCCCTTAAGGTTCAACTCAAGGAAGTTTACGAGCGGGAACGAGAGGCACGGCACAGGGCCGAGGAGCTCTCGCGGTTGAAGGACGAGTTCTTGTCGAACGTCTCGCACGAGCTTAGAACGCCGCTAACATCGGTGCTTGGGTTCTCTGAGCTACTGATGAACAAAGACCTCGACCAAGAATCGAGGCTGATGGCGAAAGAGGCGTTGAATCGAAGCGCGCACCACCTGAACACATTGGTAGACCGAATGCTCGACTTTCAGAGAGTGGTGCATGGAAAGCTTACGCTGGAGTACGGACAATTTCGGCTAGATGAGCTCGTTGCAGATTGCCTAGTGGACATGCAGCCAGAGCTTGAGAAGAAGAAGCTGTCAGTTCGCCAGCAGCTTGATGCTGTGCCGATTGAAGCAGACGACATCAGAGTTCGGCAGGTGGTTCTGAATCTGGTAAGCAACGCCGTCAAATTCTCTCACCCGCAAGGCGTCATTCAGGTTCGGGTGTTCCGAACGCGAGACCTGGCTGTTCTGGAAGTGCAAGACCATGGAATGGGTATCGAGCCGGAGTACAAGGACATGATCTTCGAGCGGTTGCTGCAGGGTCCGACTTCTGCCCAGCGTAGCGGGACCGGGCTGGGGCTAGGGCTTGCGATTTCGCGCGAGCTGGTGAGCCTTCACAGCGGGACGATCTCCGTGGAGAGTGCTGGCGTGGGTCAGGGAGCAACCTTCCGAGTCGAACTTCCGGTTCGCAAGCTACGGCCCGTTCTGCCTGAGCCCGAGATGCCAGAAGCCGCTGAGAGTTCTGTTGTTGACGTGGCTGACTTCAGGCATCAACGTCCTTGAGAAATGTCTCTGTTCGCTGCATTTATGGCGGCTATGCCTGAATAGGTGACTGTTAGCAACATGGTTAGCAGCGCAACGCAGGCGATCCCTTCCAGCATTGCCGCCAAGCGGAAAGAGCCATGCGGAACCACGTCGCCGTAACCGATGGTGAGCGCGGTGATCATGCTGAAGTAGACCGCGGTCTCGTAGTTGGCAACAAACTCTCCTCGGTCAACGATGGCGAACGGATCTGAGACGTAGATGACTCCGAACCAGAGAATGATTTGGGCATAGATCTGCAGACCGATAATGACCACTCGCTTAAGTGCCAGAACTGCGCGTTCGTGCGTGTGGGACGTAGGCGGCGCGAACGCCCCTAGAACGAAGGGCACGGCATAGGCGTTGGCGATCATCAAGAACACGACAATGCGGATGATGACTCTTGTCACCTCATGGAAGTGCCAGAAGTGAGCGGTGAATCCGAAAATCGCTGCGAGCAAGACGCTGACGATAAAGTACACATCAAGCTTCATGAACTGCGACTTTAGCCGGTCGATGGGCGCGTCATAGTTGCAGGGCTTGGATCCAAAGATCAGCTGCGCAGGCAGGAGAAGGACTCGGGCGAGGAAGGAAGCGAGGGGAAGGAAGATTCCGAAGTGGTTGCTCGCCAGCTGTTGCTGAAGCTGGTTCGTAGGCTCGTCCTGGATTCTCTCCTGTTTGCTGCTCACATGTGAAAGAGACGACGAATAGCGGCGCCAAGAAGGGAATTTAGGCAAGGATTCCTTCAGGAGCCATCGGTTGAGCATCTGAGAGACCCGAGGATGTTCCTGACCGAACATTTTGGTGTGCACTCAAAGTGAAAGGTCATTTCATTAAAGTTGCTCTGAATGAAACATAAAATATGTACATCCTCCTTGCTGAAATTTTGGGGAAAGACTTGAAGTAGGTACAAAGTGCCGGATATACTCTTTCTCGGAACGTCGGACTGGTTTCGGTGTTCTATCTCTTTCTTGGGCGCGTATCGTCCACACACTCTTCAATGAAAAAATTTCAACTCAAGACTTTGCTTGCTGGCGCTACTGCGCTTGCAATTGCATCTGCCGGGTTCGCGCAGTATGTGCCCTCGGGTGGTCAATCCGCCTTCGTCAACCAGTGGTTCACGCAGGGCATCTCATCGACTGGAGCCGACAGTGGCTCGCTCGAGTTTTCTGGTGACGGGTCGAGATTTGCGACTCGCGTCATGAATGTAGGAAGGTTGACTATTGAAGTCTATAGGACTTCCGACAATGGCTTGGTCAGCTCGATCAATGTACTTTCCGGGCACGATGCCAATTCAAGAATGTTCGGGCTCAACTCGGATGGTCGATACCTCGCAATCGCATCTTTCGGCACTGGCAACGAGCGTGTGTACATCTTCGATGTGGAATCGGGTTCGCGTGTTGCTGCGATCGATGCTTCTTGGGGTGGTGGTACATCCGGTGCCACGGCGGTTGCGTTCAGCCCTAATGCCACGGGCCCTCAGTACCTGGCTGTGGGAGTAAGAGGCAGCAGCCCAGGGATCCGCCTTTACAACTTCAACCCAGACGGCGCTTGGAATTTCAACACGTTTACTCAGCTTGGAGGAAGCATTCCGGCATACCCGCACTGGATCGCCTGGAGCAACGACGGGAGTAGAGTCGCAGCTCTGCTCTTTCAGGTTTCGGCAGGAAGTACCCGGGTTTGGGATATCAGTAATCCTTCAACGCCGCTTTCCGGCTTTGGTGGGGGCTCGCTGGGTAGCTCTCAGGTCCGGTACCGAGTATGGTTCAACAATGCCGGTACTGAGCTTGTGGCGTTTGGTTCGAACGTCATGCGCCGATTCTCTGTGCCTGGCGGCGCAGTTTTGGGTACAACGGGCGGCTTGACGCCATGGGGCTTTGGTTACAATGCAGACGGTACCAAGACCGTTGGCGGTAACAGCGGCTTACTTCGCGACTTTGACTTTGGGTTGAACCTAACGTATGCGACGACTCCGGGAAACACCCGGAATGGCGCTGTTCGAATTGGTACCGACGACTTTCTGGTGTCAGGAGCAACGATCGATACTCCAAGTCTTGGAGGGTCGAGGTCAGTTCCCTTTAACAGCTACACCTTCGGAGATACGGATATCCAGAACACGTTCCTGAGAACAGGGATTTCCGGGCGGGACCGGCTGAGCAATGTTCTGGTAAGTGGCAATGGATCGGAAGCTTTTGTGGCTAAGAGAGAGGGGAGTGTTAACCGAGTTTTGCGAATCAATACCGCCACCGGCCAGATCACGCACACGAGTGATGATCTGTCAGGGCTTGTTTCCCAAATTTCGTTCAACGTCGACCAAACGGTCGTACTTGCTGGTGTTCAGTCCGCTACCGGTGCTGTTGCGCAGCTTTTCGCTTCTGATTTGTCTTCCGCAGGTGCAGATTTGACCTCCACGCCGAGCCTGAGCCAGGTTCGAGGCGTCGTGAATGTTCCGGCTGGGCCGTTCGTGGGTCACGTAGTTGCCGTAGACGCGAACTCAAGAATCACAATGTGGGATGCTTCTGGCGCACAGGTTGCGACGGGTGTGCCGAGCGCAGGCACAGTTGGACCATTGAACGCGATGCCGGTGGTTACCCTAGATGGCTTGCACCTCTACTTTTCGCAGGATGAATTCGTTCGCAAAGTTGCCCTTTCCACCACGCTCAACGCCAGCTCGGTCATTTCCAGCTTGAACTTGGGCGCAGGAAATTTGGGAACGGCTTTCGCAGTTTCACCTGACGGTCGCCGACTTGCGATGGTGCAACGAAACGGCACTTTTTCGGTAACGCCAAGAACGTTCAACAATGGCACGGCAGACACTTTTGCGAGCCCGATCGCTGCTCAATCTCCCGTTTCGGTAGCCAATGCCCTATCGGTTGGCGTTACCTGGATGAGCAACGACTATTACGCCGTGGTGCTGAACGACGGCACGGCAAACTCGATCCTCAACAACATCCAGTACTTCGCCTCGGAGACTCCGGTTTCTCTTGGTGCGATGACCGCTACTCTCGCCGCTGCTAACGTTAACTACGACCGCACAGGTCGCAGCCTTTACTTCAGTGGTCTGGACGGAAATGTGGCACGCGCGGAGTTGCCTACCACTCCGGCATATATCGTAAAGCCGACCAGCGGAGAGACGATCGCCTGGGAGCTGTACGGGCCGGACGTGATCTCGAATCGGTCGATGGGAAGCACCGGTGGTTGGAACCAGGTGCTGAAGGGTGACTTTAATGGCGACGGCCGCGAAGACCTCGTCTGGCACAACCCGACAACTCAGCGCACCGCCGTTTGGACGATGTTCGGCACCCGAATCATCGATTCCCGTGTGTATTCGACTGGCACCTGGGTCCCAGTTGCTACGGGCGACATGAACGGAAATGGCAACAACGACCTTCTGTTCCAGAACGGGTCGCAAATGACGATTTGGTTCATGGATGGTGCCCGCGCAATCGGCGCACCGAGAACATTCAGCGGATTGAGCAACTGGGAGATCCGAGTGACCGGCGACTTGAACGGTAACGGAATCGACGACATCGTTTGGCGACACAAGACACAAGACCAGATCGCCATCTGGATGATGAACTCGCAGGGACTCTACACTTCGACCGCTCTGTATGCTGTTGAACCTGGCTTGAGCCTGGATTTCACCGGCGACGTGAATGGAGATGGGAGGGCAGACCTGATCTTCCGAAACGGCTCGAACGGCTCAGCGGTCTGGCTGATGAATGGCACAACAGTACTGGATTCGACCAACTTCATCGCTGCGAACGTAGAGCTACAAGGCATCGGTGATCTGGACGGCAACGGCAAGACCGACATGGTGTTGATCGACACGGTCGGCGGCATCGTGTTCGCTTACCAGAACATAGCTTCGGGCAGCTCGTTCAACCCGGACACCGTGGTGTACGGCACGAACATTGGTGACTGGAGAGTGGAGAGCGTGATCGACCTGAACGAAGACGGCAAGGCAGACCTGCTTTGGAGAAACGGGACTTCAAACCAGCTTGCTGTTTGGACCCTTAATGGCCACAATCCCATGCAGTCGGCGTTAATGTCGAACGTGCTGTCTTCGTCTGACGAGGTAATTGTCAGCAGCTTCTAAGCTGCAGATGCAAGCCACTTGGATGGCGTAGTTCTGGAAAAACCGGAACGACGCCATTTTTTGTTATTGGTCCCCTGATATAGAGATCTCATTCGCGATGGGAAATGTTCGAAGGGGGACGCTCGGATGGTGGGGGGTGTAGGATTCGAACCTACGTAGGCATCAGCCGACAGATTTACAGTCTGTTCCCATTGGCCACTCGGGCAACCCCCCGAACGTTAGACCGGACAAGTTTACCTTCGCCGGCTTAGCAGAATCCGACTGATATACTCATGAGGAAGCAAATGCTGGCGCCCTCCGATTACGCCACCCTGACTGCCGCCCTACAGAACGACAGCTCCGAGAGTGCCCTCCAGGCGCTTCTGGAAAGTTGCCTGGCTATGACCAACAGCCGCAACGCCATTCTTGCGCGGCTCGATGACGACCTAGGGTGCCTCTTGCTAGTTCAAGGGGCGGGCGCGGACTGGGAGCAGTACCAGCAGACCGGACAGAAGATCGTCTCGGTAGAGGTCGGCGAAGGGATCATCTCGTTCGTTGCGGCAACAGGTGCCAGCTTCCTCAGCGGGAACGTACAGAGTGACCCGCACTACAAGAATCTGTTCGAATCCACGAGAAGTGAGATCGCGGTGCCAATTAGAGACCGGCATGACAGGATCCGCGCGGTGCTCAACGTTGAATCGGAGCGGCCCGAGGCGTACAACGAGCAAGACCACGAAATCTGCGGCCAGATAGCCCAGCTGATGGCTGTCGCCATCGACCAGGGCGACCTAGAGAACCGAGAACAGGCGCTGGTAGAGATTAGCGGCGCTCTTTACTCCTCAACTTCGGAGGACGAGCTCTTGGAGCGCGTAATTCACGTTGCCGGTGAAGTGCTTCACTTTCAGGCGTTCAGCATATTTCTGTGGGACGAGAAGCGGGAATCGTACGTGCTCCGAGGGTCTGTGGGCAGGCTGAAGTCCATGGTGGGCCAGATCGCCTACCAATCAGAGGATGGCTGTACGGGCTGGGTGTGCGCCCATGGCAAGTCGATTCGGTCGGATAACCCTCAAGACGATCCGCGTTGGCGGGGGCTCTACGTGGAGTTTCCGAGCGAGCAAATCGCCAGTTTCCTCGCGGTGCCTATCATACAGCGTGGCGTATCGATCGGGGCGCTCAGAGCTGTGAGGAGAGTGACGGATAACCCGTTCCTTGACAACCGGTTTACCGATGGCGACCAGCGGATGCTGGAGACGATCGCCAGCCAGGTTGCGGCGGGATTAGAGAACATCCGCAGCTTCCAGGGGCGGGTGGCAACAGAGCGAATGGCTGCCTGGGGAGAACTCAGCGCCAAGAGTTCGCACATGATCGGGAATCGTGTTTTTGCTCTGCGGGGGGACGTTAACGAGTTGGGCCATATGCTGGATGACGGCCACCCGGAGCGCTCTCATTTGCAGAGGATACAGCAAAGTTTGGCGGTCAACCTTACACGAATCGAGGAAATTCTCCAGGAATTTCGTGACTTTGTTACTGCAACCAAGTTGGGGCTCGAAGCCACCAACGTCAATTCCCTTGTCGAAGAAACTTTACGGGAGGTGTTCCCGAAGAGGAGCGAAATCGGTTTGAAGGTTGAACTCGATAGGAACCTGCCGCCCATTCAGGCAGACCAGCGAAAGATCCGCCGCGCCATAAGTGAACTGGTGGAGAACGCCTTGATCCACACCCGCGAGGGTGAAGTGCAGGTGAAGACTGGAATTGCAGAGCGCCAGGCGAAGGTCGAACACGGATTGCCGGCTGACCACGAATTCGTCCAAATCGATGTTATTGACACCGGCCCCGGAGTCGATGAGAAGCTGGCGACTCAGATTTTCGAACCCTTTTTCTCCACACGCGTTAAAGGTATGGGGCTTGGTCTATCTATAGTAAAGGGAATCGTGGACGCGCACATGGGGGCGATTTCTGTGAGGAAAGAGGAACCACACGGGGCCCACTTTATGATTCTGTTGCCCATATCCGGGCGTCTCAAGCCATGAACAACAATTTTATGACAAAGACCATCACACTTCTTGCGGCTCTTGGCGCAATCGCCATGGTTGGCGCGCTAGCGCCGGTGGCGAACGCGCAAGCCGAATCCGCCACGCTCACCAATCGCAACTTGCGGCTTTCATTCGATCATCCGAGGAGCTGGCAGATTGAGCGAGACCGAAGCACGACTCGCATCACGATCCCAATTGAAGGGACGGACAGAACGGCAACGCTACAGATTTTCGAGGCGGAGTTCGGCATGAGACCCGAACAGTTTCAGGATGCCCAGCGCACAGCCGCAGAGGCAATGCGACGAACGGTGGACCGTCAGTGGCAGGAAATTCTGCTCAATGTGCCGCTCTTGCTGACTCAGGTCCGATTTGTTGAAGATGACAGAGAGCAAGTTACACTGGTCGGGCTTCTATTCTCTCGGTCGAAGCTGAAGATGCTTTTCCGGCTAACTGCTGATGCAGAAGACTTCCGAGATGTTGAGAGCTTGTGGCGACAGGTGCTAACGACGCTGCGAACGACGACCGGAGCGATTCCTGAAGCGGAGAACCCAGACGAACCGCTCACGGGCAGAGAGCCCGAGCCGAAGCCAACGGCTCGACCCACGGGTCCGACCCGTTCTACAACCTTAACCGTCGAGAGTCTGCAAAACGATCAGCCAGTGCAGCGGGCGCCAAATTCGCTTACGGTTCAGGCGGGTAGCAGGGAATTCAACCTGTTCTATCCGGAAGGGTGGACGGCAACACAAGAAGAGGGTGGCTACCGCTTCAATCATGCCGAGGTACCAGGAGGGGTCTGGATCGCTGCGCGAACCATATCTGCCGATGGTCAGCCTGGCCGAGCGCTATTCGCTATGGCGACCAAGAGCTTGGAAGATTTCCAGCGCGTTCTTCGCCGTGATGAGCCTCGACTGGCTCGCAACCGCGGCGGGGTTACCGTGGGTTGGGTTCTTCGGCAAGGGGAAGGTGTAAACGGCCAGCCCCTGTTTACCTGGGAAGCGTTTGGCATCAACACCGATGCAGCGGCGTATTGGATCGCTCAGTACCGATCAGAGTCTGCGCAGTCGTTCGACCGCGCCAGAACTCGGATCCGAGATTTGTTCGATCGAATGAGTATCGAGCCCGTTCAATGACGCTCTGCGTCAGCACTTCTAGTCCGCTCGTCTCTGTTGCAGTGGTGGCGAGCGGCGAGGTTGTGTGGACGTTTGAGCGCATGGCCTCTCCCAGCGTGAACCCGATCTTGCGTGAGGCGTTCGGGGAGATGCTTGCTGCGGTGGACCGAGACCAGATTTCGGAGTTGGTCGTTGACGCAGGGCCTGGTAGCTTCATTGGCACTCGGGCCGGGGTGATGTGGGTGAAGTCCATCGCTTATGCGGCTGGAAAGCGGTGCGGGATGCTAAGCAGCTTCGACCTTATCGCTCCAAATCTAGTAGCGGCAGTGCCAAACCGGAAGTACGACGCCTTCGTAAGGCGCCCCGGAAGCGTTCCTGAACTGGTTTCAGAACTGGGTAGCGAAGTAGAGGTGGGCTACGGCCCTTTGGTTGAGAGAATCGGCAAGGACAGCACGTTCCCCCATGCCCGGCGGGTACTTGAAGCCTGTGAGAGGGTTGAGTGGACCGATGCTGAGGGACTAAAGCCGATGTACTTGGCAGATCCAAGCATCTCGGTGCCCAAGCGTCCGCTGAACCTGATGGAGCGCGCAAAGTGACACCTAGCCTGTTCAACCGGCGGCTCAGCATGCCGCTCAGCACCTTCACCACGCTGCGCGCTGGCGGAATGGCGCATCAGCTCTATGTGCCCAAAACGGTGGATGAACTAGTGGAGCTGGTTGCGCCCATGCAACTGGAGGGACCTCGGCCGATCATCTTGGGGTGGGGAAGTAACGTCTTGCCTTCTGACCGTGCCTTCTACGAGCCGGTGGTTATCAACCTGTGCCGCGCAATCGAGTTTGAGGATGACGGAAGGGTGGTTTGCGATACAGGTTATGGGTTCCAGGATCTGTGCTTGGCGACCTTGAAACGGGGTTTGCGGGGATTGGAGTTCGCCGTAGGGATTCCGGGCACGGTGGGCGGAGCGCTGGTAAGCAACGCTGGCGCATACCGAAGCAATGTCTCGGAATTTGTGACGGGCATCGAGATTTTGGAAGGGGGAGAGCGGAAGTGGGTTGATCCTTCTTGGATGAACTTTTCGTATCGGGACTCGGCCATGCGCTCGCTCGATCCTCCGCCCGTGGTATTGCTTCGGGTTGCGCTCAAGTTGCCGAAAGGGGACATTTTCCAGGGGTTTGAAGAGGCAAGGGACTACCAGAGGCAGCGAATCTCGAAGCAGCCGCCACCTGCTTCAGCGGGCAGCTTTTTTAAGAACGTGCTCAGCGAAAGTTTGGCGAGGAGCTTGCCCACTCTGCCCGAGCCCTTAAAGAAGGCGGGGGTGGTTCCGGCAGGCTATCTGCTGGAAAACGTGGACATGCGTGGGTTTCGGCATCGAGGAGCGATGTTCAGCAACCGGCATGCAAACTTCCTCATTAACGCGCGATCTGCAACCGCTACGGACCTTCGAAGGCTTGCCGACATTGCCAAAGCAAGAGTCATGTCCGCCTACGAAGTCGAACTCGAAGAAGAGGTGCTTTTCATCGGCGACTGGAGCGACTACCAGCCGCGATAGTTTCAGTACTTCTTTAGGAAAAGATTGCTGGCAATGAACACCCGCACCGCTTCCCAGGTTTCGTTTTGGGTCGGGGCAATTTGGCTCTCCGGCAGTAGAAATGTGTTCAAGTTTCTAAGCTCAAAAGTATACGCTTTGGTATTGAACTCTGAGTACGCCCAGTCCTCGCTGCATCCTCCCGCAACATAGAGCTGTGCAGCGCGCTGCACCGTATAGCTCACTCCAGGGGTCTGCAAGATTGCGTTCCTCATTTGGTTGCCCAAAGTGCTGTGCTCGTTATGGTGCTGACAGAACTGGTTTACGTATCCCCAGGGGAAGAGAATGAGCTGACCGTAACTGTGAAAGTCGATAAAGCCAGCCACATTGCCGAGGGTCTGCGTAAACTTTCGCAGGCCGGCAGTCTCTGGTTCGCTAAACGCGGATGGCCCTCGATAGGTGTCGCTGGTCGGAGATCCGCTGCTCCCCTGTCCTCCCCAACCCATCGAAAAGTTACGGTTTAGGTCCACGCCAAAGCTGGATCCGTTGTTCCGTCTGTTCTTTCTCCACATTCGCTGCACGTTCCAGGAGTGCCGGTAGCCGTCGGGGTTCAAGTTGGGAATGACGATAACTTCAACCCGGTCCAGCAGGATTGGAGGTGCTGCCGCGGGGTTCTGAAGAAGGTCGAGGTACTTGCGGAAGATGTGAGCAACTGTAGCGTGCGAAATCCACTCTCTGGCATGCATGCCGCCGACGAATACAAACCGCTGGACTCGGCCAGGATGATCTGGACCGGTACCTTGCCTGCCCAATCGATAAGCATAGACCGGTTCACCGTTATGCGAAACTGCGATTTGCTGTCGGGATACGTATTGTGGGCTCTCGGCTCGCCAGGTTTCGTACAGGTTCATCAGCTGGTCTTGCGTCAGGTAGTTGAACCGGTAGTCGGGGTTGCGAACTTGTGCATGTTGCTCCCAACCGTGAGGGTCTGGCAGGATCTCGACGACCTGGTACGAAAGACCGAGAGAGAGTAGCTCGCCCCACTGATCTGGGCCAACTGCCAGGTCCGTGTGTGGCGGGCTGATGCGACAGTCGAAAAGAATGAGGGAAGAATCCGCAACTCGCTGGACGGCTTCCCGGCCGTCGACCTGAACCCGAACGCGGATCCAGTCCTTGCTGTACCCGAAGGAGAACAGCACCAGAACGAACGCTAACGTTGCAACGATGCGGGCCATTGAATGGGAGATTACCAAAATGGGGCTGCTGGCTAACCTCCGGAACAAACTTCGACCTATGTGTCAGAACGCACAGTCCGGTAGTTGGCGCGGCTGAAAGGAATCGAACCTTCGACCTCTTGCTCCGGAGGCAAGCGCTCTATCCGCTGAGCTACAGCCGCACTGACTTCATTATATTCTGATGCCAAGGAGGTGAACCGAGTTGTGCGGCCCCGAGGGAGCGTGCCGCTTGTCGCTCCGTGCCTTGGAAAGAGGTGGAACCTGGGTACGCGAACCTGTATCCGTCAGCCAACTAGGAAGTCGGCGGTGCCGACAGGGATCTCGTCTTGCCGGATCAACCCTTCACCTAGCACTGGACGATAGGACACCACCCTGGTCGCGGTCAGCCCCACATGCCCGTCACGGTTCTGCGCCTCCCCTATTACCGTCACATACGGCGAGCAGATGATCGCGTGGCCGCACCGCTGATACACATCGTCGAAGCACGTAACGTTCACCAACCCGAACTCGTCTTCGAGGTCGAAGAACACGACCCGCTTGCCGCTGGCTGTCGGGGGAAACCGCAGCCGTATCGGGTTACCCACCAAGAAGCAACTCTCGCCCCCTTTCAGTGTGGCGAAATCCTCTGAGCTGATCCCGCCGCGCTCCTGGATATGTGCCCGCTCGTAGCTCATCAGATGCTGGTGCACGTCCAAGCCCAGCAGCCGCCGCTCCATTATCGCCTTCTCCACCTCGGAAAAGTCTGCCAGCCCTTCCGGAATCGAAGGCTCGGCGTACTCAAGAGGAAGCACCCCTTCTCCTCTTTGCGCCACAGAGCCAGCCCATCGGACTGCATCCGAAACCGCCCACAGCGTTGCCCTCCGGTTCGGGTGTAAAGCGTCGAAGCATCCGCTCAACACCAATAGCTCCAGCTGATCCCGCGCTGGCTGAACCCGCACGCAGAAATCGAACAACGACGTGTACCCACCACTCTTCCTTTCCTCCACTACCTGCCGCGCTAAAGAGCGGTCTAGCCCGGCGATCTGCACCAGCGGCACTCGAAGCCCCGAGTTGGGCAGAACCAACTTCGGCGTGTCCTGGCTCAGCACATCTTCTACATCGAAGCGTAGACTGCTCACGTTCACATCCGGAGGCAATATCTTCACCCCCCTCGACCGTGCCTCGTTCGCCAGAGTTCTCGGCCCATAGTATCCCGCTGGCTGTGCATCCAGAAGCGCTCCAAAATATTCCGTAGGTTTATTCTGCAAAGCCCATATCGCCCTTACGGAGATCTCAGCGAAAGCCAGGGCATGACCCTGCGCGAATCCATACCCGCGAAAGCCCGAAACCAGGTCGTACACCTCCAAGGCGATCTCCCTAGACCATCCCTGCGCCAGACACCGACCGATTAAATCCTCCCGAATTTCCTCGGCAAAGCTCTCCCGCCGCTTTTTGTACAGGTCATCCCGTATCGCTTCCGCCTCGCCGGAGGTGCAGCCACAGAACGTCTGCAGCAGTTGATCCACCTGCTCCTGAAACACGATAATGCCGTAGGTCAGCCCCAAAATCTTCTCCATCTCGGGGCAAGAGAACGTGAACGGTTTGCCCCTGCGCCGCGCGATCAGCTCGTTGATCTTCACCGCACCACCTACCCCAGGACGGATTCCCGCCTGCACCAGGCTCGCATCGTGTAAGTTGTCAGTCTGTAGCCGGATGTGCGCCTGGCGCATAGCTGGCGAGGCTGACTGCGGGATGCCGATCAGCTTTCCCGAACGCATCGCGCGAAAAGTCTCCGGGTCATCCAGCGGAATCTGGGTCACGCTGAAGGAGAGGTCGGAAGTCTGTCCGTATCGAACGTTCCGCTCCACCCCAGAGAGCACATCGTTTCCGCGCAGGCAAAGCAAGTCGAACTTATCGAAGCAGTGCTTGGCGCTACGCTTGTCCCACTGCATAATCAGCACCTCCTCGACTCCGGAGTGCTGAACCGGTACGTAACACGCCACTGGTTCGCGGGAGACCACCACCCCAGAGGAGTGCGCCCGCAGGTTCCTGGGCAAATCCATAAGCCGCTGCGCCAGGCGAAACACCCAACGAAACCGCTCTCGCGGCACCCTGCTGTCTCGCAATTCCGGACGTTTCTCCAGCGCAGCCTCCATCCGGTCTGGGCTAATTCCGCCATGCATCCGTTTGCTCAGGAATGAGATGGAGGCTTCGGGGAGCCCCATCACCTTCCCAACTTCCCGCACGATGCCCCGAGAGCAGAACGCCCCGAACGCCCCGACGGTAGCCACGTGGGTCGAGCCGAACTTCTGAACCCAGTACTGCCGCACGTCCTCCCGCTTGTCTGCCTCGAAATCGAGGTCGATGTCGGGTCTCTTGCTGCCATCCTCGGGCAGAAACCGGTCGAAATGAAGCCGGTGCTCGAAACCGTCGATGCGGGAGAGCCCCAAGCAGTACGCCACCACCGAATCCACCACCGACCCCCGCCCGCTGTACACGAACTCCTGCTCTTCCGCCCAACGCGCCAGGTCCCACGCCATCAAAAAATGCCCGCTAAAACCCAGCCGGATGATCCGGTCCAGCTCGTGCTCGATGCGCCGCTTCAAAGCTACCGGCTGCTTTCGGTAGCGCAAGTGTGCGCCGGCGAGCACCGCCTGGCGCAGCACATAAGGCTCATCTGCGTACAATGTGGGCAGTTCCGAGCGCGGAGGCAGAACCTCCGCCTCACATCGCTCCAACAGCCGGAAACCGTTCTCCAGCAATCGGGGCTTATCGGCGAAAAGCTCTCGCATCTCTGCCGAGTTCTTCAGAAACCGTTCCGCGTTTAGTGCTCTGCGAGGCACCGGGGGTACCTCGGGCTGATCAGGATGGCGGGCAGGTTTGCGACCTTCAATCTGCTCTACCATACAAAGCGTCTCTACACAGGTGATCACGTCCTGCGCCGGAAAGTGAGAGCGTCTCGCGTGGGTAACCAGCCCTCCGGCTATCGCCAGCAATCCCAAGTGAGAGCCTAGTTCTAGCAGTTTCTCGTTCACCGAGTGCTCCCAGGGCAGGTAGCTCCGCTCGACTTGCACGAGAACGCTCTCTGTACCGAACAAAGTACGCAGCCGTTCCAGCGTCCCCCGTGCCTCATCAAACGAGCCCCGCATCAAAAGCCGGTTCACAGGTCCGAGGTCACCGCCGGTAAGGCACAGTAGCCCCGCACCCCATCGCTCTAGGCTCTTCCAGGTGCAAAGGGGGAACAGCCGAGGCTGGTTCATATGGCATTCCGTAACCAGCTGGCTCAGCCGCCGGTAGCCCTTTGCATCGGGGGCGATGAGCACGATCTCTCCCCCGCTCTCCAACACCAGCGAGGCGCCGACCAGACACCGAACTCCCACCTTCCTGGCGATTTTGGTTGCCTCCCAGACCCCCGCCAAGCTGAACCGGTCCGCCAGAACGAAGGCTGGCAGCCCTGCGGCGGCGGCCAGCGCAGGGATCTCCTCCGCCAGCATCGCTCCACGACCGAACGAGTAACCACTGCACACATGCGCTGCCAGGTAGCCGTGCTGCGCCTTCAGCTTCTGGGGCAGCTGCGGCTCCTGGATCTTTCCGCACGCGCGAGCCACCTTTTCGTCACGCGTTTTATGAATCCGGATCGCCCAATCCTCGGTGCAGTCTTCCTCCCAAGGTTGCTGCCCAGCGCTCAGGCTCTCTCCCAGAAACTGGCTGCGCTGCTGGCGGCGAGAGACGTCCGGCATTGCCACCTCGGACACCTCTTTCTGCTGCCTCTCTGGCAGATAGGCGCTCGCCAGGCTCGGGTACTCACGGCAACGCTCTCGGCGAACCCCTTTCGCATCGAGGTAGGTCTCAAATTCGCGGTACGGTTCTCCGTTCCACCACTCCCCCGCCTCTCGCCATACCGAGAGAACCTGCTTATCGCCAGCCGGTCGCAAGCCGCCACTCCCTTAGAAGCTGTACGCGGCGCGGAACGGGCAACTCGTTGGCTTTTCGCACGCTCTCGCTCCCGAAACGAGATTGAAGCTGTGCCAGCGCAGCGACCGGCTCGCGAACAGACCTCGCGCTCCAAAGCTCGGGCTGTTCTACCCGCACCTTCTCCAGCCGCAGCGCCTGAGCCACCAGCCGAACCGCCGGTTTTCTCGGTGCCTCTGATGCCAGCAGCTGAAGAGCGTTAAGAACCGAAGCCTGGTCGTGCGCCGCACGAACGAATCGACGCTCCCGCACTTCCCAACTGCCGGTCTCACTTTCGAAAGCCAGTCTCACATCGAACGACTGTGACTCCCTGGATTTCAGCCGCTCGCCCAGGTCACCTGCCAGCTCTGCCAGCGCGCGCTGCAGTTCCTGGGCGTTCTCCACCGCGCCATCGAACACCCGCTCGGCACGCAGAGACGACTTGGGATAAAGGGGCTGCACTGCCTCCCCTTTGCGGCCATCTACCGCTGCCCGTACCTGCTCCGCTTGCGCCCCAAACTGCTTGCGCAACGCCGCCCAGGGCAGCCGTTGAACGTCGTGACCGGTTCGGCACCCCAAAAACTGTAGCCGCTCGCTCAGCTCCTGCCCCAAGCCCAACTGCTCGACCGTTTGCGATGCCAGGTACCGCTTCGCATCGAAGACCTGCTCGGGCAGAGGGAGGCTCGCCTCAATGCCGAAGATCAGCTGGCACAGCCGCGCCAGTTCCTCGCCCTCTGCCTCTCCTTCGTATTCGTCCAGAAACGGACGCAATGGGGCAACCGCCAGCCGTGCGACATGCTTGTTGGGCGCAGCCGCGCAGTCCACTTCCAGGCCGGTTTCCCGCTGGATTTGCGCCAACATTCGCGCTGCTGAAATTTGCGGCTCTGGCTGGCACGAGAAATCGAAGTAGGCGCCTGCCTGCCCGTTCGGCTCGATCACGGCGCAGTGAAGGCTGGCGATATCCAGCCACTTTTCGGCGAGTTCTTCGTAGTCCTCCGGCTTCCACTCCACCACTCGTGGGGCTTCCACCAGAGCCTTCGCCACCGAAAGCGGCATCCCTGCGCGCACCCCTCTGCGCAGCGCCGGCGCGTTGGCATCCAGCACTTTGCGCTCCTTCACAATCAGAACGGGCGCTAGCTCCTGTGCAAAGCTCTGCACATAGAACCCTCTCAGCTCGGCATACAGAATGTAGTCCATTTTTGTCTACTATATTTTACTCGGGTTTCTACCCTTTTGTTCCACCTAGATGAAAATCCTGATTCTGAGGAGAGATTGCTTGGCGTTGTTGCCCGCAAACGGTGTGAACTCTAGGCTCGAGGGGCCGTTTCTGGGCAAGGTCTTATGGCTCGCAACGGGCCGGGACCGGAAACGAAGCACCCAGCAACCGAAAACCGCCTCGCGGGCACCCACTACATTGGAGCAATTGACGGTATGGGGATGTACGGACTTTGGCATGTCATCGCGGCTGACGCCGCATTAGCGAGCCGGAGGCTCGCGCTCCCGACTCACCCTCCAATTTTTTCGTCGCTGCGATACAGCCCCCGGGCACCCAAAACTTCGAATCGACTTGAACCAAGCTGACCAGTGGACTGTGGTAGTTGACCTTGGCTCTTGTTAACGAACGGATAGTTGGACTCTAAAGCACAATCGCAACCAGAAAGCCAGAGGTTCGTCCTCTGACGAACCGCCCCCAAGCGGGCACCCATCGAAATTCCCCAAGGTACGCTCTCGTATTCACCATCCAGAGATGAGTCAATTTCTTCAGCTAGGAAGCCCGAACCAGCGGCCCCAGCCGCCCAAACCAGGTGAGCTGAACCTTCAATTCTCCCAAAAAGCGATTGAAGAGCTCGACAAAATCATCCAGCACTACCCCGAGCAAAAGGCAGCCATCCTGCCCGCACTCTGGATCGCCCAGCGCGAATACGGGGGAATGCTCACCGGAGACGCCCTGGCAGAAGTCGCCTTCCGGCTGAAAAGAAGCTATGCCGAGATCGAAGGGGTAGCCACCTTCTACTCGATGTACAACACCGAGCACAACCCGGGCAAGCACAAAATCGAGGTCTGCACCTGCCTCACCTGCTACCTTTGCGGCGCGTACAAGATCTTTGAACACCTGAAGGAAAAACTGGGCGTGGGGAACATGGAAACCACCGAGGACGGCATGTTTATGCTGGAAGAGGTCGAGTGCCTGGATGCCTGCGACCGCGCGCCGGTGCTGCAAGTCGGAGACGGGTACTACGGTCCGGTAAACGAGAAATTTGTGGACGATCTCATTGAGCGGCTGCGCAACAGCGATGAGAACACCGTCATTCGTCTGGCAGACGAAATCGTGAAGGTCCACCTGAGCCGAAAAGACCAGGAAGCAATAGGCGACAACCCTTAACGCCTATAATAAAGGAATCGCGCGAAGAGCCGCGCGAACCAAAGGAGACACCTATGCTCAGTCGCAAAGGGTTCACCCTCATAGAACTATTAGTTGTTATAGCCATAATCGCAGTCCTGGCAGCGATTCTCTTTCCCGTCTTTAGCCAGGCAATGATCGCTGCGCGCACCACTGCCAGCATCTCCAACGCCAAACAAATCGGAACCGCGAACATCCTGTACATCGATTCGCACGATGACCGGGCGGTGCCGATTCAGTACAACAACACCTACCGCGTTATGCAGGGAGACCGAGTCTGGCCTCAGCTCATTAAGCCCTACATGAAGTCGATGGACGTGTTCGCCGACCCAAACAGCCCAACGAACTTCGATTCGAGGATGACTGTCGGGTCACCCTCGATTCAGAACCCCTACGTTCTGGCAGAACCCTGGCGGTCGCTTCAGATTGAATTCAACATCGGGTTGAAATCCGACTACGGATACAACACCCAGTACTTTAGCCCGATGGGCGGAAGCTGCCCAGAAGCGTTCCGATCGGTTCCGATCACCTTCTCCCGAGTCACCGAACCCTCGGCGACTATTTTTTTCGTGAACAGCATTTGGGACCGAACGCCAAGCGGCTACCCGCTGGGGGGAGGGAACTGGGGAATCGATCCGCCTTGCCGGCTGTACACCAACGGTCAGGACAGCTTCCCGCCGAGAGGCCCCTGCGCGAGCTTCTGGTGGTGGGGCGGCTGGAACCCCACCAACACGAATCGATGGAACGTCTTCGGTGGGCTGTGGCCGTATCACCGAGACCGGGCGATCGTGCTGTTCACCGATACCCATGTGAAGGCGATGACGGTCGCCCAGACGGCTGTCGGATGCGACGTGAGGAACGGCTGGACCGGCCGAGCCGACCGCAACACCTACCTTTGGGATTTGAACTGATGAAGGAACTAAAAGTCTCGATCGCTGCCCTCTTCGCCTTTGGAGTTGGGCTTGCTTTGGTTGGATGCGGTTCTGGCCAGACGACACAAGCCGACATTGAGAACCAGGTCACGGAGATCCAGAAACAGGACTCGGGTCTTCCGCCCGTTGATCCTGGAGACGACATGATCATGATGGGCAGTGGAGGGAAAGGAGGCGCGCCCCCGCCACAACCTGACCAACCTGCACCGGCTGACAGCCCGCAGTAAGGCACCGTTCCCATTCGGCGGAACGACCCAAAGCCGAATGGGAACCCGATTCCGTAGAGGCATCTGCTCTCGTGGCTGAAGACGGACAATTCCGTACAACGGTCCGCAATCACAAAACAGGCTTACCGCAGGGTGAAGCCGGTCTTAGTGAGCTGCGCCGAATGGTGGTCGCCGCACCTGGTAAACCCAGCAGATCGACATGAAGTCATTCGTACCTCTCATCCGTAGCTCAATCCCTTGAGCCATGGGCGTATCAGGCGGTTTCGTACTGGTTAACGGCGAGAAGTTCTAACTCGACCTCGACGGATTTTCTTGAGAGTGGTCAGCAGGCACGACAGCCCTGCGCCGAACGAGCGTATTGGCGCGGGCTGGGATCGCTCGTAGGAAGACGCGCGCCGAACAGTGGTCGTCGCATCTCGTAAACTAAGTTGCGCATGGCCGAATATCGATTGTTGCTCGAACACTCCGCAGACCCCGCTTACGCCACCCTGGATGGCTACCGGTCTAAAGGAGGCTATGAAGGGCTGAAAGCTGCTCTGGCGATGGGTCAACAGCAGATCATCGACAATATCAAGGCAAGCGGCCTCCGTGGTCGAGGTGGCGCAGGATTTCCTACCTGGATCAAATGGAACGGACTGCCCAAAGAGAAGACCAAACGGCACTACGTCATCTGCAATGCAGACGAAGGTGAGCCCGGCACCTTCAAAGACAAGCAGCTGATGGAAACTACCCCGTTTCTGGTTATCGAGGGGATGACCATAGCCGCCATCGCCACTCAGGCAGACGCTGGCTACATCTATATTCGTGGCGAGTTCGTGGATGCCGCCAGGGCGCTGCGAAAGGCGATCGACGAGGCATACGCCGCAGGTCTGCTAGGCAAGAACATCATGGGCTCTGGAATTGATTTTGACCTGTATCTTCACATGGGTGCCGGAAGTTACGAGTGCGGTGAAGAATCGGCACTAATGAGCTCATTGATGGGCGAGCGCGGGATGCCTCGGCTGAAGTTCCCCCACGCGCCACTGCCCACAATTTCGGGAGTTTGGGACAGTCCAACGCTCATCAACAACGTAGAAACCTACGCTTGTGCCCCGGTGATCATGACCAAAGGAGGCGAATGGTACGCCTCGCTCGGAGCATCCACCAAGAACAGCCGCGGCACCAAGATCATGTCGGTATCGGGTCACGTGAACAAACCCGGCAACTTCGAGGTGGAGATGGGCACGCCCTTGATGGAGCTGTTGGAAATGGCGGGCGGAATGAAGGACGGAGCGCTGAAGGCGTGTGTGCCCGGCGGGTCTTCTGTTCCGATTCTGAATGCCGAGATGTGCCAGAACGCGTTGCTGGGTTACGAGGAGATGGTAGAGGCGGGTAGCATGCTCGGCTCTGGAGGCTGCATGTTCCTGAACGAGCACACGTGCATCGTCACATTTACCTGGCGCACGGCTCAGTTTTACGCCCGAGAGTCGTGCGGCAAGTGCACCCCTTGCCGAGAGGGCACCGAGTGGATGGAACAGATTTTGGCTCGCATTGTGAACGGCAACGGCAAGCCGGAAGATATTCCGACGTTGCTCGAGATCACCCAGCAAATCGACGGCAGGTCTTTCTGCGGGTTGGGAGATGCCGCCGCCTGGCCTGTGGCTGCGGCAATCCGCGTGTTCCCCGAGGAGTTCGAGTACTACATCGAGCACGGCCGCAGCATCGTCTCCAGCCCCCCACCCGTCTCCCTCGTGATTTAACCTGTGCAGATCCTCTTGCTAGACCGCGAGCTATAGAAATCCTCGGGGCTTTACTTTCTTCCGGTGCCAGGGCACCGGTTGCGAGCCATAGGCTCGCGTACTCAGGTTCCGCCTCTGCCCGAGGCGGGGAAGGGTAGGCACGTGAAGCGCGACAGCAGTTCCTTCGACGATTAAGTACTTAATCATCCCCACGGCGTCGAGTGCCGCCAACAGGTCGGTCCATTCTTCGAGGGACGTTCTCACCGAGTATCACCTGATAGTAAAAATCTCGCATTTCGAACATCGCCTCGATTCTCTCCACGGGAGTGGCTTGTTTCCAGAACTTTCTGTCGAAACTGCGGCCATTATCGGAGACCCGCTCTGTGCTACCTTGCATCCGGTCGTTTCTTCGCATTCTCGCAGTGTATCTTCCCGGGGTGGCATGTTGGCATCGTCTGATATACTCTTGGGTTCAGCCAGGTTAAGGAGCCAGAGCGGCTTTGAGCCTGCGCCACTTTCCCGGAGAGGTCGCATAGTGGTCTAGTGCGCCGCACTCGAAATGCGGTGAGGCGAAAGTCTCCGTGGGTTCGAATCCCACCCTCTCCGCCAGCGATTCCTTGAGTCCATACCGGACACTAGAGAAACGACCGGAAGTTTTGGCTCAATTCCAGTGCTCGCTTCTTCGATTATGTGCACTTCCATCGAGGATGAGTGGAGCGATTCAACCCATTTTTGTAAAGCTGGCGAAACAAGTGAAGAACTTGGGAACTTTAGTGCAATGCGATCACATTATGTATTAGTGAGAGCAGTAACAACTGTTCCAATCACAACGATACAGGAGGAAAACAACATGACGAGAAACATCATCACCTGGAATCCGGCTGAAGAGTTTCGAGCTCTAGAGGCCATGTTCAACAACATCTGGTCCCAGACAACCCCTGTGACCAACGTAGTGCCAATCGACATTGTGGAAGAGAACGGTACTCTGGTAGTTCGAGCCGCTATGCCGGGCATTTCGCCGGAGAACATCGGCGTCTCGGTCGAAAACAACGTGCTCACCATCCAGGGCGAGTATAGCGCCGAGACCAGCAACCAAGACACTAAAGTCTACGTTCGCGAACTCACATCCGGCAAGATGTCGCGAAGTATTCGTCTGCCCAAGAACCTCAACCTGGAGCAGGTGGAGGCAAACT
>JBKBWO010000029.1:0-22076 GCA_046314495.1 Fimbriimonadaceae bacterium
ATTGTCGAGCACGATTTGCAGAGTGCGCCCGGGGAGTCTCCATGACTTGGTCGGTTGTCCCAATCGGTACGGCTGCACGTGTCGTGAGCGGAGCGACACCAAGCACCTCTTGCCCGGAATATTGGGGTGGCAGCATTTGCTGGGCCACTCCGAAAGATATCAGCGAACTCAACGGCTCGAAGTTCTTGGACGACACGCCTCGAAAGCTGACCGAAGCCGGCCTCCGCTCCTGCTCGGCCGAGGTGTTACCACCTAACTCCGTCCTATTCAGTTCGCGGGCGCCGATTGGGTTAGTGGCCATTAACCGGGTACCGACCGCAACGAATCAGGGTTTCAAGAGCTTCGTTCCAGACCCAAGCAAGCTTGACACCGGCTACCTGTTCCATTGGTTGAGGGCTCACCGGGCCCAGATAGAAAGGATGGGCGTTGGAGCCACGTTCAGCGAGGTCTCCAAGGCCATCGTCTCAAGGATTGAGATTCCGCTTCCGCCAATCGAAGTCCAACGAGAAATCGTTAAGGTGCTAGATACTTTTAGTAAGCTAGAGGCGGAGCTGGAGGCTCGACGTAAACAGTATGAGCACTACCGCGACCGCCTGCTAACCTTCCAGGAGGCAATATGAGTGAGCTACGACTTTTCAACCTCAACGGAACCTACGTCGAAGAAGCGCATGCTAAGGCGTACCAGTTGGAAAGGGATGTTCAGAGTCTCTTTGAATCCAACTTGGAAACACTTCTCGGAGTCCGATTTGTGGCTTCTGAGTTTGTGGCGGGTGCAGGCAATCGGATTGATACCCTTGGCCTAGACGAGAATAACTTCCCGGTGGTGATCGAGTACAAGCTCGACAAGAATCGGACTGTGATCAATCAAGGGGTTGCGTACTTGCTTTGGATCAAGAACAACCAGGCTGAATTTTGGAAGGCTGCACTAAACAAGCTCGGCAAGGACGCAGCAGACTCAATTGATTTTTCCACTGTCCGGCTGATTTGCATCGCTGCTGATTTCACACGTGACGACCTCGGTATGTATGAGTTAATGCCAAGCACGATCGACCTGGTGCGCTACCGACGATTCGGAGATGGGCATCTTCTGCTTGAGAGGATTACCTCGACGGCAAAGAATTCGGGTCCAGCACCCTCGACTCCCCAGGCGACAGCTCAGAAGGCAGGCACGGATAAGTCGATGGCCCAATGGCTTGCAGACCAGACAGCCGAAACGAAAGCACTCTTTGAGGCAATTCGCACCTCCGTCTTAGCGCAGGGAGACGACATTGCTGAGCGGGAAACAAAGCTCTCAATCTCGTTCCGCCGATCAAGAAATTTTGCCAGTCTCACCTATGCAAGCCGAGGAGAGTTTTGCCTGTATCTGCACCTGGACCCGAGCGAAGTTGAGATGCGTGAAGGACTCCGTGATGTGAGCAAGATCGGACACTGGGGAACCGGAGACCTGGAGGTTCGGATCAAGTCACAAAAGGACGTAGATGACGCAACAACCCTCATTTCGCGAGCCTACGAGGGAGGACAGCCATGAGTGAGGAGCGTAAGCCCTACCAGTATGATCCTATCGCGGTCTCCAATGAGAGCACCGTCGTTGCTCAATACATCCCTGATGGTTTGGTCCGTGAGACCAGCTACCAGAGCGAGGACGCTCTTGAGAAGGAGTTCGTTAAGCAACTGGAGCGTCAGGCCTACGAGCACCTACGGATCAGCTCAGAAGAGCAGCTGATAACCAACCTTCGCAAACAGATCGAAGCCCTCAACGACATCACCTTCTCTGATTCAGAATGGGCTCAGTTCTACGGGAGCAAGATTGCGGGTCAAAACGACGGCATCGTTGAGAAGACGGTTCGCATTCAAGAAGATCCAGTTCAGCTCTTGACGCGTGACGACGGAACAACCAAGAACGTCAAGCTGATCGACCGACAGAACATCCACAATAACCGCCTCCAAGTCATCAACCAATACGAGATCGAGGGCACACGCGCCAATCGGTACGACGCGGCGAGGACGTTGAAATTCGGGCGCAGATCACCCGCGCCGTTGACTCATCACCAACGCTCCGGAACAAGAAGGACCTGATCGAGAACTTCGTGGATTCGGTTTCGGCTTCTGGTGAGATCGATGCCGAGTGGCGAGCTTACGTTGATTCGCGTCGCAAGGCAGAACTGGACCAGATCATCGAGGAAGAGAAGCTCAAGCCAGAAGAAACCGTCGCGTTCGTGGAGGCCGCCTTCCGGGATGGGGTGATTCGGACGACAGGAACGGCCATCACAAAGGTGATGCCACCAACAACCCGGTTCTCGGCAGATGGGGCTCACGGCGAGAAGAAGCAGCGCGCTTTGGCGAAGCTGATCGCCTTCCTTGAGCGATTTCTCGGACTCTTTGGTGGTGGATCGCAGGAATGATTCCGAGCGACCGAGGCTCGATGTGGCGAAAGTGGGATCTTCAAGTTCACACTCCTCACTCACACCTGAACAATTCATTCGGAGCAGACTTCCGGGCCTACTTCTCACAACTCTTGATCAAGGCAGAACACTTGAAGATCGCAACAGTTGGGTTGACCGACTACTTCACTATCGAGGGCTACAAAGAGGCAATCGGGCTCCTAGCTGATCCAGAGTTTCTAGACATATTGCCCGTTGATAGAGTACGAGCTTACGCCAAGAGACTTCTGATCCTTCCAAATGTCGAGCTGCGAACCAACTTCTTGATTCAGGACAAGAATGGCAAGGATGGCCGCGTCAACATGCACGTGATTTTCTCCAATGCAGTCTCATCCGCAGAAATTGAAGAGCACTTTTTCGAGAAGTGAAGTTCTGGGCCGAGGCAGAGTCGCAGAAGATCGCCGAGCAGAGATCACTTACCGTCGTCAATCTGACCGATCTCGGTCTCGGCATTAATCTCGTCTCCGGGATACATCGCAAACTCATTTTTTTCTAGCTGCTGCGGCCGGACATCCATGTTGGATTCGACCTCTGGCGGCAAAGTCTCGTCACTCAAGAAGCAGCCACAAAGCGCAAGCGGAAAGAGCATCACCAGGTATCGCATCGTGGATATATCTCTGTCCCCCGAAGTACTCGCCCACGGGAGATGCATCAAGCTACGGTAAGGGTGGCACTGCGGTTGCTCGCTTGGGCAAATAGGCAGGATCACTGGTTCAGCCGTTCGGCAATCGAACGGAGGTGGCGGGTGTCGGTGCCGCAGCAGCCCCCTACCACTCGCAAGTTCGGAAGCCGAGGTACCAAGCCGCAAACTCGCTCTGCCAAGTCAAGAGGATCGCCGATGTCCAGCTCCGTGCTTTCGTCCAACTCGGCGTGGCTCTTGGTGCTGCAGTTCACCCGAACTCCACCCAATCGAAACGTCCACGAAGCCCCTGAATCCAACAAGTGAGAGAAGTGAGACGGGTGCGCGCAGTTCACCATGTAGAAGAGCGGCGCAAAGCCAGTCGCCTCATCCACCCGAGAAATGGCGGATTCAAGCAGCTCCCCGCTGGGAAGGCGGCCATCCGTTTCCACTGTAAACGAGACAATCACCGGCACCCCCGAAGAAACGGCGGCTCGGGCAACCCCGATCGCTTCTTCCGGATAGTTCATCGTCAGCACAGTAATCATTTCCACGCCTGCTTGCGCCAGCACTTCGATCTGCGCTCGGTGGTACTGTTCCGCCTCCTCTTCGCTCATTTTCTGGTCCACTGAATATCCATCGCCCCGAGGACCCACGACACCGTTCAGAACTACGTTCTCTGCCCCAGTCATAAGCCCACGAGCGAACTCAACCGAGTCCCGATTCAACTTCCTCAGCTCTTCGTCATCGAAGCCCAGTTGCGTGCCCCAGTCTCGGCTGCCGCGCCAGGTTAGCGTGTCCAGAATGAAGCCCATGCCGTTCTGGTTGGCAATCTCGGCGTAGCTGCGAAAGTACTTTGCCAGAAGGTTCCGGTGCTCCTCGCTCTGCAATAGCGGGAGGGTGGCAAAGCACGGTAGATCAATGCCATGGTGAAAGACAAGAGTGGTCTCCAGACCACCGTCTGTCATCCACAACTTGTCTTCAGCAAGTACCGGCGAGTTCACCTCAAAGAGTGTATCGCCTCAAAGAAGAACGATGCGGGCACCCGAAGGCAACCGCATCTCAAGTGGTTACTCCTTCTTGAGGATCCCTTCCAGGCCAATGTTGATCGTAACGTCGTTCCCGATTGTGCCTTGACCGTAGTCTATGCCAAAGTCTCGGCGGTCGATGGTGAACGGCTCCACAATCACCCCAATTCGGGTAGCACCACGCGGGTCATTTACCGGACCGAAGAAACGGAACTCCACGGTCACCGGCTTGGTGATCTCTCGAATGGTCAGCTTTCCATCGGCGAAGAAGCCGTCGCCTTCTCGGCGAACTTGCTCGCTCACGAAGGTCAGTGTCGGAAACTTCTCAACCTCGAAAAAGTCGGCGTTTCGGAGGTGGTTGTCTCGCGCTGGCACGGCCGTATCAACCGATGCCGCCTGCACCGTCACGTTGATGCTGGAACCGGTCACCTCAGGGGTCAGATTGATATCTCCTGAGAACTCGTTGAACCTACCCCACACGTTGGTGAGTCCCATGTGATCGATCTTGAACACGATGCTGGTGTGCGCCGTGTCGACCGAGTAAATACCAGCCTGAGGCGTGGTGGTCTCTTGCACGTAGGTCGGAGTTGCTTGGGCGACTCCCGGGTGGAACGCCACATAGCCACCTGCCGCGAGCAGCGCAGCAGCAGAAACTGATAAGAGAGCGGTTGTTTTCTTCATGACTCTAAGAGAAACTACGCAAAGTACACTCACTGGCGTTCAGGCAATCCATGAAGCTGTCCCAAAACATCTCCGAAGTGTTTCTCGAGGACAGCGGATCAACCACGGTTCGGGAGATCCTCGCCCGCAGCGAGCACCGAGGGTTCGGGTTCCTTCTGGTCATTTTCACCATCCCGGTGGTCTTGCCATTTACCCCTCCCGGCGTCTCTGCGCCGTTCGCGGTGATGGTCATCATAATTGCCGCGCAGATTATGGCGAACCGGCAGCAGCCCTGGTTTCCGCGGCGAATTCTGGACAAGCAGATCAAGACCGGCGACAGCCGGTTCATGAAGGCTCTGAAGAAGAGCTCGGAATTCTTCGAGCGGTTCTTGCGCCCGAGGGCGAAGTGGGTCTACTCGCCTGCGTTCAGGCGGTGGGTCATGGCGCCGCTCATCATTCTGGCGGCACTAGCCATGATGCTTCCACTACCGGGCACCAATTCGCTCCCCGCGCTCTCCATCTTGCTGATCGCGCTGGGGATGCTGGAAGAGGACGGCGTTTTCGGACTGATTGGCTCTTTGCTCGCCTTTATCGGCATGGCGATCGCCGCTGTGTTCGGCTTAGCTATCATAGCGTACGGTCCAGAAGGCATCGACCGAATCAGGTCGTTCTTTGGTCGTTAAAGAAAATTGCCCCTTCATCCGAAGGGGCAATTAAGGCAAGGGGCTTCGTGCCTACTGACCTACAGGTTGTGGGGCACTTTGCCCAGCCTCGTCCGGAGGAGGAGGTGCTACGCCTTCCTTCTTCTCCATCTCCACGGCTGCCTTACCCAGCTGATCGATGGTATTTCCTCCATCATTCGCACTAGGGCTGCCCATGCAACCTGCTAACAGGAAGAGTGCAAACGCAGCAGCAATCAGCGTTCCTATCGTTCGAAGCCTTCGCATTAGTCGAGCGCCCAGAAGGCGTAGTCAGCGTTGTTGCGCACCGCAGCAAAGTTAGGACCTGCAGGTGCATCCGAGTAGACGCCAGAGTTGGCACCGCAGCGCGTTCGCGGAGTCAACACAGCTCCAATTTCTGCGGCCGGAGGCGTTAGAGACAGGAAGCGAGCCGCTGGAATTGCGCGCACTGAGGTATCTACCATACCGACTATGATGTTCCCATTGGTTGTCCTCGCGGCGTCAGGATCGTTCGTAAACGTGCAGCTCGCAATGTCCTGAGGCTTCATGAAGTTCGCCTGCCAAAACTCACGAACAGCCATCGGCCCGTGAGTCTCGATTGGGGACGAAGCTCCAATACGCCAGGTCGGAGCGTAGTTGATGACCGGATTCGTATATTCCAAGAACAACATCGCTCTGGACGGGCTCGGAACAGCGGCGATGGTTCCACCAAGCCAGCTGTTTCGGAATCTTCCGTTAGCCGTTTCAGCTCGATTGTAGGTGTTGATAGAGCCGGTCAAGCCGAGATTGAGCGCGTACGACCCCATGATTTGACCATTGCCAGACCATTGTGGCTCGTTAGCATTGAATGGCTCACCCGGAGAAGGTCGGTCCAGCTTTCCACGCATCGGGTGGAAGAAGAGGTCGACCGACTTTACGTAAGGCAAGACCCACTTCTGCCAAGAGTAGTGGTTCATTCGATACTGCCAAGGAGCAGAGGAGCACCCGGCTCCTGTGGGGTTGAACGGACGGGAATTAAGGTCGGCGTTCAACGACGAATTGGGCTTACAATCGTCATTACGTGGAAGCACCGCATCGTAGTCGTTGATGTAGAGTTGCAGAGAAGTCCCGATCTGCTTTTGTCCATTAATCGCCACGGTCTGAAGTGCAGCCGAACGCGCTTGGGCAAAAACAGGGAACAGAATAGCTGCCAAAATCGCGATGATCGCGATTACGACGAGCAGTTCGATGAGTGTAAATGCTCTTTTCACTTTGATTTCCTGTTGATCATGTAAAGCTCAGATTCTGAGTCTACGCACGTATTATTAAACGGTATCGATGTTATGTGCATGTTAAGGGACCCCAAAAGTCGAAGACATTTGCCCCTCTTCGCTTGGCGAAAGAACGCCGAATTCCACCAACATGTCCCTAGTCGCAGTCAGTGCTTCATCCAACGCGGCTAGCGCAAACGCGATTTCCTCCGCAGAGATGGTCAGAGGCGGCTCGATTCTCAAAACACGGGGGTTGTTTAGCGTGTAGGCAGCAATCACCTGACGAATGAGCAGTTGAGACACAACCAGTTCGCCAACTTCGTCCACCCGGAACTCCAATCCGAGCATCAGCCCTCTTCCCCGGGCTTCCAGAACCAATTGCGGGTGCTTCTCCGCCAACCTCACCAACCCTTCCAGGAAAACTTCTCCAGAGGAGCGCGATTTTTCTACCAGCGCCTCCTCTTCAATCACGGTTAGAGCTGCCAAGGCGGCGGCGCACGCCATTTCGTTGCCACCAAAGGTGCTGGTGTGCATCAAAGGGTTCTCACCGAAAACTATGTCCCAGATTTCTGTCGTGCCCAATACCGCGCCAATGGGCATCACCCCACCGCCGAGGCATTTGGCGAGGGTCATCAGATCCGGAGTAACGCCTTCAGCTTCGCAGGCGAATAGATATCCCGTTCGGCCAAGCCCGGTCTGAATCTCGTCGGCAATCATCAGCGCGCCGTGCCGGTCGCAAATCTCGCGAATCCGCCGTAAGTAACCTTCCGGCGGGACGATAATCCCTCCTTCACCTTGAACCGGCTCGACGATCACCGCCGCAGCACCCTCAGCCTCTGCTTCAATTACCACCGCGTCTCCGTAGGGCATGAAAACCGCGCCGGGCATCAGCGGTCCAACTGCCGTTCGATACTTCTCTCTCCCCGTAACGCTCAGTGCTCCAAGGGTCTTCCCGTGATAGCCGCCATGGGTTGCGATGACCTTGGTTCGCCCGGTCGCCAGCTTCGCGAATTTGAGTGCCGCCTCGACCGCCTCGGCTCCAGAGTTGCAGAAGAAAGCGTAAGGCAGCTTGCTGCCAGTAAGCTCGGAGAGTCGGGTCGCAAGCTCCGCCGACCGGGCGTTAAAGAAAGCCTTGGCGCCCATGGGCATCTCGTCGAGTTGCTTCTTCACTGCGGCAACAACCGCCGGGTGACGATGACCCAGGCTGAAGACACCGTAACCGCCGAGGCAATCCAGATATCGGCGCCCTTCATGGTCGGTGATCCAGCACCCTTCGGCACTCATTTCCACCCCGAATCCGGCGAACGCCATCAGCCTTGCCAACCCTGGGTTGATATGGGCGGCAGTCTGATCCACGACCGATTGATAGAAAGCGTCGTTCGTACTCAAGAAACCTTCAAATAGTCTATTCTGCCGTTGCCGCCAATTGCCTGATGCAATTGGCAGTTTGTCCTAGCGGATCATCGCCAGTGATCTGACTAGCAAGCTGGTCGAATTCAGCAAGTTGCTTTTCCCCGTCGTTCGAAAGGACTCCCTCCATCTTCTTCACGACCCTTTGCGCGCTCGCATCTTTGTCGATCAGTTCTGGCACTACGGCTTTGCCCGCGATGATGTTGGGCAATGCGATGTAGTCGAACTTCGGGCGCCGTATCCTGCCTTCCAGGGCGACCATCGCGCTCAACCGGTAAACCACAACGAAAGGGCACCGGCACAGCGCCGCTTCCAACGTAGCGGTGCCAGAGCAGACCACAGCCGCTTTGGATCGAAGCAAAACTCCGTACGTATCTCGTCGGGTCAATTTCAGAGAGTCCGAGTCGCCACCGGCCTTTCGCCATTCGTCTGCCACCCAGCTGTCTTGCACACTTTCGGCTAGAGCGACCTCAACAGGCAGCTTCAGTTCCTGGGCGACTTTGGCGAGAACGGGCATGTTCGCCCGAATTTCATGCTCACGGCTACCTGGGAGCAATGCCAGTTGATCCAGCCTCGTTTCGGCACCGCGCTGCTGCACCATCTGCGCCAGCGGATGTCCAAAGTAATCGACCGTCGCGCCCATCTCTTTAAGGATTTCAGCAGACCAGGGAAACGGAGTCACGATCCGGTCGGTGACGCTGGGCAGGTCCTTTCCCTGCTTGTCCTTTCTCCAAGACCCCGGCGGCATGAAATACAGCACCTTCCATCCCTTCGCCCGGGCGTGCCTTGCCAGTTGAATATTGAGAAACCCGTAGTCAATAGGGACGAACACGCCTGGCTTTAGCTCGTTGAGTGCCTGGGTCGCTAGCCGGTACCCCTTCTGAACCCGAGGACCAACCTTAAGAGACTCGATGATGCCGATTGCGCCCCAATCGGAACTATCAGCGATGAGCTGCACGCCGGTTGCTGAAGAGCGCGCCCCGCCGATGCCCAGCAAGACAAACTCCTGTAGCCGCTTAGCCAACTCTGCGGCATAAGCATCGCCCGATGCTTCGCCAGCCGAGAAGATGAGGTTCAAGGCTGGTCGCCGCGTCCGCTCTTGCCGCGGAAGAGGCGTTCCAAGAACTCCAGCAGGTACTCGATTTCCTCAGTGGGCGGCACTTCTCTGCGGACAATGTCCATAGCATGCCGCAGACCCAGCTGAGATTTGAACAGAAGCTTGCACGCCTTGTGAAGGCTCATTCTTGCCTGCTGGTTGATGCCTAACCGGCGCAAACCGATAGCGTTGATGTCCCTAATCTGCTGGTCGTACCCGCCCGAAATCATGAACGGAGGCACATCTTGCACGATTCGGCTTATGCCTGCGACCATTGCTAGCTTTCCAACTCGCACGAACTGGTGGATACCGGTCATGCCACCGACGGTGACCATGCTCTCAATAGTTACGTAGCCCGAAATTCCGACGTTGTTCGCCATGGTAATCCGGTCATGCAGTTCGCAGTTGTGCCCCACGTGGCAGTACGCCATGATGAAATTGTCATCGCCGATTGTGGTTGCCATATCCTCACCTGTTGCGCGGTGAATGGTCACATACTCGCGGATGTTGTTGCCGTTTCCAATAATCAGGTAGGTCGGCTCGCCCTGGTACCGGCGGTCTTGAGGGTCACCGCCAAGGACGGCCCCCTGTGCGATGTAGTTGTCTTCTCCGATTCTGGTGTTGGACTTGATCGAGACGTGCGACTCCAGGACGGTGCCTTTGCCGATCTTAACGTCTCCTTCGATAACGCAGAACGGACCAACGCGCACGTCGCTCGCCAGTTCGGCCTTGGGGTCGATAACCGAGGATGGGTGAATCAGGCTCAAAACTGTCCCTCTCCTGGGGCTACGAGCTTGAAGCTGACTTCGATCGTGCACGCCAACTCGCCATCAACCGTTCCGGTTCCCTTGATCTTGCCCATCTGGTTTCTGAACCAGAGCAGTTCAATCTCGCTAATCAGTTGGTCACCGGGCAAAACCGGTCTTCTAAAGCGAACGTTTTCGATCGCCCCCAAGATAGGGATCTGACCTTTCAGTTTCGGGTCAGTCAAAAGCAGAACGCAGCCTGCCTGGGCGATCGCCTCGATGATGAGCACCCCGGGCATTACCGGATTTCCCGGGTAGTGACCTTGGAAGAACGGCTCGTTGATCGTTACGTTCTTGAGCCCCTTGCAGCGCTTGCCGGTCTCGAGCTCGAGGATCCGGTCGACCAGGAGCATGGGGTACCGGTGGGGGAGGTACTCCAACAGGGTCTGAATCTCCATCACCGACAGCGCGCTCCTGTCTTGGGGTGATTGCTGTTCCAAATTCGTTACGATGCCCATAGCATTCGGCAGAATCTGCTGTGGTCGTTGTCGCCCGCCCCGATTGGCACACAATCTAGGCGTTATGCAGAATCAGCCGCCTAGTTTACAGCCTGAAACCGAAAAGACGGTTTCTAGCACCCGCACAGAGATGGCACAGATGATGTTGCCGAACGACGCCAACGTGCTTGGGAAGGTCTTTGGAGGCTCGCTCTTGAGCATGATCGACCTCTGCGCGAGCGTCACCGCGCAGAAGTTTTCGGGCTACGTTTGTGTTACGGCTTCCTTCGACCGTGTCGACTTTCACGAGCCAATCGAAGTCGGAGAAGTGGTAACGCTGATCGGCTGCGTGGTCTACGCTGGCCGAACGAGCATGGATGTTCTTATCGAGGTGATGGCAGAGGACGCCCGCAGAGCAGTTCGCCGGCACACGAACACTGCCCGGGTCACGATGGTCGCACTGGATGAGGGCAAGCCGGTGCCCGTTCCTCGCCTAGTGGCAGAGACCCGCGAGGAGATGCTACTGGTTTTGGAGCAGCGGCTTCGAAGGGAGTTGAAAGCGAAGCACCGAGAGCAGTTCCGCACCACCGGAGAACTGATCGCCAGTCAGACAGATTCTGAGCTGAAGAAGTGGATGGAATCCGATAGCCTCCTGGCGCTGGCAAAGGCGATTGAACCGGAGCTCTAATGTCGAACTGGCAGAAGAGACCTCGATTCAATCTGATCTTCTTAGGATGATATCGGCAACCACAGGTCGATGGTCGGAGGTGAGGGGTTCGTCCACCACTCTTGCTCTACCTACTCGCCAACGGTCTGGCAGCCCGGCGAAGATGTAGTCGATTTCTACCGTTGGACGGTCAGCTGGGTAGGTTGGCGAATTCTTCCTCGCCTCAATCGTTATGGACCGGAAGAGGTCGAGCGTTCGCGACGCTGGAGCGTCGTTGAAGTCGCCTATCACGATAAATGGATCGGGCAACTCCTGCAAGTAGTTCGCCACAGCCGATGCCTGCGAAAAGCGCAAGCCGTCGTCCTCAACCCAATCGAAGTGAACGTTTATAACGGTAAAAATTTCGCCGTTCGGAGCCCGGACATCGGCTACCAAAGCGACCCTCGGTTCGTTCCCCACGGGCAGCGGAAGCGAACGCACCCGAACAAAGGGATATTTCGAGAGCAGTGCAAGGCCATACCAACCTCCTTGAAAGGGCATAAAGGCGCCGTAGGCAGCATGCATATTTAACTCTCGGCCCAGCGCCGCAGCCTGATTTGTGCCTCCACTTCTTGACGCCCGGTCATCAACTTCCTGAAGCGCCACTATATCGGCGCGAAGAGAGCGGATAGTGCGCACTGTTCGGTCCAAATCAAGCTCTTCATCCATCCCCCTTCCATGCCGAATGTTGTACGTGGCGACCCGAAATCTCGCCTCCTTAGGAGTGGGAGGGCGCGCACTGATCTTTAGTTCTGCAAGAACGGCGGCATGATCGGACGGAAAGGGACCGGTGGAGTCGTTGATGCGCTGCGACTGACTTACTTCGACACCTTCACCCCGGAAGTAGACGAAGTCAATACGTTCTTGCTCTTGTTCGGGAAATCGAGGGGACCAGGTGCTATCTGCATCGCGATCGATGGCGGGATTTGCTTCCCGAAACGCGTCTCGGTACCCATCCTCTGCCATGAGCAGGCTGGTACGCCACTCGATAGGGCGCCCATAGTGCTCCCGCCCAATTTCCGCCCAGTCCAGGTGGGACATCGAGTTGAAGTCTCCGCCAATTATTACCGAAATATCCGCATACTTCGGACCTTCCAACCGCTTGTTGATCAAGCTCAGAATCTGCTCAAGGTCGTGGGCAGACGGCTCGCAAGCAGCAAGCATTCGACGGTCGTCCGCGTTTGCCCGTATTTCCGGAATCCAAATGTCCTCAGCGTAGGGTAGCCAGATCGAGTAAACGGCCACTCTTCGCCCATTTGGCAAGCGCAACAATGCGCCGACGCACTTGAACGGCTCGAACACTGAGATGTCTTCCTCGATGGGAAAACGGCTAAAGATCGAAACGTTGGTCCCGCGCGGTAGGAAGTGGAAGCCGAGACCCTTGAGAAAAAACTCACCCGAGCCATAAGTCTCTTGCATCAAAACAACGTCAGCGCGATGATGCTGAATGACCTGAATAATCTGATTTGGACCTGTTACCGTGCCGTTCTGTTTTCCTCCTAGCCAGACGTTCCAGGCCATCACACGCAGGTCCGAAACCTCATTGCGATTTGAGTGCGAAGAGTGGCTACCGAAGGCTGCTGAAGCGAACATCATCAACAAGATCATAAGCCCGAAGCAACCCGTAACCGCTTTCATGCGCGCAATCCTACCCATCCATTGTAAATTCTTGACCAACACTGCGCAACTGTCCTTACAGGTGAGCAGCGTCCGTCTTCGCTCTGACTTGTTCAAAATGAAACTATGTTGAGTCGAAGAAACTTCCTCGCTGTAGCAGGGTCTGCGGTGATCGCGCCGACACTCCTGGCTCAGAATGCCCAGCAGCCGAGCACACCCGCCGCCACCACTGCAGCTGCTGGCGCCAAGAAAAACACCTTGCTTTTCGAGAACTCAGAGCTGGACTTCCAGGCGATCCGCACCTTAGGCCAGACCTACTTCGGAGCCGCCGATATCATGGAGACCGCAGCTACCTGCTGGCGCATCACCCCAGGCGACGCAAACAGCTGGTACGACGAGTGGAACAAGACTGCAAGTTACCTAGAGGATTTGGCTGCAAAGTCGATCGAACAAGGAAACACCTACAGCGCTGGAACCGCGCTGTTGCGGGCATCAATGTACTTCCGCCAAGCGGAGTTCTATCTGCACGGCAACCCCAAAGACCCGAGAATTTTGCAGGCGTACAACTCCAGCGTTCGCTGCTTCCATCAAGGGCTCGAATTCACTCAGCCCGACATCCAGCCCATCGAGTTTCCGTATGAAGGCAAAGTTCTGCGAGGCTATGCCCTGAAGGCAACGGGCGTGGACCGTCCTCGGCCACTCCTCATCTTGCACACCGGGTTCGACGGCACGGCCGAAGAGGTGTGCCTGAACGCTATGGGGGCGCAGCAGCGCGGTTTTCACTGCTTGGTGTTCGACGGTCCCGGGCAGGGTGCCGCGATCCGATTGGAAGGGCTCACCTTCACCCCAGAGTGGGAGAAACCCGTACGGTCTGCACTTAGTTTTGCAAGGACCCACTTCGGAGATTCGGTAGATTGGAACAAAGTTGCCCTGAACGGCATCAGTTTCGGCGGTTTCCTCTGCGCTCGCGCAGCGGCATTCATTCCAGAAATTACTGCCCTGATTCCCAATGGCGGAATCTACAGCTTCTTTGACACAGTTCTGAGCTTTATGGGCCCGGAAGCGTTGGAAGCGGTCGAAAAGTATCCGAAAGAGTTCGACGAGGGCGCCATTGAGTACATGAAGAAAGACCTGACCGCAAGATGGTTTTTCGAGAACGGGATGTGGACCTTTGGCGCGGCAACGCCATCCGAGCTGATTCTGGCGATCAAGCCGTACACCCTTGAGGGCATTATTGACCAGATTCGCTGCCCAGTACTTGTGATCGACGCGGAAGACGACCAGTTCATGGGCAACCAGCCACAAGTTGTATATGAAAAGCTCTCAGCCCCTAAGGAGCTGATGAAGTTCAGCATGGAATTCGGCGCAGGTCTTCATTGCCAGATCGGAGCCTACGGCATCAGCTCGGAGAGAATCTTCAACTGGCTCGCCAATAAACTCAGCTAAACGGTTGCCGGCAATGCTAGAGGCTCATTCGGGGCGCCGGGGTAGTCGCCCGCTAGGATCCGGTCGTACTCGCCCGAGCGAATCCAGCTGTCCAGCAACTGCGCTCGATGAATCGGGATTGGGTGGGACAGCTGGGCAGAGAACGTTGTGAAGAGAACGATCTTGCCGAAGCTCTCCAATGTCGAGCCCTCTTGGTACCGGCGCGCCTGCTCCAGAAAACTTTCCGTGTTCATCTCGTTGTTCAGCCGGTTTGGTCCGGCGGTCAGTGCGAGGTTCATTCGGAATGCCGTTTCGGGGTTCTGACAGGCAAGCAGTCCAGCCCGGTCTGCGGAAACCTCGCTCTGGCGGAACCACTCGTAGAACGCCAAAGCCAGCGCGATGCTGGCAGCATCACCAAGCCCGAAGGTGCGACGCCCGATGGCCTCCAGCAAGGGGAACAGCAGTATCGCCATGGTGCGATACAGCACGTGACCGCACTTTACGTGACCTAATTCATGCCCGATCAACGCATATAATTCGTCATCGGTCAGTGTCTCGACAATCGAGTTCCTCAGCACCAAGTACGGCCTCTGCACGCCGCCCGCGAAGGCATTGGGAAACGGGTTGTTGGTCAGGTAAAGCTCGGGTTCAGGAACGTCGAGGATCTCGCAGCAGTCCTGCAAGATTTTATGAAGGGTCTGGTACTGATGCGGGCCGCAACGGACCGAGACCGACATGTTAAAGGCGTAAAGCCACTGGTCCAGCCCTAGTTCGAAGAACTTCCGCATCACCTGCGGCATCAGCGGCACCTTCTCCAGCGATCGCAACGCGCGGCGATCTGCTTCAGAGGTGAATGCATCAGCCGTTATGCCAGGAAACGTTCTACGGTCCACATAGTTATCTACGAACTCGGGGCAACTGGGGATACGACGAATCAGCGATTCTCGTTCAGCCCATAGCAGAGGTAGTGAAGCCGGTCGCTGGTTTTGCGCGGGGGACAGAGCGTATCGCTGTGGAAAACTTCGCAGAACTTGAACCCAGCCGCATGGATCGCATTCTCGACCTCTGGTCGAGAATAGGCGCGCTGGGTATGGAGGGCACGCACCTTCTCCCCGTCCACCCAGAAATGCATGTGAATCTCCACCAGCTTAGTCCCCGGGTCGTACTCGCTGGTCCAGTCGTACCGGACCCTAGACTTCTTGCTGTGGTCGTGCTGGTCCCACAGCTTCTTCTTGAAGGCGTACTCGGTGTTGAGGTCGAAAATGAACACTCCTCCGGGATTCAGGTGCGAGGCAACGTTGGCGATTGAGGCGCGAAATTCTTCCGGGTCGAGGATGTTGTTTAGAGAGTCGAAAAAGCTCAGAGCAGCGTCATAACGCCCTTTCAACTCGAACTCTGCGGCGCTCGCCGTGACCACCATTGAGCCATGCTGTTTGAGATTGATCTGCGCTTGTTTGCACATGCCGGCAGAGGGATCCACACCGTCCACTGCCAAGCCCAAAGAGATGAGCTTTTCGGCCAGCTTGCCTGTTCCACAGCCGATCTCGAGCACGGATTTCGGTTTGCTGCCTGCTTTCGCACAAAGTTCGAGGAAGTACTCCGCCCACGCATCGTATGGGATCGAGCCCATCAATTCGTCGTAAAACGGCGCAATCGCCTCGAAGTCGCTCAAGGCTTATCTTGGTCTTCGACGCGCTTCCTGCTCAGCTGTTTGATTCGGCTCTCAGTCCGAATTGCGTACAGCCACAGGCCGAGTAAGACCAGTGTCGGCGGCACTGCTACCGCCCACTTCCAGGGATCCATCATTAATTGAAGATTCATTGTAGAGGAGAGTCGCGGCTCGCACGCGGTCGCGATAGAGCCAGAAACACATCACCGCGACAGCGGCAAAGCAGAAATAGAGAACAGACCGGTATGCCAGGTCGAGCTGACCTTGCGCGATGGTCTGAGAGGGGTGGAACGACTCCTGCGATACATGCGGGAGTCGAGGGAACACGAAAATGAGGAATAGTGCCGGAAGCACCGAAACCAAAGCATAAGCGGCACAGAATCTGGGCCGTCGGTCTTCATCAAGCGACGCCCGAAGCGCAAAGTACGCCAGAAAGAGCAGCGTGACGATGAGGAAGGAGGTTTGGCGTGGGTCCCACTGCCACCAGGCGCCCCACTGCACCTTGCTGAACAGAATGCCGGTAAGCATGGTGAGGATCGCGAGCCAGGAGCCCATCTCCATTGCCGATGCTGCCTTGATGTCCTGACGCTCGTCTCGGGTTGCCAGAAAACGGAAGGAGTGCCATGCCCCAATGCCGAGAAAAACCGCGCAGAGAATCGCGCAGGGCAGGTGGAAGAAAATGATCCGCGCCAGATCAGGCTGCTGGAAAGACGCGGCCGCAGGAGCCCCAAGCGATGCGACGATCGCCAACGGCATCATGATGACCGCGATCCACTTCAACATATCAAGTTTTCCACACCGCCGCGAAAACGTACGGCCCCGAAGCGAGCATCAGCGCAGCGTAGCTGCACAGCGCGCCTGCCCAAACCCAACCCTGTAAGGCTGGAGCACTGGTGAGTGCTGGTCCCATCGAAGCGATCCCCATCGCAATTACCGGAAACAGCAGCGGCAAACCCACAACTCCTGATAGTGCCCCCTGGTTCGCAGATTGCGAGGCAAGAAGCCCGCAAAGAACGATGATCCCGGACAAGGCGAGCACGCCTCCCACTAAAGATACGAGCAGCAGCCCTAAATGGTGAACCTGCTGAGTCGTAAGGAGGAGAAACACGAAGGCGATCACCAGGCTGAGCAACAGCAAGCTGATGGCGGCATATAAGGTCTTCGCCCAATAGACGCAGAACGGCGAGACACTCAGCCTCAGAAGGTCCGCCGTGCGGGTTTCCTCTTCTCTCGCCACCAGATTGGGCACAGAAATCACTGCGGCGAAAGATATGGCGACCCAAAGCACCCCTGCCGCCAGGTTAGGGTGGATCTGCTGGTTGAAGGCAGCAAACGCCAGAGCCACAACAACGATGAACCCGAAGAGGAGCGCTGTATAAACTCCTAGCGGGCTGCGCAACTGTATAAGTATTTCTTTACTTAACAGCGCTTGCAACTGCTGCATCCAAGTCAAGCTCTTGCTCGACATAGTTCAGGTCCTCCCGATCATTCGTCGCCAGAATCAACGCTCCGCGTTCTTTCTGTGCCTCGCAAATCCTGCCCACCAGAGCCCGGCCTTCCCGGTCCAGACCCGAAGTCGGCTCGTCCAGAATCAGCAGGTCTGGCTCGCCCACTGTAGCAATCGCCAGCCTCAACCGCATTTGCATTCCGGTGCTCATTTGTCGTGACTGGCATCGAACCCCACTGAGTCCGACTTCATCAAGAATTCGCGCTGGGTCCGCTCGCCGCACATCCAGCAGCTTCTGAAAGAAAACTAGGTGTTCAGGTGGGGTTAGCTCCGCATAGAGCGCGGTGTTGATGCCTGCGATTCCGATCCGCTTGGGCGGCTCGATGAACCCTTCGGTTTGCCGCAGCAGCCCTGCCACGATTCGCAGCAAGCTGGTCTTTCCCCGACCGTTGCTTCCCGTTACCGCCATCGAGTCGCCTCGGTTCAGCTCGAACGCTAGATTGCGGAACAACCAGCGGTCGCCAAACCGCTTTCCTAACCGATGCGCCGAAACGATCAACCGCGAGCTCCTTCCAGCGCTGGCAGGCCGAAGAACCGCTCAGCATTCTCTGAGGTGATTCTTGCCGCCTCGTCGAAAGACACCTGCCAAACCTCTGCCAGCTTTTGGGTGGTTTCGACCACGTACGCTGGACGGTTTGGGCGCCCTCTCATCGACTTTGGCGACAAGTACGGGCTATCGGTCTCGACGAGAACTCGGTCTCTCGGAAAGCCAGCCACCAACCGCCTTAGCTCTTCGTTCTTCGGGTAGGTCAGCGGGCCGTCCACGCCGATACACCATCCCCGATCTCTAATCTCGTCCAGATGTTGCTCCTCGCCGGAGAAGCAGTGGAAATCCAGCCGCAAGCCTTCATATCCGCGCAAGACTTCCAGCAGCCGGTCATACGCCTCACGGCAATGCACTACAATCGGCACGTTTAAAGCTAACGCAAGTTCGAGTTGGTCGGTCAGGCAACGCTCCTGCTCTGCCTTGGAGGCGAAGTTCCAGTGGTAGTCCAGCCCAATTTCGCCTAGAGCCACTGCTTTGGGGTGCGCCAACATCCTCTCAACCTCCTTGAGCTCGCTTGAGTCGTACCGAGCCGAGTAGTTTGGATGCCAACCAACCACGGCGAACACTTCCGGAAACTGGTCCGACAACTCCACTGCCCGTTGGCTGGTAGCGGTGTCACAACCGACGGCGATTACCCGAGTAACCCCTGCGTTCACTGCCTGACGAACCACCTCGGAAGGGTTGGGAAAGTCTTCTTCAAAGTTGATATGGCAGTGGGTGTCGACCAAATTCGGCACAGCAGGAACAGCTAAGAGTCTACCGACGCATGATGCGGCAACTTCCCTTGCGCCGGGTGGCCCATTTTCTGCTCGGCGAGCACCTCAAGTCGGTGCATCTCCTGTTCAACCAGCTGCCGCACTCTCTCCTGCTCTTCATCATCCGCGTCTTCCTCCAAGTAGATTGGGTCGCCGTAGATCATCACACACCGGCTGAAGGGAAACGGAACCAAGTACCGATCCCACGTTGGTGCAAGCCACCTCCACCGCGCAGAAACGCCTACAGGGATGATCGCGGCGCCCGACTTCCGGGCGATCAACAGCAGACCGGGTTGCACGATCCCGCTCGGGCCTCTTGGCCCGTCTGGGGTAAACGCCATGGTGCCTCCTTCCTGCAACACTCTGATCGAGTCGATCGCCGCTTGAACCCCGCCTCGCTTGGTGCTGCCCCGGATGATCTGGAACCCAAATTTCTTGAATATCCGAGTCTGCATTTCTCCATCGCGACTTTGACTAATGATCGCCCAATACCCTCTGCCTTTGTAAACATTGGCGGCAACCATGGTCCGCCCGTGCCAACCCAGCAACATTTTCGCTTTGCCCAGCTTTTCCAGTTTCTCGGCGTCGACTTGCTCAACCCTCAAAGTCATCCCGATCCCCCTGGCAAGGGAATAGATCAACCCGCTCAGTACGTAGGGGCGCTTGCCGCGCCACCACTGCTTTAGGCTCATGGCTTTTCACCCGTACTGTTTGCAGAATCGAGCCAGCCTCGCTGACGAGCGATTTCTGCAGCCGGGTCCAAGCTGTAGCGCGATTGAAGTTCATTTAGGCAACGCTCCCGCTTCTCTGGAAAGCCCTCATACAAGGTGGCAAGCTCTAGCAGCGCATTCGGTGCGGCTTTTGCCCCTGTGAACGCCACGCTCTCCAGAAGGGGCACCGCTAGCTCCGGGTGGGTGTCCTTCAGCATGAGCGCGGCATGCATCCGCTTGCCTTCCGAAAGCTTCCCGGTCTCTCCGAGTTGCTGCAGCCGCTCCATTGCCTCGGCATCCGCATATCCGCTCACTTCCAGAACGCGCACCAGTGTGTCCGCTTCTTTCTGGGTCTCGCCGAGCCTCGCTAAAGCTTCTGCCTTCATTCGTAGGGCAGCCAGATCCTCCGGCTTTTTTGTCAGCCGTTGGTTTGCCTCCTGCAGTTGGGTTGCCGGGCTTGCTACATCGAGTACCTGCTGAACCGCCGCCTCGTCTTCAGCGTGCAGAGCTGTCGGCACCTTCAGCATGAAAGCCATGGCGAGGCCAGCAACGAATCCGCCGAGGTGAGACAGGAACGAGATGCCCGCCTGCATCCCCAGAGCCTCAGAGAACAGCCCGAAGATCTGCGCCAGAACCCAGACCGTTACGATGGCGGCGATGGGGATGGAAAGCCCGGGGAAAAGGGGAACCTTGACCCGGAAGTAGCGGAGGGTGTAGTAGCCGATACAACCTGCAATCGCCGCGCTTGCGCCGATGAGAGGTGTGGTCGCCAGAGTCGCAGGGGCGAGTGCCCAGTGGACCATCACCCCAACAAAACCGCCGACGAAGTACACCATCAGAAACCGAACCGAGCCGGCTACTCGCTCCACGGCCGGACCAACAGCGGCCAAGAAGATCATGTTAGCAGCCAGGTCGACCAAGCTGGTGTGTACGAACAGGCTGGTGAACGGCGCATAAAGGGTTGGAGATCTGGGGATGAAGCCCAGGACGTACGGTAGCTCAGGGTTGATCATCACCCACGCCGCGACCAGCACATTGAGTGTGACGAGCGCTAGTGTTGCGAGGGGGACGAATCGATCTGAGGTCAAGCCTGCTGCAGCATTGCCTCGGTGATCTCGACGTTGACGTAGGTCTCCTGAACGTCATCGAGATCGTCCAGAGTGTCAAGAAGGCGAAGCAGTTTGGGGATATCGTCATTCGAAGGAGCGACGAGATTGGTGGGCACATAGGTCAGCGAGGCTTCCGAGACTTTGTAGCCTGCCTCCTCAATTGCCGTAAGGGTTTGGTGAAGGTGATCTGAGGCGGTTTCGATAACGATTTCTTCGTCCTGCACTTGAACGTCCTCCGCGCCGGCGTCGATCGCTGTTAAGGTCAATTGGTCTGGGTCGTTTCCTTCTAACGGAACCGTGATCTGGCCGACGTACTTGAACTGCCAACTGACCGACCCGTTCTCTGCCAGGTTGCCGCCGGATTTACTGAATGCGTGTCGGACTTCACTCACTGTACGGTTCCGGTTCTCTGTATAGCACTCGAGAATTACCGCCGAGCCGCCAGGTCCGTACCCCTCGTAGGTCACCTCTTCGTAGTTCGCACCTTCGACTTCGCCGGTGCCGCGCTGGATCGACCTTTTGATGTTGTCGGCTGGCATCGAGCTCTCGCGTGCCTTTGAGATCGCGAGTCTGAGGCGGGGGTTCCCGTCCGGATCACCGCCACCCATCCGCGCCGCCACGATGATCTCGCGGCTCAGCTTGGTGAAGGTTTTGCTCCGCTCAGCATCCTGCTTACCCTTTCGGATTCGGATGTTCTTCCATTTCGAATGTCCAGCCATCGTTACTATTTTGTCACGTCGCAGCTGTCTCACCCAGTTTTGAACTGGTTGCAGGCTTAGGCTGGCGATTTGGTCCGGCAGGACTCTTGCAAAACGCGAACCATTGGAATAACAATAGACATATGTTTCGAAACAGAACCATTCATCGGCTTCTTCTTCTGGCCACCGTAGCTTTCGCTACTGCGGTTTCGTTCTCTCAAGGACGAACCGTCACCGTGACCATGGACCAAAACCAGTCCCAGGTCAATCTCTCCATTGGCGATCAGCTAGTGCTCGACCTACCTGCCAACCCTTCAACGGGCTACTCCTGGCAGGTCGTCTCCAACAACCCTGCGTTGCTGCAGCCCATGCCAGGAACTACCCGGCCTGCGCAAGAGCGACGAGACAACTTGGTAGGTCAGGTTGTCGGTGCCATTCTGGGAAGTGAAAACCCTGGGGCCGTCGGAGAGGGCACCATTCAATCAGTTCGATTCCGCGCCGTTGGCAGCGGCGGCGAAGCTCTGACCCTCAAGTACCAACGACCCTGGGAGGGAATGGCATCCAACGCTGCCAGCTTTACCATTTTGGTCGTCATTCGCCCCTCCAACGGCGCAAATGCCATCAACGTTTATCCAGCGAACAACGGCGGCTCCGTCTTGTTGCCTGCCAATGACACCCTTCGCGTTCACTTGCCCTACAACCCTTCGACTGGCTATGTTTGGTCACCTGTTATCGTGCCTGACGGAATCATTGAAATGGCTGGTTCGCCACAGGTGCGGATGCCGCAGGGCGGAATGATGGGCCAGACTGGCGAGGTCATCTATACCTTCAAGGCGATGGCACCGGGCAGGCAGTGGCTCCGGTTCATTTCGCATCGACCGTTCGACAGCAACTTTACGGATAACC
>JBKBWO010000030.1:0-21620 GCA_046314495.1 Fimbriimonadaceae bacterium
CGAAGCTGATCAAGTACGGCGCTACGGAAAGTGCTCTAGTCCCGATAGGGATCTCGATCAGGTCGCTGTGTCGCCAGTTGGCGCTTGTTCTGGTGCGGCTTCTTGCTGTTGTGTAGTTTCTTCTTGCTGAGGAGCCGCGTCATCTTGATCTCCTTGGTAAAACACGCTTCTCATTCGTTTGGCGATGTCAACCGCGTGGTCTGCGGCGTGCTCCAGCGCATGGAAGGTTTCGATGCATCGGTACAGAGGCTTGGTCAAGGTAGGCGTGTCGGCTATGAGCGCCAGTAGGTTGTTGCGTGCCCGCTTGTAACGGCTGTCGATGTCCGAATCCGAGTCGATTACCCGCTGCGCATGTTCGTCCGAATAGTCCGTATAGAGCACCATCGCGTCGTCCAGAATCTGAATCGTCGCCTCGCTCATTTCTTGCAGTGCGTGCTGCATTTCCTCGGGGAACGTTTCCACGGTTTTCTTGCTTCTGCGGGCAAGCTTTACGGCATCGTCGCCAGCCTTTTCCAGTTCTCCGACGATCCCAAGCGTAGCGGTGAGAAACTTGAGGTCTCCTGCAACAGGGGCGTGCCGCATCAGCAGCACGAGGATCATGTTCATCGCCTCTAGTTCCAGAACATCAACCTCGTCATCCAGCCGGCGCACCTGTTTGGCGAGTGACTGGTCGGACTCAAGCGTCACCCGAACCGCCATCCGGATCATGGTAGTCACGGTGGCATGCATTCTTGCCAAGATGCTCTGAAGCTGCTCCAGTTCAAGGTCGAGAGAGCTTCTGACACCTGTTTGGGGGGTTTCTTCAGGAATGAGCATAGTGAAGCCAGTATACAAACACTCTGCGCCGCCGATAAACTAGTAGGGGTATGAAAGCCCGTACTTTACTATTCTCAGCAATTTTGGCAGGATCCCTCTTTATCTTCGGTTGCCAACAGGAAGCGCAGCAATCCGATGCAGCGGCGAACGGAACAGGTGAGACTGTCGACCAGACTTCGACGGTTGGTGATGCTCAGATTGAAGGCTCTGAGCAGGTCGTTTATCTCCGATCTCAACCCCAATTTTCCACCTTTGTCGAGCTAGCAGAGGCAACAGGCCTGCTTCAAGAAATTGGCGAGGCTAATGGGCTCACCCTGTTCGTGCCGACGAACGAAGCGTTCCAGGCTCTTGGCGCAGAGCAGCTCGATGCAGTCAATTCAGACAAGATGCTTGCCCGAAACGTGCTTGCAGCCCATTCGACGATCGGCACCATCTCAGCAACCGACCTCAAGGAAATCCCCGACTTGCGCATGCTCTCGCAGCAGGGCGATGTGTACGAAATTGAATCCCGCGACGGTTCTTTCTTTATCGGTGAAGCAAGAATTGTTGAGGCAGATGCTTTCAATGGGCCGGTGTACATCCACGTGATTGACACGGTGCTTCGCCCAGAGGCGATGGATGAGAACGCAGAGCCAGATGAAGCCACTATCAACCTGTGGTATCTGCCGCAAAGTCTGCGATAGGGAGTTTGGTGCCGGGGGCGGGACTCGAACCCGCATGAGTTTCCTCAACGGTGTTTGAGACCGCCGCGTCTACCATTCCGCCACCCCGGCAAGAGCAGTAGAGATTACCTTTTTCAGACTTTCCGATAAACTCGGCTTCGATGAAAATTCTGGTTGCAGACAAGTTCGAGCAGATCGGTATCGACGGCCTGAGGGCGCTAGGTTGCGAAGTGGTTCTGAACCCAGACCTAAAAGAGGAATCTCTGGTCGAGGCGATCCAAAACGAGAAGCCGCAGGTGCTGGTGGTGCGAAGCACGAAGGTAACCGCTCCGATGCTGGAAGACAGCACACTCGGGTTGGTGATTCGCGCCGGTGCGGGCTACAACACGATCGATGTCGACACAGCGAGCCGAATGGGAATTTTCGTTGCCAATTGCCCGGGCAAGAACTCGATTGCCGTTGCAGAACTCGCCTTCGGGTTGATGCTTGCCGCGGACCGCAAGATCCCCGATAACGTGATCGAACTGCGTAAAGGTAATTGGAACAAGAAGCGGTTCTCTAAGTCGCGCGGGCTGCACGGAAGGATGCTCGGACTGGTGGGTATGGGCAACATCGGCCAGGAGATGATCACGAGAGCTAAGGGTTTTGGCATGTTCGTGAACGCCTTCAGCCGGTGGATGACCCCGGATGTCGCTGCGGCGCTGGGAATCGGTCGCGCCAACTCGCTTTTGGAGCTCGCTGAGAGCAGCGACTTCGTATCGGTTCACGTTTCACTAACTCCCGAAACGCGCGGCATGCTGGGTGAAGAGTTCTTTCAGGCGATGCGCCCGGGTTCAGTGTTTGTGAACACCAGCCGCGCAGAGGTGGTTGACCAGGCGGCGCTACTTCGCGCGGTGGAGAGCGGGAAAGTCTTCGCTTGTCTCGACGTTTTTGAAGGTGAGCCTTCTACTGGAGAAGGCACTTACGACGGACCGCTGAAGGACCAGCCGAACGTGTACTGCACGCACCACATTGGCGCGTCAACAGACCAAGCTCAAGAGGCGGTCGCCAACGAGGTGATCCGGATCGTGAAGGAGTACAAGACCACTGGTCAGGCGCCGAACGTGGTGAACGTGAGCAAAGGGGAGAATGTCGCGCAGGTTCTGGTCGTGCGCCATGCAGACAAGGTGGGCGTTCTTGCTCATGTTCTTGAGGCTCTGAAGCAGGACTCCGTGAGCGTTCAGGAGATGGAAAACATCGTTCTGGGCGGGGCTCAGGCCGCCATCGCCCAGATGGCGCTCGACAAGCCGATTTCCGACTCTGCGCACGAAAACATCCGCCGTCACCCGGACATTTTTGATGTAGGAGTTTTCTCCTCAGGCGCAACGGCTTAAGCTCCTCGGGAGTATGGACTTAGGGGACTCCTATTCACGTGCGTGACGGAAAACCCGCCATTATGCGAGTTCGAACTGAATTCGAAGATGCGGTTGAAGAGGCTTTCACCTCGGTGCCAAAGACCATCTCGCCCCGGTTCTTCTATGACGAAGCCGGATCGCTTTTCTTCGAGGAAATAACAAGACAGCCTGAGTACTACCTAACCCGATCCGAGCAAGAACTTCTAGATGAATTTGCTCCCCAGATGATCGAGGAGTGTGGTACCCCGATTGAAATCGTGGAGCTCGGGAGCGGTAGCAGCAAGAAGACTCGCACCATCTTGGAAGCTGCGCTCTCTGCTGGCGAGGTGACTTATAAGCCGATCGACATCTCCGAGTCGTTCTTGATGGCAACTACGGAAAAGCTCCAGGCGGATTACCCCGAACTTCGGGTTGAACCCATGGTTGGGGCCTACGAATCGGCGTTGCGGTCGCTTTCTCCAAGTGTAAGTAAGCGATTATTTCTTTTTCTGGGGAGTAGCATTGGAAACTTTGAGCCCGAAGCAGCGGTGGGCCTTTTCCGGTCAGTGGCAAGTGGCATGAAGCCGGATGACCGGTTCCTTGTCGGGTTTGACTACGTGAAGAATTTAGAGCAACTGCTGCCAGCGTACGACGACCCGGCAGGAGCAACCGAATCCTTCAACAAGAACATCCTGGCGCGCATCAACCGAGAGATGGGAGCCGACTTCGATTTGGACGATTTCACCCACTACGCTCCGTACGTCCCGCTGCTGGAACGCATAGAGATGCACCTGGTTGCCAAGCGCGATCTCTGCGCCGACATCCCGGCTCTGGGCATCAAGGCGAAGTTTGAAGAAGGGGAGACACTTCACACCTCTTGCAGCCACAAGTACACGGATAAGAGCATTGAACGGCTCTACGAGGAAAGTGGGCTCAAGCGAACCAGAAGCTGGTTTCACCGGCAGAACCGATACGGTTTGGTGATGGCTGGTCTGAAATGAATGTCGCCGCTGGCGCAGACTTGAAATCTCAGCTCCGGCTGCAGCTTCAGCAAGCGCGAGAGCGAACTTTATGGCTCTTCGACCAAGTGCCAGATGAACTGCTCCGAAACCGTGTCCACGAGTTTTACTCGCCCATCGGCTGGCACTTCGGGCACATCGGGAGAACCGAAGAGTATTGGTGCGTTTGCGAGGCCGCTGGTAGGGCGCCGTTAGAGAGCGAATACACCTTTCTCTTCGCAGACATTCCTGAAAACCCCAAGGAGAACCGCGTCAATCTTCCCTCAAGAGAACAGATTAGGGAATACCTGGGCAGAACCCGGGAACTGGCAATAGAGTCGCTCGAATCCGCCAACCTTGAAGATAAGAATCCACTTACCTACGAGGGTTACGCTTGGTTCTTCGCTACACAGCATGAGCTGCAGCATCAGGAAACCATCGCTGAGTTGATGCAGCTGTTGCACCAGGCTGATTCGGGAGGCCCATCAGATGCGATTCAGGTGCCTTGGCAAAGCCCTGGCAAGACCGAGTGGATTCTGCACGAGGGAGGCACCTTCCAGATGGGCTCAGACAACCCGCTGTTCTACGATAACGAGCAAGACTCCCACCCGAGAACGGTGGAGCCATTTGAACTTGCCGAGTACCCCGTTACTGCCTTTGAGTGGTCGGAGTTCATCAACGATGGCGGCTACCTGTGCCGCGAACTCTGGTCTGAAGAAGGCTGGCGATGGAGATCAGAGAACCAAATCGAAATGCCCGAATACTGGTTTGAAGATGGTGGGGTCTATCGAATCTACAGCCCCCAAGGATCGAGAGTTATCCACCCCGATGAACCTGCGAACTGCCTCAGTTGGTACGAAGCCGATGCCTACGCCCGATGGTCCGGTGCAAGACTGCCGACAGAAGCTGAATTTGAGTTTGCAGCAACGATCGACACCGACGGAATCAAGCGACTCTTCGGAGTGACCGAAACGCCTCCCGATGCGGAAGACTCCGTTTTCTGGCTACACCGGTGGCACCCTCAGCCGGTACGGACCACCGCTGGCAGCCCAACCGTGCGTGGCGTGAAACACCTTTACGGCAACGTCTGGGAGTGGACCTCGAGCAAGTTCTCCCCGTATCCGGGGTTCAAGCCATTCCCGTACCACGGATACTCGGCGGACCACATGAAGGGTGCCCACTATGTCTGCCGAGGTGGAAGCTATGCGACCTCTGCACCGATTCTTAGAGGAACGTTCCGGAACTGGTACGTGCCCACGTACCGCCAGGGCTTTCTGGGTGTACGCTTAGCTCGTTGATCCGCCTGGAGAACGTCACCGCCGGCTACGGGAATGACGCCCCGATCCTCGACGATTTCACCGTCGAGTTTCCTAGTGAGACCACGACGGCGGTCATTGGTCCAAGCGGGTGCGGAAAAAGCACTGTGCTTAAGCTCGTCTCGGGGTTACTCTCTCCGCGCTCCGGAAAGGTCCTGATCGACGGCGAGCCACTGACTCCATCCAACCTGCTCACTATCCGGCGGCGAATGGGATACGTGATCCAGGATGGCGGCCTGTTCCCGCATCTCACCGCGAGAGCCAACGTTGACCTGATGGCGAGAAACCTGAAGTGGAAGAAGAAAGATATCGACGACCGGATTGCCAACCTTCTCGAACTCACTCACTTCGACGAATCCCTCCTCAGTCGTTACCCCGGAGGGCTCAGCGGGGGGCAGCGCCAGCGGGTCGGACTGATGAGGGCGTTGATGCTAGAGCCGAGCAGCTTGTTGCTGGATGAGCCTTTGGGAGCGCTCGATCCTATGGTCCGTTCATCGCTTCAGGATGAGCTCAAGGAGATCTTCCTGCGCACGAGAGTGACTGTGGTTTTGGTAACGCACGATATGGATGAGGCGGCTTTCCTCGCCGATAAGATCGTGCTGATGAAGGAGGGCAAGATTGTGCAGCAAGGGCAGTACGAGGAGTTCCTCCAGAGTCCTGAACACCCGTTTGTCGAAGAATTTCTCGGGGCGCAGCGGAAGGTGATCAGCGCATGAGCAAGTTTCTGACCATGGCGGTAATCGCGCTCTGTCTCTCGGTGGTTTGCGCCGCCCAAACGGTGAACATGGGATCGAAGAGGTTCACCGAGTCGCATGTGCTTGCCGAGATCGGTCGGGCGCTGCTAGAGCAACAGGGTATCCAGACTGGGCACAGAGAAAGGATGGGAGCGACACTCATCCTCTGGCAAGCGCTTCTGCAAGGCGAAATTCAGGCTTATCCCGATTACACGGGCACCCTCGCGCAAGAGATTTTGCGCCTGCCAGGCCGGCCCGGTGTTGAGGAGATTCGGGCAGCGTTGAATGAGCGGGGTTTGGACATGACCGAGCCGCTGGGCTTCAACAACACCTATGCGTTGGTCATGCGCCGCGACGTAGCAGAGGAGCTCGGCATTTCCAAGATCAGCGATCTGAGAAATCACCCGAACCTGACTGCGGCGATTGGTCCGGAGTTCTACGGCCGGCAGGATGGCTGGAAGCCGATGTCGCAGAAGTACGGCCTGAATATTCGAGACGTGCGCACGGTCGATCACCGGATCGGCTACGCTGCCCTAGAGCGGGGTGAAGCGCAGCTGAAGGATGCCTACTCCACCGACCCAGAAATCGCTCAAAAGGACTTGCTGGTACTGGAAGACGACCTCGAGTTCTTCCCGCCCTACGACGGTGTTTTCGTCTTCCGAAAGGATGTGCAGCCTGAGGCGGTGGAAGCACTACGTCGGGCGGAAGGAACGCTGGATGACGCCAATATGTCCAAGCTGAACGCGATCGCAGAGCAGACGTCAAATTCTGGCGACGCCGTCCGTGCTTACTTCAACGAAATCCTTCAGGAAGAAGTGGCAACCACCGACCGAGGTTGGGCAGAACGAATCTGGGGTTGGACACTGGCGCACCTTCAGTTGGTCGGCATATCGATGCTGTTTGCCATTCTCATTGGTATCCCGCTAGGCATCATCGCCAGCCGGGGCGGCGCCCTCGGCGGCGCAATATTAGGTTTTGTGGGAATGATTCAGACCATCCCTTCGTTGGCGCTCCTGGCGTTGCTCGTGCCCCTGATGGGAATTAGTCCTTGGACCGCTATCTTTGCGCTTTTTCTTTACAGTCTGCTCCCGATTGTGCGCAATACGGCGACGGGCTTGCAAGGGATTCCGCTTCAGCTGAAGCAGGCGGCGAAGGTGCTGGGTCTGACGCGATTAGCGCGCATGACGCAGATTCAGTTGCCCATGGCTGCCCCTTCGATCCTCGCCGGCATCAAGACGAGTGCGATCATCAATGTGGGCACCGCGACGCTTGCGGCCTTGATCGGCGCGGGAGGGCTCGGCGAACCCATCATTGCCGGTCTATCGCTGAACGATACTCAACTAATCTTGGCTGGCGCAATTCCTGCCGCGATGCTAGCGCTCATTGTGCAGTTCGGGTTCGATCAAGCAGATCGGCTTCTCATCCCGAGAGGATTACGGCTTGGCTAAAGCAAAAACCGGAGGTCCTTCACCCCGAGAGCCAGTAACCCAGCTTCGAAAGGTGCCGATTCGGGAAACCAGCGAACCGCTTGTTGATTTTTGCGGGCTCAGCGACCGACTGGTTTTCAGTTGGGGCGTGTTCGACTACACGCGCGTGACCCTGCTGAGAAAAACGGTAGCCAAGAGGCTTGTGGAAGCGGCAAAGAAGCTTCCCGAAGGGCTCATGCTCGGGGTCGTAGAAGGCTGGCGCCCACTTTACATTCAGAAGCGGATGTACTTGAGCGCGATGCAGCGAATGAGGGAGAGACACCCGGAGTGGTCGGATACCAAACTGAAGCGGATGGTGAACGTATTGAGCGCACCGATCGACCCTAAAGTGCCCCCACCCCACTCGACAGGTGGCGCAGTAGACTTGCGGCTGCTGCTGCCGGATGGCACCGCTGCGGACCTGACCTCACCCTTCGAGCAAATGGACCCAAAGTGCTACCCGTTCGAAGTTCACGGACTGTCGCTAGAAGCCAAACGGAACAGAAGTCTGATGAAAAAAGCACTAGAGAGTGTCGACATCACCAACTACCCTAGTGAGTTCTGGCACTGGAGTTACGGGGACCAAGGATGGGCGTACCGTGGCGGGCATCCTTATGCTCTGTTCAACTCTGTTGAGCCAGAGGGCTGGACGGCTATTGAGGAAGACGCTGTGGATGATCCTCTACGGTTCCTCCACGAGATGGAAGAAGGCTAACGGCGGCGCAAAGCGCGCACTGTGATGGCAGAGATGCCAAGCACAATGAGGAGAATCGCAACAGGAATGGAAACAGCCCATGCAGATTGCTCCGGTGCTGGCATGGGAACCACTGCGCTTATCAACTGAATCAACTCAACCTCTACAAAACCGCTCATACCAGACGACCGCTGTCCTTATTTTCGGATACTTCTGTTCAGAAATGTGTACTTTCGCTGGAATTCGACCAAAGTCTGGGTCTTTTGGCCCTTCTAAGGCTATTACTCGGGACTAGCCTGAGAACCGCGTTGCCAGGTCCTTCAATTTTATTCGTATGTGAGGTGAAGCCTTTGAGGATTAATCGGGAAGCGTGCCTTCTGGTCGGCGACGGATGTCCAGCCTCAAGATTCGCCGTCCGTCTGTATCCGTCACCGTAAATACGAACAGGTCATCCTCCACAGATTCCCCAAGCGTAGGTTGCCTACCAAATAGCCCGAACACATAGCCGCCGATCGTATCGAATTCATCGCTTTCAATGCCGGCGTCGATTTCGTGGTTCAAGTCGTCGAGGTTAAGCCGTCCAGAGACGTTCCAGCCGTTGTCGATTTGGTGCACATCGGGTTCCTCGGTGTCATACTCGTCCACGATCTCACCCACCAGTTCTTCGAGGATGTCCTCTGCCGTCACGATGCCTGCCGTGCCGCCGAACTCGTCTCGAACCACGACCATTTGGGTTTTGTTCTGCTTCATGTCCTTCAGAACTTCCTGCACCATCTTGTTTTCGGGCACGAAGAAAGCGGGCCGCATGTAGTCGCTCACTGTTGCGCGCTGGCCGACAAGCTGCTTGGCGAGGGCTTGAAGCAGGTCTTTGGCGTGCACGATTCCTACAATCTCGTCGTCGGTGCCCTCGTAAACCGGTAGTCGAGAGTGACCTGTCTGCTGGATAAGGGTTGCAGCCTCTTCTAACGAGCACTCTCTCGGCACAGCGTTGAGATCCACCCTCGGGGTCATTACTTCTCGGGCTACGGTTTCGGTGAATTCGATGGCAGACCGAAGCAGCTCGGTTTGCTCCTCTTCGATCGCACCAGACTGCTCAGCGGACTCGACGAAGTCCATCAGCTCCTCTTCCGCTTCGTTCTCGATTACGAACGTCTGCCGCTTCGAATACAGGTTGAGAGAGCGAACAAACAGCTGATTGTAGACCCAGCTAAAGGCGTAAAAGAGCGCGCCCGCCGAGCGCGAAAACCAGGATAGCCTTCGGCTTGTATCAACCGGGTGGGCTTCTCCAAGCGAGGCTGCGTTAGAGACGAGAGCGGCGGGAAACAGAAGCACGATCGCCGATCCGATCAGGTAGATCAGCACCCAGACGAACAAGTCTTCACCGGAAGAAGGACCTCTAAACGGTTCGAGATATAGCAGGTTGATAATGAACCCTGCCACAACAACGGTCAGGCCTGAAACTGACAGCACGGACGTCACAAACAAAGAAGTGGTCAGGATGGCTTTCTCCTTGTGCATTTTCTCCAACACTTTGGCGTACGGCTCTCCGTCTTCGAGCAGAGCCTTTATGTGAACCGACTTCAGGTTTGCCAACGCAGACCTGGCTGCGCTCGAAAGCCATGTCGCGAGCAGCGAAAAGAGGAACAGCCCCCAGATAATCGAGAGCATGACCGGACTAATCGGACTCTCGGCAGTAATGAAGTCGACGATTAGCCCACAGAATCCAAATGCGAGCAATACGATCAATACCAGGCTCAACAAGATCCTGAAAAAGATCACGCCCTGGTTTTCGGCGATCGAATTGGATTGAGCTGGGAGAGGCTTTGCCATTGACTACAGTCTGAAAACGTTGAAGATGAGGTAGGCGACCACGGTGCCGACTAGCGCACCGAGCGCCAGCTCATACGCGGTGTGAATCTTCGCTTCCCAGCGACTCTGCGCAATGATGAACGCCAGGGTAAGCGCCAACATGGCGATTACAGGCGAGTTGGTCGCCAGAGCGATGAGAACCGCAAAAAAGAACCCGAACGCCGCGTGACCAGAAACTAGGCCTCCTTTGAAAACTTCGCCCTGCTTTCCAAGCCCTTTCCCGATGATCACTGCAACGGCGACCAGTACAATACCGATGAGGATCCTCGGTACCTCGGGCAAACCGAAAGTACCGGTAGTAAGGCTCAGGCGGATGTCCTCGAACCGTGTATCGCCGATGAGCAAGAGCGAGCCGACCACGATGGCGATGGTCGAAGCGACCAGTACGGCACCAGCAGAGATATCCTTGGCGAATTTCGCCAGGGGGTGATAACGGGGTTCAATCAAGTCGACGGTCGCTTCGATCGCGCTATTGAACATCTCAGCGACCAGCACCAACCCGATCGTGAAGATCAGGATCAGCATCTGCGAGACACGCAGATTGAAGTAGATTCCGATGAGCAGAACCACAAACACCACGAAGAGGTGGAACCGCATATGGCGTTGCGTTTTGACGGTGTACACCACGCCGTTCAGCGCGGTTTGCAGAGGTGCCCAGAAGCCTTTTCCGGAGGGGGTCACGAAGGGATCTCCTCCTCGATCGGTGCGAGAAACGGGTGGTCTGGTTTCAGCGAGCACTCCGAGGCGATCAACAGGGCAGTTGAGCGCATCCGCTCATATTCTTCCTGGGAATCGTGGGTGAAGCCGGCAAGGTGTAAGATCCCGTGAACCAGCAAATGAGCCGCCTCGTCGTTGACCTCAACGTCTCGCACTTCGGCGTTCTGCTCCACCACTGGCCAGCAGATCGCGATGTCGCCCAGGGAGTTGGTGTGCTCGGGTAAGGCGGGAATGGTGATGACGTCCGTCGGTCCCGCACTGGAGAGCCAGCGCTCGTTTAGCTCGGACATGTAGTCTTCATCGGCGACGAGAATGTCTAGCTCTCTGCCGCCAAGCTGCAGGAAGTCCATTGCCCTGAACGCCACTTGCCGAAGCTGCTCCTCGTCCAGGCTGTGCTCGCACTGAGAACCTAAGCGAACGGTACTAGGAGGGTCATCCATGGTCAGAGTCGCTCGTGTATCGAGACGATATACATGCCTTCAGGTGACCGCAACACGGTCGAAAACCTTGAAAAGGGGGCTGGGGGCAGGGTCGGGAGGGTCGTTGCTCACGGGCCGTATCGGCGCGGCACTCTGCGCCGCCGTTCTCGGCGTCGCTTTTCGCTGGGCTTTTCGTATGCAGAATGCTCCTTCAACTCCCGCAAAATGCCACTTTGCTGAACCTTCTGATTGAACCGCTTCAGGGCGGAATCGATCGATTCGTTTGCTTGAACTGTAACGTAAACCACTTGAACAAGTGATTATACCTCGCTTCGAGGTCGATCTCAAGTGGGTACCTCGGTAGAATATCCTAGGCATGTACAAGCAATGCCCCCGCTGTACAAATCTCTGTGATCAGAGCGACCTGACGTGCCGTCAGTGCGGTCATAGATTTGTCCCTTCTTCCCTTGGGCCCCAGCAAATCATTCACCAAGAGCCGTCGGCAGTCCAGCCCCACTATCCCAAGCAACAGGATCCTTTTCCCGGGCAGCTGTACCACGGAAACCAGCAGCAGTATCAGCAGAACCCCAGTCAGAATCCCTTCCAAAATCCGTATCAGTCTCCGTACCAGCAGCCTACGCCGTACATCGTTCCTCCGGGCGTAATCGTGCGCCAGCCGGGGACCCACTCCGTTGCCATTGCTGCGCTTCTCGCCGTGCTGCTCGGGGCTTGGGCAGCGTCGATCTACAATGGGCAGGTTGCCAAAGGACTGATCTTCTGGCTTGCCGGCGGAATTTTCATCGCGTTGGTCTTGGGCTGTCTGGCCTGGTTCCTGCTGCCAATCATCTGGATCGTAGGAATCGTTGACTCAGTGCTCGTCGCCAATAAGCTCAACTCCGGTAGGCCCATTGCCGAGTGGGAATTCTTCTAGGCAGTTTCCTCACGACCTAGAGACTGCAACCGGTTGCCCAGTATTCCGTCTTCTATGGATAGACTCCAAGACACAGAAAGAGTGCAGGCAACGACATGAGCAACGACAACTACTATGTGATCGGGCAGGACGGGGCGAAGTACGGCCCCGCACCACTTACACAGATTGCCCGGTGGGTGAACGAGGGTCGCGTGCTTGGCAACACTCAGCTTCAATCGATGACCGGTGCCACCTACGAAGCGCAAGCGTTACTGCCTCATCTTTTTGGTCGCACCGCTGGTCCCCAACAGATCACTCAAGGAGGCGCCCCAAGACCTCCCAGCCCCATGGGACCTACCCCTGGGCCTCAGCCCGGACCAGGGGAGCCTATGAGCCCGGGACCAGGCCGACCACCGATGGCGCCAATGCCGGGTCAAACTCAAGGACCGATGCCGGGGCAGCCCCAGGGTCCGATGAGCCAGGATGACCTTCTCAAAAGCCCATACTTCAACTCAAATCAGTTGGGCAAGCACCAGGCTGTCGGAAGCACTGTGGGTCTCCACAACGACTATGAAGGCAGCAGGCACTTCACGACCTCGATCGTCTGTGCTTTTCTCACGCTTCTGCCAATCTGCCCCATCATTACTGCAATCATCGGCGTCATATACGGAGCCAAGGCGATGGGAGAGGGTCATTCTAAAGGGCTGATGGCAATCATCTTCAATATCGTCGCCTTCTTCGCTGGGGTTCTCTTCAGTTTCTTCATCCAGTCGGCTCTGTTTGGTTGGTGATGCCAATGGTAGTGACCAAAAAGGATTCGGCTAAGCTATGAATCCTGTGGCTGTAGCAGAATTCGAGAACCTGACCGTCAAGTACAAGAACTTTACTGCTCTCGAAAGTCTGAGTGTAGCAATCCCCCCAGGTTGTACGGGTCTGCTCGGCCCGAATGGTGCCGGCAAGACCACGCTCCTGAAGACGATTCTTGGATTTGTAAAGCCGGCTGAAGGCACGGGCAAGGTTCTTGGGTTCGATATGCAAGCCGAGGGCAAGGAGATTCGCCGCCGCATCGGGCTGATGCCCGAACAGAACTGCCACATTCCAGGGATGAGCGCTGTGCGCTACGTGGCATTCGCAGGTGAGCTTTCGGGCATGCCTTCCGAACAGGCGATGCGCAGAGCGCACGAAGTTTTGGAGTACTGCGGCTTGGGAGAAGCGAGATACCGGAACGTTGAGACGTATTCCACGGGAATGCTCCAGAGAATCAAGCTGGCGCAAGCGCTGGTTCATGGTCCGCAACTCTTGCTTCTGGATGAGCCCACCAATGGCTTGGATCCAGCTGGGCGGATCTCGATGCTCGAACTCATTCGAACAATCGCACGAGAGCGAAATCTGAACGTGATTGTCTCCAGTCACCTGCTGCCCGATATCGAGCGCACCTGCGACCAGGTCGTGGTGCTGTTTCGAGGGAAGCTGGCGGCTGAGGGCTCCATCAAGGACCTCAAAAGGGTTCGAGGTGCACCGTTTGACGTGGAGCTGTTCGAAGACAGCCCTGATTTTGTGGATGAGATGACACGCCAAGGCGCCGAACTGCTGGAACACGTCCGGCAGAGGTACCGAATGAGGCTTCCTATGACGATCGACGAGTCGGCGGCGATCTGCTTTGCTACGGCGGAGAAGACCGGGGCAGAGATTCGCGGGTTCACGCCGGCGGAGCGCACCCTGGAGGAAGTTTTCCTGGAGGCAGTTGGTGGCTGAGACTCCCCAAACCGAAGCCTCTCCGGTAGCCGACTTAAGCTACCGAGACTACGACGGCCCGTTCAAAGACGCCAAATACCGGTTCTGGGTCATCACCATGACCGGCATCCGCGCTGCAATCAAGAAGAAGGGGTTCTGGATCTGGTCGATCCTGAGCACCTGGTTCTATTTGATCCTCGCGGTCATTCTGTACTTCGTCATCGAGAACCTTAGGAATCAAATGGCGGAGGCGGCTGAGAGCGTCATGACCGCTCTCTCGAATACTGATTGGAACAGCCAGATACTGAACGGGATCAACTTCGCTCAGATCCCGATTCTGCTCGTAACTCTGTTGATTGGTGCTGGCATCATCGCCAACGACAACCGAGCTAACGCGCTGATCATGTATCTCAGCAAGCCGATCACCAGGCTGGATTACCTGCTGGGCAAGTGGCTCACGATCTTCTTGCTGGTTACGGTAGTGATCTTGGTTCCAGCGGCGTCCTTCTACGGTTACGGGCTTTTGACCCTGCGCGAGTTTGGCTTCGGCAACAACCCGTGGATGCTGCCTCAAATCGTGCTGCTATCGGCGTTGGTCGGCAGCCTCTATGCGAGCCTTATGGTCGGTATCAGCTCGCTCTTCAAGCAAGCACGAATCGCCGGGGCGGTGATGGCTGGGCTCTACTTGCTGACCAACCTGTTCACGATCATCATCGGTCAGATCAGGATGTTCACGACCGTCGACAACGAGCCGATCGCCATTTTCAACCGGCTCTTCTATCTATCGGTGGATGGCCTGATTCACGGAATGGGCAAGATTGTTCTGAACACCGACGGGGAACCGCCTTTTGGTATCGCTGGTGAAGGGGAGATGCGAATGCTGGTGGTTCCAGCGCCGGAGTGGTGGTGGTTCGTTCCGCTCTTCTTTGGTATCCAGGCACTGTTCCTGTGGATCGCCTGGACAAGGATTCGCGCTGTGGAGGTGGTCGGGTGATCGTTGAGCTCAGGAACACTTCTCGATGGTATGGCGAGGTCATCGGCCTCAACGATGTCAGCGCAACCATCGAGCCGGGCATCACTGCGCTCCTAGGACAGAACGGGGCAGGCAAGTCCACTTTCATGAGGTTGGTCACCGGCCAGCTGCGCCCAACGGCGGGCTCGGTCGAGGTCTTCGGTGAAGAGCCGTTTGCCAATGTCGACGTGTACCGGCGGCTTGGTTATTGCCCAGAGATCGACAACTTTTACGAGCATTGGAGCGGCCGCAAGTTTGTCAACCATATGGCGAGGCTCTCGGGGATGAACGCCACGCAGGCGAAAACCCGAACCCGCGAAGTTCTTACGGAGGTAGGGATGCTTGACCGGTGCGACCGCCCGATCGGCGGATACAGCAAAGGAATGCGGCAGCGCATCAAGCTGGCTCAGGCGATGGTGCATAACCCAGACATCATCTTGCTGGACGAGCCGCTGAATGGACTGGACCCTGTGGGTCGCCGTGAGTTTATGGGAATGCTGGAGTCGCTGGCAAACCAGGGGAAAGCGATCGTGGTGAGCAGCCACATCCTCTACGAGGTAGAGCAACTGACCCGCAACATATTGTTGTTACATCGAGGCAGACTGCTTGCGACTGGGGACATCCGGACGATCCGAAGGTTCATCGACAAGCACCCCCACCGAATCCGAATCGAGACCGACAACCCACGAGCCCTTGGGGCGCTGATCTTGACCATGAGCGAGGTGGTCAGCATGGACTTCCCACCGGGGACCAACTACATTGACCTCAAGATCAAATCGCCTGAGGGGTTCTATTCACAATTGCCAAAGGTGATTCGAGAAAACGGGATCCCGATCTATTCGTTCAGTTCTCCGGATAACAACCTTGAGTCGCTCTTCCAATACCTGGTGACCGAATGACAGCCTATATCTACCTTTCGACACTGGGCGACTACCTGAGACCGAAGCGGTTCCTGATCTGGGCGATCCTTGCGATCGCCTGTGCTTCGACCGCCTTTATCTGGAAGCAGTTCGCAGACTTCGAAGGTCCCGACGCACTGTTCTACAACACGGTTCAGGCACTGATTTACCGCGTAATCGCGTTGGCGGCGGCGGTCTTTGCCACGTCGATCATTGCTCAGGAGGTGGAGCAGAAGACCATCGTCTACCTCTTCACCAGACCCATCCCGCGGTTCTTGATTCTGCTGGGCAAGTTCCTGGCATGCTGGACGACGATATTCCTGATCGGAGTCATTGGGGTGTTCATCACAGGTCTCATCGGCTTCGGTGGAGAGGCATTCACGCTCGGATTCGTTTGGCGAGAGATTCTGGTGTGTCTGCTTGGGGCGCTGGCTTACCTAGCGCTGTTTACGTTCATCAGCTTGCTGTTTAACCGAGCCTTGATCATCTGCATCCTGTACGCGTTCGGCGTAGAGCTCTTCCTGCCGAATCTTCCGGGAGACGGCTACCTGCTTTCGATCTTCGCCTACATGAAGATTTTCTCTAATCCTCCGCTCGACGACATGCAGTCGAACCTGATTCGGTTTGCCTCTGGGTCGCTTGGTGGAGGGGATGAAATCATCGTCTCGGTGCCTATGGCAGGGTCCATTTTGCTGGGCATCGGCGTCGCCTTTTTGCTCTTCAGCATGTGGTGGGTGAGCAACTTCGAATACGTACCGAGAGAGGACGCAGAATAAAAAAACCGGAGCGCGAGAAGCGCTCCGGTTCTGTTCTTAAACCTGGTCGAGTCTCTACAGATTTAGTTGGTCGAGGACGCTTCGAAGAGCCTTTCCACTCTCTTGAAGCTTCGCCTTTTCCTCTTCTGAAACGTTTGGCTCCAGTACGGTTTCAACCCCTCGTCGGGAGATGACCGTAGGTAGGGACAGCGCCACGTTTTCGATGCCGAAGATTCCGTGCTGAACGCTGCTTACAGGAAGGTAGACACCCTGTTCAAGCGCTTGGGCTTCCACGACGACCTGGATGCTTACGCCGACCGCTCGGCCCGCGCCGCCCTTCTGGCGGATAACTTCCGCACCGGAGGTCTTTGTCTCCTGGAACAGCTTGTCCGCCACGGTTTGGTCGAAACCTGGGAGACTGGACATGGGTACGCCTGCGATGGTCGCGCTCGACCAAATCGGAACCATAGTGTCTCCGTGCTCGCCCAAAATCACGGCGTTCACGTCAGTAGCTCCCACGCCGAAGTAACGGGCGATGAGGGAGCGGAACCGGCTGGTATCCAGGACCGTGCCCAGGCCAAAAATCTGCTTCTCGGGGAGGATCTCGCTCTTTACGGCGAGGTAGGTCAGGATGTCGACGGGGTTAGAAACTACCAGGATGGTCGCCTGGTCCGAGAGCTTGACACCCTTCAGGCTGTCGAGGATGCCCTTGAATAGGTCGACGTTTCGGTTGATGAGCTCCAACCGGCTCTCGTCTGGGCGGCGGCGGAGACCTGCGGTAATGACCACGCAATCGCTGCCTTCCACTGCTTCGTAGCCTCCGGATGTGATCCTCTGGCTGCTGGTGAAGGCGGAGCCGTGAAGCAGATCCAACGCCTCTCCTGCCGCCAACTCTGCGTTTGCGTCGACCAAAACAATTTCTCGAACGATTCCTCCAAGCTGGAGGGCGAAAGCGGCGTCTGATCCAACGCGACCCCCTCCGCCAATAATGCTGACTTTCATAGGTTTTGCCTGTAAATGACCCCGAAAAGACCCGGGATGTGCGGCGTGGGGTCCTTATGATTATGGCACCGTCGCAAGTTCGCGGTTCGTCTACACCCGAAGCAGACGATGATCAAGAAGGTCTACGAAGAGTTCAAGGAATTTGCCGTTAAGGGGAACGCGATGGATTTGGCGGTCGGCGTGGTTCTTGGAGCGGCGTTCACTGGGGTGGTCAATTCGATTACGCAGAACATCCTGACCCCGCTGATAGGGGCGGTTACTGGAGGAACTGATTTCGAAAACCTAATTGTTGTGCTCTCCGAAGGGGACCCGCCAGGACCATACGCTACGCTAGCGGCGGCGCAAGAAGCGGGGGCTGCGACGCTGGGCTACGGGCTGTTCTTCAACGCGATCATTAACTTTTTGTTGGTTGCCATCGCGCTGTTCATCATCGTGAAAGGGATCAACGCGATGCGCCGAAGCAAAGAGGAGCCAGCCGCGGAACCTGCAGGACCGTCTGACGAGGTGGTCCTTCTGACCGAGATTCGAGACGAGCTGCGGAAGTCGGGCTAAACGCTGGGAGGTTTACTGGATAAGTTCCCATGCCTCGGTACGAGATTGCCCGCAGCTTCTACTTGCACGCCTCCCATGCGGCGGTAGCTGGGGATGATCGGTGCCGGCGAGTTCACGGACATACCTTCAAGATCACCCTGGGCTGCGAGGCAGAAGCGGTGGATGATTCCGGCTTCAGCGTTGACTTCTTTGATTTCGACGCCGTTATGGAGGAGTGTCGAGAGGTCTTCGACCACAGCCATCTGAACGACCAGATCCCAAATCCCACCTGCGAGTACCTGGCGGAGCACCTCTACCGAATCGCTGCACCGCGACTTCCTGCCCTGGCCTGGATCGAAGTTGAGGAAGTAGGAATCGGGACCGTGCGAATTCGCTTCAGCTAGCGAAAATCGCTCCTACTTTTCGAGCGCCAACTTCTGAGTGCAAGTACTCGGCATGCAGGTGGATATAGACATCTCGGCACCACTCAGCTTTCGGCTTTGACTGCTCGAACGTGAGGAAGTACTCCATCAGGCTCAGCGCGAACTCCAGCCGGTGAAGCCCGAGGAGCGCTTTGGCGGCAGCCTGCTCTTGCTCATTTAAGGGTCTTTGGTCTTGGTAGCCCTGTAGCAAGAGCCTTGCGTCATCGGTGCTAACGGCTTCTGGGTCTCCGTCCAGAATGTCCAGCCAATGAAAGCAGGTGCGATCAATGCCGATGGCGAGGTCGAGGGCCGGGGTCGTCAGGCCGCACAAGTGGAAATCGATGATCGACGCTACTTCGTCGCCTTGCCACATAAAGTTATTGGCGCATGGGTCGCCATGAGTGACGCACTTCGGGATCTCGTTGAAGACTTCGATCCACTGGCTGTGCCAGGATCGGTACAGCGCCGCTATGGTTTCGAGGTCATCTTCGCTTAGAAACTCTGTCAACACTTTTGAGGCTAATTTGCGACTTTGTAGTGCGGAAAGCAAGTCAGGGTTGGAGATGGTGGGGATCTCGCCGCTCTGAAACGGCACCGACCTCAAGTCTGATGCTTTGTATTGCAAACTGGCGTGGTGCAAGTCGCCCAAATGAGCGCCGATTGACTCGAGGTGGTTCGGCTGCAGCGCCTTTTGCCAGGTGTGCCTTCCTCGGTACAGATCGTCGCCTGGCGCAATGGGCTGCACCTCTACCGTCCAGCCTTGAATCAGCGAAGCCGTTTCGCCCTCAGAGCTCTGGATTGAGGTGACTGCGGGAACGGAGCAGTCGGCAAGGAACTCGCAAAACTGATGCTCGTAGACCAACTGCTCCTTCGTTCGCACCCTCTTAGAGTGCCGTTTGACGAAAAACTCGCCCCCTTCGAACGTAGCGATGGCGGCAGAGCTCAAAGGCCGCTGGCTATGCCAATTGATGCTTACCGGTGCGCCAAGCGAACTGTATTTGTCTCCGACCAACTTCAGAAAGCTCTCGTCGATCTCGGGCCAGTAGGTTTCGACGACCTTGAGGTCCTCTTCTGAGTCTCGTTGTTTCATTTGCTTTCAACCCAGAGGCGGCTTTTCCCAGTCGATGAACAATGGTTCCAGTTCAACAAGCTGGTCTAGCAACCCTCGGTCGATGAGCCACTGCTGGTAACTGGCGATTTCCGCCAGATCGAACTTGCCCCACTCCTCGCCAACCGCCCAGGTCTCCTTTACTAGCTCATACGACCGCTCGAAGGTCTCTCGTTCAAAGTAGGGCGCTGCTTCCAACGCAGTTTGTATTGCGGCGTCGGCGTCGAGATATGCCTGGGTATATCCACCACCGCAGCATTTGACGAAGTCGTTGCACACCTTAGGGTTCGCTTCCCAGTTGGCACGGGTTGTGACCACTACTTGAGCGGGGTATTTCGCAGCGCCGAGCTCACTGAAGTTGGCAAAGTTGAAGCTCTTCACTTCTTCTGGGGGGCCGAGTAGACCTTCCCACGCCATCAGCGCGCCGAACATCGCGCCGATCTCCCCGCTGGCGAGGTCTTTGCCCATTGGTTCGTTCGGGAAGAACTCGATCACCTCGAACTGGTCCAAGGTTAGCCCCTGAAGCTGCGCGAAGTACTCCATCATCAGCGGCATTCGCTCGCTGCGTCGGTAGGCGATCTTCTTGCCCAGAAGTGTGCGCCAGTCTCGCGGGTCTGCATCGGCTCTGGTGACCACGCACTCAAGCGGCTCTTGGTTTAGCGCGAACAGCGCGACGAGTTCATGCCCTAGCTCAACTCGCCGAAGAAAACGGTTCGGATACGAGATCGCGAAGTCGCAATGCCCTTCCAGCAACGCGTCAAGTGCATCGCCCCGAAAAGGGTCGAAAGTGGAAATCGAAAGGTCGATTTCCAGGCTCTTGAGCAGCCCGGAATTACGAGCGAGAAAGATTCCGACGTTGTTGGTCCAGGGGTGATAAAAGTCGAGGTTGAGGCGAAGTGGATGCATTGATCTTGGCGGAAGGCGCGTATAATACTATTGCACTGAAAAGTGCTTGCCCGCAGGGGGAGCCGAAAAGACGGCTGAGAGTTCGCGAAATCGACGCGAAGACCCCTTGAACCTGACGGTTAGTACCGGCGGAGGGAATGCGGAACAGGGTTTGTTTCATTGAACGGCCTGCTTCTGCGAATTGCGGGGGCAGGCTTTTTTCGTGCCGCAACGAAAGACAATGAAAGAAACAAGAACCTTACGTATGGCTCGCGGATTCACTCTGATCGAGCTCTTGACGGTCATCGCGATTATCGCGATCTTGGCGGCGATTCTGTTTCCGGTGTTCTCTCAGGTTCGGCAAACCGCCTTGCAGACTCAGGACATGAGCAACGCGCGGCAGATTGGGCTTGCCACTAAGATGTACACCGGCGACTGGAGCGATGTCATGCCCATCTTCTACGCCTACAACACCCAAACACCGGGCGGCCAACCGGCGCACGCCGGGCTGGAAACCCACAAGGGCACCTGGCGATTGCTCATGCCCTATCTGAAGAGCCGCGAAGTTTTTCGTTCGAACTTCGACCGTGGTGGTCCGTTTCAGCAGCAAGAGGTGCCCGGCACCAGGAGCTACTGGGAGGCATATGGCACCAGCTACCGGTTCGTGAACTGCATGTTCACCACCGTGCCGGGAGAAAGCTCTCAAAACAACGACTTGTCCCAGTTCACCGAGCTGAGGATCGTTACTGATTCAATGGTGGAATACCCGACCGAAACCCGGACGATCCGGCTCGAGGTCTTTCCCTTCTTCTCGCGAAGCGTGCAGCCAGATGCGTGTGAGCGATATGGTTGGGACTGTGACCCGCCCTACAACTATTACCGAGAGTGGAACTCGCGAGGGGGGAACATGATCTTCCACGACGGTCACGCACGGTTCATCACTTCCGCAGACACGTTTGACCAGGGCAGAATCAACCCTAGAGGTGACCGTTCTGGTGACCCCAACCCCGAAGGTTGGAACGGTCGATGGTATTCGATCTGCGACTAACCCATCCATCTCCCTCTGAGGCGAAGAAAGCATAGTGCTGGGCTCCGGCAAGTAGTTGGGGCCCGCTCTCTCGTACTCTTATTCTGGAGATGCAGTTTGTCAGTTCTGCCTGGGAGTTTCTCACCCGAATCGATCGCCATATCGAGTCATTGATCGTTTGGTCAGGCGGTTGGAGCTACATCATATTGTTTCTCCTCATCTTTGCGCAGGTCGCCTTCGTCGTCATGCCATTCATCCCCGGCAACACGCT
>JBKBWO010000031.1:0-20305 GCA_046314495.1 Fimbriimonadaceae bacterium
AACAGCTGCTCTACCACTGAGCTACGCCGGCATGTAGCAAGAGTTTATCCCCAGAGGAGGGTTCTCCGCTGGGGATATTGAGGCGAAAAGCCTGGTGATTCAGCCTTAGCTGTTCTTGGCTCTGCGCGGTCGTCGCTTCACGAGCTTGATGTTGCCATCCTTGTCGTAGCTGACCTTGAAACCTTCGGGTACTTCCTTTTGAAGAAGCTTTTCCAGTCGTTGAATTTCTGGGTTGTGTTTCGACTTGCGGCTTACTCGGCCAGGGTTCAGTTGCTTGAACGCCTCAGCACCATCTTCTGTATCGGGAAGAGTAAGCAGACTGTTACCATTTTTCTTGTAGAGGTCTGAAACTGCCTTCAGGGAAAAGAAGATGTAATCTTCGCCATCCAAAACACGAGCCATTACGGGAAGAATAAAGCGCTGGTTGCCGATTCGAACCGACACGATGCCCTTTCGCTCTTCCGCTCTGAACTTGAGGCTATTTTTGACCTTGCGGACTGTCTTATCCATTAACTATCCACTATACCCAATAGTTTTTAACTAGTAGAAGATTGGCATATTGTCGATTAGTCTCGTTCCCTCAAGCCGAACGGCTGCGACGATTCGGGATGATGCCTCGATTTCCTCTGCTGGCAGCATTGTTGCCGGGTCGACAACCATCAAGTAATCGACTTCAAACCCCTGGCTCGCCAAACTGCTTTTTGCTTCGTTCAAGAGAGCCTCTGCGTCTCCAGATTCCCTCAATTTGTCTCTAAGACCGAAGAGTGTTCGGGCCAATTCAGGGGCTAACTTCCTAGTATCGCTAGAAAGGTACCGGTTGCGGCTAGAGAGTGCCAATCCATCTTCCTCCCTTACCGTCTCAACAAACTCTAGCCGAATATTGAAGTTGAGGTCTTGAACTAATTGTGCGATAACTGCGCACTGCTGCAAATCCTTTAACCCAAAGAAGGCCTGATCGGGTCGAACGATATTAAAGAGTTTGGTAACGATAGTCGCTACGCCATCAAAGTGTCCGGGTCGGCTCGCGCCTTCGAGAACATCTCCTATCGGTCCCACTGTAATTTTCGTGGCTATCTCACCAACCAAGTCCTCAGCCTTTGGTACGTAAACGAAATCTACTCCGGTACTTTCGCAAAGCTTAAGATCATCATCGAATGTGCGCGGGTACTTGCTGAAGTCTTCGGTTGGAGCGAACTGTAGTGGGTTGACGAAGATGCTCGCCACCGAAACGTCGCAAGCTTCTCGGCTTCGCTTTAGCAGCGCCTCATGACCCTTATGGAGCGCTCCCATCGTAGGTACGAATCCGCACTCACCCTGCCAGGGAAACGGTAGATCGTCCGATCGTTCGACTACTTTCAATTCTGGTTACTGCCCGGCCGGAAGGTATCGCTGTGAACTTCTTCTGCGTATTGGGTTATCGCAGTACGGATGAGCTGGCGCGCGTCTATGTACTTCTTCGCATGTCGAAACTCTGTTTCGGTTATGCCCAGTACGTCATTCAAAACCTGTACTTGGCCGTCGCAGTTTGGTCCAGCTCCTATGCCGATCGTAGGTGCGGTCAACTTCTCGGTTAGGGTCCTCGCCAATTCGTCCGGCACGAGCTCGAGCACTAACGCGCTCAAATACTGATCCATGGATTCGGCATCGTCTGTAAGGAACTGAGCCTGTTCCCCTTTTCCTTGCATTTTAAAGCCTCCGATCTGGTGAATCTTCTGCGGAGTGAATCCCAGGTGCCCCACGACAGGTATGCCTGCTTCGTAAAGGCACTGGATCGCCTCCATCTGGCATCCTTCCAGCTTGACCGCTTCTGCTCCAGCGCGCATGAGCTCAACCGCAGACTTAAACGCCTGCTCCCCGGATGCCTCGTAGGTCCCAAACGGCAAGTCTGCCACCACTAAGGCTCTAGGCTTTGCGGCAGCCACAGCTCTGGTGTGGTGCACCATCTCCTCCAAGGTAACGCCGATGGTGTTTTGCCTGCCAAGCATGGTGTTGGCAACAGAGTCTCCGACCAAAATCGCGTCGACGCCCGCAGAATCGGCAATAGCTGCCATCTCCGCGTCGTACGCGGTGATGAAGCAGATCTTCTTGCCTTTCGATTTCATTTCCCGCAATGCGGGTGCGGTTACCTTGGGCGGCATATGCGGCATTCTACCAAATGAACTTAAGCGAACCTGAGGGCTAGGAGTTCTCTTTCAGCCAGTCCATCACTTCTGCGGCGTGGCTCTCTGACCCACTTGCTTTGGGCCAATGCATTCGAACTTTTCCGTCCGGCCCAATAACGAACGTCTCTCGGCTGATTCCCATGTACGTCTTCCCGTACATGCTCTTCTCCTTCCAGACTCCATAAGCCGATGCGACTTTTGAATCCTCATCGGAAAGAAGCGGATAGTTGAGGTTGTGCTTTTCCGCAAACTTTGCCTTAGAGGCAGGGGTCAGGATGGAGATGCTCAGAACCTCGGCACCGGCTGCTTCAAAGTCCTTTTTGGTGTCTCGAAAACCGCATGCTTCTTTCGTGCAGCCCGGAGTGCTGTCCTTCGGATAGAAGAAAACCACCAGGTTCTTGCCTTTAAAGTCCTTTAGGGAAACCGTGTTGCCGTCTTGATCTGGGAGAGAAAAATCTGGCGCAGCTTTGCCGATCCACTCATCTTGTGTGCTCATCAGCGAACTTCTACCGCAGGTTTGCAGCCGGTGTCAGCGGCTGCGAAGGGGCACCTCGGTGAGGATCGCCTGCATTAGGTCGCACCGCATCACAACGCCCAAAAGATGCGCCCCTTGGACCACCGGCAAGATTTTCAGCCCAGAGGAGAGCATCAGATGCAGAGCGTCGCTTACCTCCATGTCGGGTCCGCAGGTGGTGGGCTCCTTGGTAGCGTAGTTGATGACCGGGTCTTCTGCGACTTCACTCACACTTCCGCGCTCGAAGACGATCCGGCTGATATCTCCTTCTGTCACTACCGCCAACGGCCGACGGAACTCATCCGTAACGACCAGGGCAGGGAATTGATAGACATCCATTTTCTCCACGGCGTCTCGCACCGTGGCGTCTTCGAAAAGTGTGGGCAGATGGGCGTGCAGTACCTCGCTCAAAGTCATGCTGGCTATAATTTTGGCGATGTTGGCAGAATTCGGGTTGATCTTGGGAACTGGTGTCAGTCACCATCTGGATTCGGTGCCTCATCGAGAGGTCCATATTCCTACCCGTTTCGGGCAAGCGGAAGGGCTTGTGTTTGAGCTTGGTGGCGCAAAGTGGCTGGGAATACGAAGGCACGCCCGAGGCCACAAATTGCCCCCCCACAGCATTAATTACCGTGCGATTGCCGAAGCGATGCGGCTCGCTAAAGTCGAGGCGTGCTACGCAACCGCAGCTGTAGGTAGTTTGCATCCGGATTGGCCCGTTGGAACCGTTGCAGCCTGCTCCGACTTTATTGATCTCACCTTTCGAAACGTGACGGTCCTCGAGGACTCCGTCGTTCACACTCCGTTCGATGAACCGTACTGCGCTAAAGCGCGTGGCTGGCTTTTGAACACGGCAGCTTCAGCCGGACTTGAGGTCCACCCAGAAGCGGTCTACGCCGCCACCAACGGTCCACGCTACGAAACGCCCGCAGAAGTGCGCATGCTCAGAATCCTCGGCGCAGATATCGTTGGCATGACCGGAACCACCGAAGCGATTTGTATGAAAGAGCTGGGGGTCTGCTATAGCTGCGTGGGAATCGTCACCAACCTCGGCGAAGGATTGAGCGAGCACAAGATCGACCACCAAGAGGCTGAAGAAATTGCCCGAGACGTGGGAAAGAGTGTCTTTCGGTTGTTTGGCGCGATCCCCGCGGCTGCCACGGCCTAATGAACTTTAGCCAGCGGTTTCTCGTTTCGCTCTCGCAGACTAAAGGGGTCGGTTCGGTCATTCTGTTACGCATCTTGCAGCGCATGACGCTTCTCGGCATCTCTGAAGGCGAGTTTCTCGGGCTCAGCTCTGCCAGCTATCAAGAGGAGTTTGGACTGAATTCCCGAACGGCAAGCCTGCTTGAGACCCAGCGAGCGCAGCTCTGGCGGGAGGCTGAGGCAACGGTTGAGCAGGTGAAGCGCTCCGGTGTTCGGCTTCTGGCTTGCACCGAGGCACAGTACCCGCAGCCAGTACTCCAATTCTGGACCCAGGCACCCGGGTGCCTCTTCGCCTATGGAAACCTGAAGCTCTTGCACCAGCCCACGTTCTGCGTGCTGTCCTCGAAGAACGCAACCAATGAGGTATTGGAGGCGATCGAGCGGGTGACTGAACAAGGGGTGCACGCCAATGAGGTCCTGGTTTCTAGTCACGATCGACCTGAGTACCAACGGAGTGCGGTTGTTCCTCTTCGGTTTGGCACGCCGAGGATCTTGGTGTTCAACCGAAGCCTGCAAGATTCCCTGGGCAACGATCTGCGCGATGAGCCCTTCAAGGCGGCGAGACTCTGGCGGTTCGAATTCGACCCCGCACAAGATCTTGCAATAACCGCCTGCCCTCCTTCAGTGAGATACCAGAACCACAGAAGCCCAGAGCGAGACATGCTGGTAGGCGCTCTTAGCAAGCGGTTGGACTTCTGCTACATCGCCTCGGGGGGCAACATGGAAAAGATCGCCCGAACGGCGCTGGCATGCGGTCGCCCGGTGCGCGTCCCCTTTGGCGCCAGCAATCTCGGAGAACCGGAGAACCTGCTCTACGAGCGATTGGTTGCAGAGGGCGCGCGGGCGCTTTCCTCAGCCGGCGCGAAGTAGAGATCGAGGACCTCCCACGCCAGTTGCTCTGCGCGCCCCTGGTAGGTATTCATCATCACCACAATAGAAATCGCTGGCTCCTTGACCATGCTATAGTGCGCAGTGAATCCGGGCCGGCTGCCGTTGTGCTTGATGTACGTCCTGCCTTCTCGCTCGGTAATAGACCAGCCGTGACCGTAGCTGGTCTTGCCGCCATCTCTGAGTGGCTCGGGCCGCCAAGCTTGTTTTGTGATCTTCTCGCTCAGGACGGCACCGCTGCGAAGCGCAGCGTCCCACTTCAGAAGGTCGGGCACCGTTGAGAGGAGCTCTCCGCTGCCCCTCGACCACCCAGCGCCCATAATCGCAGCATTCTCTAGTTTGCCATCTACGCGGCGGTAGCCTCGGGTGCGGTTGGGCACGATCTTATCCGGGTCGTTCAGTTGGGTTCGTGTCATGCCCGCTGGCTCGAAGATGAGAGTCTCCAAGAGTTCCTCGAAGCTTTTGCCGCTGGCGCGCTGAGCGACGATAGACAGCAAGTGGAAATTGGTGTTGCTGTAGTGGTAGCGCTCGCCGGGTTCGAACAGCACCGGCTTGTCTCTCATCAGCTGCAGAAACTTCATCTCTTGCGTTGGCATCCGCATCAGTCGCCGGAACTCTGGGGTCTCGGAAGAATTGACGAGCCCGGACTGGTGAGAGATCATGTGCCGAAGGGTGATCGGATCCCACTCCTTAGGGCCCGCTGGAAGCCACTTCCTCAGACTATCGTCCAAGCTAAGCTTGCCCTGCTCTGCCAGAAGGTGAATCACCGAAGCGGTGAATTGCTTGGTAAGCGAAGCGATTTCGTAGACCGAGTCGTGCTCCGTCTTCGTGCTGACTTCGACGTTGGAGTAGCCCCAAGAGCGAACCAGAACCGGCTTTCCTTCGATGGAGATGCCGAGCGTCAAGCCGACGATTCCGAGTTCTTTCATGTGCCGCTCGACAACTTCGTTGACCGCCGATTCTGGTACCTCTCTTAGCCCTTTCGGCTGGGCGGACACCGTGACGGCGGCGAGTGCCGCCAAAGCGGCGATCACAGAGAGACTGCGAATTTGATTCACTGCGTTTGAGTTTGGCAGATGCCGCGCCGCCGGTAGAAGAAGCCGAATACGGCATAATATATGTTCGGCTGGAGTGGTGTCCGAGTGGTCGAAGGAGCGCGATTGGAAATCGCGTACTCGGTGTAGAGCCGGGTCGTGGGTTCGAATCCCACCCGCTCCGCCAGCCTTTTCCTTATCCATACCGGACACATGGGTAACAGTTTGTTCCGGAGACATAGGCTACACACGTGCGTTTGGGGCCGGGCACCTGTCTAGAGCTCCAGCCCAACCCCCCTGAGGCAGAGCGACCTTGCGCGAATTGCTGAAGTCTGGTCAACCGCACGGGCCACCCTCGGAGACAGCGACCAGATGACCAGACCGCCTCTCTCAAATGACTGGTGGGTAACATCAAACCAATGACGCCTGACGAGGTCTCGCGCATCCAAAGCTGGATCGACGAGCACGAAAAAGATCTTCTTGATGCCACCGTTTCCATGCTCCAAATTCCCTCGTTGGAATCGGAGCCTGAACCCAACGCTCCATTTGGCAGAGAGTGCCGACGAGCCCTAGATCAAGCCCTGCAGCACTGCGAGAACTGGGGTTGGCGAACCAAAGACCTCGACGGATATGGCGGCTATGCCGAGTTCGGCGAAGGCGAGAAAATGGTCGCCGTATTCGGGCACCTCGACGTCGTCCCTACAGGCCACGGCTGGAGCTACCCGCCGTTCGGTGCAGAGATCCACGATGGCTACATCTATGCCCGTGGAGCTGTGGACGACAAGGGCCCAACCATGGCAGCTCTCTACGCCCTACGCGCTATCGAACAAGTCGGTGCCCCCGCTGGCACCCGATTCCGCATCTTTTTCGGCTGCAACGAAGAGTCCGGATTCAAGTGCATCGACCACTATTCGAAGGTTGAAGAGCAACCCACTTTCGGGATTGCTCCAGATTCGGGCTGGCCGTTGTACCACGCAGAAAAGGGGATTGCCGATGTGATGGTCTCGTGCGCTCTCCCTGCAGGCGACTTCGCGCTGAAGGAAATGCATGGCGGCTCTCGTCCGAACATCGTCATCGACGAGTGTGACGCAGTAGTGCATGTGGCGAGAATTCACCGGCCAACCGTGGAGGTTGCTCTGGCGAAACTCTGGGACCGGAACGTCTCCGCAAAGTGGGTCGGAGATGACCTCCATCTCAAGTGCATCGGTAAAGCGGCGCACGGCGCCACACCGTTCCTCGGAGACTCGGCGGCAAGTCGTCTGCTGCGCGTACTGGTCTATCTCGCGCCACCAGATCAACGAGAGGAATACATTGAATTACTGCTAGCAACCCACCCTAGTGGACCGGGAATCGGCATCCACGGCGGGGATGAGCCTAGCGGCGACCTGACCGCAAACCTAGGAATCGTAGAGACCCGTGGCGGGCGGCTGCATATGTTGTTCAATGTTCGCTATCCGGTTACTTGGAACCTGCCCGAGATTCTAGAGAGGATGCAGTCACGGTTCCGAAGGTTGGAGATGGATTGGAAGATCGAGGATTCGAACGACAACAAGCCGCTTTACTTCCCGCTGGAGCACCCGATGGTCAAAACCATTTGCGATGTGGTTCGCGCTGAGACAGGTGTAGACCGAGCGCCAGGTGTAATGGGCGGTGGAACGTATGCCCGCGCAGTGGAGAACACCGTGAGCGTGGGTACAGGCTGGGAAGGCGACGGTCAGGCGCATCAGGTAGATGAGCGGCTGAAAGTAGCGCACCTCTCCAAGATGGCGAGAATCTACGGCCGGATGCTGTATGAACTCGCGTTGCTGCCCGCTCCCAAAGAACTGACCAGCCAGAAGTCCTAGTTTGGGCACGCGGGAATGAACCCGCCCAACTTCTCGTTAGTATTATTAGCGTTATGAGCGGGATTGTTGGAAAGATCTTAATTTGGGCAATGACTTCATTGGTGGTAGCACTGGGCTTGCAGAGCAACATGCGCCCCGAACCGAAGACTGCACCTTCGGAGCCGGCTGTGGCAGTACCACTATCGCAGTCTAAAGCCACTTCACTGTTCGAGTTCACGGTCAAATCGATAAACGGAGAAGAGCAACCGCTTTCTAAGTATCGGGGCAACGTGGTCTTGGTGGTGAACACCGCGAGTCGATGTGGGTTGACTCCCCAGTACGCTCAACTGGAGAAGTTGTACCGAGAGAACCGCGACAAAGGGTTCGTCGTCATCGGCTTTCCTTCCAACAGCTTCCGCCAGGAACTCCCAACTAACCAGGCCGTTGCAGAGTTTTGCGAAGTTAACTTTGGCGTGACCTTCCCCCTGATGGAGATCACCGAAGTTCGTGGAGAGGGGATTTCTCCCGTTTACCGGTTTCTCAGCCGAAACCTAAGAGGCTCCCCCGAGCCAGATTGGAATTTTGCTAAGTTCCTCGTCGACCGCGACGGTCAACCAGTGCGATTCTTCTCGGCTAGAATCAGTCCAGAGTCGGATGATGTTCAGTCAGCCATCAGAGAAGAACTGCAAAGACGCGCCCAGTAGACAGCCGTCAAGCCTTCTTCTGCGCTTCGGTTGGCTGTTTTGTCTGGTAGCGGTTCTGTCGCTGCTCCCTTCCGTACTTGGTAGACCTGCAATGAGAGGCTGGTGGTCCGAAGAGCCGTCCCCACACTTCAACGAGCGCGGCGCAGGTGCTGTCATTGATACGATTGTGTTGCACGCTACCGCGAACAGCGGGTTAGAGGAGACCATCAGGTGGTTTCAGAATCCAGTCAGTAAGGTCAGCGCGCACTTCACCATCGGCCGAGATGGAACCATCGTACGGCACGTGCCAATAGAGTACAAGGCGTGGCACGCTGGTCAAAGCGAAATGCACGATGGTAGGACTGGCGTCAACGAATTCTCCATCGGGATCGAACTCGCTAACCGGAACAATGGCACCGAGGAGTACACGTTCGAGCAGATCGACTCTCTCCGCCAACTGGTGGTTTGGATTCAGAACCAGTACCCAGTCCGCTATCTGGTCAGCCACGAGATCATTGCCAGACCGCCGGGCAGAAAGAATGATCCGTACAAGTTTCCTTGGGAAGAACTGGACGGACTACCGATCGAGTTGCGCTATTAGATCCGCAGTGTTTCGAGTGCTTGGTCTAGGTCGCTTTCGAGGTCTTCCGGGTCTTCCAAACCCAGCGAAAGCCGGATGACCCACGTGGGCTCGTCCAAACCGCTGCAATCCAGCTGAAGCGGAATAGCAAGGCTCTCGTGGCCGCCCCAACTGACCCCTCGGCCAAATAGCTTTAGTTGATCGCAGAAGGCGAAGGCCGCTTCTTGGTCTTGCCGATTCGGGGTGAATGAGACCAAAGAACTCGTGCCGCTCATCTGGCGCAAGAACAGCTCATGTTGCGGGTGTTCGGGCAGGGAAGGGTGGTGCACCGTTCTAACTTCGGGACTCTGTTGAAGCCACCGAGCAATACGATCGCCAACTTGCTGTGCGTGCTGCATTCGCAGCTTGAGGCTCCTCATACCTCGCATCACCAACCAGGCGGGAAACGGCGCAAGTGCCGAGCCCAGTACCAGCAAGTCCGTACTGATCATCTTCTGAAGATGTTCATTCGAGCCGCACACGATGCCGGCGGTGAGGTCACTGTGTCCACCCAAGTACTTTGAGGCGGAGTGGACCACTAGGTCAATCCCAAACTTGACAGGCTGCTGGAAGAGCGGGGTGGCGTAGGTGTTGTCGCACACGGTAACGATGCCCCGGTTTTTCGCCAACTGTGCGACAGCTTCGAGGTCTTGCAATCTCATCAAGAAGCTGCTCGGGCTTTCAAGGTAGATGAGGCGCGTTTCCGGCGTTATCGCCTCGGCTATCGATTCAACGCTCCGACCATCAACCAGCGTGTAAGTAACGCCGAATCGGGAGAAAAACGGGTCGAGAGTGAGTCTGCTGGGGTAGTAAGCGGTGTCTGGCATCACCACGTGGCTACCTTGCTGGGTGAACGCGGCAACTACCGCGAAAATAGCGGCGATGCCGCTGGAATAAGCCTTGGCGCGTTCGCAGCCCTCCAGCCTGGCAACGGCGGTCTCAAGCTGGTGCAGCGTTGGGTTGCTGACCCGGCTGTAGTGGAAATTCTCTGGCTCATGTGCTAGGAGGCTGTGCGCCAAATCTTCCGTCCTTTCGAACACGAAGAGGCTGTTCTGGTAAATCGGCGGGACGACCTCACCCCTTGTTCGCCAATCTTCTCCAAAGTGAGCGAGGAAGGTGCCTGTACCCATAGACGGTTCGTTGGACATCGGCAAATGAGTTTATGCCGATTCGGGACTCGGCATTCGGCGATCCGTCCACCATTCGGCGAGTTGGCGCGCAGAGCAACCCCATGCATTTCGTTGGTGGGCTTCGCGAAGAAGTTCGGCAAAGCACCGCCAGTACAGGGGGTTGACTTCCTCCAAGTTGTTCGGATGCCAGCTTATCGTCAGCACGCCTCCCATCTCTTGGGCCCGATCCATCAGCTCTAGGGAGTGTGTCACTGCCAGGTCGCAGTCGTATTCGAGTGAATTGGTAGCGAAGAGTGCGCCGTCCATGATGTGCTGGGGGATTTCCAGTACGGGCAATTCTTCGGAAGCTTCTAGGTCGATACAGCGATAGGGAAAGCAAGTACCCGCTCGGAACCCGATGTTTCGATTGAACCCCTGGGTTGAGTCGCTCTGGAACCCGGCCTCAGCATGTATCCTCGGCGTGCGCGCAGGGTCGTATCTCAGATAGTGCTGCCGGCTACTGTACACCTCCAGATCGATCGCCTTCTCTAGTCGCTCTTTCTGCTCTCGAAGCAAGTTGGCGTCGGTTGCGCTGTTGAATGAGCCATGCAGGCCCACGTCCCACCCGCCGCGCAGTAGCTCTCTGGCGAACTCTGCAACCGTAACCTGTTCGCCACGAAACACAAACTGATCGTCGAGTTGATAGCCACAGTCGTGGTGGTGCGGTTGCTGAACGGGGTTAGAGAAGAAATAGAAGGTAGAGCGGAAGCAATACTGAGACTCGAGTTCGAGCCAGTTTTCGAAGTGCCAGAGCGGGTCGAGTCGCCCGCGGGCGCGCCTTCGCTGCATCAGATACTTGGCGACCTGCCGCCAGTAAGCGCTGCCTTTGTCCAGGTTTGCCTTCCACTGCCGAAGTTCTTTCTTTGACATCCGAATGCTGGATATCCAGTCAACGTCATGAGTGATGCACAGCGCGAAAGGTTTGCCATCTGGCCAGCGGTCTGGTTGCTGACGAATCCCGGGGGAGCGTTCGGCAATTCGCTCGTCCAGCCAGGGTCGGTACAGGGCGCCTTCCCGGTTTGCACGGCTGTACTGCCAGTCCCAGTTGCCCCACTGGTCTCGAATCTTGGATTCGATCTCCTCTTGCCTTGAGAGGTGATAGTAAATTTCTCGAGCTAGCTCCGGTTCAATGCTATGAGGGTTGCCACCGAGCGACGCCACGAAGTCTTGCGCGTACTTTGTTCGACTAGATGCTTCCAGGTGCCCACTCTCCTTCGAATCGCTCCCGTTTCGACTTGTCTTTAAGCCTTTGCTTTACGATTCCCGCCAGCGACCAAGTTAGCAGCTTAAAGTCTTTGGTCCTTCGCGCCTTGATCGCCTGCGAGCGCCTTACGTTGGCGAGCGCGGTGCTTTGACCCACCCAAGACCTCGGCGCGTTGAGGAGCTTTTCTGCGTCAAGCGGCGTCTCGCAATCCAGCCGCATGATGCAATTTCGCAGCTCAAAAATCAGGTGAGCATCAGAGCCGGCGATCTGTGGCTTTTTCAGCCTTTGTGCCAGCGCCAATGCTGGTTCGTTCTTCGAGGGACGCTGTCTGGCGTTGAACACTTCGATCGCATCACAAAGGGCGCCTAATTCCTCAACGTTGTCATGACCGCTATACGGGTGAGGCAAAATCGTGATCCCGCCCTGACTTTGGGTTTCTCGCACCAAATGCCTTGGATCCCGCTCCTTGCAATCGCTGTGGATGAACGCGCAGATCACATCTCCCCAGTCCGACCGGTACTCCGCAGCCACTACAACCTGCAGCGGAGTGTTCTTTGCTAGCTCTTTGCACTGCAATGCTCCGGCGCGAGAGTCATGATCTGTGACCACAATGCAGTCTAGGCCGATCTTCAGCGCCTCATCCACCAACTGCTTCGGTTCAATGTTGCTATCGACCGAGTTGCGAGTGTGCATGTGAAACCCGACCTGCATGCGCTACCTCGCCAGCCTCTTCTTGACGAGCGCCGGCTCATCCCATGGGATGTTGTTAGCCACAGCGGGGTTGAGAAAGTCGCCAAGAATCGCAAAAGCCCGAGAGGGTACGGCACGGGCATGTTGGAAGTCTCCATCGAGCGGCCACTGAAACCGGATCTTCTTGTATTGATCGGTGAACTGAAGTTCTTCGCCTTGTGCCAGCCGAACATAGTCACTCGCAAAGTCGGCTCCTGCCGCCAGTGCTAGTTCCAGCGAGCCCCAGAATTTCGGGTTAATTTCGATCAGCTTGAACTGCTTGTCGCGTTCATCGAAGCGGAACTCGACCATGGCTACTCCGTGCCAATTGAGCTCATCGAGTAGGGCTCTTCCGCTTCTTTCCAGCTCTGGGTCACGAAACGACTCGGCGCAGCAGCTGGCACCACCTGTGGCTGGATACTCCCGCACCCTCCGGTGCATGAACACCCGTTTGCACTCTCCCTTGTCGTAGGTGGCAAAGAACCCGCATCCCCAGCCGGGGATGAACTCCTGCAACAGGGGCCAGTCTTCTGGTCTTGTTAGCCCGAATCGCTCCATTAAGTCTTCGTACGTCTGGCGCAGCGACTCTGGACTCTCCGCCCTCGCCACGATTCCGAGGCCGGTCTCGCGCGCGCCCTTGAGAATCAATGGGAAGCCCAACTCCTCGCCAGCCGGTTCAAGCTCCTCCATAGAAGAGATTCGAATGGTCTTCGGGGCACCGACCCCAGTTCGGATCGCTAGCAGGTTAGAGACGAACTTGTCCCCTGCCATTTGCTCCTGGTGCGCTGTTGGGATTGCCAGAGCCGCGAGTGCACCGACCCGCTCCTCGTTCAGACACGTGAACCTGGTGACAGGAAAACCGACCGGGATGAACACATCCATCGGGTTGTTATCCAGCACCTTCAGCAGTCCCTCAACGAAGGGTTCTTCTTCTTTTTGCGGCACAGGGAAGACCCCTCTGCAGGCTTTCGAGTGGCTTACCAGCGGCTCGGTGCCAGGCTCGCTCAGCGCATACATTTCGTACCCTTGTTTAGCCAGGTGGCGAACCATGCCCAGAGAGTGCTTGAACCACCCTTGCGAGACCAGGACCCTTGCGCTCATGCGACTCCGTAACGGATGAGCCAGCGGAGAGAGGGGTAATCGAGCCGGGTCTTAGGGGCACCGAACATCCTCGAAGCCGCTTCGCTGCCGAAGATACTGGCAGCATCGATCGAGAGGGAAGAGAGATCTGTAACGGCAGATTTGTCGACCTGACCCTGTGCCTTCCACTGGTCCAGCATCACCTGCACGCGGTTGGCAAGCTTTTGCCTCTGGATGAAGTTGCTGAAGTAGTCGCTCTTGCCGATTCGCTCTTGTGCAACGACTTCGTAGCCCGTAGCTGAAAACAGTTCGGCAAACGCCGCAGGAGTGTAGGAGAAAAGATGCTGATCGAGACTGCTAGCAAGCGCCTTCACGGAAAGGATGGCGGCTGCCTCAGAGGTTCCGTCCGGAACCTCTAGGAACAGGTAATGGTGGGGATGCCGAGCCTGTAGCTTTTGCAGGGTTTCCACTGGTCGAGGAAGATGCTCGAAGACATGGGACAATGCGATCAGCTCTGTGCCCTGCCAAGCGGGCAGATCTGGGACGTCGTCGATAAAGCCAGGTCGCATGTCAACACCGTGTTTTTGCCGTGCCGATTGCGCCGAAACCTCATCTGGCTCCAGACCGATTGCCTCTGCGACTCCGGGTAGCTTCGCGAGTTCTGCCAGCAGGTAGCCGTTCCCCGCGCCGTACTCAATGGCGCGCATGCTCCCCGAGCTGGGGAGGTGCTGTTGCAAGAAGTGGGCTTGCTGCTTCGCCATCTGGTCTTGGACATCGTCCTCATGGCGGAAGTGGTTGTGGCTGTAGAACTCGGTGAGCGCCTCATCTGAGGGCATTGGGTCTCGCCAGAGCAGCCCACAAGTCTTGCAGCGCAAGTTTCTTGACGGGTACTTGCCGAAAAGGATAACTTCACCTTCGACAACGACGTCTTCAGGCTTTGCATTGCAAAAGATTGGGTTCATCTCGCTATCTCCTGGTACGCAGCGATGTGCTCGTCTGCAAACTTCGACCAGCTAAACTTCTTCACTTGGTCTCTGCCTTTGCCCCGTAGCTCTGATGCCAGTTCAGGGCAATCCGCCAGTTCGAGCATTTTCTTCGCGATATCTTCTGGAGCAGTCGCGTCACAAAGGAGCGCCGCCTCCCCCACCACTTCGGGGATCGAGCCGTTAGCCGCAGTGATGACGGGCGTATCCACCGCGAGGGCTTCAAGCAGCGGTATCCCGAAACCTTCGTAAAGAGAAGGCCAGACGAATGCCTCGGCTTTACTGTATAAAGCTGAAAGCTCTTTTTCAGAAACGAAACCGAGCAGGGTTACTCGGTCTCTAGCGCCACACTCTTTCGCCCACTCAGTGGCCGCTTCCTGTGCTTTGTCCACTAGCCCGCCAACGACTAATCGGTGCGGAGAGTTCGAGCGCTTGCAGAACAGAGCGAACGCCTCGATGATTCGCCTCGTGTTTTTCCTCGGCTCAAGCGCTCCGAGCGCAAAGAAAAACGGCGACTGCACGCCGAGAGCCTCGAGAACGGGAGCACTCTCGTCGTCGCTCATCTTCTCGACCCCTTCGTTGTAACTGAGATAGATTCGCTGAATCTTCTCCGGCTTCAGGCCCAAATACTTCACGATGTCATTTTTCGAACAATCTGAAATCGTGAGGACGCGGTCACACGTATTCGCTGCCTTGGGCACCACGTGTCGGCGGTACGCCCTTCCTGCTCTGTGATACAAAGTTGGGGTTGTTCCGATGATGTCTTCAGGCATGAGATACATGACATCGCAGATGGTCAACAGGTACCTGGTGTCACCGGTTCTCTTCATCGGCCCTGTATTTGCAAGGCAGTGCAAAACGTCGATTCGGTCTCGCTTGATCGCCTTTGGCAAAGCGGATTGCTCCCAGAGTGGATAGAACGAGGGGCTGAGCACTTTTGCCTCAATGTGTGGCGCCTTGGGGGTGGCTTCGGCTGCCTTCTCAGAGTCAACGTAAGCGATGAACGTGTGAGGAAGATTTCGGGAGGCGATTTCCTTCAACAGGTGGTGGGTGACGTTGCCGATTCCGCGCCGGTAAGCTACCAGCCGCGCGTCAATCCCAATTCTCAGCCCTTCCGAATCCACAATCTGTGCTGGAAATTTGCCCCCAACCAGTTCCTAGTTTATTCGCGACGCGACTTGCGCGTATGAACTTGAGGCTTGAAAGCGAAGGAAAATGGCCCAAACTGAGTATCTTATTCCTGAGAACCCGACGATTTGGGAGGGTTCCACCCTGCTGACGTGATCCCGATTTCCAAACCCTTCATCGGAGACGAAGAATGCGATGCAGTTCTTCGAGTTCTCAAGTCTGGCTTTATCGTCGAAGGGAAAGAAACCAAAGCCTTCGAAGAGGAGTTTGCAGCTTTCTGCGGGGTCAAACATGCAGTTGCGACGAACTCTGGAACCACCGCCCTCCACGCAGCGCTGCTGGCCCATGGCATCGGTCCCGGTGATGAAGTCATAACCACACCGTTCACGTTTATAGCATCCGTCAACAGCATCATCTTCACGGGAGCAAGGCCGGTGTTCGCCGACATTCTGCCCGAGACCTACAACATCGACCCGGATTCGATCCGCGCGCTGATCACACCGAAAACCAAGGCCATCATGCCGGTTCATTTGTACGGACTGATCTGCGATATGGAGGCGATCCAGGCGATCGCCGATGAGCATGGTGTTCCAGTGATCGAGGATGCGGCGCAGGCTATCGGTGCTACCAGGTCTGGAAAGCGCGCCGGCAGTTTTGGTACGGGTTGTTTCAGTTTATATGCAACGAAGAATGTCATGTGTGGTGAAGGGGGCATGATCACAACAAACGACAAGGAAATCGCGACCCGTGCGAGGCTCATCCGCTCTCATGGCTCCAGCCGGCGGTACTACCACGACACGTTGGGCTACAACTATCGAATGATGGACCTGACCGCGGCAATCGGGCGGATTCAGCTTCAGCGATTCCCAGAGTTCCACGCAGCGCGCCAGAGAAATGCACGGTATCTGAATGAGAACTTGAAGTCGGTCATCACTCCTCGCTGCTTCGCGGAGTGCCGCCCGACTTGCACGCTCGATTGCGGTCACGCCTGGCACCAATACACCGTGCGGGTTGAATCTGATGATGATGGCCAGACCCGAGACGCCGCAGTTGCGAAACTAAGCGAGATGGGAATCGGAACAGGGATCTTCTATCCGGTACCAGCAAATCGTCAAAAGCACATTCAAGATTTAGGTCTCGGCGATGCTGAAGTGACCGTAGCAGAGCGTATCTCCAGGCAAGTCTTCTCCCTGCCAGTCCATCCCCAACTTTCACATGAGGACCTCAAGATGATCGTCGAGGGGGTCAACAGTCTGTGAGCAGAGTTTTGCGCGGCTCGGTGATCGGGCTCGGCGCCATGGGTCAGAAGCACTTGCGGGTTTGCGCGCAGCTACGCGATGTCGAATTGGTCGGCCTCGCAGCGCTAGATGGGCCTCAGCGAAAGGATCTGGTTTTCAATAAGCCAGTGCCGATCTTTGCCGACTACGAGCAGATGATCGACGAGACTAAACCCGACTTCGCCATTGTCGTGGTTCCCACAGACTTTCACGCCGAAGTGGCGATCGGCGCGATGCGCAAAGGGGTCCACGTGCTGGTCGAGAAGCCGATAGCCAAGACCTTAGAGGAGGCCGAAGAGATGATCCGGGTTTCCGAAGAGACCGGCTGCAAGCTCATGATTGGTCATATCGAGCGGTTCAACTCCGCGCTCGACGTGGTCAAGAAAAGGCTGGACTCTGGGGATTTGGGACAACTGTTCTATGCGCACGCCACCCGCCTGAGCCCGTACCCGGTGCGCATTCAGGACGTCGGCGCCATCCTCGACCTCGCTATTCACGACATCGACTTGCTTCACTATCTAACAGGGTCGTCGGTCAGCTCGCTGCACGGCGAGCTTCACAGCAAGGTACAGAAGGGAAGGGAGGACTTGGTATCTGCCCTGATGCGCTACGATAATGGCGTTGTTGGGGTGCTGCAAGTCGGCTGGCTTAGCCCCAGAAGAATTCGCTCCGTCGCTGTGATCGGCGAAGGTGGCTTGATCGTTGCCGATACGATGAATTCGGAAGTCACCTGGACCCAAAACGGTCATGGATTCGATGCCTGGGCGCCCGGGACGCTTTACTCTGGCGCGCTCGAAGGAGATACGATCAAACTAGACGTGCAGCCGGTGAATGCGCTGATGGCAGAACAGGAAGCATTTGTTAAAGCAATCGTAGAAGATCAGGTGCCGATCATCACAGGCGAAGATGGTCTTGCCGCACTCAAGGTGGCAAGCGACCTGTTGGAATCGTGCGGCAAGCTGGCAGCCCGATGACCCGAAGCAAACCAAAATGAGCATCCTCAGTGGATTGCAGCAGTCCACCCCAAGCTACTCATTCGAGTTTTTCCCTCCGAAATCGGAGGAGATGCTGGACGCTCTTTACGATGCGATCAGCATGCTCAAGCCGGTCGATCCCCTTTATGTTTCGGTTACCTACGGAGCCGGCGGGTCAACAAGAGACAAGACCGTTGAAATCGCTTCCACGATCCATAACGATATCGGCCTGGAAACCATGGCGCACTTGACTTGCGTCGGTCACCCGCGCGAAGATGTTACGGCGGTGCTGAATGACCTTGCCCAGCGGGGAGTGCGCAACGTTCTAGCACTCCGGGGCGACCCTCCAAAAGGAGAAACCGGATTCCAGCCACATCCAGAAGGGTTCGGATCTTCAACCGAGCTGATTGCCCATATTCGCTCGTTGGGCGATTTCCATATTGCCGCCGCCTGCTACCCCGAAGGGCACGTCGAGAACAGCTCCTTGCCGCAAGATATCGAAGCCTGCCAGTGCAAGATCGATGCCGGCGCGGACTTCTTCATTTCGCAGCTGTTCTTTCAGGCGGATACCTTTCTGCGGTACCGAGACCAAGCGGTTGCGGCAGGGATCAACAAGCCAATCGTTCCCGGAATCATGCCGGTCACCAACGTAACCCAACTGGAACGGTTCACTAAGATGTGTGGCGCAAGCATTCCGCAGGCGCTGAGAGATCGTCTCGAAGAAATTCGAGATGACCGTTCGGCGGTCATCGAAGCTGGAATCGAGTGGGCAGTAGAGCAATGCGAACTGCTCCTACGAGAAGGAGCACCCGGTGTTCACTTCTACACTCTCAACCGGTCGCACTCCTCCCGCATCGTGTGGGAGCGGTTGCGGGTGGCTCTGCCCACAAGCTAAGGTACACCTAGTGCCTCCCACAACCTGATATGAGCAAATACGACGTCTTTGGAATGTGCAACCCCCTTTATGACCTCCAGGCAGAGGTTTCTGACGAGACTCTGAGCCGCCTAGGCTACGAAAAGGGCAGCATGTCGCTGATCGGCCACGAGCAACAGAGAGAATTGGTGGCAACGATCTACGAGTCACTCGTGAACAGCGAGCCTGGCGGAAGTGGTGCAAATACTATGGTCGGAGTCGCGATGCTCGGTGGAAACCCAGTCTATACAGGCAACGTGGGGACAGATGAGCACGCCAGGCTGTATCGAGACGGTTTGGAAAAGCTCGGGGTCAAACCGAACCTCGGGCATAGTGATACTGACACGGGCATCAGCGTCATCTTGATCACGCCAGACACCCAGCGCACCATGTGTACCTATCTCGGCGCGTGCCTGGAGCTTGGCCCCGAGGATGTGAACGAGGAAGACCTGATCAACAGCGAGTACATCTATGTGACCGCTTACCTTTGGGATACAGACCTCCAAAAAGAAGCGGTGCTCAAAGCGATGAGCGTGGCGAACGACAACGACGTGAAGGTCGCACTCAGCCTGAGCGATCCGTTCTGTGTTGGTCGCCACAAGGACGAGCTAAAGAAACTGGTGCAGAACCACGTGAACCTGGTTTTCGGAAATTTCCAGGAGGCGCAGGAGCTGACCGACACCGGAACCCCAGAGGAAGCGGCACAGGCGCTTGCCGAATATGCGGACATCGCCGTGGTGACCATGGACGCGCGCGGCTCCTTGATTTGTGCTAAGGGCGAAACTCACCGAATCCCTGCGTACCCGGTTCAGGCAGTCGACACAACCGGTGCCGGAGACATGTATGCGGGCGGTTTACTATATGGCCTGACCCAAGGGCTGCCCCTGGACCGAACGGGCAAGATCGCCAGCTGGTGCGCCGCGCAGGTGGTCGCCAAGCTAGGACCACGGCTCGAGTCGATCGACCAGAGCGAGATCTCTTCGCTTTAGTCACCGATTCGTTCGCTATTGAAACATAAAGCGACATAAATGCGTCATAAATTATTACCGAATGTCAGATATTCTTACATTCGGTAACTGATTATGGCCGTTACCAAGCTGGAATTAGCTCGCCGTCTAAAGAAGGCGAGAGAATCTGCCAATCTGACCCAGGAGGAAGCCGCAAAGCGGATCGAAGTCTCTCGGGTGACTCTCACTCAGATCGAGGGAGGGCAGCGGAACGTGAGCTCTCTGGAGCTTGCCAGGCTAGCCAAACTTTATCAGCGATCGCTTTCATCTCTGCTGGAAGAGAGCGGTTCAGAGGAAGAGCCGTTGGAGGCGTTACTGAGGGCGAGTCCTGAGCTGAAGGAAAGCCCACAGGCATTCGAAGAGCTCCGAAGAGTCATTCAGCTTGCAGGGGAAGTAGACAAGCTGGAGAGAGCAATTTCCCCTTCACCTGGTTGCATCGCCACCTACTCTTTTGCTGAGCCAGCCTCATTCCAGGAAGCGATTTCTCAGGGCGAACACGCCGCAAGGCAGGAGCGGCAGCGACTCGGACTCGGTCATTTGCCAATAGCGGACGTCGCAGAACTGATCCGGAGCCAGGGAATCTTGGCTCGATCGGTTGAGTTGCCTGAATCGATTTCTGGGGTTTGTATTTTCCTGAACTCTGGTCAGACCGTGGTCGTGGTGAACAGCCGACAACATAAGAATCGCCGCCGATTCAGCTACGCTCACGAATATGCCCATGCGGTGATCGACCGATCACCTGGATCCGCGTTAGTTTCCGGCGAATCGGGAGAGGGCAGATTGATCGAGAGACGAGCAAACGCCTTTGCCGTAGAATTTCTGATGCCTTCCGAGGCTGTTCGGGAGTCACTGGACCGCCTCTCCAGAAATTCCTCGGTTGCTGAAGTTTCCTATTCCTACGACTCTGAAACT
>JBKBWO010000032.1:0-19995 GCA_046314495.1 Fimbriimonadaceae bacterium
GCATCCACAATCTTTCCCTTTTCGACCTCATAGCGGATGTTCTTGAACTCGATTCCCTGATACAGCGAAACCGTGTTGTACTGGATCACCCCCTCAACCGAATCCTTTACCGGGCAAGAGAAGCACTCTCCGTCGGGGATGTTTCTGTGACCGACACAAGGGACCGAGCCGATGTCCTTGATCGAGAAGGTCAGGTCTGTCCCGGGTCCCTTGATTTCCACACGATCTGTCCGGTCCATCAGTTCCTTCAGCGGCTCGGCAGCCTTCGCCATCTTGGAGTAGTCCATCGTGCAAACCTTGAAGAAGAAGTCTTCAAACTCGTCGGTACACATCTCCGCTTGCTGCGCCATAGAAGGCAGCGGCCAGCGCAGTACCACCCATTTGGTGTTCGGCACCCGTGTCTCGAAGACTACAGGCACGGCGTACTCTCGCTGCCACATAGAGAGAGTTTCCGGATCAATACCCTTCATTTCGGCTGAGTTCTCGGTCCCTCTCAACGCCAGGTAGGCGTTCACTTCCTTCATCTCCGCCAGTTCTGCCCGGGCGATCAGCTTGGCATTCTCTTCGCTCATCTGGCGCATCATCTGGCGCTTTACACGGTTGCTTTCTAGCCTCACCATCACCTGCGCGCCGCGCGCCTGGCACGCCTCCACAAACTGGGAGACGGAGTCTTCGGGCATATCAAAGGCGTGGACGAGCACACGGTCGCCGGGTTGCAGGTCGATCGAGTGCGCAACGAGCAGATCGGCGAGCTTGGTTACACGAGGGTCTTTCACCCAACAGGGTTTACCCCTGACCGCAAAAAGAGAACTAGGCGGTGCGGCGTTCTGCTGGCCAGTTCACGTTACGCACGCGGTAGATCAGCAGATTGCTGTTCGGGGGAACAAGGCTTTCTGGAATCGCGTCCACCAGGTCTGCCCATAGCGCTTCGCGAAGCGGAAGGCTCAGCCAGAGCATCTGACAGATCGATTCCTCGTTGAGTGGAGCAGCGACTTCCGCGCTACTCGTCACTTCATGGCTCAGGTCGTTCGAGAGCATGGTTACTGAGTCAGACGTAACAGTTTCGCGGTTTGTAGCTTAGAATAATCGCAGGTGAGAACCCATGATCGATTATCGTAAATTCAGTATCTTCGTTGTTTGTGTCCTTTCTTTTGTCCTGATCGCGCAGAGCGCGACTGCCCAGAACATGCGCGTAGTTCGAGTCCACTCTGGCAGCTCGTTCGATGTGCAGCGCGCTGATGGACGTGGCCCGGTCAAGACCGTGCACCTATGGGGAGTCGAGGCTCCGCTTCGCGGTCAGCAGTACTGGCAAGAATCGCGAGACTACACTGCACGACTGCTTCGCCGACCTTTCCGTATGGTCGAAGTCGCCCAACTGCACACTATCCCGCAAGTGATGGTTCAGGCACAGGACGATAGAGGCAGGTTCTACAATTTCAATCACCGCCTGCTTGCCGATGGCAAGGTCTGGTGGAACCGGTTCCGCTACGAAACCGAGCGCGACTTGGAGCGGCTTGAGGAGGCCGCAAGAATCAACCGTCGCGGCCTCTGGCGAGCCGAAGCCCCAATCGCCCCTTGGCAGTGGCGAGAAGGTCAACGCCCTCAGCGCTAGAGATCGTAACCGTTGACTGCCGGGTGGCCAATAGTGTGACCTGCTAGCCGGCAGGACCCCACCTTGCCCAATGTCCCTCGACTTCGGGCAAGGTTGTTTTCTTTTGGGGAGTAACCTTCGCTCTCGCCATGCCAGCGAGGGCTCACTGTCTGCGGCAGGTTGAATACACTGATGCAAGGCTGATGAGGGAGCAAGAGTTCGTCGAGCGAAAGGAGAAGGACTGGATTCGCCTGAATGCGCTGACGCTGAAGGCGGAGCTCACTCCAAAGGCGCTCTCGCAGGACGAGTTGCTGGAAGCGTTTCAGCTCTATCGCAGCGTCTCAAACGACCTCAGCTACGTACAGACCCACTCGGCAAACCGAGACCTGATCAACTTCCTCAACAACCTCGTTCTAAGCGCGTACCGCGCTCTCTACCGGCATCCGAAGCGATCCGTCTGGGGCGTCCTACACGAGGCACTAGCCACTGCCGCCAGAACGGGGCGCGAGTTCAAGGGGTTCTTCTTCGCCTCTGCCGCTATCCTCATCCTCGCTTCGATCTTCTCGTTCACCGCTACTGCAGTAAGTCCCGAGATTCGGTCGATTTTGGGCGGACCGATGCAAGAGAACACTGATGCCTGGGCACAAGGAGAGATTCCCCAAACCACCGGGTCAAGTGGAATCATGGCGACCGCGTTTTATGCCGGTAACAACCCCAGGGTCGCCATCATCGCCACCGCCGTCGGGCTCTCCACGTTGGGGGTCGGCAGCGCGTACATCCTATGGGTCAACGGGGTGATGCTGGGCGTAGTTAGTCAGGCGACTTTCGAGACCGGCAGGCTGCTCTGGTTCCTGACCTGGATCTTCCCCCACGGCGCAACAGAGCTGCAGGGCGCCTTCTGGGCTGGCGCTGCTGGCTTGCTCCTCGGCTGGGCGCTGATCAACCCTGGGCGTTACTCCCGAATCGATTCTCTAAAGAAGAGGGGGAAAAGCGCCTTGATTTTGGCAGCGATCGGAATCACGCAGATGTACATCGCTGCGCCATTCGAAGGGTTTTTCAGCTTCAACGCGGCGGTGCCGGACATTCTGAAACTGATGGCGGGGCTATTGGTAACTCTCTTCTGGATAGCCTTTTTCTGGGGCTACGGAAGAACCCCAGAGGAGGGCACCTGGCTCGGCGCAGAGCTCTTCAAGCGGCTTCGTGGCAAGAGCCAAACCCAACACCCGCAGGTTGTGATTCCGGCTGAATGAGCTGGGAGAGCCGCTGGGACCCAACCGCTCCTGGGTACGTCGCCCGTCAGTTCTATCTGCGCCCGCTCTCCTGGCTTTATCTGCTGGGGTGGCGCGGATATGAGACTGTTTACAAGCTGAAGCTGAAGCGCCCCTACTTTCCGAAGAACCCCGTTGTGTGCGTAGGTTCGTGCCTTTCGGGAGGCTCTGGAAAGACCCCGATGGTCATCTTTCTGGCAGAGCTGCTGCAAGAGCAGGGAAAACAGGTGGTGATCTCGTGCAACGGCTACGGTTCGCCGCATCAAGACGGGGCGACGGTCGCCCCGCTAGGGCGTCTGGATGCGGCAGAATGGGGTGATGAACCCTCTCTCCTAAGAGAAGCGCTGCCTGGCGTTCCGATGATCGTCGGCAGAGAGCGCGCCAAAGCAGCGAAGCTTGCCGAAGAGTCATTCGTTGACCATGTTTTGCTGCTGGACGACGGACTCCAGCACCTGCCGCTCGGCAAAGACCTGCAGATCGTCATGCTGCCACCTGGCGTGAGCAACCAGCACTGCTTCCCGGCAGGGCCGTTCCGGCAGCCAGCGACAGATTCATATCGGTTCGATTCCGTCTTGCCAAGCAGAGAGTTCAGCATTGAGTCCACTTCACAGTTGCGATTGCCGGAAAGCAGAATCGAAGAACCGCTCGGTAAACGCGTGCAGCTCTTAACCGCCATCGCCCGGCCCGAACGGGTGGCGGCTGCGCTAGAACGATACGAGTTTGCGATCGTTAGGGCATGTCTGCTTTGGGACCATCACCCGCTCTCAGACGGTACGCTTCTCCAGCAGTTCGACCCGGAGCTACCGATCCTCGTCACCGAGAAAGACTGGGTAAAGCTCCGCTCACGGCCCGATGTCGACCAATACACTTTCTGGGTTGTGCAGCACCGGTCGAGCGTGGAGCCTCGGAGCGCCTTCGGAGATTGGATTCACCGGGAATTAGAAAGAAAACACAGCGCAAGATTGTCGCGAAGCTAGGTTCGGGCCTTTTCTTCCGCGCTCAAACGTCGCTGAAGCGCAAGTCTCCAGAGAAAGCAGCCGAAGCCGGCGCAAAGCTCGGGCGAATCATGGCTCGAGCCAGCAAGAAGCACTGGAACCGCGCCCTATCGAACCTGAAACTCGCCTTTCCCGAACTGTCTGAAAAGGATAGAGCGAACCTCGCCCTGAAGGCTTTCGAGCACTTTGGCATGATCGGCGCCGAATTTCTTACTGCCGACCGCCGCGACCCCGACGAGATTTTCGGCAAGAGCAAAGTGGTCGGTTTCGAGCATATCGAAGCGGTGAAGAGAGATGGTAAGGGGGTGCTTATCATAACTGCACACCTTGGCCACTGGGAGATGGGGGGCCAGTATTTTCAGTGGATCGGAGACCCGCTGGCGGTCATCGCTAGAGAAGCAAACGAGGACGCGATGACCAAAGAAGTGGAACGGCTGCGCAGCATTGCCGGCATGGAGGTGATCCCCCGAGGAAAGGCGGCGATTACCAGCTTACGACTGCTGAAGAAAGGGCGACTCGTTGCCATTCTGCCCGACCAAAACTCTGAAGACTGCTTCGTACCGTTCTTCGGCCACACCGCCGGAACCGTTCTCGGCCCTGCTGTTATCCACAAGCGCACCCAAGCGCCGCTCTTGCCCGTTTTTGTGTACAGGGAAAGCCCCGACCGATACACCATCATAATCGACGAACCCATGAGATTCGACCCCGAGGAAGACCCGGAAGTGATCATGACCGAGATCAACAAGGTGATCGAGAACGCTGTGCGCCGAAGACCCGAGCAATACCTTTGGTTCCACGACCGGTGGAAGAGTGCGCGGCGAAGGGGGCTGGTCTGAGCGTAGGTCCGAGTCGGAGGTTTCTTATCGTCCGGCTATCCGCTCTGGGAGACACCGTTTGCACCTTGCCCGCAGCGGGCGCGCTGAAAGACGCCTTTCCCCGCTGCCACATCACGTGGGCAGTTGACCCGCGTTTCCAAGACATTCCCAAGCGGTGCATCTATGTCGATGAAGTCGTTACGCTGAAACCCTCTTTCCGCTGGAACTCCTGGAAGTTTGAGAACGAGGGGTACGACGTGGTTTTCGATCTTCAGGGACTGCTCAAGAGCGGATTGGTGGCGAGCGGCGTCAAGGCGCAGCGCAAGTTTGGCTACGCCTGGCAACGAGAGGGTGCCTGGCTGTTTACCCAGGCGGTCTCGCCAGACCCAACCAGCCGACACGTTACGGATCAATACGTCGACGTTGCTCGCGCCGCTGGCGGGGTAGCAGGTGAAGCAAAATTTGGCCTTCAGCCACATGAAGCCGATCTCGTCAAGGTAGAAGCTCTGCTGGACGGTGCAGGAATCCAACCTGGGTTCATCGTGTTTAATCCGGGCTCTGCAAGACCTGAGAAGCGGTACCCGATCGAGCTAGCTGCAAAGCTGTGCGACAAGCTCTGGTCAGTAGGCTTTCAGGTGGTGGTTATCGGCTCTCCAGCGCAAGAAGAGCTCGACATGATCGAAGATCTGCGTAGCCGGTCGCTTTTTCCTCCCGTTTCGCTTGCTGGAAAGACATCGATCGGAGAGCTGGTTGGCTTGATCAGCCTGGCGAAGGCGCATGTCGGTGGCGACACAGGTAGCACCCATATCGCCGCTGCGATGCGAATCCCCTGCGTCGGGCTGTACGCCACTACGAACCCAGACCGAACTGGACCCTATGGTCAACGCCATCACTGCTTCTACAACCAGAACGGACTCGACCAGATTTCGCCCGATGCAGTAGTAGAGAAGCTACAGGAGATCCTTGAGTGAGCCTGGATTTGTCAATGTTCGGGTCAAGGGTGTTAGGGGTGTTTGCCCACCCGGATGACGAAGTGTTCTGCGCCGGCACACTCAGGGCATCGCTGGAAGCTGGCAAGACGGTGGAGCTCCTGTACCTCCACTCCACACCAGTAAGAGCCCAAGAGAACCAATGTGCAGTGAGGCTTCTGGGTCTGAAACCCGGCCAAGTCCGCTACTACTCTGCGCCAGACGGCAACTTCCACCGCGAGTTAGCGTCCATCATTCAAACTTTGCGGTCAGAGTTCGATCGCTTCGAACCGGATACTGTGTTGGTTCCGGCGTTTGAGCAAGGCCACCCAGATCACGATTCACTCAACTTTGCCGTACGGAAGGCTTTTGATGGCCAGGTGCTAGAGACTCCTCTCTACGGACCCTATTGCAAGCGGGTCCAGCTCATGGGCTGCTTTGGCGACCAGCGCGAGGCAGTCACCTTCCATATGGGCGATACCGTTTTGCTCCTCAAAAGCCGTATGCTATCGTGCTACTTGTCGCAGAGTCTCAAGCAGTGGTGGGCGCTCTACCGGCTGAAAGAGGGGGCTCTGCGAGGCAAGGCGCAACTTGGTTCCGTAGAGTACTGGGCGGAGGTTCAAAAGTCTAGAGACTATTCGGAGCCGATGGTACCTGCCAGGTTGAAAGAGGTGGTAAGGCACTCTCCCAAATGGCTGGAGTGGCGTAGCGCGGTTAACGAGCTCATCGTTCCGCCAGCAAAGAATCAGAATCATGTTTAAGCGACTGCTAGAAAAGTTCGACACCCTGCTTGGCAGAGCCAAGTTGGACGATGAAACGCTGGAGGAGCTGGAAGAACTGTTGATCGAAGCAGATACCCACCCGGTGATGGCACAACAGGTGTTAGACCAGCTTCAGCAACGGGTTCGAGACGAGAAGGCAGAGAGCCCGGATCAGATCAAAGAGATTCTCAAGCAGATCATCGCGGAAAAATTCCATCAGGAACCACCTTTTGGTTTAACAGTTGGTCCTTCCGACCCAACAGTCTTCCTCTTCGTAGGGGTCAACGGGGTCGGCAAGACCACCACGATTGCCAAAGTCGCCGCTCTGCTCAAGCGCAGGGGATTCAGCGTGATGATGGCAGCCGGAGACACCTACCGAGCTGCCGCGATCGACCAACTAGCGATCTGGGCAGAGCGCACCGGTGCTCAAATCGTCAAGAACCAACCTGGGTCGGATAGCGGCGCGGTGATTTTCGATGCCATTCAGGCAGCCAAAGCCCGAGGTATAGAGTTTGTTCTGGCAGACACTGCCGGACGGCAGCACAGCAAGAATGAGCTGATGCAGGAGCTTTCAAAAGTCGTAAAGGTCACCGAGAAAGCCTTAGGTCGAAAGCCGGATGAGATTCTACTTGTGCTGGATGCCAATACCGGCCAAAACGCGGTTCGGCAAGCGGAAGAGTTCCTGCAGGCAGCCCAGATCACCGGTCTGGTGCTGACCAAGCTTGATGGAACCGCCAGAGGCGGGGCGCTACTGGGACTGTACGATAAGCTAAAGGTCCCAATCAAGCTCATCGGGATCGGAGAAACGCAGGAAGACTTGCTCGACTTCAAGCCCGAGCGGTTCACCAAACAGCTGTTCGACTGAACCCCAAAAAGTTTAAACCCCCCGGTTAAGGGGGGCGATGAGGTTGGTGTCGCAGTTTCCTAGGGGTAGGACCACTGCGGCTCCGCTATCTGACAGTTAGTACGTTTATGTAAGTGCTCGCGTTACACCGAAAGTTCCGGTTTTCTCACCTTTTGCTTACTTTGGGACCCCTAAAAACCCAAAATGCGCCAAAAAGTAAAATTCCTCTTACAATCTGATGTTACCACAGGTCTTGCCAAGCGGTTCTTGCGGCGTCCCAGGGAACAGTGCTAACAGGCCTTCCAGGTTCGGCGACGACCGCACATAGGTAGGATGCAGGAGGAGACCAGAGTCGATGGATCCCATGCCGAAAGAGCCCTACAGTAGGGGTTGAGGCTGCGCACGCCACGTGCATGATGCCGTTGTCCAGAGTAACGCACCCTTTGACCTCGCTGAGAGAGCCAACTACCTCCGGCAGCGTCAACTGACCGCGTAAATCAACCAAGTTCGACTCTTGAAGCAACCGGCTCTCTAGGTCCGCACCCTTCCAATGGGCTTGCTGAGCCTTCACCGGCGCCCCCAAAAGTCCTACGCTGAGCCCTTCGCTGCCAAGCCACTTGATCAGCGCCAGCCAGTTCTCATGGGTCCACAGCTTGTCTGGCAGGCTGGCAGAAGCGGAAATGAGAACATCGGGGAGCTCTCGGTTCGGGGACACAGCGGGCAGAGAATAGAGCGGAACTTCCCCCTCAAGGTAACAGAGCCGGCAGAACATCTCCCCGATGAAGCCACTTTGCAGGAACGGGTACTTCCGGGTGATCGTGTCGCTTACCCAGTCCATGTCGCCCCAGAGAGATCCTTCGGGCCCGGGTTCAAATTCCACCGGGTTCCCCTGACTGTCTATGACCGGGCCAGTTACCAGTGCTCCCTGCTCCCCGAGCAACCCAGCCAGCCTCTGAAACTCTGCGCCTCTTTCTAGGTTGATCACCCAGTCAATGGGCTCGTATTGAATCTGCGAAAAGAGCTCATCCGCGTTCGCCCGGGCAAGTTCGAACCGCTCATCGATCAGGTCGCTCGCTTCCTCAAACTCCCGGGTGCGAGACCCACCGAAGTACCAAACCTCAATGGGTTCGTGCTGCGCACGCAGCATCTGCATGAGAGGCGTTGCAACGACGAAATTCCCGATGTTGTCGTTCACGAGCAGCGCTACCCGAATCCCTGTGCCTAACTCAGTGCCTGTGTACCGCCGCAAACCACGCAAGGTTTACCGAATTTGCCGATGACAGCCGCCCGCCTGCCATATACTGCTTGCAGGGAATGCGCAGCGAAACATTCGACTTTGTGGTGGTCGGCAGCGGCTTGGCAGGGCTCACCTATGCCATTGAAGCCGCTGAGTTCGGCTCGGTCGCGGTACTGACCAAAGCTGAGATGAAGGAGAGCAACACCAGCTACGCTCAGGGAGGTATCGCTGCAGCAGTAGGTGAGGCCGATTCCTGGATGCTGCACGAAGCAGACACTCTGGCTGCAGGAGACTTCATCAACGACCCAGACGCGGTTCGGTATCTGGTTCAGAACGCACCGGAGGCTATCGAGTGGCTGGAGAAGCTAGGCACCCAGTTCGACCGGCCTACTGGCGAAGAGTCCAATGGCAGGCTTGACCTTGGATTGGAAGGTGGTCACAGCCGCCACAGAATCGTCCATTACCGAGACCGGACCGGCTGGGAGGTCGAACGGGCGATGGTGGAGAGTGCAAAAGCCCGCCACAACATTCACATCTTCGAATTCACCTTTGCCACCCAGATGCTGATGCAGGATGGCGCATGTGTTGGCGTTCAGGCGCTGCTTCCGAACGACCAGTTGATGAGCTTTTTCTCAAGGTCGGTGATGCTGGCAACGGGAGGGTGCGGCAAGTTGTACCGACACACAACCAACCCACGAGTCGCAACCGGAGACGGCATCGCGCTGGCGGCGAGAGCCGGGGCAACCGTCGAGAACCTGGAGTTCATGCAGTTTCACCCCACAACGCTCTACCACGAGCAGAAGATGAACTTCCTCATCACCGAAGCCGTGCGGGGCGAAGGTGGAAAGCTGAGAAACCACCGGGGAACCCGGTTCATGTACGACTACGACGACCGGCTCGAGCTTGCGCCACGCGATGTGGTGTGCCGCGCGATTGTCGAAGAAATGCGAAAGCTGACCACCTGGTGCGTGTATCTCGATGTCACTCACCTGCCACGCGAGCTCATCGAAGAGCGATTCCCGACCATTTACGAGCAGCTCGGCAAACTGGGGTTGCACATCTACCGAGACTGGATCCCTGTTGTGCCCGCGCAGCACTACTGCTGTGGTGGAGTCAAGACCGACCTGAAAGGGCAAACTTCTGTGCCCCGACTGTTTGCCGCCGGGGAAACCGCCTGCACGGGCGTACACGGCGCCAACCGGCTCGCGAGCAACTCCTTGCTGGAAGCGATCGTTTTTGCCCGTGCAGCAGCACTAGAGAGCAAGAACTCGCCTCAATCGGTGCCCGTACCTCAGCAATTGCCGCCCGTCGAGACGATCCACGAGGCAGAAGCGATCCAGATCCGCCACGCCCTGCAGCGAACCATGACCGAGCACCTGGGCATCGAACGAACCGACGAAGGGATGCGAAAGGCGAAGAAGGAGATCGCAAAACTGAGGAACCAGTACCGCACTGCCCCGAAGGATAGGATCCACTCCCGTTATTCGCTAGAAACAGAGAACCTTTTGGTGATCGCAGACATCATGGTCGAGTCAGCGTTGACAAGGCGCAAGAACGTGGGCCTGCATTACAACCTGGACCTTCCGGATCAGGGCTCTGGGATGCCTGGCGAAGCAGGAATCGGCGGTGCGTAGTCGGGCCAGCTGAACTTAAAGCTCCAGGGTCCTTCAGCCTCCGGGCGGACCCGCACCAGCCAAAACCCCAAACTCGCCCGAGAGTAGAGCGCGGCGATGTTTGAGGTCTCTCCCGCTTCGGGAGGGGCGAAAACGGCAAAGAGAAACTCCCTGGACTGAGTCGAAGTAGCGCTCCCCTTAACGCTAGGGGCCTCAGAGAAACTCAGCGATCGTGCCCCATAAAGCCGAATCGGGCTGAACAGAGCTTCGGCATAGGGCGACAATGTGCGAGGTTGATCTGCCGGCGAAAACAAGTCGGCGCGAATCACGGAGTAGTAGTCCGGCACTTCCTCTATAGACCCAGGCAGACCCACATCTCTCAGGTACTGATTCAACCCAACTTGACCAGATAGACCGGTTTGAAACAGTGCGCCATAAAGCCGCACATCTGGCGATGGCGCTAGCGACGCGGCAAGGCAAGCGTTCGCCATGGCAAACCTCGACTCGGTTAGCGGTCCTTCCAGCAGCGAGAAGGTCAACCAGTCCATCCGGTCGATCAGATTCTGCAATGGAGCGTTCCCTCCAGTCAGCGGTCCAGTAGCGCCTTCGTACGCCTGGAGGACCAGCGCGCTCGCACCAAGCAGATCCGCTGCCCGGTTGGTGGTGCGTAGCCGCTCTAGGCTTTGCTTTGCGTCCTCAAACAGGCTCTCCGGAGAAGATGCCAGTAACATGCCCAAACCTGCTCTAGAGAGTGCTACAGCGCTTTCTGGGTCTATCTTCAGATTCTCCGCACCGGGGACGATACCGATGGTTGCTGGACGGCCAACCGGAACGCGCCTCATGGGAAAGCGAACGGTTAGTTCATTGGACAACGTAGAAACGGCCGGCCCGTAGGTTGCAGGCAGCGGCCAGCGCCTGGTCGCACTCTGGATTCTTGGGCCGTAGTCTCCGACCAAACTATAGAAAAGAGCTGGTGGAACAACTACCCCTGCTCCGTCGAATCGGAGCTTCCAAGTGAGCCCAAACTCGTCCGACTCGACCGACTGCTCCAGCAGCCTCACGTTCCCAGGGGCGGTCCAGAACGGCTCGGTCTCTCGGATCAGCCCTGTGAGCCGGCCTAATTCCGCAGCGTTCAGCGTGGTGCTGGCACCTTGCCCTAGCGGCGAGATCACCTGGATCCAGCCTTCGAAGGAGTTGGTTACGCTGATCGACCACCTGCCGCTTGCCCCTTCAACGCTCATTGCTCCCTCGCCACCTTCAAAAACGAAGAGGATCGGCGGCTGTTCGGTCTGGAAACTCAGCAGCAACCAATTTGCTGGTGGTGTCGGATTTCCGGGACCGACAGAACCGCCTTGGGGAAACGAAAGCAAAGGGGCAGTTAGTGAGCCGCTGGATAGAGAAAAGCCCCGAGCGACCTCGACCCCGAAACCTGGCCGCAGCAGATTCACCCGCAGAGCGCGAACGGGCCGAGACCCAGCGACAGGAGCCACCGGGCTGGAAAAGCCTAGCCGGTTCGGCTGAAACTGTTCGTACTTCACCGTTTCCGGAAAACGCAAAAGCATCGCGCCGGGGTGGTCTGCGCGAAAACCGTCCGGAGTGATCTCGAAGAAGTCGGCAAACACCTGCTCGGGGTCGGCGAAACGGGCTGGGATGGCTTGGGAAGCACAGAAAGCGCAAAGCAGAGCCGCCAGAGCGGCGAGCCGAAGCATTAGATCCTGTTGCCGAAGACGAGACCGAATCTACGAGTGCGCTGCGAGAACGTCACACCGATTTCGCGCCAGCCGATGCCGTACCCAATGAGGATGTTTCCATCGGAAAAGCTGGACCGCAGGTACTGGTCGTAGGTGTAGGTGTAAGCGATTCGCCAGTCGTTGCTCACCAGATAGCTGAAGTCGCCATAGTAGCTGAACTTGTTGATATCCAGGCTCCGGGACGCCATGAAGCGCGCATAGCTCCTACCAAATCCGTAATTGAGCTGTGCGTTCATTCGATGCCTACCCAAGAAGCTTTGTGAGAACCCATCCTGGACGTAGTCATATCCGATCAGCAGCGATGCCTGGCGATTAAGCTGCTGGGTCATCATGAGGTTTCCAGTGAAGGCGAAGCCCGAGCGCGGCGCGTTATGCCCGGTCTGATAACCGATGTTGAAAGAGCCAGTCAGCCGGCTGCTGGGCGACAAGTTGCGCGGCAGCAGTGTCAGGCGCATTCGCGGTCCGATGGTATCGGAAGAGGCGTTCGCGAACCGGGTGTTGAAAGCGTTGTGGTTGACCGCAAGACCAAACGAATAGCGAAGCGGCAGCTCACCGACTCTTCTAGGATCGGAATCCAGCGAGAGGGTGGCGGATTGGTTGGTGAACGGCTCGCCCCGCAGCGTTGATGTGGCGTTAACGTTCAGGTTCGTCTGGAAGCCTGTAAATGCCCTGGTGGCTTGCAGCGAACCGAAGATGGACCTTCCGGAGGGTAGATCGGCCTGAATGGCAAGGTTAGAGCGCGGATCGAACTGCCAGTATTGCCGGGCAGAGATTCCCCAATCCCTTCTTCCAATACCGCCGAGGGTCACGTATCCTTCCATCTCATCTCCCCGGTTCCAGTTCATTTCGTAGTTCAGGAAGATTCCGTTATTCGAGGCGAAGTTTCGACCAGTGACCTGACCCGTAGACAGCCGGACGGCGCTGGTGAACCCTGGTCGAACGGACAGATAGTACGGATAATTCACCGAAAGCTGGTTGCCCGTAACGTTGATGAACTGATCGGTGATGATGGGCGTGACGCTGTTGAGATTAAGCACGTAATGCGGCATTTGCAGCACTCGGTGAGTACCGACATAGATGTCCGCGCGAGTGAACTGAATCTCGCGCCTCGGAAAGGCTACGATCCGCTGTGAAGTGATGATGGATGGCGACTCGCTCGCATCGATAAAGGCGTAGTTCTGTGCGGAGACCTCGGTATCCGTCGGTTTGACCCCTGAAGAGTCGATCGACAGGGTTCCATACTTCAAGCGGGGCTCGGTGTAGATATAGGGCAGCCTGTGCCTGATCCCGACTTTGGTCTCTTCGCCCTCGTAGGGCGCCGTACCAAAACCCCTTCGCTCGTTCAACTTGAACACCAGCTGATCGAAGCGGTGTGAGGTGCGGCCGATTTTCACCGTAGCGTTCCTTGCCCTAACCTCGTAGCTCGGGATGTCAACCTGAATGTCCGCGCCGGAAATCTCGATGTCTCGGTACCTAACCTCTGCGGGCTTGGTTCCTCCTGCAGCTGAGACGATGCGGCGGTCGACCATATACGCAAGCCTTTCCCCGCCATAAATCTCAATGAAATCTCTGTAAGCGCTCAGCATCTGCCGATTCGCTACGAAGTCGAGCTCAAGAGTTGACGGTGGTGCGGAGGCGTCCGCGAGTTTCACCGTGATGATCGCAGTTCCAGGGACGCTACTGGAGGTTAGGATGGCGTGAGCCATGCCGTTGAGCGTGGTTACGATGGGGTTTTCGAAACTGCCTTGAGTGGATTCAAAAATGACGGTGGTGCCATCTCTGACCGGCCGTCCACCGCCTTCTCGCACCTCTGCGGTAACCGTTACGGTGCTCTTGCCGTCGGCGACGGCGATAGTGGGGAAGGTGGTTACCCTAATCGAGATGTTCTGCGCGAACGAGGCGGCAGAAATGACCAGCAAGGCTAAAAGAACGCTGGCGATTCTGCATCGTTTCATCTCGATAACTGGTGGTAGGTACAGTTCCCAACGGAACTGTACCTACCTGGATTTACTCGCTTAGCGAATCACGTTGACGGGAACGACTCTTCGGACTCGCTCGCCATCTCGGGTTTCCGCGATGATCTCGACTCGGTAGGTACCCGGAGCAACACTTCGGTTAGCGTTGTCTCGCAGGTTCCAGATGACCGTATTGTCGCCAGAAGCGTCGGCTCGTCCGCGAGCGGCGGTGAAGATCTCCCTACCAGTGTCGCTCAGAACTCGAACGGTTACGGCTGCATCCGCGGTCAACGTGTAGGCGATGGTGAACGGTGCGTTCGGGTCGCGTGCCGGTCGGCTGACTGTTACGTTACCGATCAAGGCGCGGGTGGTTCTTCCAGCCTCTGCCGTGATCTTGAACTCGCGAACTGCGTTGGCTTCAGCGTCGAACGTGTAGCCCGATGTGGAGCGCACGTCTCGAACGGCGTTCGTAGCCACATCGGTGATTCGGAACTGAACGTTTCGAGGCAGAAGGCTCAGGTTTGGCCAGGTGATGGTCACCGGCCCAGCTTCCTGGGTCACCACTCGAACTCTCCACTCCCGTCGACCTTCGCCGCTGATGATGCTCTGGGCGAGGTTCGGTTCGGGGCTGGTGATTTCGCCGACCATCAACTGAACGTCGTGGGTAGGAATTGCCGGTGCCTTGTGGAACTTGTTTCTTCGGGCGATCTCCGTTGTCGGAGCCACACCGATGAAGTTCTGGTCGTCAATCTGCTGACCCATTCGGGCCACCAGTTGAAGTCTCCACTGTCGGTCGGATTGCGTCCATTGTCGCTCGTTCTCGGCAGCGTCCGATCGGCTTCCAACACCGGGAAGGAACGGAGTGAACACTGGCGGGAAGGCGATGGTAAGAACCTGCGCGGTGTTGTTGCGCAACCAGTAGCCGACGTTCGGCTTCAAGGTATCCGTCAAGGCTGAGATGAATCGGTAGCCACCGAGCCCACCATTTGCCTGCGGATCGTAGAAAGTAAGGTTAGCATCAACTAAGCCCAGTTGAACCAATTGCGCCCAGCTTAGGCTCTGCGTACCGCCGCCACCGGAAGTACCGATCAGCTGACCCAGCGGGATCTCGTAGGGATACGGGTTACCGATCAGTCCAAATCCGCCTCCTGGACCTCCAGGAATCTGGATCGGAGCAGCGCCATTAGTGACGTCACCAGGGGTTCGCGGCTGAGCTTCAAGCTCGACGACGCGAGTCTGGTCGGAGATCACCCAATAGCCGCGGCCTCGGTCTGCGCCGTTCACCGGGAAGTAACCGGTTCCTGGATCATAAGAGAACGCTTGGTAATCCTGCGGCTGCATCAATCCGAGGATTGAGTTCAGCGCGGTGTCATTGAACTGCCAAGGGAACGAAACAAGGTTCGCGCCCTGGAACAACTGAAGCCTGGGGTTGGCGGCGATGTTGATCGTGCCCGTCACGTTTCTGGTGATTCCGCTTGTGGAATCTGATATCGTAACTTCGTAGGGTACAGGCCCCGAAAGAACGCCAGTTGCACGAACTCTCCACTCGGTGTCGCGAATGGTGTATGCGGGAACCGTGTCAATGACTCTGGTTTCAGGCTGAGGCTGACCGGGCGGCGGTACCGGAACGAATTCCAGGCCGCCTTGCGGGAAGCGCAGGGTCACGCGGACGTTCTGCAAAGGCAGCGGAGCGTTCGGGTCGGCAAAGCCACCGACGTTATCGACCGCTACGTTGAACGGAAACTCGCCGTTGGTGAAGCCCGGAGCCGTCGGTTGCGGAGTCAAAATGATCTGGTTGGGGTCGCTCGGATCCGGGTTTGCTGAAAGCAGATTCGGCGTGTCGACCACCACTGTAAATGGCGAGCCGTAGAAACCGTTGCTCCAAGTGGAGCGCACGTAGTGCACCACTCGACCGTTTCCGAGGTTCGGAATCGGGAACTTCTGTAGAACTGCGCCCTGGCTAAAGAAAACGTCACCAGGAGGAGTCTCTTGGAACGGCCCCTGCGGAAGCCCACCTTGCATGAAGTCGGGCATTGAAGGCGTACTCGTCATCGAACCCAGAAGGTTAAACCTGCTGGAGATGGCGACCTGTCTCGGGATTGTTGCGTCGCTGTTGCCGTTCGTGTCCGTTGTGAACGGCGTTGGCCCGTTATCGAACCGCAAGCCATAGGCTGCGGATTGACCGAACAGAATGTCAATGAACTGCGGGAAGGTTGCGGCTTCCACGGAGTTCAGTCGTGTCTCGGTGATAAACGGCCGTCTGCCCGGAGCGATGATATAGGAATCCTTAAAGTTTCTTGAGGCCGCCTCGCGAATAGGGGCGCCCGCGCCGTCCGCTCCACCGGGAAGCCAGCCAGAATACGAAGCTGCAGTATTCGGATCAGAGACCGCTGGGCTCTCGGTTAGGAACCCTCCTTGGGCACCCCACCAAAGCTCGACTTCTCCAGGTTCGGTGTTCACGAAGTCCCACTGGAACCGCGTGGCATCACCAATCAGGTCAACCCGAACGCGGCAGATAACGCCATCAACTACGGACTCACCCACGAAGTACCGATTACTGGCACCAACAAAGAAAACGGCGAAGCCGTCAGCGCCGATGTGTGTTCGATCGAATCCACCGCCTTCATTCCTCCGCGCAAGACAGAAGTAGGCAAAGGTCGCCGAAGGATCGGGGCTGAAGAAATCTGCGGTAGTTCGGTTCAACACCGCAAACCCCATCCCTGGGGTCAACGTCATGTTGTTATCGAACGGTGTTTGGCGGCTACCCGCCGCACCAACCTGGAATCCGAAACGACCAGCCAGGTTGAGCTGAAGTGCCTGCTGAAAACAGAACGGATTTTCCCCTCCACCATAGGTGACCTGACCAGCTCGGCCCAATGCCGAAACCTTGAATCGGTTTTGAATCCACTGCACATCCCTACCTGTTCGAGGGTTGTCGTTGGCTTCGTCGCGACACTGGAACGACCAGGCTCCAGAGAACTGTGCTTGTGCTACAACACCCAACAATAAGGGCGCCGCAGCGACGCTCGTCCATTTCATCCAACTTCTATTCATGACGCTTGTTTGTTTGACGCATGCGGGTCACCCTCCGTGACCCGCATGCGAGATGTTATTTTAGAATGCCGCGGGAGGAGGGGCTGGGCGGCTGAACGACACGGGCTGGCTGAACACATAGCGCTCACCACCAACTGCAAGAGGACCCGGGCTATCGGCGATATTTCGGGAGCCGACTCGCCAGTAAACGATCTGAGCGGCCGGGAAGAACGCATTAACGTCTACCGCGAAGCTCAATCGGTTGGTCTGGCGACCTACAGTTGCCACTTCCGTTCGGAAGGTCGGATCTGGCGAAAGCTGGAGGATGTACTCCACGTTTGCCGGAATCGGGGCGGTGTTGATGAACTGGAACGTCTGGTTTCCGCTTACCGAAATATTCACGGGGAACTGCGGGGTCGGAGGAACCAAGGCGGTTGCAGTACCTTGTGCAGACTGCTGAGCCGAGCGGAAGTAGCAGAACTCCACTTCTGGGAACGGCGGAACAGCGTCAAAGCCGAAGATTCGGTAAACGAGCTCAACCCGGTAAAGGTTAGGTCGGCCGATCTGCGGGCCAGGTACTCCTGGCTGCTCAGCTTCTGGCAGGCTGGTTACCGCGCATCCAACACCGTCAATTTGCGTGAACGGCGACCAGATGAGCGGATTGGGGCGACCCTGAGTCAGGTCATCGGCGAACGTCTGCGCGCCATCGACGACCACAACCGGTGAGGCAGCAAAGTCATCTCTCCAAACCTGCCATCGGACTCGGTTCAGATTGCCTTTGGCAAACAGATCTCCACTCCAGCTAATTCGGTTGGCAGGAGTTACGCCTGGCGAAACCCCATCGTATGGGCTGAGGAATGAACTGGCGGTGACTGAGCCCTGCGCAGGTCCGGGGGCAGGCGAACTGCCTCGTCCACCGGAGAACAGCAGAACGACCAAACCGAGCACCAAGAGAATAGCGACAACTGCGCCTACATCTGTTCTTCGAGTCGACCGTGCGGCTACAACCTCGCCAGAAGCTCCGAAAGCTCGAACCTCAGGAACGCGGAACACAACCTGAACGCGGTCGCCAGGCGCAACGCCCTTGATTTGGCGAGAAATGCTGATGGTGGCGCTGTCTGGATCGACGGTGCGAACATTTCCTTGGGCAACCTGTTCACGACCACGGAAGATGATCACTTCCTGGCCGGTTTGGAAACCAGAACGCGAACCCTGATTGATCAGAGCCTCACGGGCAGTGGTGTTCAGAACTGTACCGACAGGCAGAGTCTGCTGCAGAATCTGGTTGGCAGCAAGCTGCGCACCAAGCGAAATGGCTTCGTTGATCAGCGTTTCGTCTTGAACGTCAGCTGATCGAACTGTGGAAGAAGCGGTTAAGGCTGTACCGTTGATCGGCAAGCCCGAGGCGACATCCGTAAGCAGAACGCGCATAACCACATCGGCTCGTTTTCCACCACCGGTGTTAACCACACGGTAGTCCCAAATCTCACCCTGGAAGAAGGTGCTCAATCCCATCTGCTGGGCGATTCGGAGCTGGCTCACCCTATCAGAGGTGGGCAAGCGGATGCCAAGATCTTCAGCAGTGCGAACCACCGACTCAACCGGATCGATATCTTCAATGACCGGCGGGCGTTGATTTCGGAACTGTGGCAACAGAGTCTGAATTGAAGCCGTCAACTGGCGGGCTGCCTCCAGGCTGTAATCCCCAGCCGGGCGACCCTGGCCGATTTCGAACGGCAATACTGCCGTGCGGCGCTGGAACTGCAACTGAGCTTCAGCGCGCGTAGACATGCTCAAAGCCAAAAATGGCAACAAGAGCGCGACGCTAACGACATACGCGATGACGCGACCTAATGACGATTGGAGGAAGTCTTTCACTGAATCCTGCCCTCCGTGACGTTAATTTCCTTTCCCTTCATGGTGACCTCGGGATCGATTACTTCCATCCCTCCGCTTTTGTGTTCAGACCGCACAGAGCCGAATTGGCCCTTTACGTTCCAAACAATTAGGACGCAACGAAGTCGAAAGAAGCTACTCCAATCTCGTCAGCCACCTTCGATTCGATGCTAATGCCTAACCTGGCACGTAGAATTTGCGATCCAAGCAGAGCCGAGTATAACCCGCATTCAGGCTGGATGCAACTGCTCAGCCAAGCAGCTGGCAAGAACGCGCCGCTTCTTCGACCGCTAGTTGGGTCTCGGTAAGTGTTCCGCTATTGTCAATGACCCTCGTACAGAAGAGGCTTTTCACTTCTTGAGGAAGCTGAGTTGAGAGCAACTTCTTACCGGCCTCAGCGCTGCCCAAGCGGGCTGTCAGCCGCTCTTCAATCACCTCTTTTTGCGCCGAAATGAACCAGGTTTCGTCGAAAAACGGAAAGAGCACCGCCTCGACCAGCAGAGGAATCTCGACAACTTGTGCCCGAGCCTCGAGAATTGTCGCGAAAATCTCAGAGTGTAGGATCCGGTTGAGCTGGCGCCGCGCAGAGTCATCGCCAAGAAGCTTTTCCCGAAGCTCGCCGTCGGTGAACTCCTCAGAAACCCCCAGCCTTGAGGCGATCTTGCGGCGAACGGCCGGAGAGGAGCGAACGTCCCTAGCGACCTGGTCCGCATCGAGAACCTCGATCCCTAAGTCAGAAAGGGTCCCGAGGGCAGCAGATTTGCCGCTGCCCGCGAGACCCGTTATTGCTACCTTCGTAGCTGCCTCCGTTTACGCCGTTGGCTCTTCAGTTTCAGAAGTCGTGGCGTCATTGGATTCCTGAGCGTCCGTAGGCACTGCCGGAGCTTCCACTTCCGCTGACTGAACTTCTGCCACTTCGACCTCGGCTTGCACTTCTGGCTCAGGGGATGGCGCAGCTTCGACTGGCTGCTCTGTTGGAGCTTCCACCACTTCTGCCTGTGCACTAACTTCCGGTGCAGCGGCTGGCGCCGTTTCGACCGGTTGCTCAGAAGGAGCTTTCACCGCCTCAGCCTGTGCCTTCACTTTCGGTTCAGCGGCTGGCTTCTTTGGAGCCGCCCCTGCAACTTCTTCACCACCTTCGTCGGATTGGCGGAAAACACCTCGGAGGGCGCCGAGTCGATCACCGATCGTGGTTATCGAAGCTCCACCGCGAATCTGACTCGTTCGCGCGCCATCGCCGTCCTCTTCATCTCGCCGCCGTCGCCCAG
>JBKBWO010000033.1:0-19386 GCA_046314495.1 Fimbriimonadaceae bacterium
GAGCTCTACACCTATCTCAAGGGCGCCGGAATGTTGCGCCGCTTTTAGCACGGGAGACCAGCCCGTCCAGGACGTCGTAGTCGGTCCAGTCCAGCTTAAGGGGCGAAATCGCCACGTAGCCGTTTGAGGCGGCCTGGACATCGGTACCCGGGTCGGGGTTGTCCATTGCCTGCACTCCGCCTTGCCAGTAGTAGGTGCGCTCCCAGGGGTCTGCTCTTTCCTCGATCCGCTCGTTGTACACCCGCTGGCCCATCCCGCAGAACCAGTGACCCTCGATCTCTTCGTAGCGAATCGAGGGGATGTTCACGTTCAGGAAGGTATTCGGAGGCACTTGCAAATCCAGCAACATTTGCAGATTCTCGTACACCCATCGCTGCCCGGTTTCCCAGTGGACCGGAGAGTCGTCTACGAAAACGACCATGCTGAAGGCGATTGACGGAATGCCGTTGATCGCGCCCTCCATCGCACCGGCAACAGTGCCCGAATAGGTCACATCGAAACCGAGGTTCGGGCCATTGTTGATCCCGCTCACCACTAGGTCGCAGCCGTCGGGCCACAGAACGTGCCGCCCGATATTGATGCAGTCGGTCGGGAAGCCGTTGATTTCCAGCGCTTCGAGGTTGTCCCACCGAAATTCTTTGGCTCGCAGTGGATCGCGCATGGTAAGTGCATGACCGCAGGCGCTTCGCTCTCGGTCGGGAGCGGCAATCTTGACTTCGCCATACGGGCTCACAGCATCTACAAGATGCCGCAACCCTGGCGCACGGATGCCGTCGTCGTTGGTTACCAGAATCCGAAGCGCGCCCATTCGGCTTACGCTACGGTGATCCGCTCGTCAAGATAGACGTCCTGGATCAGGTTCAGCAGCTGGATGCCCTCGTCCATCGGTCTCTGGAACGCCTTTCTGCCGCTGATCAGCCCGCAGCCGCCAGCACGCTTGTTGATTACGGCTGTGCGTACGGCTTCTTCCCTATCTTTCGCACCCGATGCGCCACCAGAGTTGATCAGCCCGATTCTGCCCATGTAGCCGTTCGCCACCTGGTACCGGCAGAGGTCGATCGGATTATCGCTGGTCAGCTGGGAATAGATCCGCTCGTCGAGCTTGCCATAGCTGCTGCTGCCCGAGTTGAGTGCCTTGTAGCCGCCGTTGTTTTCTGGCAGCTTCTGCTTGATGATGTCGGCTTCGATGGTCGCGCCTAGGTGGTTCGCCTGGCCGGTTAGGTCGGTCGCCAGGTGATAGTCGACTCCGTCTTGCTTGAAGGCGTTGTTGCGAAGGTAGCACCAGAGGACAGTCGCCATCCCCTTCTCGTGGGCGTAGGCAAACGCCTCGGCGATCTCCACGATCTGCCTGCCGCTCTCTTCGGAGCCGAAGTAGATGGTCGCTCCTACGGCTACCGCTCCCATGTCCCACGCTTCGTCGATGGTTCCGAACAGAATCTGGTCGAACTTGTTCGGGTAGGTCATCAGCTCGTTGTGGTTGATCTTGACGATGAAAGGAATCTTGTGGGCATACTTTCGCGCTACGCTGCCCAGCACCCCGTAGGTAGAAGCCACGGCGTTGCAGCCACCCTCGATGGCGAGCTTGACGATGTTCTCCGGGTCGAAGTAGATCGGGTTCTTGGCGAAACTGGCGCCCGCGCTGTGCTCCACTCCCTGGTCTACGGGCAGGATGCTCATGTAGCCAGTTCCGGCGAGCCGCCCGTGGTTATAGAGCCCTTGGATGCTTCGCAGGACCTGGGGCGTTCGGTCGGACTGGGTCCAGATTCGGTCCACGAAGTCTGGGCCGGGCAGGTGGAGAAGCGACTTGTCGATGGTTTCGCAGCGGTGGTCGAGCAAGGCGGACGCCTGGTCTCCCAGCAGTTCGACGAGTCTATCGTGAGTCGAGGTCGGAGTCGCGAGTGCCATATGGATAGCGTAGAGTATATGCAAAATCCAATTGACCTAAGAGTTTCGAATCTCGAGCGAATCTAGAGCGTAAGCTTAAATCGAACCGCTAAGTGGGTGAGGAAGGACGTGTTGCGCTGCTCCAAGTGGGTATAATCACAAGTTCCCTGATTGCGCCTCGCCTATGTTACTGCCTGATCCCGATACACTCAACAATCTATCCTTCAACCGGTTCGTGCTCGCCAATCTCGCTGCCAAGCGAGCCGAGCAACTTGCCAAGGCTGCCCGCCCATTGCTCAACTCCGAGGAAATGGCAAGCCTGGGGTCGCATCACCCGCTCACCATTGCCCTAGCGGAAATCGCGCTCGGCAAGATCAAGCCAAAGTTCGTTGAGGCGAAGCCGATCGAGGTCGAGCAAGATGGCGCTGCCCTTGCAGACGTTATCGAGAACCCAACTGTAGGAACCCTCCTCTCCAGGCTCTCTGAAGACGATTTTGGCGCCCGCACCCTGGATGACCTGATAGACGACGCCGATCTGGACGAAGATATCGAGGTCGCAGCCGATAGTGCTGATGATGGGGACGAAGAAAAGTCAGAAGACGAGGATGATGACATCATCGAATCCTCCGACGATCAGGTTTCGTTAGATGAAGTAGCAGAGCAAGAGAATCAAGACGAAAACGAATCCTCTGACGACTAACGATCTATGAGAACCCAGGATCCCTATGAAATACTGGGGGTGTCCAAGAACGCCTCGCAGGACGAGATTAAGTCCGCGTACCGCAAGCTTGCCCGGCAATATCACCCGGATGTAAACCCCGGCGACGCAGCTGCCGAAGAAAAGTTCAAGGAAATCAGCAGTGCGTACCAAACCGTCGGTGATCCGGACCGCCGAAAGCAGTACGACCAGTTCGGCACAACCGACTTTTCTGGCGGGGGTGCAGGTGGTGCCGGCTACGTCAACCTGAACGACATCTTCGATTCGTTCTTCCAATCCGGCTTCTTCAACCAGCAAGGCCAGCAACAAGCCGTTCGAGGCGAAGACATCAAGACCACGGTCGAGGTGAACCTGGAAGAGGTATTGCACGGCACCGATAAAGTGGTGCGTGTAAGGCGAAAACAGGCCTGCCAGAGCTGCACCGGCACCGGTGTTGCAGGAGGCAAACAGCCCAAGACCTGCCAGCAATGTGGAGGCAGAGGGCAGGTGTACCAAATGCGGAACACCTTCTTCGGGCAGATGCAGACCATCACGCCTTGCCCTTCGTGCCGTGGCTCCGGGCTCCTCATTGATGACCCTTGCCAGACATGCAAAGGAGAAGGGACTACGGTCGAATCGAGCGAGATCAGCGTTCGGGTGCCGAAAGGGGTGGATAACGACGTAACCCTGAGACTTCAGGGCGCAGGCAGTGCGGGGCCAAACGGCACGAAATCGGGCGATTTGTTCGTCAAGGTGCGAGTGAAATTGCCCAAAGGGGTTCGCCGCCGAGGAAAGACGCTTGAGCAGGATCTGGAGTTGACCTTCGCCCAGGCGGCACTTGGTGAGCAGCTAGAACTGGAGCTTTTGGGCGAGACCCACCATGTAGAAGTGCCTTCAGGCACCCAACCAGGAGACGTGATTTCTGTGCGCAGTGCAGGTTTGCCTGGGCTCGACAGCGGGGCACGAGGGAGCTACGACTTCCACGTTTTCGTACAGGTTCCTACCAAGCTGAGCGAGGAAGAAGCCGATTTGTTGCGCAAATTCGCTGAACTTCGTGGCGAAAAACCGCCTAAAGGTGGCAAGGCGCCCGGCTTTATCGAGTCTCTCTTCAAAAAGAAATGACCATCGACTGGCTCCTCATCAAGGTCAGGGTCGACCGAGCCGTTCGAGACCTTTCCCCCTACACCAGCGCGCTGATCGAGGCCGGTTGCGGCAACACGTTAGAAAACGATGCCGATAACACCATCACAGGCTCATTGCCCGTCTCAGACGAAGCAACGATGGCGATAAGGGAACTGACTCCCAGGATCAAGGCAATGGGCGCAGACGTCGTCATAGAGAACTTTCAGGGGAAGGATTGGGCGGAGCTATGGAAGATGCACTATGAACCGTTTCCGATCGGAAAACGGTTCATGATCGTCCCGACCTGGAAGAAGGAGGTGGAGGAGACCGACCGGATCATCCTTCGGCTCGACCCGGGCCAAGCGTTTGGCACCGGGGAGCATCCGACAACCCGCCTCTGTCTGGAACTGCTGGAACAAGAAGAAGTGGAGGGTCAAACCTGGCTCGACATCGGAACGGGCACAGGAGTGCTCGGCATTGCTCTCAAGAAGATGGGATGCGAGGACGTTTTCGCGACGGATATTGAACCGACGGCGATCTATATTGCCCGCCGAAACTGCGAACAGAACGGTGTTGAAGTCCACTTCGAAGAAGGTGACGGGCTCGAGATGGGGTTCGAAGTCGATCTGTTTGATGGGGTGGTGAGCAACATCATCTCTGCAACCATCTTGCGGCTTTGCCCAGACATAAAGCCGATCCTCAAGTTAGGTGGCGTATGGCTGGTTTCGGGGATCTACAAGCCCAATTTTGACGAGATAGAGAAGACCGCAACGAAGTTGGGCTTTACGCTAGAAAAGGTACTGGAGAGAGACGACTGGATCGCGGCAAGATTCCGCATGCCCGCAGCCTGAACCGGGTCTACATTCCTGGAATGGACGCGGACGGTCCGTTCGAGGTGCCCGACGAGGCACGGCAGCGGCTGACCAAAGTGCTTCGCTTGCAAAGCGGGGAATACTTTGCAGCACTTCCAGGGGATGGACGAATGGTGGTTTGCCAACTAGACGGACTCAGTGCCGTCCCCTTGACGACCGAGACTCCGGGCACAGAGAGCGAACTACGATTGACGATTGCCCAAGCACTGACTAGGCCCGAAAAACTGGAGACTACAGTGCGCATGGGTACGGAAATCGGGGTGCACCGGTTTCTGGTGTTTCCTGCCTCGCGCAGTCTGGTCAACTGGGATCAGCGGAAGTTGGAGCAGAAGCTGGAGCGCCTCCAGGCGATTGCCATCAGCGCAGCAGAGCAAAGCTACCGGACCCATATCCCGGAAGTCAGCTTTATCCCAAATCTAAAGGACATCCTGAGCGCCAACCCGGAAGCGATAGTGGCAAGCGAATCTCAAAGTGCGCCGTTGGCGTCCATGCCCAAAGGCACAGAATCTTGCGTGGTAATCGGCCCAGAAGGCGGGTGGACCCCCGTAGAGGTCAAGCTCATCGGCGACCGAGCAGCGTCTTTTGGCCCGTTAGTATTCCGAACCGAAACCGCAGGGCCGGCAATCGCCTCGCTCTTTATTCTTGGTTCTCGTTTGCAGTTGCATCGGTAAACTCCGTGCCCGCATGCGTATCGATGGCAGAGCTCCAGATCAACTTAGGCCGTTCACTTTAGAGCGGGGCTTCTCGAAGTTCGCAGAAGGCTCGTGCCTGATCAAAGTCGGTGAAACCCATATGCTGGTGACCGCAACAGTGGAAGACCGCGTTCCTCCATTTCTTAAAGGCTCGGGGACGGGCTGGGTGACTGCCGAGTACTCCATGCTCCCTCGCTCTGGGAGGCAGAGAAACAACCGAGACAACCAGCGGCCAAACGCCCGATCACTTGAAATCCAAAGGCTCATCGGTCGGTGCCTTCGGTGCGTGGTCGAACTGGACGAACTAGGCGAGCGAACTGTGACTTTAGACTGCGACGCAATTCAGGCAGATGGAGGAACCCGGACTGCTGCGATAACCGCTGCTTATGTGGCGTTGCAGGATGCTTTCGCGTACATGCAGAATAAGCGGATGATCCGCCGGAACCCCATTGAAGAGCCGATCGCGGCGATCAGCGTCGGGATCGTAAACGGCGCAGAGCTACTGGACCTGTGCTACGAGGAAGACAGCAGGGCGCAGGTCGATATGAACGTCATCATGACCGCCTCTGGCAAGTTCGTTGAGGTGCAGGGCACCGGCGAAGCCCGGCCGTTCGGCGCCGATGAACTCGGACGGATGCTGAAACTTGCAAAGAAGGGAATCGACGAACTCGTCGAAGCGCAACAAGCGGTGCTCGCCGCCTAATTGGTTTTTCCTGGATACGCCACTAGCGCAGCCGCCAGGCAGTCCATCGCTCGGTTCAGTCGGTCGATGTCTAGCACGTAGGCAATCCGGCACTCATCTTTGCCCAGTCCGGGTGTTACGTAGAAGCCCGTTCCTGGCGCAATCATGACCGTTTCACCCTTGTGATCAAACTCTTCCAAAAGCCATTGGGCGAAGCGGTCCGCGTCGTCGATCGGTAACTGGACCATCGCATAGAACGCTCCACGGATTTCTGGGCACGTGACGCCCGGCATCTCCTTCAGCCGGCTCACGAGCAAGTCCCGGCGCTCCCTATAAACCTCTCGGATTCCGCTGAAATACTCAGGACCCACTTTATACGCCCCCAGAACTCCGAGTTGCTCAATAGTGGGGCTGGAGAGCCTTGCCATTGCTGCACGGTTGGCTGCATCCATTAGCACTTGGTTGCGGGTTACCAGGAAACCGACTCTTGCCCCGCAAAGAGAGAACCGTTTCGAGACCGAGTCGATGACGATCGTGTGATCTGCCATTCCCGGCAACTGCAGCACCGATGGTGGCGGGGTGTCGAGGTAGCAAAAATCGCGATAAACCTCGTCGGAGATCAGAAAGAGGTTGTATTCCAGGCAGAGATCTCGCAGCTCCATCAGCTGCTCTTCGTCGAAGACTGTGCCGGTGGGATTGGACGGGTTGCAGATCAAAATCGCCTTGGTTTGCGCGTTGATTTTCTTTTTGAATTCCTTGATGTCAGGCAGTCCGAAGTCTTGCTCGATATGGGTGGTTATGGGGCGAATCCGAACGTCGGTGCCCGCGGCAAACCCGATGTAGTTGGCATACATCGGTTCGGGGATGATCACCTCGTCTCCGATCTCCATGCCGCACAAGAAAGCGAAGTGAATCGCTTCGCTACCCGCCGTACAAACGAGGACCTCTTTGGAGGTAATTCCGGGCGAAATCTGCGAGTAGTGCCGCGCCACGGTCTCGCGCAGCTCGGGAAGCCCCATTGAGGGTGCGTATTCCAGAACTTCGGTATGGGCAGCGTGCACGGCTTCCCAAAACTCAGCGGGAGTCTCGATATCCGGTTGACCGATGTTGAGGTGGTGAACCTTGACCCCTCGCGCTTTGGCAGCGTCGGCGTAAGGCGCCAGTTTCCGTATCGGCGAAGGTGGCAGCTTCTGGGCTCTGGAAGAGGCTTGCGGCATTGAAGCTACGAGATTATCTCGGGACGAAGAATCTGGACACGTCCACGAGCAATACGCTCACGATCAGCAACGCAACCATAACCAAGCCAACCGCCGAAATTGCGTTTTGTAGCTTGAACGAGAGCCGTTTGCCCTTGTTGAGCATTTCTGCAATGGCGACGGTCATCTGACCGCCGTCTAGCGGCGGAATGGGGAGCAGATTCATGATTCCCAGCGAGATGCTGAGGATGCCGCTGAGGAACAATACACCGCCGATTCCAGCACGGGTGGCGTTGTTGGTAGCGGCGACGATGGTGATCGGGCCGCCAACTTCCTGCCTGGCCGTTTGAGGGTTCTGCGCCAAAACTGCCAGCCGTTGAACAATCAGCACGGGCAAGAATGCGGCTTCCTGTGCGGCTGCGCCGAAGGCCAGCGGCTGCTGCTCCATCTGCAGGAGCATCATCAGACGGTATTGCTTTCGCGCCGGACCGAATGGTCGCTGCCCTTCATCCAGCACGGGCATCGGCTCTGCATCCAACACGGGCGCGGCAACAACGGTCATCGGCTGACCCTCCCGCAAAAACTCCAGCGTAACGGGCTCCGGGCCGGCAAAGCGGACCCGTTCGATTACGTTGTAGGCATTCTCAACCGGATGGCCGTTGACGGAGGTGATCCGGTCACCTTCCTGAACACCCGCCAGCGCGGCTGGACCCTCAGGCGTTACCGCGGCAACCACAGGTTCGCTTCCGAACACCGTTTTGCCCTGGGACATCAGCAGCGGCGTCAAGATCATGATGCCGAAAACGATGCTGAACACAGGTCCCGCGGCGAGGACGATCAGCCGTTGCCAGGGTGGTTTGCTGTAGAAACCGTTCTGGATGTTCACCTCCGAGCCGTCTTCCTCGGGTGCCATGCCCTTGATTCTCACGAAGCCGCCGAGCGGCCAGGCGCGGAACGTGTATTCGGTGTCGTTCTTCTTAAGCCAAACCCACTTGGGCTTGCCGAAGCCAATGGCGAACTCTTCCACATCCATCTTGAAGAGGCGTGCGAAGAGGTAGTGACCAAGTTCATGGGCGGCGACCAGAACTGAGATCATCAGCAGGAAAATAACCGCGACCAATACGTAACTAAAGATGTCCATGCAAGGTTACAGGCCTGTAAAGGCTACCTATACAAACTACATCTCTCGGCAAGACGTTTCCCGTGCCCACTGGTCTGCTTCGAGAACGTTGTCGAGAGTGGCTTCTACAGGCTCGTGAAGCCCCATAGCGCGATCCACGATGCGGACGATGTCCAGAAACCGGATCTTGCCTGCGACGAAGGCGTTGGCGGCTTCTTCGTTTGCGGCGTTCATCACGCAAGGCATGGTGCCACCTGTGTTGGCTGCGGCGCGAGCCAGTCCGGGAAGAGGGAAGAGATCGGAGCGCAGAGGCTCGAAGTTTAGCTGAGGAGACCTCAAGGGGTTCCAGAGTTCGAGGCCGCTTGGCGCTTTCTCGGGGTAAAGCAGTGCGACCTGGATGGGCAACTCCATTTCTGGGCGGCCGAACTGACCGAGAAACGAGCCGTCAGTGAACTCGACGAACGAGTGAACGATGCTCTGGGGGTGAACCACCATCTTGATGCGGTCCATCGGCAGGTCGAACAGCCACCTAGCCTCAATTGCCTCCAGCCCCTTGTTCATTAGAGTCGCGCTATCCACTGTGATCTTGCTGCCCATACTCCAGTTCGGATGCTTGAGCGCTTGCTCGACGGTGACCTGCTCCAGCTGAGCCTGGTCGAATTGGCGGAATGGACCTCCGGATGCGGTGAGCCAGATTCTGGAGAGCTGCGAGTGCGGATAGCCCAGAAGGCACTGGAAGACCGCGCTGTGCTCGCTGTCGATCGGCAGCATGGTGCCGTTTCTTGCTCTCAATTCGCGCATCACCACCTCGCCGCCCGATACCAGCACCTCTTTGCTCGCCAGCGCGATCATCTTGCCTGTCTTGATGGCTGCGAGTGTTGGCAGTAGCCCGATGACACCTGCAACACTCACCAGCACCACATCGATGTCATCAGATTCAACGATATCGATCAGCGCCGCCATGCCGCCCGGCAACCCCGCTTGGGCTGCAGCATGCTCGTCAAAGAGCGCACCGCGCGCCTCCGGGTACCGCTGAAGCTGTTCTAGAAGTGAGTTGGCTCTGCTTCGGGCAACCAGTGCCCGGACCTCTAGCTTTTCGGGGTGACGGTCGATCACCCGGAGCGCTTGTGTGCCGATGCTTCCAGTGCTTCCGAGGATGGCGATCCTACGGGGAAAGGGGGGCAAAGAACCTGTATTCATTCGATTCGTGACACCTCAGTATGCCGAAACCCGTATAGACTTGCGTTACCCGTGCTCAACAGCTTTGAGAACAAGATCATTGCGTTCCTCATTATCTGCTTCAGCATTGCTATACATGAGTTCGCTCATGCAAAGGTAGCCGATAGCTGCGGAGACCCCACACCATCCAGAATGGGCAGGGTCACCCTGAACCCGCTGGCGCACCTTGATCCGATGGGGACCATGCTCATCGCTTTCACGGTCATGGCTGGTTTCGGTCTTGGTTGGGGCAAGCCTGTTCTGGTGGACCCTCGGCTCATGAGGAATCCGAGGTGGGACCACCTGTTTGTAGCCGCAGCGGGGCCTCTAAGCAACCTGATTCAGGCTATCGCATGGGCGATAATTTTCCGCATCGCGGTGATGGCGGGGATGATCAGCTCTGGCACTGAGCTACTGGCCATTGTCTGCTTGTTCGGGGTTTTCTTCAACATCATTTTGATGCTGTTCAACTTGATTCCGTTGGGCCCGCTCGACGGGCACTGGATCGTTGGCAGCCTGTTGCCTCCACGAACGCAGCTTGCCTGGTATCGCTTCAACCGTCTCTATGGCCTGATCCTACTCTTGGGCATTCTCGTCATCGGGTGGATCAACCCTAACCTCAGCCTGATCTCGTGGATCATCGGGCCTCCTACGACTGCGATGGTAAATTTATTGATGGGCCGCTAGCCCCCGACATGAATCCCGAGCGCAGAATCCTCAGCGGCATGAGACCCACTCAACCCATGCTGCACTTGGGGAACTACGAGGGTGCGCTCAAGAACTGGGTCAAACTTCAGGAAAGCGCCAAGCTCTACTGCTGCATCGTCGATTACCACGCTCTCACCACCCATGCCGAGGACCCGGGCAACTTGCAAGAGAACATCTTTGGGATTGCTGCGGACTACCTGGCGGCCGGAATCGACCCGGAGAGGAGTACTGTCTTCGTGCAATCCCATGTACACGAGCACGCCGAACTCTTTTTGTTGCTCTCTATGGTCACGCCCTTAGGTTGGCTGGAGCGGGTGCCCACCTACAAAGAAAAGAGGGAGCAGCTTCGAACCGAGAGCGAACCCTACGGGCTACTGGGCTATCCGGTGCTTCAGGCCGCCGATATCTTGCTGTATAAGCCTTATGGCGTTCCCGTGGGTAAGGACCAGGCACCGCACCTCGAGCTCAGCCGCGAGATCGCCCGCCGGTTTAACCACCTTTACGGAGAGGTGTTCCCCGAGTTCGTGAACATCATCGGCGAGATTCCTCTGATGCTGGGCCTGGACGGCAGGAAGATGAGCAAGAGTTACGACAACTGCATCTACCTGGCAGACGATGACGACACCACTCAGAAGAAGATCTTCTCCGCTTATACCGACCCAACGAAGCTGCGAAAAGACGATCCGGGTCACCCAGAAGGATGCGCAGTGTATAGTCTTCACACAGTTTACAACAAGGAGAACGCAGCCACCGTTGCGGCGGAGTGCAAGAGCGGCGCGCGAGGATGTGTTCAGTGCAAGCGAGAATGCACCGAAGCGGTCAACAGTGCCCTGCAGCAGATCAGGGATCGAAGGCGCCAGATTCATGAGGCAGACTTGCTGCCCATCCTGCAGCGCGGGGCGGACCAAGCCAGGGAACAGGCATCAGCAACCCTGACTGAGGCGAAACAGGCGGTCGGGTTGCCGTGAGTGTAAAGATAGCCGGACTCAAGTTCATCTACTTCGACCTTGACGACACGCTGTGCACATACTGGGATGCAAGCAAAGCGGCGCTGCGCGAGACGTTTGCGAGGAACCACCAGCATGGCAGGCACCCCGATGAAATGATCGAAGCTTGGGCGGAGGCATTCAAGAACTTCTATCTGGAAGTGAAGCATGGCCCCTGGTACGACATTTATCTCAAAGAAGGAGAGAAGACCCGTGTCGAGCAGATGCGGAGAACGCTGAAGCACGTAGGTGTGGATGAAGAGTCGCTGGCACAAAGCCTAAGCGACGACTACGGGGCTTTGAGATTGGAGAACTTGGAGCTGTTCCACGATGTTTTGGATGTGCTGGAAGTTCTGCGACCGCACTTCCCGATGGGTTTGATCACCAACGGCCCGGCGGACGTGCAGGCGCAGGAAGTTATGGCACTTGGCCTCGAACGGTACTTCGACGTGGTTCTGATCGAAGGCGCCATGGGAAGGGGGAAACCTCACCCTGAAGTATTCGAACATGCTCGGCAACTGGCGGATGCAGAGCCGGAGCAATTGTTGATGGTGGGCAACAGCTACGGCCACGATGTAAGACCAGCACTGGAGGCAGGTTGGCATGCTATCTGGGTGAGAAGACCAAGCGACATTCCTCCGAGCGCAAAGGGTGAATCTGCGAAGCCAGAGCAAAGACCAGAGGGCTCTCCTGCGCCCATTCTGGAAATCGAAAACCTCTCAGAGCTGCTTGATGTGATCGTGCTTCCGGAAGGCACAACTGCCTGAAGAGCATAACTTTATTGGCTACAAGCTGTACAATGAGGTTGTGGCTCGCTGGATACTGTGGGTACTTTCGGGGTCGGTAGTTGTTGCTGCCGGAGCCTGCGCGTACCTGGGTGTTCAAACTCTCAATTCACTTTCTCCCTATAAGCGAGAGGCGGCGCGGCTCGATGTCGAAATCGCTTTTGCGCGCAGAGAGGGAATCCCGGTAACGCCAGAAGACTTGCGGTCCAGAGACTTTGTGCCGAACAGCCAGAACGGATCGATTATTTACCAGGGGTATGCGCACGAGCTGCAGAAGGCATATCGGGAAGGCCGGCTGTCGCAGGACCTGATAAAACAAGTCGCTAACGGGACTTCAACCGAAGAGCAACGTGCCGAATTGAGCGAGCAGCTTGAGGAAGAGGCAGAGTTGCTGGAGAAGATGACCCGAGCCGTGAACGCACCGCTGTTCTTGATGCATCGGGACTACTCTTCGCCACCTGCTGAGGAAGACATCCGCTTCTTCGCCATGAAGGAGACCGCCAACACTTTCCACGCGCTCGCGCAAATCGACTTTGCTAATGGAAACCCGCGAGGTGGGTACCAGAACCTGATGCTCTCTGCAAACGTCGCAAACCAACTACTGCGAGACCCAACTCTGGATGCTGCACGAATCCAGCTCCAGATTTCTGGATCGCTATTGGAGACTTTGCGCCAGCAACTCGCCGCAAACCCCAACGACCTTATGGTGCGCACCGGAACTTCTCAGGTAATCGCCGCTACTGGCGGTCTCCCCCGGCTGCGCCACGTTTTCCGCTCTGAGCCGCTGAGGTGGAGCTACCGAATCGCGAGCATGGACCCTGCGGCTTTGCAGGATGAAGAACTTACCCGTACACTTTTCATTGCAAAGATGGTCGGTCAAGAGCAGGCAATAAGGGACTCGCTGAAGACCCGTTCCTGGAGTTTCTGGCGCCGAGCCTATGCCGCAATGCCCAAATCGGCAGAGGAGTCACTTTCCTCAACTGAACTGCAGCTGCGCGAGCTGGACGAACTCTTGCAGAACGATCCGGACTACCGGTTTACACTGACCAAAGGGCTAAATGGCGACTTCGGGGATTTCGTTCGCGAAGTCCGTTCAGTTGCGTCCCGTATGAGACTTCTGGACACGACCGTTGCCATTCTAGATAGAAGAGATCTCTCTCGGCGGTTGCCGACTGAACTTGCGGTGTTCAAGCCTGAACCGACCGATCCCTTAAGCGACCGACCGTTTTACTACACTCCCACTGCAGACGGGTTCCGCATCGCCTCCAGCAACGGAGACTATGTAAAGAAGATCCAGATTGAGCTCAAAGGCGCAGCGCGACCAATGAGCGGCCAAAGAAGGGAAGCGAGGAGGGCACCAGCAAGGCGAAGGCCAGCTGAATCGAACGAAAGCCGGCGACAAACGCTGAGCGACCGGACAGCCGCTCGACCGACCGCTCCGGATAGCCTTTAGATTAACTCGTAGCGAGTATTCCGGCGGTGCGGCTCATAGCCTGCATCTCTAATCAGCCGCTCGAACTCTTCTGGGCTCAAGATGAACTTGTTTCCGGCAGCCGAGACCACGTTTTCCTCGATCATCGTGGAGCCGAAATCGTTCGCACCGTAGTCCAATGCGAGTTGAGCGATTTTCGGACCCTGAGTAAGGATCGAAACCTGCAAATTGTCGACGTTGTCCAGAAAAATCCTGGCAACTGCAACGGTCCGTAGGTAGTCAAGACCGGACGCCTTTCTCGGCACGTGCAAATCGGTTTCTTCCGGCTGGAAGTTCCAGGCGATGAAGGCGCGGAACGGCTGACATTCATCCTGTAGGTCCCGAATTCGGCCGAGGTGCTCCACCCGTTCTTCAAGGGTTTCGACATGGCCGAACATCATGCTCGCCGTAGAGCGGATTCCCAGTTTGGATGCGGCGCGCATGCATGCCAGCCACTCGTCGGTGGTGTCCTTGTAAGGCGCAATGATCTTGCGAACCCGATCCACGAGAATCTCGCCACCGGCACCAGGAATTGAATGAAGCCCGGCGGCCTTTAGTCTTTCCAGGCACTCTTCGAGATGGAGCTTGGAGATGTGGGCGATGTAAATGATCTCAGCCGGGCTGAGAGCGTGAAGAATGACCTGGGGGTACTTTCCGTGAATCAGGCGGAAGATGTGCTCATAGTAGTCGATCTTCAGCTTCGGGTTGAGACCACCCTGGAACAAGATTTCGACACCTCCGCGATCCACGGTGTCGCCTACTTTCTGCAAGATTTCTTCATCAGAGAGCAGGTACCCCTCTTCATGGTTGGGCACGCGGTAGAAAGCGCAGAACTTGCATCGAACCCAACAGACGTTGGTGTAGTTCAGGATTCGCCCGATGATATAGGTGACCGTGTTTCCCGGTACTTGCTGCTGCCGCTTGTAGTTTGCCAGTTGAGCGACTTCCAGCACGTTTGGGTGCCGATAAAGAGCGAGGGCATCTTGCGGACTGATTCGCTCGCCGCGCATTACTTTGTCTGCGATGGAGTCGAAATCGGGAAGCGCAGTGGGTGTATCTACCGTAACCTGCATGAACGTTAGATTCTACCGTTCGAGAGCGCTTAGAGTCGCAAAATTGTCGCCAGCAGCAGCCTTCAAGCGGGTTTCATTTATACTCTTCAACTCTTCATGCACAGACCCTTTGTTCTCGTTGTTGACTTCGGCGGTCAGTACTCCCAGCTGATTGTTCGGCGGGTGCGCGAGCTTGGGGTTTACAGCGAGATGATCCCCTGGCAGCAAGCTGATGACAGGATTGCGGCAGAGCCACCTGACGCGATCATCCTGAGCGGCGGACCCCGCTCAGTGCTGGCAGAGGGAGCTCCTAGAGTGGATCTAGGATTTGTCAGCAGAATCCCCGTGCTGGGCATCTGTTTTGGGCTGCAGCTCTTGGCACACGGTCTCGGCGGAAAGGTCGAGAGGGCGGTCGATTCCGAGTACGGTTTGGCGCATCTGGAGAACCCAGCGCCACAGTCGCTTGTCGCCAACCTGGAGAGTTATGAGGTGTGGATGAGCCACTGGGATCAGGTGGTCAAAGAGCCGGAAGGCTCGACCGTGATTGCCTCAACTCCTACGTGCCGGGTCGCAGCATTTGAAGACGTAGATCGACGGATGTTTGGGGTTCAGTTCCACCCTGAGGTCTCCCACACAAAGAGTGGCAGGGAAGTTCTCAGGAGGTTTCTGTTTGATCATGCCCAGCTCATTCCGAATTGGTCAAGTGCCGAATTCATCAGCGAGCAGATCGAAGAGATCCGCCGCCGAGTGGGCAGCAACAGCGTTCTGTGCGCGGTGAGTGGCGGGGTTGATAGCAGCGTGATGGCAGCGCTACTGACCGAGGCGGTCGGCGAGCAAGCGGTTTGTGTGTTCGTGGACCACGGCCTGCTGAGAAAGGGCGAGGCAGAGCAGGTGGTGCGCTCGTTCAGTGGCCATTTCAAGCCGACACTTCTGGCGATCGACGCGAGGGAGCAGTTTTTCTCCGCGCTCTCCGGCGTGACTGATCCAGAACAAAAGCGGAAGATCATCGGTGAGCAATTCGTCAGGGTGTTTCAGCAGCATGCCGATGAGCTCAAAGAGTGCAAGTTTCTTGCGCAAGGAACGCTTTACCCGGATGTCATCGAGAGTGGTTCGCAGACTGCCGCCAAGATCAAAACTCACCATAACGTCGGCGGACTGCCGGAGTGGATGAAATTCGAGCTCATCGAACCCTTGAGGCTACTGTTTAAGGATGAAGTGCGTCAGGTTGGGCGCGCATTGGGTTTGCCAGAAGAAATGGTTGCGCGGCAGCCGTTCCCCGGTCCTGGCTTGGCGGTTAGGATCCTCGGAGAGGTGACCCCGGAACGAGTGGCGACAGTGCAGAATGCAGATTGGATTTTCCGCTCAGAGCTTGCCAGGCTGGGTCAAGACAAGGACATCTGGCAGAGTTACGCCGCTTTGCTCGATGTGAGAAGTGTCGGGGTGCAGGGAGATGACCGCACCTACGAGCACCCTATAGTGCTTCGCGCAGTTACCAGCGAAGATGCGATGACGGCATCGGCGACTCCGATACCGGTCGAGGTTCTCATGTCCATCGCAACTAAAATCGTCAATGAGGTTCAGGGCGTGAACCGCGTACTGTATGATCTAACGAGCAAGCCACCTGCAACAATCGAATGGGAATGAACCAACTGCCAGAAGTCGACCGAATCCTGATCGACGAAATGTCAATCCAGCAACGGATTGCCGAGTTGTCAGCAGACATAAACGCTTACTATCAGGGCGAACCCTTCACCTTAGTTCCAGTTCTCAAGGGTTCATTCATCTTTGCAGCCGACCTATGCCGATGCTTTCCCGGAGACCAGGTTGCGGTAGACTTTATAGAGATCAGTAGCTACGGCTCTGGCAGGGTTACCTCTGGAGAAGTAAGGCTCGTACGCGATCTGAGTCACGATGTTTATGAAAAGCATGTGCTCATCGTGGAAGACATTGTCGACACGGGTCTCACGCTCAAATACTTGAGGGAATTGCTTTCTGTTCGACAACCGAAATCGCTTCGCGTGGTATCTTTGCTCTCGAAGGCCGAAGCGAAGGGTTTGGAAAATCCCGTTGATTATGTGGGATTTGACATACCCGACGAATTCGTTGTAGGATATGGCCTGGACCTCGCCGAGAAATACCGCAATCTGCGGCATGTCGCGGTCCTAAAGCAGCCCTGAACCCCTTAGTTCGCAGCCGCTCCCAAGAAACGTCCATTTCTTCACGAAGAGTTCGCTTCAAAGCACGTTCATGACCCCACAATTTCGTACACGAAAAAACGACAGCGCTTCACGTAGGTTCCGATCACGGCAACGTGAAGGTCTCCCTAAGAATGACACTCTGTCTGACCTCGAAAATCTCCCCGAAACCGATTTTCACGCGCTTGACACAATGACCCCAGCCGCCTTGCTGAAGGAGGCAAAGAAGCACAAGATTGATGCTGGCCGCCCCAAGTACGAGGTTATTGAAGAGCTTCTGCCCGTCTTGAACGCCGACCAGGATGCCCACTATGCCAAGGGCATCCTAGAGATCGTCAACGAGGGTTGGGGATTCTTGCGTAGACCCAACTATCAGCCGTCTAGCACCGACGTTTACGTATCGCAGTCCCAAATCAAGAGGTTCGGCCTCCGGCCGGGCGATACGGTCTTTGGGCTGGTTCGCGCACCCAAGGAAGGAGAGCGATACCAAGGAATGCTCCGAGTAGAGAGCATCAACGACATTTCTGCGCAAGACGAGCAGATGCAGAAGCGCAAAGTGTTCGACGAGCTCACCCCGCTCTATCCAGATGAAAGGTTGAAGATGGAGATCATTGGAGAGCCGGACAAGATCGTCGCCCGAATCATCGACATGATTTCCCCGATTGGCAAGGGCCAGAGAGGTCTTATCGTTTCGCCGCCCAAGGCAGGAAAGACCACGATGCTCAAGACCATCGCCAACGCCATCACCACCAACCAGCCAGAGGTTTATCTGATGGTCCTGCTGGTCGACGAGCGGCCTGAAGAAGTCACCGACATGAAAAGGTCGGTCAAGGGTCAGGTCATCAGCTCGACTTTCGACGAGCCCGCCGAGAACCACATGAGGGTCACTGACCTTTGTCTGGAGCAGGCGAAACGACTCGTCGAATCTGGCAAAGACGTTGTCATCTTGCTGGATTCGCTTACCAGGCTTTCCCGCGCCAGCAACCTCACCATCAACGCCTCCGGGCGTACCCTTTCTGGCGGTCTCGATCCGGCAGCCCTCTATCGCCCTCGGCGGTTCTTCGGCGCAGCCCGAAACATCGAGGAAGGTGGATCGCTGACCATCATCGCCACCGCGCTCATCGAAACCAACTCGAAGATGGACGAAGCTATTTTTGAAGAGTTCAAGGGAACAGGAAACATGGAGCTCGTTCTCGACCGAGACCTGGCAGAGCGCAGAATTTGGCCTGCTATCGACGTGCGCCGATCCAGCACCCGCCAGGAGCACCTTCTTTTCAGCAAGGAAATGTACGATGGCATCGTACAACTGCACCGTTTGCTAGCCAATCAGTCCGACAACGTGGAAGCTACAGACTCGCTGATCAAGTTGCTGAAGCGAACCCCGTCGAACGAGGCATTCCTCGCCGGCGTGGTCGAAAAGACGCGCGCAACGGTCTAGCCCACAGAAACGGGTTCCGGTATCCTCTGAGGAAATGGCCGACGAGCCGAGGGACCCCGAAGATTTCGATCAGCCGCCCCCCTTTTTCCCTCAGGAATATCGGGAGCAAGAAGCCGATCAGAGCGCGAACCTCGTTCGCGTAGTGGTGCTTGGCACCTTCGGAGAGGAAGTGGGCGGCTATATGAACCGGTTCGTTCAGCTGACGGACGGCGAGCGGTTCCTCCGAATCGTGATAGGTGCGTTCGAGGCGATGGCGATCACCCAAAAACTCGAGAAGTACCAGCCAGATCGACCCCTCACGCATGACCTGATCAAAACCTTGATCGAGAGACTTGGTGGAGATGTTCGCGCCATCAAGATCGACGATCTCTACAACGAGACCTACTACGCCAAGATCGTGATCAAACAGGGCAGGGAAGAGTTTGAAATCGATGCCCGTCCATCCGATGCCATCGCTATCGCCGTGCGGTTCGATGCTCCGATTCTGGTGAGCGAAGAAGTGCTGAAGAAAGCCGCGGAGTAACCGCGCTACACAACAGGCTCGCGGAGAGTCTATACTTCAACCCATGCTTTCAAGGCTGATCGCGCCGATTCTCATTATCGTCGCCTTCGCGATTTCGTTCTTCTTTAACGTCAACCGCGCAACCTCGCTGTATGACGAGGTGCGGGAAGGGGATGTCGCGTCGGTCGAAAAACTCCTGACCCGTGGGGCAAACCCTAACGAACGTGGCAAAGGGGCTTGGAGCCCGTTCCACCTGGCGGTCTACACCGGTCAGGAGTTGTTCGTTAAGGAGATGATCGCCAAGGACGCTGATGTGAACTCAAGAGGCGCAGACGGCACCACCCCGCTCCACCTGGCGGCGCAAGAAGGCCATGATGCGATCATCCGACTGCTCCTTTCAGAAAACGCCGACGTAAACGCAACACGAGACGACGGCTCGACTCCGCTCCATCTGGCTGCCTTGTCCGGTCACATTGGTGCCGTCGAAGCGCTACTGGAAAGAAGAGCAAACGTTGGGCTGGCGAACCGAGACGGCAACTACGCGGTTCACATGGCAGTTTTGGGGTCAACGCCTGCGCCACGAAGGCAGCAGGCGGTGGGAGAGATTCTAAGCCAAATCAACGCTGCTGGTGGCTCTATGAATGTGGGCAACAACATGGGCGAGACTCCGCTGATGATCGCCGCAAGGACGAACCGTGGCTTGATTATTGGCTCCCTTCTCGACTTGCGAGCCGGAATGGCCGAGACTTCGAATTCTGGCTACTCT
>JBKBWO010000034.1:0-19336 GCA_046314495.1 Fimbriimonadaceae bacterium
ATCAGCCAACGTACTGGCTCCGATCTCGATCTCGATCAACTCCGGTGTTGAAGTTCCTGGAACGGTAACTCCGCCGAACGTCGCTATCCTGGATCAGGTTTATGCGAAGGTAGACAGCGAAGGTATTGGCATCGGTGCACGTATCACCTCCTTTACGGGTGGATTCGATGCAACCTTCCAAATGCCAGAGGGCAACGCTCCTGTCACGGGCTTGCGCGTTTCCACGACAGGCAAGTTCTTCCGCAACCAGCCCAGCAATATTCCGGTGACCCTCTCGATCGACGTTCGAAAGTACGAAGTTCTGCCGAACGGCCAGATTCGCGCCTCTTGGGAGAGAGTGCGAAACGTACTTCTTACTCCGTTTGAAGAAACGGTGAACGCAGACCTAACCGGAGATCTGAACCGGTTCCGCAACCCGCAAACCGGAAACGTGTCTGTCGCCTTGCGCGCCAGTTCACCCGGCCGGCTTGGAGTGAACGAGTTCCAGTACCAGCTGGACGTCGTCTCGCTTAGAGTCAGCCAATAGCCGGACAGATTCAGAGAGTCCCAAGCCCCGAGGTTCCAAAAGCCTCGGGGCTTCTCTTTTGCGGTAGCATCACTTGCCGGATTCATGAAGCTTCACGAGTACCAGGCAAAGTCCCTTCTGCAGCAATATGGCGTCCCCGTTCCGGGAGGAGAAGTCGCCGATAACTTCGACGATGCACTGAAGATCGCCAATGACTTGGGCGGCAAGGTCGTCGTCAAGGCACAAGTGCTCATGGGGGGCAGAGGGAAAGCTGGTGGTGTCAAACTCTTCAACTCCGCTCTCGACGCTGCTGAGTTCACCCGAGAGCTCATTGGCAAACGACTCAAGAGCATTCAGAATCCCGTCGGAATGGTTGTGGAGCGTGTACTCATCGCAGAGCAACTTGATTTTCAAGAGGAGTACTACGTGTCCGTCCTTCTAGACCGGGCTGCGCAAAAGAATCTTGTGATGATCTCGAAAGAGGGCGGCGTGGAGATCGAAGAAGTCGCCGAAAAGAATCCGGACGCGATCGTGAGGATCCACATTGACCCCAAGTGGGGCATCTACGACTTTCAGATCCGCAAGGCAGTTGCCCAGGCGGGCATCGCGCCGCACATTCAGAACAAGATGGTGGCAATGGTCAAGAGTCTGGTGAAGGCGTATGTAGAAAGCGACGCAGAGATGATTGAGATCAACCCGTGTGCCCTTACCACCGATGGTCGGCTCATCGCAGCGGACGCAAAGGTGTCTATCGATGATAATGCTCTGTTCCGCCACAAGGCCCTGGGCGAAACGGCGGCAGAAAGCGCCGAGCACCATCTGGAGGCAGAGGCGGCAAATTACGGAATCGCCTACGTGCATCTCGGGGGCGACGTTGGAATTATGGGCAACGGCGCCGGTCTGGTCATGTGCTCGCTGGACGAAGTGAGCGCAGCCGGAGGAAAAGCTGCGAACTTCCTTGATGTCGGAGGCGGTGCTCAAGCCGAGCGGGTTAAGACCTGCGTGGAGCTGATCCTCAAAGATCCGAACGTGAAAGGTCTTCTCATCAACATTTTCGGTGGCATCACCCGTGGGGACGAGGTTGCCAAAGGGATTCTCGCTGCCTTCGAGCAAATGGACGTGGATCTGCCCGTCGTGGCACGGGTCGAGGGCACGGGAGCGGAAGAGGCGATTGCCATTCTGAAGGACTCCCAGATTGTGCCGGCATCTACCATGCAAGAAGCCGCAGAGAAAATCGTACAGCTCGCTTACCAGAGCTAGAGCACCCAGCATCCGAACTACCGTAAGATAGTAGTTAGTAGCAACGCCATGCTACTAGGTGCTATCGGATGACCAGACGACTTCTCTCCTTGACTCTCGTCGCTGCCCTCTCGGCGACCTGCTTTGCTCAGCTCACGACTTCAACTGTGGTTTCTGGATTGAGCCAGCCAGTACAGATCCTCCCCGACCCAACCGATTCGACCAGGTTGTTCATTGTTCAGCAAGGAGGTCAGATCCGGGTTCTGAAGAACGGGGTGCTGCTTGGCACGCCGTACCTAACCGTAACGGTACAAACCGGAGGTGAACGAGGGCTGCTCGGAATGGCGCTTCATCCGGAGTTTGCCAGCAACGGCCACTTCTACGTCAACTTCTCCGAATCGGGCACTGGGGCGACTCGAATCGTCCGCTACACCCGCAACCCGGATAACTCCGACCTCGCAGTGGCTGCCAGCAATTTCAATATCATCCGTATTCCGCAAGACTACAACAACCACAATGGTGGCACCATTCGGTTCGGCGAAGACAGTTACCTGTACATCGGAATGGGGGACGGAGGAAGCGGGTTTGATCCGCTTGGCCGCTCCCAGCAAATCAACTCACTTCTCGGCAAGTATCTGAGGATCGACGTGAACAACGATGGATTCCCAGACGACCCGAACCGAAACTATGCGATCCCGGGCGACAACCCCTTTATTTCCGGCGTGCCGGTTGCGGCATTGGGCGAGATCTGGTCGTTTGGCATCAGAAACCCCTGGAAGTGGTCCTTCGACTCGCTAGCCTCCGGTGGTACCGGTGCCATGGTGATCGCAGACGTTGGCCAGGGCGATTGGGAGGAAGTGAATTACGAGCCTCTTGGGCGGGGCGGTCGAAACTACGGCTGGGTTCCCTTTGAAGGGTTCGAAGCAACCGGCCTGGGGTCCATGGCGTATCAGCCCCATACTCCGCCGATCTTCGTGTATGGGCGCGATGTTGGCGGTTCGATTACTGGCGGATTCGTTTACCGTGGCATGAATCTTGGCCCCGCGTTCTACGGCCGGTACTTCTATGCCGACTACGTTTCTGGGCGGGTTCGTTCGAACGCGCTCTCCATAAACCCTGAAACAGGTGAAGCGACTGCCTCGGCGGCCTCGCAGCACTTTGGTCCGGGGTCGCTGGGCAACATCAGCTCCATCGATATCGATCACAACAACGAGTTGCTAGTGGTGAGCTACTCAGGCATCATCCGCAGGCTGCTCAATCCATCTGCCAACTCGATCCCCATCATTATCAATGTGCATCTCGACTTCCCGCAGCCGCAGCTGTTCAACATCACGATTGTCGACGAGCGTGAGGTCACAGCGTTACACACCTTCCAGGTGTTTGCAGATGAAGACGGCATGATGCGGATTCCGGTCCCTAACACGGGTTGCGACGTTCTGATTTCAGGGAACGGCACACTTCAGCGCCGAATCAGCGTTCCCCAAGGAACCTCGCCTGATGCCGAGTTCCGCACGATGGCAATCAAGGGCGATCTGGACGGCGACGGGTACGTCAGTTTCCTCGATCTGGCGATCTTGTGGATCAAGCTGAACTCGCAATCAGCCCCAGTTGAGAGACCCTGGCGCGATGCCGCCGACATCAACGGTGATGGCGTGATCGACTTGCAGGACTTCCAGCTGCTTGTTCGAAACTTGGGGCGGGTCGGTCAGCCCTAATCGCGCAAGATGCGTATACTAACGACAATTCCCTGAGCCGACTTGGGCTCATTTGACAGTTCTATGTGTTGGACCTGATTTGGGAAGAAGCCCCGTGGATTTTCGCGGGGCTCTTTTTGTTTTCGGCGAGCCTCTCTTTACGCTCCGTTGGGAAACAGTCTTCAAAGGTGATATCTCAAGCGCCGATGTCGGTTGGTTTACGACCACTCTGCGTGGTCTGCTCACCTTTTTGCAGACGTAGAGGTGAAGCGTTACTGACAGGCAAAAATTCGCATCTGGGTCCGGGCACGAAAGCAAGGACCAGCCAATGAAAAAATGCCCCGGCAGATGCCGGGGCTATGTGTTGGACCAGTGTTGCCTTGTCCCGTCTAACGCGGAACTTTCAGCCTGAGGAAACTGGGGCAGCTAGTCGCTGCCTCAGAACCTGCCACCTGACCTTCTCTGCTTAAGATATGCGGGGATATCGATTTCAACGTCGTCCAGATGCGCGGGGCGCTCCGGCTCGCGGGACTGGATCTCCTCAATGGTGATCTCGCGATTCGGGCTCGGGTACTCACGCTGCTGATCTACCGCCGCAACCCTCTGCACGCTGGATTCAAAGACCTCAGGATCGAGCCTCGGACCCCGGGCTTCGGGATCTAGGTCGGCTGCCAGAACTGTCACCTTGACTTCCCCTTCGGAGTTCTCATTGATCGAGTGGCCGAGGAATACGTCTCCGTCGTCTGGGTGAACGAATTGCATCACATAGTCCATCACTTCCTCAGCTTCACCGATCGAGAAATCTCTTCCGGCAGAAATGTTGACCAGGATTCGGCGAGCGCCGGCGATGCTAGTTTCCAGCAACGGACTGTTGACCGCGTTGCTGGTGGCGATCTTGGCTCGCTGCTCACCAACTCCTACGCCAACTCCAAGCAAAGCTCGCCCGGCTCCGCGCAAGACCGAATCGACGTCTGCGAAATCTACATTGATGAGCCCCGGACTCAAGATGATGTCGCTGATGCCCTGGACTCCCTGACGCAGGATTCGGTCAGCTTCGCTGAACGAATCTTTCATGCTGGTTCCCTTCGGCAGCTGCTGCACTAGCTGCTCGTTGGGGACGCAAATGTAGGTGTCTACGTTGTCGATCAATGCTTCTGAGCTTTGAAGGGCGATCCGATTTCGTCGTGCACCCTCGAAGGTGAACGGCTTGGTCACCACAGCAACGCAGAGGATGTCTCTTTCTTTTGCGAACCGTGCAATCCAGGGTGCGGCGCCGCTACCGGTACCTCCGCCGAGACCTGCGGTAACAAAAACCAAATCGCAGTTTTCCAGTTCTTCCTGGATCTCCTTGAACTGTTCTTTGATCGCCTGCTCGCCGACTTTAGGGTCTCCTCCGGCGCCAAGCCCTTTGGTGATCCCCTTACCGATCTGCAGCCTACGGTCTGCTAGAGACTCGTCAAGCGCCTGCGCATCGGTATTGACAGCAACATAAGAGATACCGGTGACCCGATCCCGAATCATTCGGTTGATGGCGTTGCCACCTGCTCCGCCGACTCCAAACACCTTGATGTTGACTACATGCTCAAACAAATTCACTGGTTGCATTCTCCTGGCCCATCCAGCTGCTTTCGATCAGTTTTCGAAAAACTCTGGAGTAATTGCCAGAACAGACGTGACGCCGAGCAGAATGGAATCTGCAATTTGATGAAAAATTCTAATAGGCGCGCTGAAGGGACTCGCGTGCGAGAGAGCAAAGCGAATCAGCAATCGAATCAGAGATTCTCGCGGCGTCTAGCAGGCGCAATTGGTCGATGGCGCCTTCTGCGCTGCTCGACGCCAGCAATCTCGAGGCTTGCAGACCGTAGACGGCTGGGTAGGTTGCTTTCTGTCGCTCTCGATCCGAGCCCGCAGATTTCCCCAGCACTTCGGCAGAAGCGGTTTCATTGAGAATGTCGTCCACGATCTGAAACGCATGGCCGATCCTCGTGCCGAACCTATGCATGACCTGTTGCTCATCTATAGTCGCGCCGCCCAGAATCGCGCCGACCTCGCAGGAGGCACCGAACAGCGCTGCGGTCTTCAAGTCGTGGATTGCGGCAACTTCTTCTTTGGTAACCGGTTTGCCCTCGGCAAGCACGTCCATCATCTCGCCGCCTGCGAGACCAGCCCAACCAGATGCCTTTGCCACCAAGCCGCAGATGCTTTGCGAAGATCTCCCGAGAATTTCGAACGCCAGCGCGAAAAGCGAATCCCCTGCCAGAACAGCAGCTGCCTCACCGAACTTCACGTGGCACGTTGGGCGCCCTCTTCTTAGGTCATCGTCGTCGATTGCCGGCAAGTCGTCATGAATCAACGAAAACGTATGGATGAACTCGATCGCGCAGCCTGCATCCAGGGCAACCTTTGCCTCTGCACCGAATAACTCTGCGGAAAGCATGGTGAGAGACGCACGAAGCCGCTTGCCCGGAGAAAGCGCGGAATAGCGCATGGCCTCAGTTAAAGCGCGGGGCTCGGAGCCCTCCGGAGGCAGGAGTTCAGCCATGCGCCCATCGGCGAGTTCCCGGTAACGCTGGATCAGTCCTTGCACGAAGCCAAAGGGAGTCTACCGATTCGATAAAGAGTGATAGGTAGAATCGGACACCGTGGCTAAGATACGACCTTTTCGTGCTTTGCGCTATGGGCCCCAGGCGGGCGGAATCGATGAGTTGGTGGCGCCGCCCTACGACGTTCTGACCCAGGAAGAAAGGGACGAACTCGCCAAGGGAAACCAGCACAACATAGTTCAGCTGACCCTTCCGGAAAGTGAGCCTGACGACCGAAACAAGTTCGTAAAGTACGGCCGCAGCGCAACCCGCCTGGCGGAGTGGCGAAAGAACGGCTTCCTTGAGCTAGAAGATGAACCAACGCTCTACCGGTACATTCAGCATTTCCAGCCGACTCCAGATAGTCCAGTCTTTGAGCGTACGACCTTCATCGGACTTTTGAAGACCGAACCGTACGACAAGGGCGTGGTATTGCCACACGAGCAGACTTTCCCGAAGCACAAAGAGGACCGACTGCGGATTCTCGAGGCAACCCGAAGCCACCTGGAGTGCATCTTCGGGCTGTTTGAGGACCAGGATGGCAGCATCTACAAAGAGCTGGTGCACGCCCCGGGTCATACACTCTTTGAAGTTCGCACCGACGACGGCGTTTACCACCGAGTCGACGCGATTCAGGACCCAGCGACGATCGAAGCGATTCAGAGCCAGATGGCTGAGAAGAAAGTCTGGATCGCCGATGGCCACCACCGATACGAGACAGCCTGTACGTTCCGGGAGCAGTTTGGTGAGAGAGACGGAGAGATCGCAGAAGACTATATGATGATGGCGTTTGCCTCGATGAGCGACCCTGGTCTGGTCTTGTTGCCGACTCACCGAGTCGTATCTGACCTCGGAATACCGCCGCAAGAGTTGATCAGCAGGCTGCGAACCCACTTCAACATCCAGCCTTGTCCGAACAAAGATCTGATGCAGCGCATCATGGAGATTCGACGGGATCAAGACAGCCAGGCAATGGCGCTCGCTCTCCCGGGTGGAAACGGATACATCCTTCAGTGGAATCATCCGGGTGAATTGCTGCACCTGATGAAGAGCGATGGCAGCCCAATGCTCAAGAGCTTGGACGTAACCGTGCTTCATAGCCTGATCTTCGAGCAGACATTGGGTCTGCAAGGGCTGGATCGAATCAGCTATACCAGAAATGAGCAAGAAGCGCTGGACGCCGTAGAGAACGGCGCTGCCGCAGCGTTCCTCATGAACCCGCCAACGGTCGAGGATATGAGGCAAATAGCCCTAGGCGGCGAAAAGATGCCCCAGAAGAGCACGTTCTATTATCCTAAGATCCTCAGCGGATTAGTAATGTGGTCTCTTGAGGACTTTTGAGCGATGACCATCAGGCTGCTTGGAACCGGGGCAGCACATGGGATTCCGGCTTTTTGCTCGGATTCCAGAGTGAGCAGACACGCCCGCCAGGTTGGCGGCAAGGAAGTCCGTACCCGTTCAGCAGCCTTACTTGATGGATGCGTAAAGATCGATATGGGGCCCGACACCCTGTGTCAATTGAACCGAGACCGTCTGGACGCCCGAGACTGGAGCGCCCTCATCTTTACGCACGGTCACGACGACCATTTCATTCCTCAAGAGCTTCAGTACTTCCTCTTCCCGTTCAATGATCTCGAAATGATCCCTTTCCCGATCTACTCCAACGAGAGCATGGCAAGGCGAATCCGGGAGACCTACCCAGACTGGCCCATTGAAATCCACACGACCGCCAGTTTTTGCCCGTTCCAGCTTGGCGATTACACAGTTCACCCGCTGCGCGCAAATCACAAGCTGGACGAAGACAGTCAGCTCTTGCTCTTCGAGAAGGGCGGAAAGACGATTTTGTACGGCACGGACACTGGAAAGCTGTTCGATGAGACCGTTGACTACCTGAAGAACTTCGAGCTGGATTGCCTCATCATCGAGTGCACAGACGGTCGGGTACCAACGGAATATTATGGTCACCTCTATCTCGGCAGTTGCATCGAGACCGTCGATCAGCTCCGTTTGCTGGGGATTCTGAGACCTGATTCGGTGGTGGTGACCACGCACCACAGCGACCAAGGCGATTTGACCTACTCCGAACTAGTTGAGGCGCTCGAGCCGCACGGAATGATTGCCGGATACGACGGAATCGAAATCACGGTTTAGTTCTTCGGGACGACCTCGAAGATGACGCCGGTGCCGCTTGGTTGAACCAACCGCAAGCGCCCTTCAGCCGCTGCTTCGGCTACCAAAACCCTCCACTTCGTTCTCAGGTCGGCAAAGAGTTGCTCTCGCTCTTCTGGAGTATAGGGTCGGATGCCTTGCGCAGCTTCGCTCCACCGCTGCGCACTTTCCCGCCCGAGAAACTCAAGGTTGACATAGACGTTGGAAGTCCCCAAGTCGATAAGCGAATCGATAAGCTCGTCGCCGGTTGAGATTTCTTCCCACGGGATGAGCATGCTGTGACCTGGGTTTGCCCAGAAGTAAGGGACGTCGAGGTAGTAGCCGCGCACTTCGTCGAACAGCGCCGTCTTTCCTGATGGGTTTATCTGGTTGAGCAGCATCGATGGCTGATAAAAGGAAAAGCGGGCGTCTAGATACTGCTCTTGCGTAACTCCACCGGTAACCACGGTGAACTGGGGACGGACCACGCTGGTCCCCAACAGATAGGCGGTGTAGGCAGCCTGTAGGGCGACGACCGTCGCAGCCAGATACCGCACCCTATAATGCACGCACATTGCACCAGTGAAGATGGCAAGTAGCGGAGCGATGTTCAGGATGTATCGGCTCTGCTGGCTCAGAAAGAACCAAAAAACCAGCGTGATGGCGATCACTCCCAAAGCAAGCGCCTCTGTCTTGGCAGGGGGCTTCCAAATCAAAAACAGAGCAGCACCAAAGAGAATTGCTGCCCCAACCGCACCCATGGGAAACCCGAGACCCTGCTGCTGACCGGGATTAATATAGCGGCCAGGCTGATACGCCAGACCTACTATCGCGTGACCAATGTTGACTGGAGTGGCTTCGACACCGAACGACTTCTGCTCCTCTCGGTAGATATCTGCCCGAAACTGGTCCCAGTTCTGCGCGCCGATGATCTCATAGAAGAACGGATAGACAGGGTTGGATACGTTGACCGTGTTCCGAATGAACCAGGGAGCACCCAGCATGATGGCGATGATGAAAACTGCTACGGCATCCAGAATCACTTGCCGGTTCCGAACGATCATGAACCAGAGCAACGCGACGATTAGTACTGCCACCAGCTTTTGAAGACCGGTGTACTTGGTCGCAACCGCCAGACCGAGAAGCAGCGATCCGAGAATCACCTCTTCCTTCCAAGCCACTTTGCGAATTGCGAGCCCCATGGCAATGAGTAGCGCGCCAAACGAGCCGTAGAGACCGTGAGCGACATCGATGTAAGCGGTACCACTTTCCCAAAGAATTGCTGGCACGCTGGCGAACGCCAAGGCTGCCCACCAACCAGCCTTCTCGCCGTATTGCTGGCGAGTATAGCCGAACACCGCCGCCATTCCCAGGATGTAGAAAATGAGACTGAACGCCTTTGCCCCTTGCTGGCTACCCCAGAGCTCGCCCCATACGAAAAGGTTGTCTACCGCAAAGGGAAAGTTGCTCTGGTGGATGAACGGGATGTAGTAAATCGAACCCGACTGAAGCCATAGCTTCGGCACCGCAAGGTGGTATGCGAGGGAATCCCAATCGAGGGAGTCGCTGGGCGCTAGAACCCCCATCAGCGCCATAACGGCAAACACGGCGAGCACAAGCGGAAACGCGAGCATCGCTCCGCGCGGTACAGAGAACTTGAACGATTGTGCTCTGCCTTTGAACATAAAGAATGCGCCAGCAACAGCGAGAAGCACGATGATCCAAACTCCCCATCGCAGACCCGAGGGGATGTGCCCGATGAAGAAGGTGAGAAAACCTGTCAGACCCAGTCCCAACATTCCTGCGATACCGACTTGGAACGCCGGGTCGAACTCCTTGAGAAGCGTTCGAAACGCTTGGAGTGCCAATGCGGTCAAGCCCACGGCGACCAAGGCAGTGATCAGGACTCCAAGCATGGTGGTTGAGTATACGGCTGAGGGTAGTATTCGCAGGCGAACTTGAAGCGATACCTTCGCGTTTACAAAGCTTTCTTCGTCACGGCATTCGCCCGCGAACTCGAGTACCGAGCGAATTTCTTCGCCCAGGTGATCCAGACGATTGCCTGGGTGGTGTTCTTCTTGCTCATCCTCCTGGTCATATACAGCAACACCGATTCGGTCGCAGGGTGGTCTCGGGCGGATTCGCTCATTCTAGCGGGCACGCTGTTCGTGATCTCTGGGATCGTGTCGTTCTTCACGTTTGGGCTGTACGAGATTCCTCAGCAAGTGCGACTCGGCACGATGGACTTCGTGGTGCTAAAGCCCATCGACTCCCAGTTCTGGGTCTCGTTGCGTAAAGTCAAGTTCAGTGAGATTGGCTCTCTGGTCGCTGGCTTCGTTACTTTGATCATCGGCGTTATGCAGCTTCCGGTGACCCCCAACCTCGAACAGATGCTGGCGTACTCCGTTCTCACCGCCTGCTCAGCGCTCATCTTCTATGCGTTCAACATGTTCTTGATGACGCTGTCGATCTTCTGGGTTAGAGTGGACAACCTCTGGATTCTCTCAGATTCGGCAGTGAGCGTTGCGCGCTACCCGATCGACATTTTTCAGCCCCTCGTTCAGCGAGTTCTGACGTTCGGAATCCCTATCGCCTTCCTGGCGACCATTCCAGCTCGCCAGATGATCCACCAGGTGGATTGGCCGATGGTAGCCGTTGGGGTTGTGTGGACCGCGTTCTTGTTGGTACTGACTCGGTTCTATTGGAAGTGGGCGACCGCCCGATACACCAGCGCCAGCAGCTAGAGCCTTTCAAAGCTGAGTTTGATGGGCGACTGAGTGCCTTCTTGGGGTTTGCACCGTTCACTGGCGCAGTACCCCGGTACCCACACCGGACCGAGCATGTCGCAGACAATCGGCAGCCTCTGCCGCAAACTCTGGGTTGCGCCCTTCTCGGAAAGGATGTCAGCTACCTTACGGCTTCCGTCGAACCCGAGGGGCTGAATGCGATCTCCCGGCTGCAGCGAGCGAAAGTACAGGTTCCCTTTCAGTGCTGTCGGGTCGAGGAAAGTGGTAAAGCCAGAGCGAGACCAATTTGCTGGTGTTGCATCGACAGGATGGGCGACCAGCTTCCAGCCTAGTTCATCTGCGTAGGTCTCTCCTGGAACCGTTAGGGGAAATCGGAACGCCTCGTTCTCTGCCAGGCTTCGAACAGTCAGCCTCTCCGGGCTCCATTCGAAAACTACTTCCCCGCCTGGTGCTGTGACCGCGCCTGAGCCTGAGCGGACATGAATCTCTGCAGCAATGCGGTCGATTTCATCCGACTCGAGCTGCGCCCCGAAAACCCGTGCCAGCAGACGCGCACACCGCTTCAAAAGCGGCACAGGCACCGATGCCAGCGCTTCTGTGGCAAAGTGCGCCTCTGCATCTTCGGTCAAGAAGTGGAGATCACCGTTCGGGTGTAACTCCGCCCGCTCCAACGCAGCCGCCGCCATGGAGTCCAGAAGTTCGTCCTCTGCCCTTACGCGCGCGGCCATGCGGGTTATGTTGTCTACAGCCGCCGAGTTAATCGACTCCAGTTCCGGAATCACGTTCAACCGGATTCGGGTTCGGGCATTTCCAATATCTTCGTTTGAGGGGTCGTCGTGGAACCAAAGCCCATGTCTCTGGCAGTACTCGCGCGCTTCCTCCCGAGAGAACGGCAGCATTGGACGAACCACCTTCCCTCTTTTGCTGGGGATCCCAGCGAGGCCAGAAAGCCCTGTACCCCGTACCATGTTCAGCAGAACCGTTTCGGCTTGGTCGGTTTTGGTGTGCGCTGTTGCGATCAGATCGCAGCCCAGCGCATCTGCTGCGCGTTCAAAGAACTCGTAGCGGGCATGCCGCCCCGCTTCTTCCATCCCCACTTTCAGGTTCGCTGCGAGCCCTGGAACGTCGGTCTTCCCTGTAAGGATGGGAATGTCGATTTGTTGCGCAAAGCCCTCACACTTTGCCATCTCATCGTCTGCTTCTTTCCTCATTCCGTGGTGCAGATGCCCGGCACACACGCCTTTGCCGAGCTTGCATAACATGTGCAGCAAACACGTGGAATCGGCACCGCCACTGTATCCGACTAGGACCTTGCTCCCTTCAGGAATCAGTTGCTCTCGATCCAGATGATCGGAAAATCGCTGAAGAAGCGGGTCTTCGATCATGCCAGAGAAGCTTTGCCCGCTTTCTGGCGAGGCGACTTCGACTTAGCTGGCGTTCGCGAACCGTTCTTGCCGGAGTCTGATGCCTTTGAAACAGGCTCTAGGGCGAGCTTCAGTACCTGGTCTGCATGGTCCACGAAGTGGACCTTCAACTGCTCCTGAATTTCTGGTGGGATGTCTTCTTTGAAGTCCTTCTGGTTGTCGTGCGGCAGGATGAAAGTCTCAACGCCGGCACGAAAACCTCCCAGAACTTTTTCCTTGATGCCGCCCACGGGCAAAACCTGACCAGTCAGTGTGATTTCGCCGGTCATTGCCAGGCGGGGTCTCACTTTGCGGTTGGTGAGCAGCGAGGTCAAGGCGGTGAGCATCGCGATTCCGGCGCTCGGACCGTCTTTAGGGACCGCCCCTTCCGGCACGTGTACGTGCAAGTCGCTCTCAGCCAGTTTCTCTTCGGAGATCCCGAGCTGCTTGGCATGGCTTCTGAGATAAGTGAGCGCCGCTTCGACGCTTTCCTTCATCACCTCGCCAATGCGACCCGTAACGCGGAGGTTTAGCTTTCCGGGCATTGCGGCAGTCTCAACGAACGCCACATCACCTCCGACCGGCGTATAAACCAGCCCGAGAGCCACACCTGGGCGGAGTTCTCTCTCGAAAACCTCTTCCCTCAAGTATCTGGGCGAACCAAGCGCCGTTTCCACAAACTTCGGAGTGACCTTGAGCTTTGCCTTTCGTCCCTCGGCAAACTGCAGCGCTCCGCGCCGGATGACACCTGCGACTTGGCGCTCCAACTCTCGAACCCCTGCCTCTCGGGTGTATTCGCGCACCAATTTCCTAATCGAAGTCTCTTCAAAGACGATCTGGCTTGGCCGTAGCCCGTGCTCTTCAATTTGCTTGGGGAGCAAGTGTTGAATGGCAATCTGCACCTTCTCGTCTTCGGTGTAGCCCGCAAGCTCAATGATTTCCATGCGGTCGCGCAACGGTGCCGGGATGGTGTCCAGCCGGTTCGCTGTGGTCATAAAGAACACGTTGCTCAGATCGAATGGGGCATCTACATAGTGATCTCTGAACGAGTCGTTCTGCTCCGGGTCAAGCACCTCAAGCAATGCAGAAGAGGGATCGCCACGGAAGTCACTGCCGAGTTTGTCGATCTCGTCCAGAACGAAAACCGGGTTGTTGGTGCCCGCTCGCTTGATCCCTTGGATGATTTGTCCTGGAAGCGCTCCAATGTACGTTCTTCTGTGACCCCTAATCTCGGCTTCGTCTCTCATGCCGCCGAGGGAGATGCGAACGAACTTTCTCTCCATAGCGCCTGCAACCGACTTCCCAAGCGAGGTCTTTCCTACGCCCGGAGGTCCGACCAAACAGAGAATCGGTTGCCGAATCTTGCCGTCTTTCTTGAGTTTTCTAACCGCAAGGAACTCGATGATCCGGTCCTTAATCTTCTTCAGACCATAGTGATCTCGATCCAGCACTTCCCTAACAGGTCCCAGTTCCAGGTTGTCAGTTGTGGAGTTAGCCCAGGGCAGCGCTAGCATCAGATCGACATAGGTTCTCGCTACGGTGTATTCGGGCGAGCCGGGGGACATTCTTTCCAATCGCTCGATCTCGCGCTCAACCTCTTTGAACGCCTCTTCGGGCAGTGCAGCCTCCGAAAGCGACTGGCGAAGCGCGGAGATGTCCTCGCTTCGGTCGTCAGTTTCACCCAGTTCCCGTTGAATTGCTTTGAGCTGTTCACGAAGGTAATAGTCTCGCTGGCTCTTGGACAGCTCTGTGTTGACCTCGCTCTGCACTCTTGAAGTGAGCTCCAGAACCCGAACTTCCTTGCTCAGCAGTTCCAGAAGCAGGCGTAGCCGTTCTCGAACGTCAGCTGCTTCCAGCAGCTTTTGTTTGTCTTCCGTGCTGAACATCATGTGCGCACTCACCATGTCTGCCATCACCCCCTCTTCGCGGATCGATGTGGTTAGCGAGTGGAGCTCTTCCGGCAACGGAGTCAAGCGGATCGCCTGATCGAACAGTGCACCGACGGAACGGCGCATCGCCTCCAGCTCCTCGGAGTCGCCCTCATCGCTGCTCTCAGGAATTGGCCGCACTTTGACTTTCAAATACGGTGAGGTGCTGACCGCCTCGACGATCTCAAACCGCTTCAGTCCCTGCACGATGAGCTTAGTGCCTTCATGGGTCTTGATGAGCGTTCGAATGATGACCGCGCAGCCGATCGGATAGATGTCTTCCAGCCCCGGGTTCTCCACCCCGGGATTGCGCTGAGCCACAACGCCGATCACCCGGTTGTTTCCTACGACACTCTCGTCAATCAACTGCACGCTGCTTTCTCTTGCCACGTGAAGTGGCGCGATGAGCATGGGAAAGACCACCGAGTCTCGCAAAGGCAAGATGGAAAGGACTTCAGGGATCTCTGTCTGGAATCCAGGCTCCTGCTGTAGCGACTCGACCGCTTGCTCTTCTCCGAAGATCTCGTCGGGCTGCCTGAACGCGTCCTCTTGCGTGAGGTCGACCTTTTCTTCCGTTTGTTTTTTCTTTCTCGCCATGGATCAATTGCTTAGAGCTTCGGGAGGGAAACGAGCAAGAGACCGTTTCTATAGGATGCCTGAAGCCCGGATGAGACCACCAGCATTTCCGGCAACCGAACTTCGCGCTCGAAGTCGCCAAAGTAAATTTCCAGCTGGTGACAGGCAACGCCGTGGGTGTTTCCCCACTCATCTGTTCTGCGCCCTCGAATGGTGATGCTGTGCCGCTCGGCACTGTACAGAACTCTCAGGTTCTCTGCCTTCATCCCCGCCAACTCGGCGCGGACGATTAAATGGGTCTCGGATTCGAACAGGTCGACCTTCGGCTCCCAGAACGGCTTCGTGCTGGTGCTAAAGCTACTCCGAAGCAGCTCGTCTCCAAACTCCTGGATCTCTGCTCCGAACTGCCAATACCATTCCTCAATACTTCTATGAGCCATGAATCAATCTCATCTTACAACCTTTTTGGTTGAAGGGCGAACTCCTTCGTCGACACCTGACGCTAGTTTCGCCACATCGTCAGTTAGTTTGGAGCCTTGACTCCAGGCGACTGCCGCACCTATAGCTACCACCCCACCTCCCAGCCAAAGTGCTGTCCGGAGACCTGCAAACTGGGCGATTGAGCCGAAAAGCAAGGTACCCCATGGCGCCAAACCGCCAAGTGCCCACATGTGCATCGCGATGGTGCGTCCGCGCAGCCTGTCGGGCGATATGATCTGAAACATCGTGTTCGTTGTGTTGAATTGAACCACCGTACCAAACCCAAGTAACGCCAGGATCGGGAAACCGAGCCAGGCAGAACCCGCTACGGGCAGCAGCAGGAGCCCAATAGCCACCATCGTCATGGCGGCGGCAACGAGATACCCACGCACAAACCGTGTTGCTACCATCGTGAGCGTCAACAGAGCAGCAAAGGCTCCAATTCCTGCCGCCATGTAGGCATTTCCGAGCCCCTCCTTGCCCAAACCGAAGAACTGCGCTGCGATGGCGGGCATGAGCGCGATGTAGAAAACACCGAAGACCGACGTGGTCGCCTCTAGAAAGAACAGGGTCTTGAGACGTGGTTCCTTCATCACGTATCGCGCACCTTCAAACAGGATGTCCTTGAGAACTGGTCGTTCTCCGTTGTGGGTTGACCGCAGGTTCGAGCGGATAGCCGTTACAGCCAAAATCAAAGCAGTAAACGTGAGGGCATTGAGCAAATAGGTCGCGGGAACGCCCATCTTCGCCAGAACGAACCCGCCCACAGCTGGGCCAACGACCCTCGCAAGGTTAAACGTCATCGCGTTAAGCGGGATGGCTTGAGACAGCTCCTCTGGTGGCACCACGCGGCTCACCAGCGACTGCCTAGTAGGGGTTTCGACTGCGGTCACCAAGCCCGTCATGAGCGCCGCTGTGGCAATCATCCAGTACTCGATGAACCCGAAGTAGGTCGCCAGCGCCAGGAAGAGCGCGATCACCGCGTAGGTGATCTGCGCCGCAATCAGAACTGCGCGCTTGTTGAGCAGGTCTGCCAAGCTCCCGCCGGCAGGTCCCAAAACAAAGATGGGGATCATCGCTGCGAACGCAACGATCGCCAGCTTTTGCTCGCTTCCCGTGAGGTCGTAGACTAGCCAGCCCTGACCGACCATCTGAACCTGAGAGCCGATGAACGATACGAACGCGCCGATCCAAAGTAGTCGAAAGTCTCGGTGGCGCAGCGCTCTCATCAGGTTGGGGTTACCTCACCCTCTACGCTTGCTGCCTAAGAATGTGCTCCATTTGATCCTAGCCAGCCCCTTTCCCACCCCGTGAAACGTAGAATAAGGTGATGGCAGAATGGACACTCTTTTATGATGGTGGCTGCAACCTCTGCCACGCGTCTCAGCTTCGGGTCGAACGCTGGGCAAAACGCAAGGGGCAGCCGCTTCGGGTTGAGATACTCCAGTCGCCCGAAGGAGTAGCCAAAGGCTACACCGACGGAGGCATGGTGCTGGAGGCAGAGTCGGTCTTGGTCGGTGCTGATGCCTGGATGCGGATCATGGCAGTAGCGCCGTTTCCCCTTTCGCTGGTTTTTCCGCTTTCGAAGTTCCCTCCCTTCCGTTTCCTGTTGGCGGTGGGTTACAACCTGGTTGCAAAATTCCGGTACAGACTGTTCGGGCGCCGCTCGTGCCCCCTTCCAGCGCCCCGAGAGACTCCACGCGAAGAAGCTCCTGCGGGCAGATAGGGGATTCAGTCTCGCCGCGGCTTCCTCCAGAGGTACAATATTGAATCTGCGGCGTCGTACCCAAGTGGCTAAGGGGACGGTCTGCAAAACCGTTATGCGGCGGTTCGAATCCGCCCGACGCCTCCAGCCGTCTTTATCCGAACATGGCCAACTCGGCAATCTGCAGGCCAGTGAACTCTCCCGTTCGCGTGGGATTGACCAAACCACTGGCGATACCTTTGCATCTGCCCCAATTCGAGGGTTCGATGGCGCTGTTCCTCCAGCTGGCTGTCGATTTTCGGATCGATGTCTCCGATATCCCTCTTGCCGAAGTCTGCGGCGAGTACCTCGCGTATCTGCAGCGCCTTGAGCCTGAAGCTGCCATGCACCAGATGGATGACCTGAGCGGTACGTTGTCGCTGCTCGCCCTCCTAGTCCAGAGGAAGGCAGGATATCTCCTCTACACCCTAGAAGAAGAACAGGAGGAAATCGACGACATCGATCTCTCCCGATCTTCCAGCATCGGCATCTTTCGCCCTGCCATCGAGTTTCTAGGCGAGAACCGAGAGCTGAGAAACGACCTGTACTTCCGCGCCCATGGAGACGATAGCGTCGATTACCGGCTGCCCGTAGAACTCAAGAACGTCTCCGCTTTCGACCTGGCGCGAACCCTGCAGCGGTTGCTGGAGAATGCAAAGCCGGTAGAGTTCGATTCCCCGGCAAAACCTCGCCCAAGCCTCGGCGCGGTCATGAAGCAATTATTGGGACGGCTGACGATTTACTGGACTTCGTTCGACGAACTGCTGCCCACCAGCTACACCAAGGCAGACGTGGTTTATCTGTTCCTCGCCGTACTCGAACTGGCAAGAATTGGTCAGGCAGAACTCCGCTCAAACGAAACTGGATTTGAGTCAAAGGCAGTACTTACAGGAGGAACTGCATGATCGCCTCGACCCAGAACTCGACCTGCCTAGCACTACAAGCAGTTCTCTTCGTTGCCGATCGTCCATTGACGGCAAAGGAGCTTGCCGAGTACATGGACTGCGCTACGGAGGACGTCTCCGAAGCGGTCCGAGAACTTGAGTCCCTATTGGAAGATCGCTCCGGTCTCCGGCTGCTCAAAGTTGCCGGCGGCTACCAATTAGCGACCAAGCCCGAGTATGCCCAGAGCGTGTCAAGATACCTCAAGCCCGCTCGAACCCGACTCTCCAAAACTCTTATGGAAGTGCTGAGCGTGGTTGCCTACCGGCAACCAGTCACCTCCGCACAAATCGAAGAGATTCGAGGGGTTCAATCAGACTACGGATTGCGAGAGCTGACGGACCGTGGCTTGATCCAGGAGGTTGGCAGAGCGACCACCCCGGGGCGACCCATTCTCTACGGCACCACCAAGCAATTCCTCCATTCGTTCCTGCTGGATTCGCTCGACGAACTCCCACAACTGCCCAACCAGGAGCAACCCGCGCTGATCGCCGACGGAGGAGATTCGATTTGAGACATGCTGGCTCGGTTGCTGCCGGTGCTTTGGTTCTTGCTGGTTTTGCCGTAGCGCAAACCACTCCCCCGCCGCCTCGTCCGGCAGAGTTCGACCAAAACGGACCGAAGGTTGTTGCCCAAACGGCCCTAATCATGGATGCGGATACCGGCAGGGTTCTCTGGGCGAAGAACCCCCACCAGCGGATGCACCCGGCGAGCACCACCAAACTGCTCACCGCCATCCTGCTTCTGGAAAACACCTCGCCCAATGAGCAAATCGTGGCTACAGAGAGCTGCGAAAAGGTCATCGGGAGCAGCCTTCGACTGAAGCCCGGCGAGCGGGTTTCTTCGGCTGACATGCTAAAGGCAATCATGCTGAGAAGCGCGAACGATGCCTGCCACTCAATCGCTCTCCACATCGCCGGGTCGGAAAAGGCGTTCGCCGAGAAGATGAACTCGCGCGCAAAAGCTCTGGGAGCCCGAAACAGCACGTTTACCAACCCGCACGGTCTAACCGCAGAAGGTCATCGGTCCACTGCATTCGACCTTGCCATGATCGGCAAGGCGGCGCTCATGGTTCCGGAGATCGCCGAGGTGGCTCAGCTTCAAGAAGCCAGCATCTCCCGCTCGGTAGACCAGACCTTCACCAAGTTTGAAAACAGAAATCGGTTCTTGAAGCACGACCCAACCGCTACAGGGCTCAAAACCGGCTACACCCTAGCGGCTGGCAATACATTTGTAGGCAGCGTGCGGCGGGGCGACCAGACCATCATCACCTCCATCCTTAGCTCAAAGGACTGGTTCCAGGACCAGATCAACATGACCGAGTGGGCGTTTTCGAACCTCTCCGTGC
>JBKBWO010000035.1:0-18035 GCA_046314495.1 Fimbriimonadaceae bacterium
CGGTTGTTAGCGACAATCCTCAAGAGACCAGCAGACGTGCGCTCGGTGAATGGGGCAGGCAAAACCTTCCCTCTCAAGCACCAGAGAGGACCGGTCCACACTTTGAGCAAGTCAAAATCGAAGGCCCGAATGACCGCTTCTTTCAACAAGGTTCGGTTTTCCTTGACGGAGCAACTTCAGTAGCTGGAGGCTTCTCCGGAAACTTTGCCCAATGGCAAGGACGTCGCTTTGAATCGATCAACTACGGCATCGGAGTTCGAATCGACAATTCTGTTTCTCTCTGGTACCAGGGCTCTAGAGCCTACGCCCGAGGGCGGACGGCAGGCACCCGGTTCCATGCGCGCTCCTCCGTATTTGGTGCAAAGTTCGAGTTTGCTGTGACGCCTCAGACGAGAGGAGAGGTCTCAATTTCCCAAATGCAGGCGGGTGGAGGTCGATCAGTAACACCGACTTCGGCAGCAGGGTTTTCAGGCCCAACCGTTACCGTGGTTGGTGCGGGCTACCGCTTTCAAATGGGATCAGACGCAAGGATCGACTCGCCAGAGATCGATGAGTTCGCGGTCTACAGAATTCGAGGCGGTTACAGCACACTCAGAGCCTTCCAGCGCTCAGCGCGCATCTGGGAGGTCGGCGCGGACGCCAGCTGGCCGCTGGCAACCAACCTCTACGGCAACTTGAGCGGAACGTTCTACTTCGAGAGCTCAACGGGGCTGATTGCATCTGCCGCAAACACGGTCAAATCAAACTTTTCTGCCTCTGTGATCTATCGGCCACTTCCCTACCTGACTGTGTTCGGTGCATTGGACTTTATGCCCTCTGGCGCCCCATACACCAGCACGGGTTTTGGGGGATTGAACAGCTTCCTCATCTACGAGCCACCTGGAGCTCTGAGCGGTGTTCGAAAAGACGCCATCGCCAGCTTCAGTTTCGGCGTTCAGCTAGGCACAAAGTTTTAGCGGTATAATAGCTTAGTTCCGAAGACAGCAGGTTGCAGGCAACTCGCCGCGCAAAAGTCTGAAAAGGCTCCCCTGCAGAGGAAACGTGACCGCTTGGTTACGGCTGCTCGCAGATTGCTGCTGTCTTGGTTCAGAACGAACAATGCCGACAGCAGAAAAAGCAAATACAATCGAACTCGCTCGCGAGCGATATAACCGCTCTGTCGGTGTCGTTTTCACGGATTACCGTGGTCTCCGAGTTAAGGAGATGCAGGATCTACGCGCCAAGCTCAGACAGTCTGGCAGCGAGATCCAGGTAATCAAGAACACCCTGTTTCGCATCGCCGCCGGCGAGGACGCAAACAGCTTCACTCCGGAGCTGGATAATGGTCCTACCGCCGTAGTCTTCGTTTACGAAGATGAGGCGGCAGGTGCGAAGGCTGTAGTCGACTACGCAAAAATCAACAAGAACTTCGAGGTCAAGGGCGCATTCTTCTCTGGAAAGGTGCTCGGCCAGAAGGAGGTTGAGAACCTGGCAAAACTTCCCCCAAGGGAAGTTCTTCTCGCACAGGTTTTGGGTGCAATCACCGCCCCCCTCTCCAATCTCGTTGGTGTGGTCGAAGCACTATACGCCGATCCGATTCGAACGATCGGCGCAGTGGCAGACAAAGTGGCAGAAGGCTTTTCATTGCCTGTGGCAACAGAAGAGACTGCGGAAGCTGCAGCCCCTGAGGCACCCGCCGAGGAAGAAGCAGTTGCACCTGAGGTGACAGCCGAAGCCGACGCTACGGAGGCCACCGAGCCCGCGACAGAAACCAACGAAAACGACCCAACAGAAGGCGAGCAAGAAAACGCAACGGCTGAAGCCGCTGCAGAAGAAAACCCAACCGAGACAGAGGCAAACCAAGAATAATGGCAACAACAATCGAAACCGTAGTAGATCAAATCAGCAACATGACAGCGCTTGAACTCAGTGAGCTCAAGACTGCCCTCGAAGACAAGTTCGGCGTAACAGCAGCTGCCCCCATGATGGGCATGCCGATGATGCCGGGCATGGGCGCAGGTGGTGGAGACGCCGCCCCAGCCGAAGAGAAGACCGAATTCGACGTCGTTCTCACCGAAGCCGGCGGCAACAAGCTGCAGGTCATCAAGGTGGTACGAGAGATCACAGGTCTCGGCCTCAAGGAAGCCAAGGACCTAGTCGATGGTGCTCCGAATCCGATCAAGCAAGCCACCGGCAAGGACGATGCCGAAGCGATCAAGAAGCAAGTCGAGGAAGCCGGAGGAAAGGTCGAAATCAAGTAAGCCTTACCGCCCTTCTCTCGAAGGAAAAACCCCCAGGGCAAATGCCCTGGGGGTTTTTTTGTCCTGGACAGACCCGGCGTTACGGTTGGCTTCGATCAGGAATGTCGAAGATGTTTCGCTGGGCATAGGCCTCGCGAACTGCAACCTGCAAGGCGCCACCGGTCTGAGGCAGATCCTCGATCAACACAGGGTCCTTGATCCACCGGGCACTCGTATCGGTGAAAACGAACATACGACCACCATCGTAGCGCCGACCATTCTTCCATCGGTCGACTCCGCCGTAGCCCAACGCACAATAGTAGTTGCTGTACACATTGGTCTGATAGCTGCCAGCAATTCCCTGACCGTACTCGGTGAAGAGGACGGTGTTGGACGGTGCTGCTACGCTGGTGATGTTGCGTGGACCGGTATAGCCTGTTGAAGCCCAGGCGCCAGATGCATTCGGCGCGTGCGAGTACGAAAGGAAGTAATTGGCACAGAAGCTTAGGGGGAAGATTTTGGCGTTCACTTGCCAGTTTTCATTGAAGTTTTCAACTCCGGGCCAGTTCACAGCCTGAAGCATGATCTTGAATTCTGGCTTGGTGAAGTTCGGCTTGCTGGGGTCGTTGGGGCTGATTACGATGCTATTCAGGTTGCCACCCTTGGTGTCATTCTTATGATACTGGATGAGGGTGATGGGCCATGCAATCGAACCGTTCCAGTTAGCTCCAAGCGGGTTCGGAATCGGGTAACCCGCTCCGAAGCTGTCCTGCCATGTCAGGTTCGGCAAATGACCATCGTGGTCGTTGATATAGAGGTAAGAAGAGGTGCCCAATTGCTTAACGTTGCTCAGCGCCTGAGTTTTCAGAGCTGCAGAGCGTGCTTGGGCGAACACAGGAAAGAGGATCGCTGCCAAAATAGCAATGATCGCGATGACGACGAGAAGTTCTATGAGTGTAAATGCGCGCCGCATAACCATAGGTTTTCATAGGGTGATTAAGCGCGGGTTAACGTTCGTTTATCGTTGTGTTAAGGAGTAAGGCTTTGGGCTCAGATCGCGCCAATTTTTTCTTGATCACTTTCTCCACTCAAGGAATACTCTTCAAGAAACGAGCTTGGAGCTGATTTCGTTGAATAATTCGTTGCCCCGCCTCTCCCCCAACGCTCGTTCCGCTTTCCTCAGCATCAGCACTCAGCGAACACGCTCCGTCCTGAGTTCGATCGGCATCGCCGTAGGCACGATCGCCATTGTGCTGCTCATTAGCATCGCGCGCGGAGTTCAGACAGACGTCTCCTCCCAAGTCCGAGATTTCGGCGTCAACTTGCTCATAGTTCTTCCCGGCAGAGTCGATCCGGATTCCATGATGAACGCCTCCATCATGGGTATTAGCCACCTGAGAGAGTCTCACGCAGACTCACTGAGACAGCTGAAAGGGGTCCAGCGCGCCGTGCCGCTCACTTTTGTAGGCGGAGGTGTGCAGTACGGTGAAAAATCGAGCCCTAGCTCCCTGGTCATCGCCACAGGGCCAGATTGGTTCCGGATGAGGAACATGAATCTCGCCGAAGGAGAGCTTTTTGACGAATCGCAACTGAACGAGCCGATTATGGTTCTGGGTGGAGTTGCCAAGCGAAACCTGTTCGGCGATGAGCCAGCGCTTGGCAGAATTGTGACGCTCAACCAAGAGGAATACCGCGTGGTGGCAGTCACCCAGGATCAGCAGCAAGAGCAGAGCCTGCTCTCTATGGGCAGCTTTGAAAACGTCATCTATGTTCCCTTCGATTATGTGAAAGAACAGCTAGGCGGCAACCTCCCCATCGATAGGATCATGGTGCAGACGGTCCCAGAGCTTGAGCCAAAGGAAGTCATCACTTCGGTGTCGCAGGAGCTATCCAGTGCGCTGGACGAGAATCAGTTTTCGGTCCTTACTCAAGAAGACCTCCTCGGGCTGATTTACCGCGTTCTGGGAATCCTGACATGGCTGCTGACCGGCCTAACATCCATTGCCCTGTTTGTTGGAGGTGTGGGCATTATGACGATCATGCTGATGTCGGTCAGCGAGAGATCGAAGGAGATCGGCATTCGGAAGACCGTGGGAGCCAACCGTCGAGACATCTTCTCTCAGTTTTTGGTCGAGGCGATTGTATTGGCGGTGATCGGCTGCACGGCTGGTGTAATCATCAGTTGGGGGGTTTGTCTGGCACTCATCACGTTCACTCCGGTCAAGCCAGATCTGGGCCTGGACATCATCGCTGTCAGCTTTGCGGTTGCCATCGGAATTGGTGGCATCTTCGGGCTGCTTCCGGCAATTCGCGCAGCGACTTTCGACCCCGTCGTCGCCCTTCGCAACGAGAACTAACTGGATCCTGACTTGGGTTCCAGCTCGCTGTCAAGGCGCTCTAACAATGCCTCGACCGACATTGCGCCAAGGTCGCCTTCTTCCCGCGACCGGACGCCCACGGTTCCCTGCTCGATGTCTCGGTCTCCCAAGATGAGCATATAGGGCACCTTTTGAAGCTGGTTCTCCCGTATCTTCTTGCCTAGGGTCTCGCGCCGCGCATCGACCTCAACGCGCAAAGGATTCTTCACCGGTGCCTCAGAGTCGTACCCGCGTAATCGATTTGCCAGCGCTTCTGCATAATCGTTGTGCCGGTCGGAAATCGGCAAGATTGCCACTTGAACGGGCGACAGCCACAATGGAAAGGCACCGGCGTACTGCTCGGTCAACAGCCCGATCATGCGCTCCAGCGATCCGAACGGAGCTCGGTGAATCATCAGCGGACGGTGGGGCTTGCCATCTTCCGCGATGTACTCCAGCTCGAATCGCTCTGGCAGGTTGTAATCCACCTGAACCGTTCCCATCTGCCACTCTCTTCCGAGAGCGTCTTTGATGATCAAATCGAGCTTAGGACCATAGAATGCAGCGTCTCCTTCGGAAACGAAGTAGTCCACGCCGATTTTGTCGCAGGCTTGCCGAATGCAATCCTCTGCCATCGCCCAGTTTTCTTCGCTGCCGACGTACTTCGAACCACCTGGTTCTCGAACACCGAGCCGTAGCTTGTAGTCGGTAAGTCCCAGTTTTTTCAGCACCAGCATCATCAGATCGACGACGCCGATGAACTCGTCCATCAGCTGGTCTGGCGTAACGAAAAGGTGCGCATCGTCTTGGGTGAACCCCCGGGCCCGCAAAATCCCTGCGACTTCCCCACTTTGCTCGTACCGGTAGACCGTTCCGAACTCGGCTAACCGAATGGGCAGGTCGCGGTAACTGCGCAAATCGCTCTGGTAGATTTCGATGTGGAAGGGGCAGTTCATAGGCTTCAAGATGAAGGTTTCCTTCTCTTCGTCCTCCATGAACGGAAACATTTTCTCGCGGAAAGTGATGACGTGACCCGACTTCTCGTACAGCCGAGAGCTTGCGATATGGGGCGTCACAACAGGATGGTAGCCACGACGCATTTGCTCTTCCTTCAGAAAGTTGGTCAGATTCTCACGAAGAATCGCTCCCTTAGGGAGCCAAAGCGGAAGTCCAGACCCAACTCTCGGCGAGAACATGAACAAACCCAATTCTCGCCCGAGAACCCTATGGTCTCGTTTCTTTGCTTCTTCCAGGTTGTTAAGGTGCTTTTCCAGCTCTTCGGCAGATTCAAACGCCGTTCCATAGATTCGCGTCAGCTGCTTGTTCTTTACATCGCCGCGCCAATAGGCTCCCGCTATCGAAAGCAGCTTGAAGTTACGAATTTCTTTGGTGGTCTCAACATGAGGACCTCGGCACAGGTCGATGAAGCGGTGCTGGTTCCCATCGCGATCTGTCCTCTTCTGTTCGTAAAACGTCACCTGCTCACCTTCAGGAATCGCATCAAGAAGTTCCAGCTTGTAAGTGACCGTCTCAGGTCCTTGCCCTAAGGAGCACCGCTCTTGGACAATCTGGCGGGCTTCTTCTCGGTCTGAGGCAGAGACCAGTTCGATCCTCTGGTCGAGCTTTGCCAACTCCTTCATCTTTTTCTCGATCTTTGGCAAATCTTCTTCGCGGATCGGTTCCGGCGGCTCTACATCATAATAGAATCCATTTTCGATGGGAGGCCCGATGCTCAGCTTGATCCCGGGATAGAGTTCTGTCAGCGCTTGCGCCATCAGGTGGGCAGCGCTATGACGGAGTCTGTACAGGTAGCTGTCCTCGTAGGATTCTTGATGCATGGGACGGATTGAATGTACCTGCTAGCGGCTAGAAGCCAAAGCCTGTTCCGAGCCCCAGCGGTTGACCCTGGGTGCCGGTACCGAAACCAGTGTTGAACGGAAGAGCCTTCAGCCGCAAGAAGAATCCGATCTGCGTGCCTCGGTTAAACCCAACTGGGTTATCGAGGATTGTGAGGATCGCCTCGGTGCAATGCATGTCGTAGATGAGGGAGAGGTGCCGCGCCTCGAACCTTCTAGAGAATCCGTTGTAATTGAGCAACAGGCTGGTGCGGAGCCGACCTGCCTGCAGCCCTTCCATCAGGAAGTTGATATTGCCCCAGGTGTGCCGTTGGAAGTCGTATCGTGCCGCTGCGCCAAAGAACGTGTCTCCTGCTTGCCAGGCAATGTCGAATCTCGTATTCGCCCAACCTTTTCGGAACGTGTCGTAAGTGGTGAGGCTTCGCAGTTGGAACCACTCCGCAGGGCGCCACTCTTGTCGTATCTGGATGCTTTGCCAGGGGACGGCTCCAAGTTCTCTTTGCCGGAAGTCGTAGCCTGTTTGCAACGCCAGAAGAAGCGACTCAACCGGGCGGAAGCTAAGATCCCCGGTAACCAAATGGGTTCTTCCCAATTGGTCGATCGCGAGAGGGCTGAAACCGTAAGGTCTCAAGAAGTTGTATCGCAGATTGGCGGCGGTATCTGGGCCGAGTCGATAGCGCACGTTCGTACCGAGCCCGAGAACGTACTGGGCGGTGTCGTCGCTGTACATCGCCTGGCGAAATCGGCCATTGAAGTCGACCGAGAGACGGGTTGGCTGCGGAGCGCGGGAAAAATCGAACTCAAATGCAGACCGAACCACCCTTCTTCTCCGCTGAGTGTCGAACATCTCGCCCACGCTGGCGTTGGTGTTGAAGTTGATGTTCCCGGGCAGGTTGCCATCCAGCAGCCTGCGGGCGTCGGAGCGCACTGTAAGCATCGGAGTGCGGTCCAACCCGCTAAAGAAATTCTGTATCTCACCAATCGGCACGTTTCGCAGATACTCGAGGTCAATCTGGACCTTACGAACATCTTGAACCGCTCTAAACCGGATGTCGAGTTGACGCCTGCCAATTCCCGTGCCGCCCATGCCTGATCTGGAGGAAGCGCTCACCAGGTTCAAGTCGAGGTTTGTTGTGAATTGTGGGCCGAATCGCCTGTTGTCTTGAAGCCCAAGCGTCTGGTTCTCGCTGAAGAAGTTCTGCCCCCTCGTATTCGTATAGAGGAGCGAAAGGCGGGTCTCTCCTCCGAAGTTGGGCAGTACGTAGGATGAGCGAAGGTTGGTATTCGTTTGGTCTCTGGCAACCAAAACGTTGTTCTTTACCAGCGTCCCCTCAAAGTTGAACGTGGAATTGCCAATCCGCTGGGCGTGGTTCACCGAAGCCTCAACCGTTGACTGGCGGGGGATGGTGTAGAACGAAAGATGGTTGAGGCTCTGATCCATCGGGTAGTTCCATCTTGTCCCTGCTCCGAAGAATAGTCTTGTATAGTAGTCCAGCCGGTTGTCAAACCAGGTTGCTCCCGGGCCACCGCTGGCGAACCTGGTCTTTACGAAGTAGCCCTCTTGGGGGCTCTGACCGATTTCTGGGGTGTACCGGAAATTTCGGTCGTCCAGAGGGATCACAAGATAATTGACCGTGAACAGCGGACTGCCCAGCACCACCAACTGGGTATCGCGAAGGATCACCCGCCGGCCGGGGATGATGTCGGTGCTGCGGGATCTTAGGAAGAAGTGAGGGTCATCGAGCGAGCAGGTCGTGAACGTGGCATCTTCTCCCCAGAAACGTCGCTCCGTACCGTAAATCTGGCGGCCGCCGAAGTAGACGTCACTTAGCACTCGGTTATCCAGTCGCTGAGGTCTGATCTCCGAATCTGCACCCCAAGCTCGGAAGAACTCGTCGCGAATGTCAAGCTCCACCCGGCTTCCAGTGATGACCTCGGTCTTGCCAATAACCGTTACATTGCCAACGAGAATCGCCGTCTCGTTTACCAAGTCGAACGCCCCTTGCTCGGCGAAGATGTCGTAGCCCTTGTACCGAACGTGAATGTTGCCGGCCGCCAGCATCACATTCCCTTCGCGGGTCAACGTGCCAGCACGAACAACCTGGATTTCTTCGTCTTCACGGGTTGGCGTTCCGGGCGGAGGAAGCCTGCCATCACGCTCAGGTGGAGGGGGAAACCCCTGCGGCTCCAGAGGATTGGGCTGGTCTGGCCTTGCCTCTCCGGGCGCGGGCTCGGGTTCGGGGATGCCAGGAGGGAGGTTGCGCAGCGCTTGGGAAAGAGCCTCACCACCAGGGAGCGCATAGGCATATAAGCTGCCAAAAGAAGCAGCGATGAGAATCGAACCCAGCCTCTTCATTCAAGCTTTCTTAAGGCAAGTAGGCCCAACACAGCAAAGATAATGTTTGGCAACCATGCGGCCAAAACGGGGTCGACGATACGGCTCGGCCCGAGAACTTGGGTCGAGATGATAAAGATGTTGTAGTACAGAAAAACTGTAAGGATGCTGAGGAGAACGCCTACGAAGGCTCCCCGGTTCGCCAGCCAGATAGCAAAGATCGGCCCAGTGAGAGCGAAAACCACGCAGGCCGCTGGCACGCTGAACCGGATGTGATAGGCGATTTCCTGAACGGTCGTGTCGTTGCCCATCTCCCGCTGTTGAATGATGGTCTGGCGCAGCTCTTCGGTCGTCTGCTCCTGCGGCTCAGGGGGCATGAAGAACTGGTCGATCGTGATCTTCTCTCGGAAAGTGAGATCCTCTGCAGCGCTGGAAGCGCTGATGACGGTTGGCCCTTTAAAGACCCAAACGATGGGTTCACGCAGAACAAGCTCATCATCGCGGTAGTAGCCACTCGCTGCCTGATACACCCACTGCTCATCGGCGCGCTGCATCTCGAACATCATCACCTGAGACAGGTTGATGGCGCCGTCGGGGCTTCGTGCGACCGTACCGATCCAGGCGGTAAAGGTGCCGATCTGAAACACAACGTTAGAGCGAAAATCTGGCGCACCAGCTACCAAAGCCGAGTCTCTCATGACCCGGATGAACTCTCTTTCGCTGGTGGGCATCACTCGCTCAACGATGAAGTAATTGCCCACGCCAACTGCCAAGCCAAACGCCATCACGGGCAGGAGAACCCGGAAAATCGGAGTGCCGGCAGCACGCACAGCAGTGAGCTCGGACTCTCTTGCTAATCTAGAAAGTGCCAAAGATGCAGCGAGCGTAACCCCGACCGGCAGTGTGAGAACCAAAAATTCCGGGGTCTTGAAGATCACCATCTGGACCATCGCGACCAGCGGAACATCTCGGAATTGAAGCTCTCGAAACTGCGCGATGAGCATGTTCGCCTGGAACATGAGAACAACGGCAACGGTACCGATGATGAACGGAACAGCGAGCTCCTTGAGGACGTAGCGGTCGAGCAGCTTCAAGCTGCCACCTCAGCTACCGGTCTCGGAAAACCCAGTAAAGCAGGAACGCGCCAAACGCCACGACGACCCCGGAGAGGATCGAAGCGACGAGACCGCCAAGCCCGAAATTCCAGATTACGGGGATGACCACCAGCAGCAGAAGTGCCGACAGCCAAATGGCTGCAAATCTTTGGAATTGACCCGATTGCTCCAGCTTTGTCTGAACCACCAGGAGCATGATCGGTTGGCCGCATTTCGTGCAATACAATTCCCCAGCTGGATTCTGGGCCTTGCAAGCTAAACAGGTCAACGGCTGCTCTAGTTCCGTTGAACTTACGCTCTGCTTCCAACGTTTGAGGGTTGCGCGCTCGTCTTGAAAGCCTGAAGCAGGCACCATATCCAGTGTCTGCGTGGCGAGCGCCAGCGCAGGCCCCGGGTAACCGTTGTTGTAAAGAGTGGTGGCAATTCGCCATCGCGCTCCGAAATTATCCCGATTCGGACCCAGTTGTTGGTACGCCCGTTGCATTTGCTCGACCTCAAGATCGTCTGATTGCTTCTTCGCATACCCAGACCGGATGAACGGCATGGAGAGAACGGTGATGCCCATCAATACCGCCAAACCAATGTTTAGAGTGGCGTTCTGCAGATAGAAAGCGGCACCCAGGGCGACGAACATAGTGCCCAAACCGATGGTGCCGGAAAGACCGTCGATGGTTCCATCGATCATCCAGGAGATGATCAACACCACCCAGATGCCAACGGGAATCAACAGAATGAAAGCCGAGACCATCTCGAAGCTGATGATGTCGGTTAAGCCAAGGTAGGGTGCCATCGATTATCTCTCCTTGTCGATCATAGACGTTACGAAGTGCCCGCCCGATCTTTCCTCTTTAGATCAAGTTTGGGCTCTGTGCCTGCAAGAAGTCGAGAAATGTTGGATCGGTGCCGGATGATGACCAGCAAAGCCAATACTGTCAGCATAATCGCGGCGTCTAGGCCGAACCCCAAGAAGTAAGCGGCGACAGGCAAAACAACCGCGGCGGACAGCGAAGATAGGCTCACGATTCGCGAGGCAGCGAACACGAGCCCGAAAGTGACCAAAGCGATAAGGGCGAGCAGCGGGACGGCGCCAATGAGGACACCGAGCCCTGTCGCAACTCCTTTGCCGCCTCGAAATCCTAGGAAAGGAGAGCTACAGTGGCCAATCAGCGCCATCGCGCCGATTAGCAGTGCCACAAAAGGAGACCCGAACAGTAACAGCGCCACAAGCGCTGGGGCAAACCCCTTCAGCGCGTCCAGAACCAAGACCACGATCCCCGGTCCCTTTCCCAGAACGCGGAGAACGTTGGTTGCGCCGATGTTGCCGCTTCCCTGCTTGGTGATGTCGATGCCATACAGCGAGGCAACGATCTTTCCGAACGGAATTGAGCCAAGGACGTAAGCGCCCACGGCCAAAGAGATCAGCAGGGGCCAATTGGCGGTCTCCCAATTCATCGATTTCTAGAGAAGCCGACCGGAGAGTTCCGTGCAAAGCTCGGAAAGTCGACTAACCACGGATTCATGATATTCCAGAAACCGATTCGGAGAATCTTGCCACTGCGCGGCAATTGTCAGGGCTTTCAGTTTGTCGGGGTTTTCTGGGAAGACGCACTCGTCCCACTCTTGCAGATCGATAAGTGCTTGGACCCGTCGCAAATGCCGGTATCCCTCTTGCAGTTCTGCTCTCTCGGCGGTGTTGATCATGCCGGCATCAAGCAGACCGTCGATGCGGTCAGCAGAGTCCAAGCGGCGAACAGCGGAGGTAGCGGTTGGAAACCTCAGATGGATGAGGTGAAGCGTCCACCGGAGTTCTTGCAAGCCCCCTCGGCCGTAGGTCACGTCTCGGTAGGGTCTGGCGCCGGACAGGTTTTCCGTTAGGGTGCGCTGCCTGATCTGGAGCATCTCCCGAAGCCGCCAGGGAGAAAGCGGCGCTTCGTACGCTAACTCTCTCACTCTTGCATCGCCAGAGCGGTTGATTGACCTCGCTTCGGCGATGTTGAGCCAGTCCGCACCATCGATCTTCCCCTTCACCCATGAATTGAACTCTGCCTGATCGGAGAATCTCGTTGAATCCGTCGTCCCGGCGCTTGCTCCGACGACGCAGACAATCGGTTTCTCATGCAGCCGAATTTCTCTTGCGCCTAAGGGACCAAGCGAAACGACTTGCGCTGCAGGCGAGGCGGATACCAACTGATGTTCGTAGAGATTGGAAAGAGCGAGGGAGAGGTCTGGCTCCCGACCAGTGGCAAACTGGGCAACCGCCAGAAGTGGCACATCAGCCACCTTGGCATTGGGTTCCTGGAGCCGTTCCAGTATTAGGTCCCATTCTGGTTCTTTCAGCCGCCTCGCCAAGTTAGGCGCGCAACTTTGGATTGCCTCTTCGAGGTCGAGCCTCTGCGCTCTGGTCGCCCCGCTCAGAAGAACGGATGACGGCTCTTGGTTGCTATCGGAGTCACCGGTTTGCATTTAGTCCGGGCTCACAACCCTCCACATCGGCAGTTCATAACACTATCATAGTCCTTTTCTCTTCGCGGCTCTCTTTTTGGCGCTCTCTCGCCTCACTTTCTCCAGCTGCTTCTGGCGGCGCTCCGGACCGCCGCGCTTGTACCAATCGCAGTACTCCGTAACCACGCATCGCTCGCAGAGAGGAACCGGTGCGCGGCAAACCTGCCTTCCGTGCTGGATGAAGGTGACATGAAAGGCGAACGCCAGCCCGGGCGGAACGAGCTTGAGCAAAATCTGATGCGCCTTCACCTCTCCCGTTTTTTCCGGATACAGCCCAAGCCGCCATCCGACTCGGTAAACATGGGTATCAACCGGAATGGCATCCATGCCGAAGCTGAAGCAGAGCACAATGCTCGCTGTCTTGGGGCCAACACCTGGAAGGCTCATGAGCCACTCCATGGCATCCTCTAGCTTCATCTCCTTGAGATGGTCAATGGAGTACTCATCTTGCCGGTGGTTGATCTCTTTAAGGCAAGCCTGAATCGATTTGGTCTTGTTGTTTGCAAGCCCCGCTCCACGAATCACCAAAGCCAGCTCTTCAGGATCTGCCTTTGCGACTTCATCCCAGTCCCGATAGCGCTCTCTAAGACGCATGAATGCCGGAAAGCTGTTGGAATCGGAGGTGTGCTGGCTGAGGATACAGGAGACCAACTCCTCCATCGGATCGAACCGACTGATGTGCCGCGGCTTGCCGTAGTAGGCTCCCAGTTTCTCGACAACGATTCGAACTTTTTCTTTCTTGGTCACCTGATTGTTCTGCCTAGATTAGCCGAATTGAATCCCCAAGCCGTTCCCCATCGTTGATTCTATATGCTCAAAAAGTCGCTCACGCTCGTTTTTGTCGTAGTCGTTGCCCTCGTCATCATGGGCTGTCAACAAGACTCTCGATCTTTGAAAGGAACCTGGACGGGAACCACACCAGACGGTGCATCGGTGGTTCTTGAGTTCAAAGATGACTCCGCTCTGAGCGGAAGCATCGAGGCCATGCAAGCAAAGGTCATTCTTGGCGGAACCTACGTGGAAAGCGGTGACGAACTGACGATAAACGCCACTATCGTTGATGTAGAGCTTCCTGACTCCATCCCTGCAGCTGTCCGCGAACCGATGATGAAGGCAATGGAGGAACAAAAGGCCGGCCCTCAAACTGGCAAGGTTGAATGGATCTCTGATAACGAGGTCCGACTGAACTGGGGCGACCAACCTTTAACACTATCTCGATCTTAGGTCCTATAAATGCCCTAGTAGCCTTAGGATGAAGCGCCAACTCACTGCCGCACTGTTACTGGCTCTGCCTTTGCTCCTTCTGGTCGGATGCCAGAAGGAGCAGTCCCTCGTTGGCGGAACTTGGGTCGGCGTTGACTTCAATGAGGAACCGCTGGAGTTCACTTATCTAGACGCCACCAGGTTCGTGGGCACCATCGGCTTGGTCTTTCAACGATCAAGGTCGAAGGCAGCTACCGGATGGAAGGAAACAAGATGCATTCAGGGTCGAAAATTGTAGAGCTCGAAGTACCACCAGGTATTTCGGAGTCGCGAAAGCAAGAGGCAATCGCTCATTTCAACGAGCCGTTTGCTTCACAGGAGTCCACGGTCGAGTGGCGTAGCGAGAACCAGATTGTCGTTCGGTTCGAAGGATTCGAAGAGACGGTTGTCCTAACAAGGACGCCATCACCGCAGTAGCTCTTCCCCAAAAGTCTAACCAGCCGCTTGCTTTAGCCTGATGTACAGATGATCGGGCACTGCATGATTAAGCTTCCAACGAATCTTTATCGGCTTTTCTGACTCGTAGGTGAGCGGGTGCGCAAATCCTATGCACAAATATGGATCACCTTTGTTTTCACGGACGAAGAAGAGGTGTCGGCCAATGCCTTGAACTAATCTTTGGCCGGTTGGTGAATCCTGGCTAGTGGTTGATTGGCTTTCCCAATGCAAAATGTCAATTGCTTCGAAGTAGTCGTGATAGCGAGTCGTGGGAGAGAAATGGCGCTCTGATTTGCGAAGCGTGACGAGATGAACATCAAGCTCCCTTTCTTGAACCCAAAAGGTTCCTTGGCGCATAGAATTCGGCTGGTCGCGAAATGGCGCTACGATTTCGTCGCGATTGTAAAGACCAGCAAAAACGAAAGGCAGGTCGTCCGCCAATCGCGGTAGTGGATCTGCCCGAGATTCCAAATATTCCAAGAGCTGCAAGAATTCCTGACGTGTTGAGTTACTCAGTCCTTCACCGCCGACAGTATCAGTCAGTGGGATGGACACCATTCGAGTGAAATCAGTCTCACATCTGTGTTCAAGCAGCGCCTTCTTGTACTGTTCGACCCTTAGCTGATCGTTAACATGGATAAGCCGCGAAGGTCTTGAATGATCCTGAGGAAGTTCTCCCAAATAGGCTTGCGCCTTTTCACGAACATAGCAGAGACTTCTGGCTCCCTTGTATAGGTCTTCTGGATCCATGCCAGTCTCTTCCAAGAACCTACCGACTGTGATCTCTTCGCCTCTCTCGATAAATCGTCGGACCTCGGCAATTAATTGATTGAGATTTGATGGAACGGCACTGCGAAGATTCTCGATGATCCGTTCTTGCGTGACTTTATCCAGCTTTATGTCGCACCCTGGAGGCAGCGATGGGAAGCCCGTCTTGACCGCCTTTTCGAGTGCAGTTCGAGTAAGACCCGTCATGGCTCGGAATCGAAGGTCCATTCGAAACTTGCGATTCTGTTGGCCTACAAAGTCCAAAACCGTTAGCGCACCCTTTGAATAGTGATTTCTAAGTCCACGTCCGAGTTGCTGAATAAAGACCGTGGCGCTCTCTGTGGGCCGCAAGAACAACACCGTGTTGATTTCGGGAATGTCGATGCCCTCACTGAGTAGGTCCACTGCGCATAGAATCTCGGTCTGGCCCTCTTTGAACCTCCGCAACTTGTCGCCTCGTGCTCCATGATCTTGGCCGGAGTGGATTGCTTCAGCCTTGAATCCGTACCGTAAGAGTTCCTCTGCCATGAAGTCTGAATGGGACTTCGAGACGCAAAAGGCAATGGCCTTCAAGTTCGACGTATCTGTTTTTTCTCGTAACTCGCGGGCAATGATGGCTGATCGATGATCGTTGTCAATTCGATAGAGGTTCTCAAGTTCGCTCCCGTCGTACTTTCCAGCCGACCACGTTAGTTTCGAGAGGTCCGTCCCGTCATCGATCCCAAAGTAGTGAAATGGGCAAAGTAGCTGCCGCCCAAGCGCATGCCATAGTCGCAGCTCATAGGTCGGAGGCCAGAGCTCTTCTATGATCTTCCACCTGCCATCCGAGCGCTCCGGAGTTGCGGTTAACCCAAGAAGCTGCTTAGGATTGAAGAATTCGATCAGTCTCTCATATGTAGGTGCTTCTGCGTGGTGAAACTCATCGATGATGATGTAGTCAAAGTGATCCGCGCTAAACTCGCTTAGATCCTTTCCATTCAGCGATTGCACAGATGCAAAAACATGCTTCCAGCCCTGAGCCCTGCTCTGACCGACGTGAAGCTCACCGAAGTCGCCATTTCTCATGACGGCTCTGAACGCCCCCAACGACTGCTGGAGGATATCTTGTCTGTGAGCGACAAAGAGAAGTTTTGGAACTCCTCCAGTCTCACGTGCCCAATTCAAGTAGTCAAACCCAGCGAGAAGTGTTTTTCCCGTGCCGGTTGCTGCGACGACCAAGTTTCGGTTTCGACCATTGAGGCGAGCGAAGCGAAGAGCATCTAGAGCTTCCTCTTGGTGCGGATATGGTCGCAAGTCTGCAAAGAACGTTGGCTCGCTTGTGTCACCACCACGGTTTCGGTCAAGTTCCTTCCGCAAACGTTCATCATCCCTCTCTGAATCAAAGTGTTCGAAGCGTTGGTCCTGCCAGAGCCTCTCGAACGTAGTCTTCAATTCTTCAATCACCTGCGGTGCATCTCGGCTACCGAGTCTGACATTCCACTCCAGCCCGTCGACCAAAGCCCGAGTTGATAGATTCGATGAGCCGATAAGCGCAGTGCCGAAATCTGTATTTCGATGAAAGATCCACGCCTTCGCATGGAGAGCAGTCTTCTGGCTAGGGCTTTCGTAAACAATCTTTATCTGAGCTCCAAACCGGCTGAGCCTTCGGATTGCTTCCAAGTGGGTTCCTCCTAAGTATGTTGTTGTTAGAACGCGCAGGTTGTTTCCAAACTGATGCAAGACATCTTGAATGAGATTAAGTCCCTGGACTCCGATAAACGGGCAAATCATGTCGACCCTATCGGCAGAATGTAATTCTGAGCGTAGAATAGCGTGATAGTTCAGGCCTTGGTCGTTCGTAACGAGCGCGCTTTGCGATAGGGGCACTTTCGGTTCAAGCCAACTTTCTTCCGTTTTGGGGCGGACGGCTAGCAGCAGCTGATCGGTAAATCGTTCTGCACTGACTGGCAATAGAAGGTTGTGAACGCCGTCGATGAGTTCGACACCAGCTTCATTGGTCAGAGATTCCATCTTGCTTCTGAACAAGTAAGTTGCCTCGCGACAGAGGTATTCGACTATGTCCTCTGGGTTCAGACGGCGGACCTCAGCCTTAAGGTGGGAGGGTAGTTCTTGCAGTGCAGCTCGGATCTCTTCGGTGATCAGCTTATCGTAGCTACCCCGTCTTAGTTCCATGAGACTCCGCCAGGTTACCAAACTCGTGTTTGCTCACGAATCTGGTGTAATTGATCTAAGTCGATGAAGCTCTACGTAGGAGTAACGATCGACAGTGGTTCGAGCAACTCTCTGCGAGACAAGCCGATGAAGTCAATTTTTGGAAGCCCGGCGCAAGCGGCACGTTTAGAGCGCTGGACCCTGGCGAGCTGTTTTTGTTCAAATTGCACGCGCCAGATAAGAGGATTGTTGGCGGTGGGCACTTTGTCGCGCTCACGAGACTTCCCGCATCTCTTGCTTGGAGAGCGTTCGGGGAGAAAAACGGTGTCAAATCCTTCCGTGAGTTGATTCAACGAGTTGAGAAGTATCGGGCATCAGACCCCGGAACAGATCCGATGATTGGAAACATAATCCTTACTGACACTTTCTGGCTTTCCCCGGAACAGTGGATCCTCGAACCTAAAGACTGGCCACGAAACACTGTCCAAGGCAAGACTTATAATGCGCTGGACGGTAGAGGACACGAACTATTTGAACAAGTCAAGGAGGTCCTAGTTGCGAAAGATCCGGAGAGTCGAGTGAAGGAAATAGAGACCCCTCACGCAAAATCGATTGCAAACTTGCGGTTAGGTCAAGGGGCCTTTCGCCTTTTGGTAACGGACCAGTATCAGCGCACCTGCGCAATCACCGGCGAAAAGACCTTGCCTGTTCTCGAAGCAGCCCATATAATGCCGTACTCCCAATCTCAACTCCACTCGGTCAAAAAATGGATTACTCTTGCTTGCGGACATGCATATCCTCTTTGATCGTGGAATGCTAACAGTGACTCCCGACTATCGAGTGAGGGTGAGTCCGAAACCCAGCGAATTGTACGTCAACGGACGCCTATACACAGCTTTTGAAGGGTCAAAACTCGGATCTCTTCCAAGCGAAGAACAGTTTAGACCGAGTCGTGAGATGCTGGCTTGGCATGAAGAGAATCAATTCGTAAAGCAATGAGCCACTCAATGGTCGGGGCGACATGATTCGAA
>JBKBWO010000036.1:0-4192 GCA_046314495.1 Fimbriimonadaceae bacterium
CGCCGAGTTCCGCCAGGCCACCCCAGACGGATGGATTCGCGGGTACCTCAGCACCGCGTTCGATTGCCCCTACGCAGGTGCAATTGCCCCGGAGAAAACGGCAGCAACTGCCGCGCAACTGAATGAACTAGGGGTCGATGAGATTTCGATCGGCGACACCATAGGGGTGGCAGTGCCCAAAGAAGTGGAAAAGCTTACAGAGTTGCTGCTAAAAGAGATCCCAGCAGAGACAATCGCCTACCACTTTCACGATACGAGAGGTACCGCGCTAGCGAATGTGGCAAAAGCCTGGGAGATGGGCATCACCGTGTTCGATTCCAGCGCGGCTGGGCTGGGTGGCTGTCCCTATGCCAAAGGGGCAGGTGGCAACCTCGCTACCGAAGACTTGGTCTACTTCTTCGAACGGGGCGGGGTTTCGACCGGAATCGACCTGAAGAAGCTCGCCGATGCCTCCACGCCAATATTGGAATTGCTGGGCCGTCCACCAATGGCGAAGGCCCAGCAGGCAGTGTTAAGCGCCTAGTTCGAACCCGAAACGTAGGGCTTGGGTTCGGTCAGTTTGTCGTACAGCCAATTCAAGATCAAGGTGTACACATGCGGGCGGCTCTCGATGCGACCGATGCTGTGGTCATCTCGAGGGTAGTAGAACTGCTCGAACTGCTTGTTGTTCTCAATCAGCCGCTGCGAAAGCTGCACGATGTCTTGGAACAGCACGTTGTCATCCAGCATTCCGTGAACCAGAAGCAGGTTGTCCTGAAGCCCAGCAGAGTGGTGGATCGGGCTGGTCTTTCGGTAGACCTCCCTGTCCTCGCGCTCCAGACCCAGCCGTCGTCTGGTGTACCACTCGTTGTAATTGCGCCAATCGGTTACGGTCGCAACGGCAACTCCTGCGTGGAAAGCGCCAGGGTGATTGAAGAGCGTCATACAGGTGAGGAAGCCGCCATAGCTCCAACCCCAGATGCCTACTCGATCCGGCTCCACATAGCCCAGTGAAGCCAGGTATTCCTTCGCGGCAACCGCTTCCTCGGCATCAATGATGCCCATGGACTTGTAGTAGCCGCTATTGAACTCTCCGCCGTGAGCGTAGCTCGCTCGGAAGTCGACGTTGAGAACTACCATGTTCAGCTCCATGGCGGCGTAGTTGTCCAGCCATCCGCCCCAATTCCACTTGGCACTGTTGGCATAGATTCCCGAGACAATTGCCGGGTGCTTCACGTTCTTGTTCAGCCTCGGGTTGGTGATCAGGGTCGCATGGATGGTTTGTCCATCTTTCGATTGGAAGGTCACTCTCTCGTAGTTCGCCCACTGAATCTGCTTGAATTCAGGGCGCTGGCTGGTCGTAAGCCTGCCAAGCGGCGGGAGTACGGCGAAGATTTCTGGGTTCTGCTTCGGATTACCGACCATGGCGGCAACCTGCTTGCCATCGTCACTGAACATCGGTGGAAGTCCCCAATCAAAGCCGCCAGCAATCATTCCTTCTTCAACCGGGATCAAGACCTGAGTCTCTTTGGATACGGGGTTGAGGATGGTGATCTCGTTGATGAGAGGATTGCGGGAGGTGGTAACGAGGATCAGCTCGTCTGAATCCTGCGGTCGTGCCATTGCTACAACACTAAAGTCTTCCGGTGCATAAACTTGCTCAGCAGTCCGATTGAGGATGTTCACCGAGATCACCTGGCGGTGCGTGAGTTTGTCTTCCCAAATATCAGTGCCGAGGTAGATGTGCGAGCCATCTCGGGTGTAGGCGATCGGCCGCCAGTCGTTGATGTAAGCCTTTGGTGCGGTCTCTGTGTATGTAGAAGCCGCGCGCATGGTTCGAATCGGAACTGTCGACAGGTTGAACTTCTTGAAGTCCTCGCTGATCCAGGAAATCGCGAACTGGTCGCTGTTCGGTGACCATTCGATCTGCTTGAGCCAGTGGTACCGTGGGATGTTGGGCACGAAGGTGATAACGCCACCTTCTGCGGCGATCAAGCCGATCTGCGAGTTCACACTGCCTTCTCCCTGCCACATTCGACGGATGTTCACTACCTCGGCGCGGTCTCGGGTGAAGTCCATCATCACGTGGCGGCCTCTTCGCGAGTCGTCGCTCCAGGTAATCACGATCTGCTTCGAATCCGGAGACCATTGATAGCTCCCGATCGACTGGTTCGGTCGATTGAGGAAGGTCAGCAGCTTGAGCTCGCCGCTCTGGCGATCGAGCCGATACAGGTTCGTCCCATCAACAAAGCTGATGAAGCGGCCGTCCGGAGAGTATCTTGCCTGACCGGTGCTCATGCGGATGCCCAAAGGAGCCCTCAGGTTGTTTCCGTTGGTATCCATCAGCCACATTTGACCACGATAGTTGAACAAGATCTCTTTGGAATCGGGCGAGAACTGGAAGTTGCCGATTCCGCCGTCGTACAGGTCTTGATCTCTCCGCTGCTCTTCGGTTCTGGTGTCATCCTGAACCGGCAATCGAGGAACCCGATCAGCCTGAAGAATCTGGCGCGGGGTCCCATTCGGATAATCGAGAATCCAGACGTCTAGTCGGCGGTCTCCAGTCTGATTCCATCCGAACACGATCTTCGATCCATCGGGCGACATAGTGGCGCCTCCTGGACTTCGGCCGTTGATCAGCGGGTAACTGTAGAGCCGCTCGAGGCTGAATCCCTTGGGCTGCGGAAGAGGTCGTGGCTGGGCTTCGGCATAGATGCTGAGAAGGACCGCCATCGGAAGGATGAAAAGCGCGTGTTTTAAGCTTGCCATATTGACTTGTTTGTATTTGAACAATAGCTGGCCAATGCGCATACCCATTGGGTCGGCTTAGACCTACGGATAACCTTACCGGAGAAGGAGGCTCAGAGTTTCCAGGCGACTTCCTGTTCTTGCTCTGGTTCGGGCGCAACAGGGAGTTCGTCTTCTGGCGGAGGCATCGCCGCGATCACATCACGTGCATCGATCGGGTTCTCGTTTCGGACGTCACTTACGATGCGACCATCCTTAAATTTGATGACCCGCTTGCAGTGGTCTGCAATGTCGGGCTCGTGGGTAACGATGACCACGGTCTTCCCTTCCCGATTGAGCTGCTGGAACAGCGCAAGAATCTCTTCCGAGGTCCGCGAGTCAAGGTTTCCAGTTGGCTCGTCGCCGAAAATCAGCACGGGGTCGTTGACGATGGCACGGGCAATCGCAACGCGCTGCTGCTGACCACCGGACATCTCGTTCGGTCTGTGATGGACCCGCTGTCCGAGACCGACCATATCCAGCGCCTGGCGCGCTTTGTCGCCTCGTTTTCGAACCCCGGCATACATTAGTGGCAACTCAACGTTCTCCAGCGCTGTGAAGCGTGGGAGAAGGTTGTACGCCTGGAACACGAATCCGATGTATTTGTTGCGGATGATCGCCAGCTGGTCGTCGCTCATCCGGCTTACGTCCTCGCCGTTTAAGTGGTATTGCCCGGCAGTCGGACGGTCGAGACAACCGATGAGGTTCATAAAGGTGGACTTTCCGGAGCCGGATGGGCCCATGATCGCCACAAAGTCCCCTTCTTCGATATCTACCGTTACTTCGCGCAGGGCATGAACGATGGTATCGCCCATGACATAATCCTTACTAAGCCCCTGAACCTGAACGACGGCTTTCAATCGTGCCTCAGCGCCTCAATTGGCTGCAAGCTGCTTGCCCGCATCGCCGGATAGAACCCAAAGAACAAACCAACAAAGGCAGAGAACCCGAAGGCAAGCATAATCGCCTCCGTGTTTACCACGGGCGGCACTTGCAAGGCGCCGGAAACATATTGAACGGCGAGGAAGCCTAGACCGATTCCTATCAGCCCTCCTACCAGGCACATCACCACGCTCTCCAGCAGAAACTGCGAAAGGATGCTGCCCCTTCGCGCTCCAATCGCCTTGCGGAGACCGATCTCGCGGGTTCGCTCGGTAACGGAGACCAGCATGATGTTCATGATTCCTATGCCGCCCACAAGAAGAGAGACGGATGCGATACCCGCCAGGAGGAAACTCAGCAATTGGCTTTGCTGTTCTGCCTGCTCGATCCATTCGCCCTGATTCATAATTCGAAAGAGCTCGTCGCCTCCAGCAGTAGTTCGAGTTCTTCGTAACACCTGCTCAACCTGGTACTGGGTTATCGGCATGAATTCGGTGTTGCTTGCCTGCATCGCGATCATCGAGTAATCAACGCGTCCAAGCAG
>JBKBWO010000036.1:4291-17779 GCA_046314495.1 Fimbriimonadaceae bacterium
CCGCTCTTTGGCAGTCTTCAGGGGCACATAGATCGTGTCGTCTGGGTTGAAACCACCACCGGAGCCGCCCTTGTAGCCGACTACGCCAACCACCTCGTAGTTCTGGCCGTTAATGCGCACGAACGAGCCAGGAGCGAAGTCCCCGCCGAAGAGGTCTTCATACACGCTGTAGCCAAGCACCGCCTTTCGGTTTGCCATCGCCTCGTCTTCCATCGTGTACCAAGTTCCCTGGTGCATCCGGGTTGCATTTCGGATGTAAGCGATTTGTGGCTCAGCCCCCTGAACTCGGGTTCGAGCGCTACTGCCTTGAAATTGTGCGGTGACGCCACCAGCAGCCACACCCGTGATGTAGCGAATCGTCGGAACCTCGCGCTTGATCGCCGTTACGTCCTCCGGCTTAAGTGTGGGTGAATCCGCTCCGGCACCTTGGCCACCTCGGCGCCAGTTCGGCATGACCATCAGCATGTTTGAGCCCATGATCTCGATCTGTTCAAGCGACTTTTGCTTGGTGCCCTCGCCGATTCCAATCATCGCAATCACCGAGCCGACGCCGATCACGACGCCGAGCATGGTGAGGAACGACCGAAGCTTGTTCGCCATGATCGCCTTCAGTGCGCTGCCGATGCTATCTGAAAGATTCACGCTAGTTACTACGAAAAATTAGCGTCTGCCGCCACCCGTAAGGCCTCCGCCCTGCTGGGCTTCCATCATTCTCTGCTGGGTTTCTCGAAGCTGGACAACGTTGATTTCAGCGACCACGACCTCTTCACCCTCCTGAAGGCCGGAGAGGATCTCGGTGCTGTCGTTTCCACGAGCGCCAACTTCTACAAACCGGATCTCTGGTGGCGTTGTCTCGCCAGTTTTCACCCTTACGTAGGTCTTCCCATCCTCGGTTCGCACCGCTTGCGACGGAACGAATAGAACCTCTTCTCGCTGCAAAGTGATGAACTCGCAAGTGGCGGTCATCCCAGGCTTGATTTGAGCGCTGTCCTCGTTCGTAATTCGAACCCGAACGGGGATGGTTGTAATGTTGCTGACCGTGTTGGCAGCTGGGCTGATCCGCTCGACAACACCTTCCACGCGGGCTCTGGGGAACGCCTCGATGATAATCCGAACGCGCTGGCCCACTTTGATGCTGCCAACGTCGTTTTCATCGACCGGGCAGACCACGAACATCTCGTTTACATCGCTCAATTGAACAATGCTCGTGCCCTCCGCAAATGCGCTGGTAGCGGCTGGGATGATGGAACCTTCCTCCAGATACTTAACCGTCACGACGCCACCTCTTGGGGCGACTACTCGGGTCTGATCTAGCTGAAGCTGGGCATTGCGAAGCTGGACCTCGCTTTGGCGCACGGTAGCTCTCGACGCGTCCGCGTTCAGCCTCTGCTGTTGGATTCGGCGCTGGTTGTCTCTAGCTCGCTGCACGGCAACCTCTGCCTGCCGCACGCTGGTACGAGCTTCTTCCAGGTTCTTCTGCTGCACAGAAACGCTGGCAGTGTTGGCGAGCGCTTCCTCTAGTGCGGTTCTGGCTCGATCGACTGCCAGTTGGCGAGACTGTCGTTGTGACTGGATCTCTCGATCAAGCGTACTCAGCCGTTGCTGGGCGGTCTGGAAAGCGGTGTTGGCTGCCGCCAATTGTGATTCTGCCTGGTCGAGAACCGTGGCTGCGGCGAACCCTTTTTCCACTAGCTCGCGTTGACGGTCCACATTTCGGCGCGCAACCTCCAAGGCTGCACGAGTTCGCTCGACTTCCCCTTGGGTGTCTCTGCGGTTGAGTGGAGCTTCGACGGAATCGAATCGGGAAAGATCTTCTTCAGCGGCTCGCAGGTTGGCGCGTGCGGTATTCACCGCTGCATCCGAAATCGCTGGCTGCGTCTTGGCCTGAATTTCGGTTCTTTCTAGCCGAATCCGGGCGGCGCGCAAGTTGTTTTCAGCGTCAGCCAACTCCGTGTTGGCAGAACGCTCTTCCAAGGAAACCGTCACCTCTGCAGAGCGAGCGCGGGCTAGGTCGGCGTCTCGTTGTGCAGCCGCTCGGTCGCGGTTGGCTTCGTTGTCTCGGCGGTCGATAACCGCAATCAAATCACCCGGGCGAACGACGTCGCCCTCTTCAACGATCAGCTCTACAATCTCTCCGCCGGCTCTAGACTTGACATCGACCTGGGTCAATGCCTCAACCAGGCCATTGGCGGTAGTTGAACTCAGAACTTCGCCTCGCTGGACCTCCGCGTACCGGTACTCAATCTCCTCGGGCTGGGGACGGAGCCACTGAAACGCGAAGTAGCCGCCGACTACGACGGCAATGATCCCTATGGTAACGGGGATGTATTTCTTGGGACTACTACTCATGGGTTGTTGCTTTGGGGATCGGACAACTTCCTTACACCAAAAAACTTTCCTGGGATGAGCGTTGGTTCCCCACGAACCGGCTCTCCGCTCGCCAAACGCAATCGAGCCTCCGATATGATGGCGTCGTAAAGCGCCTGAATCAGATTGGATTCCGCTGTGACCAGCGTGACTTGCGCCGTGAGGACCTCCAGGATATCGGCTGCACCGAGCCGCTGAGCCTCACTGGCAGATTCAAAGTTTAGGCGCGCCGCGGAGGCCGCAACTCGGGCTGCTTCAATTCTACGGGCATCTTGCAGAAGCAACGTATATGAAGCCTTTACATCTTCGATGACATTAAATTCGTCCTGCTGCAAGAGCGCTTCCTGCTGCTCGACGGCGATCGAAACCCTACGAACGGGTTGCGAGAGTTGATAGGCATCAAAAATCGGAATCGAGGCGAGAAGCTCTAGTTGCCTATCGTTGAAAACGTCTCTGCCGAATGACCTTTGAAACCTGAGGTTGCCCTGAACGGTCACTCCGCGATTGATTTGTGCTCTCCTAAGGTCCAGCTTGAGACTCTCGATTGTCTCTCTCCGTGCGTTCAGCTCTGGGCGTTCGACCAACGCCTGCGCCACCAAATCATCCATCGGCTGCTCTGGCAGGTCGAAGGCGTCCTCGTCTTCTGCCAACAGCTCTGGGCTCTGGGGCTGCTGCCAGCCGATTGTCGCCTCGAGCGCGGCAAAAGAGGTGGCAACGCGGTTTTCCGCCGTAAGTTGAGTTACACGGGCATTAGCAAGATCTGCCTCTGCTTGAAGAATTTCCTTACGTGCGGCTTCACCGACTTCAACCCTCGCCCTGGTCTGCTCCAGGATCTGCTCCGCCCGTTCGACTTGGGCTTCCGAAACCCGGAGCAACTCCTGGGCTCGTAGCGCTTCATAGTATCGGACCTGGACGTCGAACAGAATCGACCGGAGGGTGGTTAGCGCGCTGTAATCCGATGAAAGAACGTTTCTTTGCGCTGATCGGATGTTCAAACTGCGCTGGCCCGAATCAAGCCACTGCCAGTTGGCAACAACGTTGAAGTCGTTCCGGCTCACCACAAAATCGCCACGGCCGGCTCCGGTGAAGGTACTTGAACCCTGGTCAAAGTATCGATACTGGGCATCCAGCCTCGGCAAGAACAAGCCAAAAGCCTCTCGAACGAACGTCCGGCTGGACTCCGCTTGAAGGAGTGCGTTGCGAATGTTGCCGTTGTTCTCCAGTGCCAAAGCAATTGCCTCATCTACCGAAAGAACGCCAGCAGGCAACTGCAGAGGCGTGATCGGAACCGCTTCTCGCGCCGGGGGAACTTGGCGAGCTTCGTTATGGCCGTTAGTGACGGGTGAGCTCTCTGGTGGCAAGACCGCAGTTTGCGCCAATGTCGAACCCGCAAAAGCGAGAACGAAAGCAGCAAGAACGGTATGCCTGAAGAACATGGAAGTTGGACCCGGAGGACCGTTTCGAATACGACGAAAGAGGGCAGATGGTTCCGATTCTGGGCGGTATTCAGCTTGTCGCAAAAGTGTTGCGTGCATAGTTTTCAAGAAATGGTTTAGAGCAGGTCAGGCCGCATTACAATGGTCTGATCACGGTCGGGTCCGACACTAGCGATTGCCACCGGAACGCCGGTGAAATCTTCGATCCTTTGGAGGTACTGGACGACGGATGCGGGCAGATCTTCTGGGTTTCTGCAACCTGTCAGGTCCTCTGCCCAGCCGGGATGCTCTTCGTAGATCGGCTCGAGGATGCCCCAACTGCCAGAGTCTGTCGGAGCGTAATCCAGCACTGAGTCCTTAAGCCAATACCCAGAGCACACCTTCAGAGCGCCAAACCGTGAGAGAACGTCTAGGCGTGTTACGACCCACCCGCTGACCGAATTGAGCGAGGCGCTAGTTTTGAGCATCGGCAAGTCCAGCCACCCGCACCTTCGACCCCTTCCCGTCGTGGTTCCGTACTCCGATCCGGCTTCGCGAAGCCTCTCTGCCACGTCCGCACCCATCTCTGTGGGGAAGGGTCCCTCCCCAACTCTGGTGGTGTATGCCTTGCACACCGCCAAGACCGAATCGATCGCTCTAGGTCCGATTCCTGTACCCAAGCAGGCACCAGCGGCTATAGGGTGGCTGCTGGTGACGAAGGGATACGTGCCGGAATCGAGATCCAGGTAAGTCCCTTGGGCGCCTTCGAAGAGAATACGCTTCCCTGCGGCATGCGCCGATGCCAACTCCTGCTCGGTTTCGCCTACAAAGGGCTTAAACTTACGGCCGTATTCAGCGTATTCGCCCAGAAGGTCGTCAAAGTCAAGCACGGGCTCGCCGAACTGCTCTAGAAGCTGGTTCTTGAGTTTCAGCAGTGGCCGAAGCCGTGTGGCAAGCTGATCAGGGTCGACGAGTTCGCCCATTCGGATTCCAATTCGGGCGACCTTGTCCTGGTAGCACGGGCCGATGCCCCTGCTGGTCGTTCCTATTCGGTTCTCCCCTCTTACCGTTTCTTCCAGCCGGTCAAGCATCCGGTGGTAGGGGAACACAACATGTGCCGCCGCACTGATCCTTAGCTCCCCTGTTTTTGTTTCGCTCTGCTGAAGGGTTTCAATCTCCTTAAGGAGTCCCGCAGGGCACACCACCACGCCGCTGGCGATGATAGAAACCGTCTTTGGCTGCAAAATTCCGGAGGGAACAAGGTGGAGTTTGTACGTGCGGCCCTCGGCTACGATGGTGTGACCCGCGTTGTTCCCCCCGCTGAACCGAACCACATAATCTGCATTAGATGCGAGGTAATCGACTAGTTTGCCCTTGGCCTCGTCTCCCCACTGCGCACCAACGACAACAACCGAACTCATTTAAGGCAAGAAAGGCCCGAACGGACCCAAGCAAAGAGTACCAGCCGAGACTAACGAAGGCTTCTTTCGATGGTCAGGTCCGGGCGAAGAAAATCCTGATCGGTTTCTCCCATGTCGTCTTTGAAATCTGCCCCAACACTGTAGATCACGTAATCGGGACCAGAAGCCCGGTAAATAAACGGATCGCCCGTGAAAGGATCCTGCACGATGTCCCCGAATCCGGCGAGTGTCTCGGGTGCTCGCCGGATCGCCTTCACCTGGCTTAGTAGGGCAGCCTCGATCGCAAAGAGCCGGCTTCGAGCAAGGGTGCGGTCTCGCTGAATCAGGAACTGGTTGCCGGATGTCACCAGGTGGCGGCTGAAGCGTCTCCAGGGTCGATAGTCCGCCAGATGCTCCCGCCGTTGGGTTTCCCGTTTACGGGCTGGCATGGTGCTGGATTGCACCAGATATTCGATGTCTGCATCAATCTCTTTGGCAAACCCCTCAAAGTAGTTCTTCGCCTTCTCGCTGCCCAGCTTGACGTCGCTCAAATAGTTGATCGCAAGCGCAACGTCAGGACCGAAGTGAGACCGAAGATCGCCTAAGCGGCCGTTCATGAATTTCTGGCGGATGAGTTCGACCGAGGCAAGCATATTCGCCCCTTCATTCCGCAAAGTCGTGGACCCAGCCGGTTTGCGGAGCAACGCAGATCGAAGACCTTTGGAAAGCCGCGCGAGCTGTTCGCTGTCGAGCTCACCGAATGCGGGAAGCAACGCCTGACGGGCGTCGTCTACGATTGCCATACCGAGGAAGGCATCCATTACATCGCCGTTCATTAGGTCGAAGCCGAACCGAGTGGCGTTGATGCAGTCGGCTACAGCGTCATCGTATCGTCGCTGCTGCACCGCCAAGCTAATCCGCCAGGACAGCCCTTTGCCCAGTAGCCGCCAGCCGGGTCGAAACGGGTGCGCAGAGTGAGGCTCCAGCACCTGAAAATCGAAGTGAAAGTCACCGGACGGAGTGGAAGACACCTTTCTGAGTGGAGAGTCCAGAGTGCGGATAATCTGCGCCTTCTGCCCCGGGGTGAATTCAGCCCGAAGCGCCATCGGTGCGGCGAGTTGCTGCGCCTCTACAGCGGCCGCAGCGTAGACCTCGAACGGAGTTTGCGGTTTTGCAGGAGGCGCAGAGTAGGACCCGAACTGAGCAACGGGCTCCAGTGAGTAAAACTGGCTACTCTTACAGCCCGCGACGCAGACTGCTATGACAATTAGGGCGATTGCCCAGCGACCATCCATGGCTCCTTTAGGCTTTTTTCCTCTTCGCGAGTCGCCAATCCGTGGCTTCGAAGCAAAGAGCTTGAAACAGATTATACAGATTAGGAGACGCTGGCTACCAGCATAGGGACTTTTCGCGGTACGATGATTTCGCCCGCCGAATGGCCATGCCGAAGTTGAACCATGTCCCGCTGCTCGCCGAATCACTCCCTAACCAACGGACGCTGCAGCGTCATACGGAGATGCTAGTTGCGCAGTGAAAGCGGTCGTTCTTGCAGCAGGAAAAGGCAGCCGGCTCTTCCCGATCACTCGGCACATCCCGAAACCGATCCTTCCTCTGTGTGGCAAACCGACCCTAGCCTATGCGTTTGAAAAGCTGGTGGAAGCTGGCGCGACCGAGGTCGCTTTAGTCGTAGCGCCCGATTTCGCTAAGGTAAAGGAGGCACTGAGGGACGGCTCAGATTTCGGCGTCGATCTTAGCTATTGGGTCCAGGAAACCCCTAAAGGATTGGCGCACGCGGTCAAGTCCGCGAAAGAGTTTTGTGGCAGCGGCAAATTCTTACTCTACCTGGGAGACGCCGTTTACGATCAGCCGCTGAAGCCTTACTGCGACACCTTCACCTCCTCAACCGCTAGCAGCCTGTGCTTGGTCAAGCAGGTCGAAGACCCCCGACGTTTTGGAGTCGCTGAGCTAGAGGGCGACCGCATCGTGCGGCTTGAGGAAAAACCGCAGCAGCCAAAGTCAGATTGGGCGATGGCAGGGCTCTATTGCTTCGATCACTCGATTTGGGAAGCGATCGACTCGATCAAGCCCAGCCAGCGGGGAGAGTATGAAATTACCGATGCCATCCAATGGCTCATCGATCAAGGGCACAGGGTGCTCGCAGGTCGCTATACAGGCAACTGGTTCGATACAGGAACGTTGACCTCCTATCTGGAGACAACGCGCCACTTGATCCAAGATCATGGTAAACCAGAATTTACTGATCTGGCGATTGACATCGATGAAACGAGTTTCGTTCACGTTGGTTCGTCCGTCAAAGCTCATTCAGTCAGGGGCTCGGTGATTTTGCCAGAAAGCGATGTTACGGTCAGCGGCAGAATCGAGAACTCCCTCATAGCAGGCAAAGTGAACTGGGACGGAGACTTGATCGGGAAAGTGGTTTATGGCGATGAGGCTCTTTAGCGCGACACTAGCTGCGGTTCTGCTGATAAGCGTTCTTGCTGGTTGCCAAAGCGGAGGCACACCTGTAGTGGGATCACGCGCCGAGCCGACCGGAGTTGACCAAGTACAGCTTGGGGTTCGACTGGGATCGGCTCTTGAGGCCTCACAGCAAGTGACCCAACGTTCCAGCCCGGAAGATATTGACGCTGAGCTGGAGAGACTCCAGCGGCTTGACCAAGACCTCTCCAAGTTAGGCGCACCAGACGACGCCTCCCACATCCGGCTCATGCTGGTTCGAGCCGAAACCGAGCGACTGGTCCGCGCGCGCCGAATCCAGGAGATTCAAACCAAACTGATCGAGAGAATCAGATCGCTCGGACACGGTGATCAACCGCTAAGTCCCGAAACCCGAAGCAGCCTTCGCGAAGAAGATGCAACCGTAGCGGATCTCGAAGACCAATTGCGAACAGCAGAGCGCCACTACGCCGAATCGGTCAATCGCAGTCGGAAGCTCATGAGCTCCATGAACGGGCTCGATACCGATGACCACGCTCACCCGATCTCACCTCCAAGCGGCAACTAGCAACAAGTAGCCGACCGCCAGTCTCTTCTATACTTCTTTCCGGTGTCTCAGGCTCGCAAGTGTTTGGTGGTTGTCGCGCATCCCGACGACGAGATTCTTGGTTGCGGGGCAACCTTGCATAAGCTCAGCAGAGAAGGGTGGGAGTGCCGAATGGCGTTGGCATGCAGCCACGTCGACAAAAGAACGCGGCGCCCAACTCTGGTGGAACTCGATGAGGACATGCGCGCGGCATGCAAAATCGTTGGACTGGAACCTGCCTACCTGGGCACGTTCGACAACCTACTACTGGCACAGACACCTCACCACGAACTGGTGAAGTACGTTGAAGACGCATATCTGGACTTTGAGCCGGAGCTTGTTTTCGTTCACGCAAGCTCAGACATGAACAAGGACCACGGTGCGCTGTCGGAGGCGTCGCTGGTGGCCACCCGCATCTTCCAAAGGCGAAACATGAACGTTCCCATCCGGAAAGTGCTGGCGGTAGAGGTCTCTTCCTCCACCGACTGGGGCATCACCCCTTGCGTCGATGCATTTTCACCCACAACGTTTGTGCCTGTGGAAGAGCAAGACTTAGACGCCAAACTGCGTGCGCTTGCCTGCTACAGAGAGGTCATGCGTCCGCATCCCCATCCAAGATCGGACGAGTCTTTGCGTGCCAGGGCGATTATTCGCGGATCGCAATGCGGCAGCCACTACGCCGAAGCCTTCCAGCTGATGCTCGAAATCGGACTTTAAAGAACTCATGTACCCGGCGGTAAAGAGAGTGCTCGACTTCCTGGCAGCAACGATTTTGGGACTGATTGTGCTGCCGATCATGCTCATCTGCCTCCTTCTGATCGTGCTTATCGACCGCCACCCTCCGATCTTTGCCCAAGAGCGAATTGGAACCGGGGGCAGACCGTTCAAGATTTACAAGCTGAGGTCGATGAGAGTGTCCGCCCCGAATGCTGCCTCTGCGGAAGCGTCGCAGTCTTGGATTACTCCCTTAGGAGCCTTTTTGAGACGCTCTAACCTCGACGAAATCCCCCAACTCATCTGCATCATCAAGGGAGACATGTCCTTTATCGGCTTCCGGCCGGGGCTCGCCAACCAGGAGAAGCTCAACGAGCTGCGAACCGTATCCGGCGTATACGAGGTGCGACCCGGACTGAGCGGGCTTGCCCAGGTGAACAGCTACGATGGGATGCCCGAGGAGGAGAAAGTTGAATGGGACGCAAAGTATGTGAAGGTGATCTCCTTCTCCACCGACCTCAACATCTTCTTCCGAACCTTCGTGTACCTCGTGAAGCGCCCTCCGGTTTACTGAAAACATGCGGTGGGCGTTTGTCACTTGTGTTGAGATCGGGCGAAGGTCTCTCGAAGCCCTGCTCAAGGCTGGCCACAAACCTGTTGCGGTCTTCTCGCTGCCCAGTGACTTTGCCCAGAAAAAGTCCGGTAGGTCGGACATGGCAACCTGGTGCGAACAGGCAAGCATCCCTCTCTTCGAGTTTCGGAACATCAACGAGCCCGAAGCGGTGGAGCAACTTAAAGCTCTAGAGCTTGACGTTCTGTTCATCATTGGCTGGTCTCAGATCGCCAAGCCCGAGGTAATCGAAACCGCTTCGAAGATGACGATCGGCGCTCACCCGTCGCTGTTGCCACGGGGCAGGGGCCGTGCAGCAGTGCCCTGGGCGATCTTGCTCGGGCTGGAAGAAACAGGAATCACGATCTTCCAAATCGACCCAGGGGTGGATACTGGCCTAATTCTGCACCAGGTCAAGATTCCACTTCCCCCCGAAGCCGACGCCGCCTGGCTGTACGAACAGGTCTGCGTCGCACACGAAGAGGGAGTCATCCAGGTCCTAGAGCAGATTCTCGCGGGCACCGTTCAAGGGCAGGCTCAAGACCCTGCGCAGGCAACCTTTTGGCCGGGTAGGAAGCCTGCTGACGGCGAAATCCACCCAAGCTGCATGTCGGTGCACTATGTTGAGAAGCTGGTCCGCGCAGTCACGCGGCCCTACCCAGGCGCGTTCGTGATCCAAGACGGTCGAAAGTACACCATCTGGCGCTGCTCACCCGACATCGTAAGAGAGCCGTTCACCCCAGGGGTCGTGGAATCTGGCGACCGGCTGCTTTTGCAGTTTGTCGACGGCCAGATTCAGGCCATCGACTGGGAAGTTGAAACCATCCCACCCAGCGAAGGCTGAAACTTATGGCTAGCGCAGCAGCGTCTGAAGCGGGCCTCGCGGGTTAAGGCCGGGCAATTCGCTAAACGGAACCCTGACTTCTACTGTGCCAGCCACATACGGCCCGAAAACGTAATTCCCGCCGTACCAGGTGATCCAGTTTCTGCCGATGGTGAACATCTCCAGCGTCTGCGAATCAAGCTCGCGCACTTCGCCATCCTGAACCCAGGGTGCCTGTTCATTGTCCATCAGCCGCGAGAGAACGCCGTTCGACGCCTGCGTGGCAAAATCTGCACCCGGGCTGAAGAGGTCATACAGCTGCAAGCTAGCAGGCTTGCCCGAAACGTAGCCGAAATTGAAAGCCTTGAAGTAGGTGACGGGATGCGCTCCACCGGTGTACTGGCTTACAGTAAAGACCATCGACTTGATCCGGCTTGAATCCATCGTAACTTCAGGCGAAATCGACAGATAGTAAGCCACGTTTGGGTTCATCTTTCGAAGTTCTGGCACTTCAGAACGAGACTCAGAGAGAAACTCCTGAAACTGTTGGTTCGCCCACCGTGAAACTGTCTGGTTTGCAAGCCGGGTCAGCCCATCCGAACCTCGGAAGACGGGGTACTGGACTGTAATGTCCCAGCTTCCACGCCGCTCATTCTTCAGCGTGTTGGTGGTGTGTTGGGCAAAAGCGCTGCTTACGAGTACGACCGACAAAACGGCGAGACCGACTGCTTTCATCCCTCAGATTTTACTGCAGGGTCCAGGCTATCGAGGCTGTGTCAGGTTGGGATCGCGCAGAAAGTCACGGCGGAACCGGTACAGGGAAACCATTTGCCGCTCGTGCTGAGCGAGCTGCTGCGGGTTGTTCGCCCCGCGCTCTCGTGCCACCCGCGTCATGATGTTGGCAAAGTCCCGGATGTTGCCGAGGTTCACTTTCCGGTCCATCAGTGTTGCCAGCCCTGCTTCGGAGCGAATCACATCGCCAACACGGGTCTTGATCACCTGGTTGTTGGCGTAGCGAACGTCGAAGACGTCATCTGCAGGATAGAACCGAGTTCGGGATGCACGAATCTGCGCCATCTGAAACGACCGGCAATTCCTGCCAGCGTGCTGAAACACAGCCGTAAGCCTCTTGTCGTCGATGATCTTGAATACAGCCTCGATCCCCATCAACTGCGCACCAGTTGAAGGATCTAGAGCAATAACCTGGCCGTTGTTCGGGTTCACCGAGATGCCGTACCGCTTGAAGAATCGCAAGAAATCGTTCGGAAAGGTGCGCCAGTACTCAACCATTGCCTGGCCCAAGGATCCCGAGCCTGTGCTGAGGGCGGCAAACTGGATGAACCCCACTGAGACGAACCCAGTGTCGTAGGTGTTCACGGAATCAAACCCGCCCTCAAGCGGCGAAACCGCAGACATCACCTTTCGCTCGGTGTCCGAAAGCCCGGCGTCTCGGAAAAGCTGCTGCAGCTCTGCTGGAGCAATTCGGGAAAGCGGCGTGCCCCCGTGGGTAACCCCTTGCGCGAACCGGTAGTAGGCATACCGTGGACGGATCATGATGTTGTCCACAAATGAGTACTGATGACCGGTCTCGAAGCGAACCACATGCTGAACTGGCATCACAACGGCTGCAAACGGCGGTGGATTCCCTGCGAGCCGAACCAGACCCTGAGGCGCTGGTGGTGGTGCGGGCGCAGGTAAGTTTCTGCTTACTGGCACATCGATCCCCAGCGCCTGCCGGTTCGCTTGCCTCGCCCGCGCTTCCGCTTGGTGATACTCAAAAGCCAGGCGAGCATCTATCCAGCGTTCCCAAGCCTGTTGTTCGGCGTTCTGGGCTCCGGCATCAATTGTTGGGTTCACCTTCCCCAAACCGCGCGCCTGGTTGTAGTTCCAAAACCACATCGAGCCCTCGACGGTCTGCCTTACCTGGTACAGACCTCGGGTCTTGGCATCGGCTGGTTGGGCAACAAAGTAACGCCCCGGTTGATTCCAAAACTGGACAATTGCGGCGCGCTCGGTGTCGGTGAAGAAGGGTCTGGGATCGACCTGCCACTGAGGCGCTGCTGCCGGTGGCGGAGGTGCGGTACTTCCCAATGGAGGGGGAACGGTGTTGTTGCCAGTAAAGAGCCCTGGGCGTCCGCTGGCCAGCGGCTCGTTGTCATTGACTTGGGCGATCGCCCCAAGAGAAAGTAACGCGAAAAACGAACTGGTCCCTGTACAAAAAAGAAATCGAATACCATCCATGGCTTCCTAAATTTGGACGTGCTGAAGCTGCCTGTGGGTTTCGCAAGCGCGGAGAGGGGCGGTAACCTTAACCCCATGAAGTTCACGCTTACGCTGATCTTTACCGTGCTATTGGCGCTGGTCGCAATCATAGGTTGCACACCCGAAGAATCGACCCAAGTTACCGATACCACTACCATTGAAACTCCTGTTGAAGAACCGGAAGTTATCGAAGAAGTTATCGAAGGCCCTGTTGTCGATCGATCTAGTCTCTCAGAACTTATGCAAGAACTCACCGCACCGCCGAAAGAAGGAGAGGAAGTGGCTGTCCTCGACACCTCCCAGGGAAGGATCGTCCTCCGCTTCTGGCCGGATATCGCTCCCGGCCACGTAGACAATTTCAAGAAGCTCGCTGCAAAGGGCTTTTACGATGGAACTCGCTTCCACCGAGTCATTCCAGGGTTTATGATCCAGGGTGGAGACCCCACTTCAAAGGACAAAGCGAACCGCGCAACGATGGGAACCGGCGGTCCGGGCTATACCATCGAGGCAGAGTTTAACGACGAAGTCAAGCACATTCCGGGGGTTCTCAGCATGGCGAGAACCAACCTGCCCGACACTGCCGGAAGCCAGTTCTTCATCGTTCATGGTGATGCTGGGTTCCTGGATGGGCAGTACACCGCTTTCGGCTACACGGTCGAGGGTTTGGATGTCGTGGAGAAGATCGTGCGGCTTGAGCGCGATGCCAACGACAACCCGCGCGACATGGATGCGAACGTGATCGAATCGGTCACGATCACCAAGTGGCCGGTAAAGGACTAATCCTCTTCTAGCAACGCTTCGGGCATCTCGCCCCCAGGCTCTTGAGGCTCAGGAAGTTCATCCACTTCCCGAGCCTC
>JBKBWO010000037.1:0-16692 GCA_046314495.1 Fimbriimonadaceae bacterium
GGCATAGCCCCAGACTCCGGTAATCATCAGACGAGAGCCCAGAACCTTCAACTCGATCGCCTCGGCTCGACCGTTGGAAGGGTGCAAGACATAGTCTGCCGATTGAAGGACGCGGTGGTCGAGTTTGACCTCCTGGCAGTCCAGCAATCCGTTGCCCAAATCAATGAAACTCGAACGCTTGACCGAGATCGCTCGCACCGCTTCGGTGGCAGTGAACGGCGAATAGCCGGTCTGCTTCTCCACAACTTCTCGGCTGGCATCAATCACCCGCTGCCAGCCGGTAGGCACCGTCTGAGGCACCTCAAAGCGGGAGGCGGCGAGAAAGCCCGCCACCTCCTGAACATCTGGATACACCATGCCTACGGTAGCGGCTCCACCAGAATCTGTCGCTTTGCAACGCTCTCGTCCGGTGCTACTGGCGCATCCGAAGCGGAACCCATGTCCACCAGAATCGCCGCAATGGTCGCGGCTGCAACCCGCCTCGCCTCCAACCGAAGGAACTGTTGACGGGGACGGACGACTTCCAGAACGACCATCTTGTTATTCACGGAGCTGACCTCCGCCACATCGCCGATCTGCCCGTTCGAAGAGCTCACCGCGCTGAAGCCGCTCGCCTGATCTGCCCCTTTCAATCGAACCCGCAAAGCGCCGGTCGAGCTGGCGATCATCACCACGAACCGAACAATATTGAAGCCCTGCGTATCCACGGTGCCCATGTTAACGAACGCGCCGTCTGATTCCTCATCGGTTCCAAAGGAGAGAGGAATGGTGCGAAGGTTCGCGCTCAAGCTACGCATCAGCCTGCACCCCCACTCGAATCGCTCGAGGCTGAACCAGCTTGCCACCAACACGGAATCTCACTACATAGTACACGTAAGGTTCACTGGGAATATCCTGAACTCGCACACTGATGCCGAGCCGCTGCGCAAGGAAGTAGGCACGGCGTAGTTCACCGAAGATGACCACCGGCCGGTCGCTGCCGACCTCGGGCATCATCGGCGAGAAGTGAAGCGGATAGCCGAGCAACGTGTCTTGCCGCGGAGTTGCTAGACCGCCCGAGGGGATCTGCCCGAGTCCGAACACGTACTGGCCCGATTCGTCTTTCAGCTTGACCAGGTCCGCATAGGTGCCAGTTCGGTTCAGCACCGCGACTGCGCTTTGCGCGTACTGCGGCGGAAGACCGTAAACCAGCTCCAGCAGACCGTCAGCCGTTACGGGATCGCCCAGCGAAACCGAGTCGGGTGCGTTGTCCTCACCATTCAGCTCGGTCAGGATTCCGGAAGGTTTTCCGACCCCGTTTCCGGAGACGATCACCTCCTCTAACCCCAACCGGTACGAGCAGGCGAGTTCCTCTGCCAGGATCTGGTCGAGTGGCACAGAAGCGTCTTCCAGCAGAGTTCGGGTCACAGGTAGCCGCATCGAGCCCTCATAAACGGGGATCTCGACTTGGCCGAACTCCGGTGAGACTACGTCTTGCGGTCCTTGAACCTCAGAGGTCCAGCGGATGCGCATCGGGTTGGAGTACACGTCATCTTCCTCGTAACCGAGTCTTGGGACCTGGAGCCGGTCCGAACTCACCGGCACCGTTCGCACCAGGTCCACCAAGGAGCCGCTCTGGGCGTCTCTCCGCAGGATCTGCTGCAAGATGTCTGGTGGAACTAGGTAGCCGCCGGCTTCATCGAGACCAACCTGCAGCGTCTTGAAATCCGCCTGATCCAGGTGCTTGGTCCGCGCCATTCTCAGCCAGGTATTTCGGTAGGAGGGCTCGGAGATGCCACGCATCTGCTTCTCGCCGACGGCGAAGCCCTCTTCGTCCAGCGTTCTGCCGAAAACGTCGGTGACGGTGGTACCGATTCTCGCCTCGAAAACCGGCGCGTTCACCGGCTCGGAGAGCTCGCGGCGGCGTGCCTGCAACCGGTTCTTAAGCTGCTGCTGCTCCCGCATGTGCTTCTGGTTGGTCTCCAGTCGGTCGAGGTCGGTTTCCAGCTGTCTGGCGCGGGAAAACTCCTCAGGGGTCAGTTTCTCCGCCTCTGCAAGCTGGGAAAGCTCCGCCAGGGCAGAATCGTAGTCGAGCTGCTTGGTTTCCAGGCAGCCCTCAGGTTCTTTGGGTTGTTGATTCATTTTAGAATTGAATTTGCGCGGGCCTGTTTTGTCCGCAAAGCAAGGGGGTCAGAAAGAAGATCGGCGCCTGTTTGCCAGGCGCCGAACGAGGATTCGGGCGCGTTCTGCGCCCGTCAGGGTTTGTAGAGGGCGAATCTCTTCGCCTTCGGGAGTAATGAGCAGATTCACTTGGGCGAGAGGGTTCATCGGCTGAAGAACCAGCGACACCTCAAGCACCTGAATCTCGTGCAAGATTCTCTTAACCGGCGGGCTACGTGCCGGCTCGGAGACGAGAGTGCGATAGCCTATCGATAAACCGACTGTAGCTCCTCGGCGCAACCGGTCTTCCACCATCTTCGCCGCCTCTATTGCGGCGGTAGAACCGTGGAACCGGCAGAGCACAAGGAGCCCGTGGGCATCCTCTTGGGCTGATTCAATCACCGCTACGGGGAGCCGGTCGGCTCGGTGAGCGTACAGCAGCGCCCCGTGTTGCTTTAACCCTTCCAGATTCTGGAAGGCGCCGGGCTCGATCCGGTCTCCACCGAGGTCGATATTGCCGGTTACAGCAGCGTAGCCCTCAAGGACATATTTTTGCGTTTTTTTCAAGATTTGTAATTTGAAATGGAACAATGGCAAAAAGTTGTCGTCAATCCCTTCAGGAGAGCCTAAGAGCGTGCAATGCAGGCCGATCGCATTTGCTCCCAGGGCTCTTCCTAACGGAGGAAAAATGTATAAACCATTCGCTCTATTAGCACTTGTTGCTATCGCCGGTGCCGTAGTCGCCAACCCCTTCCTTTCTAGGCCGATCGTTCAAGGGTCTGGAATCGTCGAAAACGCCAATGGAGAAACTGGCGCCTTTCGAATCGACATCCGTCGGGGGTTCTTCGGGCCTTCTGGACCCGGTATTCAAGGAACGTTCCGCTTTGCACGCCTGAATGCAAATGCAAGCGCTCCCTCGATGCAGTTGGAAACAACTGTACGAAGCGCAGCCCTTTCAGGCAACCAGGCGAACTTCGCCGGACCAACCCGCGTCATCATTCGCAACAACAACGGCGCGCCAACCTTTGCGATCGGCATGCTGCAGGGCATCGCTGTTGATAACCGCGCACCGAACGACACGGCCGGCGATCCGGACACCCTGTCGTTTGTCTTCAACGGTGCCAGCCTTAACGGACCGATCTCCTTCTCCGGAGACGTCGTTAACGGCGACATCCGGGTAGCGCAGTTCAACGCTCCCCGCAAGGCTCTTCACTAGTTCATTCCTGTGCTCCCGCCCGCTTCTCCGTCTTTGGAAAGCGGGTCTTTTTCTGGTGGGGCTTCCGCTTGCAAGAGCACGAATCTCTCCCCTGGCGACAGCCCGGAACCAGAGCCATCTGGTGCGCGGAACACATCCTCTTCGCTCGCGCTCGTCAGCTGCTGGGCGATCAGACTCTGGGTTGGCCGCAGCCAGGTTTCCTCTGCGATCTTCCTGGCTTCCGCCATGTTGCTGTAGGTTTTGTTCGGGCTCGGCAGGCCGAGCACCATCGGGTCGATTCCCACCGCAGCACAGATCAAATTGATCGGCAATTCGCTCATCGCTGAGGCATCCACATCCCGGGGAGACCATCTCAGCGGCTGAATCTGCGCCCTGTAGTTGAGAAACAGCCAGCCACCCGCACCCTCCCCTGAGAAGGCGTCTTGAGCGGAGTGCTTCAACCGCATCCGTTCCTCGTAGCTCATCGTTTCCACATCTTCCAGAGGGGTAACCACCGCACCAGGGGTCGGACTGCGCAACACTGCCGCGGTGAACCCAGATAGCTCGTTCAAAGTAACAATCTCCCGTAACACGGCTCCAAGTGGCGAGAGCCCAAGCCTCGCGTTCTTCGGGTCGATCCCTAAACGGAAATGCACCACATCATGCGCCTCGAAGTGTGCTGGCACCAGCCCAGCCACCCGGTAGCCGGATACGAACGAACCTTCTTCCCACTCCGGCGTTACGTCTTGGTGCGGCAGATAGAAGTAGCCCACCACTTCGCCGCGCCGGTTTCGTAGCTTCAACCAGTAGGCGTTTCCCTGGCAGATTAGGCTGAGCGCGGTCGCTTGAATCAGCGTCGAGAAGTCGTAATACGGGCAGCCATAGCGCAGCACCTTCGCTTCCGGACGGGCTAGGTCGGTATCTTCTGCCGCCCGCTCGTCCTCCACGCCCACCCGGGACTGCGATAGCGTTCTTCCCGCCCATCCGATCATCGCCGAGACAACCCCGTTCCGGTAGAACGGCTCTGCCTCAACCCGCCATGAACGATTGGAGCCCGGGATAGAGAACGCGCTGCCAAACCCTCCGCTTCCACGGGATGCAGTACGGAAAAGAGGCAGTTTGCCTAACCAATGTTGTAAAAATGAGAAGTTCTTCATCAAGGAGTTTCACCAAGAAGCAGGTCGCTTGTTGACCTTTGCCACCTGCGAAAAGGCATCAGCTGCGGCATCCACCAAGTCGTCGTTTCTGCCAGCGGGGAAAGAGCAGAGCTCGTCGAGAAACACTCGGTTCCAGTCCCCCCGCACCAGCAGCACGTTGCCTGTATTCCACTGCGAGGCGAACGGCTCCGCGCGCACCAATTTCGAGCCAGTGACCCGCTCAATTACCACCCGAAAGCCCCTCAGGAGCCGCGCCAGGTGCTCTGCCAGAGACCGACCCGCCGCTCCCGGCTCCTGAGGGAGCCTAAGCTGCACACAAAGCCCATCCAGCTCGGCAGTCTGCCGAATCCAGCGGTCGCGGTCGGCACTTCCCAACTGCTTTCGCTGTGCATCCAGCACAATAAACCGACCATCGGGCAGCCGCCCGATCAAAGCGGAAGCGGTGTAATCGCCATGCCCTGCGCTGGCGGCTAGGTCCCAGGCGCGACACAAGGCAACTGCTCCCACCGGGGCGGCAGACACCACCTCTGCCCGCTCCCTCAAGAACATCATGCCCTGTCTGGCGAACGGTCGCTGTTGATACAGCGCGCCGAATCCGTATTCACCCATCTGCTCTCGGATCTTCAAGAGCTGAGCTCGGTCGAACCGCTCAGGGCACAGCGGCTCACCTTCAGCGCGGCCTAAAGGGTCCCCGGGCTCTGCCAGTGCGGGCAAGCGCATACTGGTCCAGTCGTCCCGCTCCGCCGACTGCAACACCCGTCCCATCAAATCGTCTTCATGCCACCGAGACTGGATGAGCAAAGTGCACGCGCCGGGCTCTCGCCGCGTGCTGAGATCGTCCAGGTACCACTCCCAAACTTTCTCCCGAAATCGTAAGCTGTCCGCTTCGGCGCGGCTCTTCACAGGGTCGTCCACAATCAGAAGGTCGAACCCTTGACCTGTGATGCCACCACCGACGCCTACGGCCCGTAAGGTGCTGCCATTCGTAGCCCGCCAATCGTGTACTGCCCCCTCGCCGGGAGCGACGCCCACCCTCGATCGGATGATGCGCCGCACCTTGCGAGAGAACTGGTTCGCCAGCTGCTGGCTGTAACAGGCGATCACTATTCGTATGCCGGGGTCGCGTTCCAGGCGCCAGGCAGCGTGACGAACCGTTGCGAGCTCGCTCTTGCCGTGCCTCACAGGCACCATCAAGGCGAGACGCTTACCAGGAGTGCGGCAGAGAGACTCCAATTCGCGCTGAATCAGCACGAGGTGCTGCCAGTGCCAGCTCCAGGTAGGGGAAACCGCCTCCAACCAGACGCGCAGGTCATCCACCGGCGCGGAGATACCGGCGCAGTTCGAGGCGAAGCTGTGCCAGCTCAGAAGCGGAAAGTTGTTCGAGTTCAGAGGGGGTATCGGTCTCCTTCAGCCCGGATGCGCGCCGTTCCAGCGAGATCAGCCGGACCAGACAGGTCGAAAGTGTGCGTACCAAGGCGCAGAGGGTCTTCACCTCGTCATCCGAGAGGGACCGACCCTGGTCCGCCGCAGCAGCAACGATCTTCTCCCCCTCTGAGATCAGGTTTTGCACCAGCAGATCGAGCCGTTCGATTCGCTCGCGGTGCCGCTCGATCATGAGCAGCACTCGCTCGAACCCCGCGAGCGCCTGCACCTGCGCGGGAGAGTAGGTCATTGCCTGTGGGCTTGGCTTAGCTGGCGTTTACCGCCAGCCCGGCGGCTGCGCCAGCAACTGCACCAGCCAGATAGCGGGGCAGCGCAAGGGTCCAGTCGAACTTGCCGCCGTTGCGCGCCCAAGAGTTGAGGTCGATCAGAATCGCGGCAACGAGCCCAGCGAGGGCTCCGGTAATCATCAGTCGTATCGGGTTCATGGTTGAATCGGGTCTACAGGTTTCGGGTCTTGGGTACTTGCTCCAGCGCTTCATGCAGAAGCGCCTTGAGCTCCACCAGCACCACACCGAATTTCTCGATCTGGTTTCGGTAGGCGAGCCGGTCTTCGCGCGCCTCGTCCATCAGCCGACGGACGAAGTGGAGCCCGTACCACAGCATCAGCCCAAATGCGGCGACGATCGCGCCGTTTTCCAGGAATGCCTTGGGTAGAAGGTTGTCGTTCATAAAATGTCTTGGGTGCTGCTTACAGTGCGGCTAGTGCCAGCAGGTCGATATAGCCGTGGGCATGCCGACGCCGCAGGTCTGCTACGGTGCGCGTGTTTTGGTAAACCCCGTCACCTTCCCTGCTCCCTCTGGGGTTGGTGTTCCCTTCGATCGTGCTGAAAGCTGCGGTGCTCTCGACACCACGCACGAAGCCGATGTGCCCCGTACCGTTCGCGTTAATCCAATAGAACAGGTATCCACGCTCGGGCTCTCTACGAATAGCGTTGTGCTGGCGCGCCCAGCTCTCCCAGTTACGCACAGCTGCCGCACGAGACCTCGAAGGCAGCTTCTGCGGCGGAAAGCCTGCCTCCAGCAGGCAGTTGTAGACGAACGCCGCGCACCAGGGGTAGCCGGGCTTCAGCCCTACCGCCTGTAGGAACCGGTCGACGAACGGCCCCGAGTTGTGCGAAGTCTCCCGCTCTCCGACGTAGCTTCGGGCTACGTGGAGCGCCCGCTCGGAGACGGGGTTGTTCAACCAGCCGTGGTCGGTGAGCGTTAACACTCTTGGTGGTTTTGGTGGGGTAGCTTGATTCGGTCTGCTCATGAAATCGGTTTTGAACAAGAGAAAAGGTCTGATGCCATCCCTCGGACTGGTGGCTCTGGTGGTGACAGCGCTGGGCTGCACTTCGGTCGCCAACGAGGCGAACGCCCAGCTCCAACCCCCGGCGCAGACCCCGAAACGCACTTCCGCTTTGGTGAACGCCGTTTCCGATGGCGACACGGTCCGTGCCACGCTAGCCGGAGGCAAGACCGAGCGCATCCGGCTGTGGGGCATCGATGCCCCGGAGGACTCTCAAGCCTTTGGCAAAGAGTCAGGCGCGGCGCTTCGCGAGAGGGTGCTAAACAAGAAAATCGAAGTCGAGGAGAAAGACCGCGATCGCTATGGAAGGCTGGTGGCGATCCTTTACATCGATGGCAAGGATGTAAACCTAGAGATGATCAAGCTGGGCCTAGCTTGGTGGTACCGCCAGTTCGCTCCGGACCGCGTCGACTACCGCGAGGCGGAACTTGAGGCTCGGCGAACGAAGGCCGGTCTCTGGAAGGACCCGAACCCAACGCCTCCGTGGGACTTCCGCCGCCAGAACCCAAGATAGCCTTCGAGGGCGCAGAAGGCTCGAAGAGCCGAGTCTGGGTAATCGAGCTAATGGCTCGCAACGGGCCCAGAAGAACCGGAAAAACGGAAAATCCGACTCATATTCTAGACTTTCAGGCACACCGTGGGCGTGATCTGGAACTAGTAGACGAAACAGGTAGACAAAAAGTTCCCAAAATCTGAAAGTTCTTTCATATTTTCAGGATTTCTCCCGCCAGCCAAGCATAAAACCCGCGCCCGCAATCAAAAGCCCGGCGACCGCCGGGAACTCACATAGCATTCAAGTCGGGTTGAGCGCCTTCCCGCCCGCGGCGCCCAAGAACCCCAAGCCAAAGCCCACTAATCCAAACACCCAGCAACGCCAGTTCACGTTTAACTTCTACTGGAAGCAGTTACTACCGGTTCGCAGCGTATTTGTCGAGGCGACTCTGAAGCTCGGGCTCCGCATTCGGCGGAACTTCGCCGAACACCATTAGAACCGTATTCTCGTCCAGCTTCTCAATCTGCAGGGTGACATCGATATGCCGGTCGCCGATGTCAAGGTGGAGCCCGCCGTCAATCTTGTCGCCGATCCCCAGCTCCTGAACGGCCTTGTACCCGTTATCGATCATGTCTTCAGACCAGGAACCGTGACCGTCCAGCTCCGAAAGCGACTTCAAAAACGGCTTGAAATCCGCCAGCAAAACCTGCCCCTTGATCACGCCGATCTGAGTCTCAGACATGCCAGTCTCCCCACTTTCTTCAGGGGCCGGATCGGTCTGAACTACCGTCTCCTCGACTACCACATCCTCCGCAGGTTGAGGCGCGCAGCCGACCAACAATCCGGCAACTCCTAGGCACGCCAAAACGAAAACGGGCAAAAACTTCATGAGCTCTATTGTACTTGCAACAGATTTTCAGGAACGCCGCCCCGCATCCCACTCTGCACGCATGACGTAAACTCAATTGTTCACGAAAATTCGATGTCTGAAACCCTTTTCGATAAAGTTTGGGATGCCCACGTGGTCACGCAGTTGGATGATGGGAGCTATCTTCTCTACATCGACCGCCACCTAGTGCACGAAGTCACCTCACCGCAGGCGTTCGACGGCTTGAGAGAAAAAGGGCGCCAGGTTCGCCGGCCCGATCTCACCTTCGCCACGGTCGATCACAACGTACCAACCCACTCGCTCGAAATCGACCAATCGACCCTCAGTGGCCAGCAGCTTGCCGCGCTGGCGCGAAACTGCCATGAGTTTGGAGTGCCCCTCTTTGGTCACGGATCAGACGGCCAGGGCATCGTCCACGTCATCGGCCCCCAGCTGGGAATCACCCTCCCCGGCCTCACCATAGTTTGTGGAGACAGCCACACCTCAACACACGGAGCTTTTGGAGCGCTGGCGTTTGGCATCGGCACCACCGAGGTGGAGCACGTTCTTGCCACCCAAACGTTGCGATCTCCGAAAAAGCCCAAAAGTCTGGGGATCCAAATCGACGGCGAACTCTGCGCAGGGGTAACCGCTAAGGACGTCATCCTTGCCATCATCCGTAAGCTGGGCGCAGCCGGCGCAACCGGCTACGTAGCCGAGTACTTTGGAAGTACCATTCGCGCCCTTCCGATGAACGGCAGAATGACCATCTGCAACATGTCCATCGAAATGGGTGCCCGCGCGGGGATGATTCAGCCTGACGAAACCACCTTCGAGTACATCGTGGCAGAAAATCGGCCTTACGCACCGAGAGCTGAGGCGATGGAGCAGCTGAAGAAGTACGCCAGCACGCTCCGGACCGATTCCACTGAAGCCTACGACCGGTTTGAGTCGCTCGATGCCGCTGCTCTCAAACCACAGATCTCCTGGGGCACCACCCCAGCGATGACCATCGATATCGACCAGCGAATTCCCGAGCCCACAAGCCCAGCAGAAGAACGCGCACTCGGCTACATGGGCCTCAAGAGCGGAACCGACATGCGCGAAGTGCCTGTAAACACTGTTTTCATAGGTTCCTGCACCAACAGCCGCATCGAAGACCTGAGAGATGCCGCTGGTGTGGTTCGGGGCAAGCATGTAGCCGACGGAGTCCGCGCCCTTGTAGTTCCCGGAAGTCAGAAAGTTCGGATTCAGGCAGAGGCGGAGGGTCTTGACCGCGTCTTTCAGGATGCCGGTTTCGAGTGGCACTTTGCCGGATGCTCGATGTGCCTGGGCATGAACGGCGACATCTTGCGTCCACAGCAACGCAGCGCCAGCACCAGCAACCGCCCGTACGAAGGCCGCCAGGGGCCCGGGTCGAGAACCCACCTAGTTTCGCCAATAACAGCCGCAGCCACAGCTCTTGAAGGCCGGTTTGCTGACCCACGCGAATTCCTGAATTGAATCTAAAATTTCCGGAAGGCGGTAACCCCTGGTACGAGCTGTTCCAGCGTCACGCCTCCTTCTATGACCAAAATCCGCACACCGGAAACACCGAAGCAGAGGTCGACTTCATGCTCGAGGTCTTTGAGCTTCCCGAAGGCGCTGCTATCCTCGACATCGGCTGCGGAACCGGCAGACACGCAATCGAACTAGCCAAGCGGGGGTACAAAGTGACCGCGGTCGACTTCTCTCCAGCGATGCTCGCCGAGGCGAGAAAGAAAGCAGAAGCTGCAGGAGTCACGGTGTTCTGGGCGGAAGCAGACGCTACTCAGTACCGTGCGCTCAACCCACACGATGCGGCAATTTGCGTCTGTGAAGGTGCGATAGGGCTCGTGCCGCCCTCGCAAGAGCCGGTGGCACACGACATGGCGATATTGAAGAACATAGCCGCCAGCATCAAGGCAAACGCCCCTTTTCTGCTGACCTTCCTCAACGCTTACGCCAAAATCCGGGAGTTGAAGCAAGAACAGGTAGATGACCGACAGTTTGACCCGGCGACGATGGTTCACATTTACAGCGACGAGCTCGAATTGCCCGAAGGCAAGATGGAGATACCAATCAAGGAGCGGCTCTTCTTCCCGCCAGAGATGGCGGCGATGCTGTACCACGCTGGATTTGCAGTGAAGAACATCTGGGGCGGAACCGCAGGGGAATGGGAAAGGCGCCCGATCAAACTCGACGAGATTGAAGTCATGGCATTCTGCCGTAAGCGCTGATTCGATCTACGCGCCCTTTAGTTAGCCGACTGAAGGCGGCATAGAAACACCAGTAGAATAGCAACAGGGTTGTTACCCACACGATCCTTTACAGGCAAACCTTCCCCGAGGATCGAACGCCTGTACAGACTCAACCAAATATGAAAAAAATTCTTGCACCGCTGGCTGTTGCCGGCATTGTGTTCGCAGCAGCTACTGGAATGGCGCAGCAGATCGAGACGATCTGGGCGCAGCTCCCAGGGGCTGCCTTGCGCATCGATGCATCAACCAACAACCAGTTCATCGCAGGCCAGGTGACTGGCGGCGTCCGCATCTACAACGCAGCGACGATGTCTATCCTCACTACAGTCCCCTCATCCGGCACAGTGAACGACATCTCGATCAGCGCTCACGGAAACTTGGTCGCCATTTCGACTAGCGGCACAGGGAACAACGTTTGCCGCGTCCACAGCACCCAGTCTGGTGCGCTCGTGGCTACTCTTGCTTCGCCGGGAACCGGGGGAATCTCTGTTGCACGCTTCTCTCCAAACCTCACAGGTCCCCAGCACCTGGCGATGGGCAACGCTACGAACAGTCGAAGGGTTCGCGTCTACTCGAGCGACGCTGGTGGCAACTTTAACTGGGATTTCTTCACCGACTTCGGCGATCAACTAGACCTGAATCCAGTTGGAATTGGCTGGAACGCCACAGGAACCAAGTTTGTGGCTGCCTACAACACAACTCTAACTCCAAGAAGTGCTATCTTCGAACTAAGCTCTCCAGGCGCCCCAGTGGTAATCCACAACGCTCCGAACCCAAATCTTTCGATGTCTTCCTCGTCCTCGGCGAGCATGTCGCCAGACGGAAACACAGTGGTAATCACCGGTGGGTCGGGTTTTGCTCTCTATTCGGGTACGGCTCCTGATCAGATTGGAAGTACCACGGCAGGCCTGTCTGCTGTGCGAGACGCACGCTTTATCGACAACACAAATGGATTCCTGATCCGGTCTAACAACGAGATTCGAAACTACTCCAACAGTGGGGACCTCTCGTTCACCTACACCGGTCCAGCGAGTGCAACGTATCTGAGTCGCGTCACGCAAGACGGTCGATTCTATGCCACCGGAACCGGGGGGCCCGTCTTCCGCTACCAAGTTGGCACCGCCACACCCGATGTTTTCGTATTCGGTCTGCAAGGCTCTCCCCGCTCGATCGGCATCTCGCCAAATGGCCAATGGCTCGTATCTGCACCGATCGCCGTTTTCAACAACGCCAGGGTGTTCAATACCAGCTTAGGCGTCGTCGCATCGGTGATCGAGTTCCCCAACGGAGAAGATCGCGGAAACGATTTTGCCTTCTCTCCCGATTCCAACACACTCTATATTCAAACGAGACCCTGGCAGGGAGCAGAACTGCTTGCCCGCGTTACGCGGTGGAACCCTGCAACTGGAGCCTCGGCGGGAAGTGACTTCTTGCCGGCAGCATCGGGAACCGACCCAGAGAACTTCAACGGCGGCATTTCAGTCTCACCTGATGGCGAGTTACTTGCCTTCCTGAACGGCTTTAACAGAGTCCTAACCATCTTCAACACATCTGATGGCTCGATCTACTCGCAAAGCGCCCCACTCCCCGGCACCTCGGTTACCAATGTTCGGTTTACTCCGGATGGGAACAGCCTCATTTTGGCAACCCGTGGACCTGACGGAAACAACGCCATTCGACGGGTACCCGTTACACCCAGTGTCTTGATTGTTGCCGAAACTGCCGAGTTGCCCTCGGGCATTCCCTCCTGGCTGGCGGTCGCACCGAACGGTCAGTTCGCGATAGTCAGAACCCAGACCCAGCTGGTCCGGTTCGAGCTATCGAACCTTAACGCGCCACCGTCGGTCCTGGGCGGTAACTTCGCACTTAGCTCAGACAGCGGGTTCGTGGACATCTCGCCCGACTCTTCCATGGTGGTCTCGGCGGCAAGCATAACGGGTATCGCCGTCCGAAACACCCTCACCGGCGCAAACATAACGATCAGCGAGGACTATGGAACCGTTATTCCGGTTCGGTTTAGCCCGACCGGCTCGCAGCTGGGATTTGTCAACTCAAACGGCGGGGTCTACTACGCCTCAATGGGGAGCCACTCGGGCATCGGCGGAACCATTTTCTGGGAGGGTCCGAACAGCGGCCCATTGCCGAGGCTCATGGTCGGCTGGAGAACCTCTGCCGGCAGCGTTGTGCTGCCAACGGTCGTGATAGACGCCGCTCCTGCCGATTGGCAGGTGCGAACTGTTGGCACGCTTGTGCCGGGCACCACCGACTCTCTGGTCTGGCAAAACACCGACCCGAACTTCAGCATTCCGGGCCTTGTTGCTTACTGGAACCTCGCCTCGAGCGGGGCACCATGGCCAGGAGGAACCGGTGGAGCACCACCTAGCATCGACTGGCAGGTCCGCGCCTTCCGAGACCTCAATGGAGATGGAGTTTCCGACATCCTATGGTTCAACACCGCAACAGACCAAGTTGCGATCTGGTACCGAAACGCTGGCGGAAACGTCATCGGAACGGCTGTGGTTGGCGGCATTCCCGCCGGCTGGCAGTTGGTCACCGCAGGTACCGAAAACCGGCTGTTCTTCCAGAACACGGACTCGTCTCTGGTGGCTTACTGGACTTTGGACAACGCGGGGGCCGTGACCGGAACCGCAACCGTGGGTCTTCCTGGCGCGGAATGGGTTTTGCAGGGCTTTGGCCGATTCAACATCGAGCCGGCACTGCTGTTCCGAAATACAAACAGCAACCAACTGGCGTACTGGGACATCAGCCCGAGCGGCTCAGTGATCGGTACCGGCACCTTGGGCGAAGCCCCAGCAGGCTGGTTCATCCTCGGCGTCGGACGCCTGTAACAGAGCCTGAACTCGACCTCGATGATCGGGGCTGGCGAAATTTTTGCCAGCCCCGATCCTTCTTGTAATTACGGTCGTCGAGATCGAGCAATTCAGCGTTCAATAACCATTCGATACCGAAACACTGTAAAATAGCAAAAGCGTTGCAAAATTGCAACCTTGGGCAGTGCGCTCTGCCTTACGGCAACAAGCTCTGTCAATGTGAACAACTATGAAAAGGATCATTTATCCCCTAGTCGCCGCAGGACTCTTAACAAGTGCTGTGGCGATTCAGGCTCAAACCCTCGACCTTGTATGGACCACCCCCGGCGGACCCACTACGAGAATCGATGTCTCAAGAAACAACACTACCATCGCCTTTCAGATCACCAACGGCGCTCGTGTCGTCAATGCAGCCACCATGGTCTTCGTTGCCGAGATCAGTTCACCGGGAACGGTCAACGACATTTCGGTAAGTGCCGACGGCAGCCTTGTCGCAGTTTCGAATTCCGGCACCGGCAATAACGCTTGCAGGGTCTTTAACTCGCAGACAGGCGACCTCGTCGCAACTCTCGATGCGGCTGGCACGGGTGGCATTTTCGCTGGCAAATTTTCACCGAATCTGACGGGCACCCAGCGACTGGCTATCGGCAATGCGACCACCAACCGACGGGTCCGAGTTTATTCTGACGACGGTTCCGGAAACTGGAACTGGGCGAGCTTTACCGACTTCGGAGATGCATTGGATCTGCAGCCCGCTGGGATTGGCTGGAACGAGGCGGGAACCCGCTTTGTTGCGGCGTTCAATACTACTCTTACACCGCGAAGTGCCGTGTTCGATGTCTCGAGCCCAGGAGCTCCGGTGGTGACCCATGTTGCGCCCGACCCCAATCTGGCAATGTCGAACTTTAGCTCCGCAGCACTATCGCCCGATGGCAGCACCGCGGTAATTACCGGATCTGCTGGTTTTGCGCTCTACTCCGGTACAGGCCCGAACCAGATCGGAAGTACTGTCAGTGGATTGTCTGCCGTAAGGGACGCTCGATTCCTGAATGACGGCAGCGGCTTCGTGATCCGGACCAATAATGAAGTCCGCTCTTACGACACATCGAGCTCACTTACGTTCACTTACGACGCACCGGCGAACGTACAGTACATCAGCAGGCTAACGACGGGCAACAAGTTTTACGCCAGCGCGACCGGCGGTCCTCTGTACGAGTACACAGTCGGTGTCGCTAATCCGGATATCACCGTCTTCGGATTCAACTTCTTCTCGAGATCGATCGCTTTCTCTCCAAACGGCCAGCTTGTGGTCGGCGGAACGGGTACAGGTTCTCCCGGAGTCCGGTTATTCAGCACGGCGACAGGTGCCGTTGCGACGGCCTTTGAACTTCCATCTTCCAATGACCGAAGCAACGATTTTGCCTTTGCTCCTGATGGCAGCGTCCTCTACATCTACACGCGGCCCTTTACAGGAGCCACCGAGATCTCACGGGTGACAAGGTGGAACCCGATCACTGGTGCTTCGGCTGGATCTGATTTTACGGCGACGTCTTCTGGTTTCGAGGGTGGACAGAATAATGGCGGTATAGACATCAATCCTGATGGTTCGCAGCTTGTATTCCTCAACGGTAACAATGATGTCGTCACCATCTTCAACACAGCAGACGGAACGATCTTCGCAGAGAGCGCCCCACTTCCGGGCACTTCGTCGACAAACATTCGGTACTTCGACAACGGAAATCAACTGGTCTTTTGTACTCGTGGATCAGGTAACGAGGCCATCCATCGCATGCCGGTAACGGCGAGCACACTAAACGTCGCACAGTCCGCAAACATCCCGACGGGCAGCGCGGGTTGGGTCGCAGCTGCTCCCAATGGGCAATTCGCGGTAGTCCGCACTCAAACTCAGCTCATCCGCTTTGAGCTTCCTAACCTCGCAGCGGCTCCTGTGGTGCTTGGATCGAATCTGGATGCATCGTCCGTGACCAACTTTGTAGACATCTCGCCTGATTCGACTATGGTCGTAAGCGCAGCATCGAACACTGGGGTCACTGTTCGGAGCGCGGTTACCGGTGACGACATCGCCGGACTGACTAATGTAGGGATTGTTCGACCGATTCGGTTCAACCCATCTGGCACCCATCTCGGGTTCATCAATACGATTGGAACAGTGTATTATGCCTCCTTGTCGACACCGTCGACTCTCGGCAGTACCGTGTTCCTCCAGGGACCGAACAGCGGCCCGCTACCCAACCTCGTGGTGGCATGGAGAACCTCTGGTTCGACCGTGACCCTTCCGGCTGTGGTGATCGACACCGTCTCAGATGACTGGAGCGCGTCGGCAATCGCCGACGTTGGAGGAAACAACAACGACGGTATCGCCTGGCAGAACAATGACCCGGCCTACATCATCCCGGGGCTGGTCAGCTTCTGGTCTCTCGACAATGACGGCGTACCCACATTCGCCGGCAACCTCGGCGCCCCATCCAGCATGGACTGGGCGCTTGTTGCGATGGCGGACATCAATGGAAGCGGATCTGCTGATGCTGTCTTCTACAATATCTCTAATGGTCTGGTCGTTGCCTGGCTCCGTGACGGCTCAGGAACAGTCACATCGACACCTGTGATTGGTACAGCAGCCGCTGATTGGATTCCTGCAGTCGCTGGTCGCCTGATCGGTGATTCCGACGTCAGCCTGTTCTTCCAGAACGCAACGACTTCGGAGGTCGCTCGTTGGGTGCTCGATTCGAGCGCTCAAGTCGACTCGACGGAGATCATCGGAACTCCGGGCGTTGGAAATATCGTCACCGGTTTCGGAACCTTCGGTGGCTCAGATGCAGCTCTGGTCTTCCAGAGTCTAAACGACGAAGTCGTCCGGTTCTGGACCATTGACAGCAGCGGCTCCGTAACAGGCACCGGAGAACTCTCTGAAGATCTCCCTGCCGGTTGGAGCATCATCGGCGTCGGTCGACTCTAGGCTCGATCGACTCCATAACCCA
>JBKBWO010000038.1:0-14852 GCA_046314495.1 Fimbriimonadaceae bacterium
GGCACCTCTTTATCGGAGTAGCCCTTGAGCTTTAGGATCGACTTGACGAGGGTTATCTGGTCGCTGTCGTCGTAGATCACGTAATCGTTCGGAACCCCGATGTGGTGCCCCTCAACTCTGAGGATTCGTCCGCAAATCGAGTGAAACGTGCCGACCCAAAGGCCATCTGGCTTGCGTTGAAAGTGGCTCTCGAGCCTCTCCTTCATCTCCCGCGCAGCCTTATTGGTGAAGGTGACTGCAAGCACTCTGTATGGGGGGACGCCTTCGCTCAGTAACCGAGCGATTCGCGAGGTGATGACCCTGGTTTTGCCGGAACCTGCCCCGGCGAATACTAACAGCGGACCTCCCTCATGCAACACCGCTTTCTTCTGTTGTTCGTTGAGGCGAGCGATGTCTGGGGGAGCGGAAAATTCCATGGGAAAGAGCGCGAACGGATTCGGCGGAGGAATTGTTATACCGAGAGACGCTTGCCAAAGCCCAAACCAGAGGTAACTCGCGGGTTCAATAATTCGTCATAATTGAGTGCGGAAAAGCATCTGTGAGTCAAGCAAATTTGACCAAGCAGGTTTAACACCAAAATGAAAGCAGTTTTTGTTACAGCAGTATTGGCCTTGGCGGGTTCAATTGGATTCGCGCAGGCGCCGTTCAATATTGTGCGACCGGCCGATGGCGCGACGGTTCGCGAGACACTGAATATCGATATTCCACGTGCCAGCATCCCCTCGACTGGCTATGTCGGCGTTTTCCTGAACGGTAGATTCTACCGTGCTGTAGTTCCGGGTCCTGATTCTGATCCCAACGCTCGGTTCTTCACGATTTCGCTGGATACCAAGAACTTGCAGGTGGGCAATCAGCGAATCGGAGACGGTCCGCTCGACATCCGTCTTGTGCTTTTTGCTGAAGGTGAGCGAGGTGCATTCGCCGTTGATGAGTCATCGATTCAGGTGATGGTTTCGAATGCTGCCAGCATCCCGATCCCAGAGAACGGGTTGTTGCTTCGATATCGATGGACCATGGGCAGGGCCGAAGTCTACAGTTGGGATACAGAGATCTTGACCGAGGCTGGTACTGGCGTTACGGGAGGAGGAGCGAGTCGGTCCATGCAGCTTCAACGTGAGACCGACGAGCAGGTCCGCTTGATGTACGCCACCGATAACGTTTTCAACGACGGTGGGGCGCTGATTCGAATGCAGGCTCTTCCGCTGAGGGGCCGGGTAAATGCGAACCTCATTACTCCCGGTGCTACAGAGCCTCGGTTATTTCAATACTGGGAAATGGCTCCTGTCTATATGCGCGTAACTGGTACCGGTAGGGAGATCTGGGGTTCATTTCCTCCATTTGTCGACGGTACCAGCTTTAGGGCGATGGACCGTGTAGATTTACTCGCATCTATTCCATTGCCGGTGTTGCCCACACAGCGTGTTCGGCCGGGCGATACTTGGGTTTCTGTGATTCAGCAGGGGAGTTTAGACTTGACTAGGCGCCTTGAGATTGAGTCGGTTGTCGAAGCTGTTGTCGTTCGCGCCGAGTTTATTGGCGTTGAGTGGGAACAAGGTTTTCCGACAGCGAAGATTCGACACTCGATCGACGGAGGCACTGCTGCACAAGGTGGAAGACAACGTCTGGAAGAAACTTTTTGGTTTGCCCTCGATAGCGGAAAGGTGGTGCGAAGGGAGTTGATTACTACCAGAGAAGTTCGACTTCAGGATTCAGCCGGTCAGGGCCAAGGTCAGGCGCAGCCTGGCGGCGGTGGTTCGCCTAGCCTCCAGCCGGGTGGAGATGGACCTCGGCGCGGTATCGGTCAAGACGACGATCAAGATCGTCGCCTTATCCGCCAGGAAGGAATTGGTGGTTCCGGAGCTGCCGGACGGGATGAACCCGGTACTGTTGGCGCCGCTGGAATGCCAGGCGCACCGGGTCGTGGTCAACGTGGTTCAGGTGTTCGTATTCGGACTGTGACGCAGACCGTAAAGTACACCTTTAATCTGGAAAGATAAGTTGAAGTGAGCGAAGCTCCAGGCTCGAAAAGGAAGAAGGCAACAAGTCCCGACGACTTTCGAGCCACGCTCATCGAGCATATCGAAGAGCTTCGCTCACGACTTTTCAAAATTGCGGCGTTTCTAGCCGTTGGCATCGTTGCCGGCTGGTTCATCGAACCATTCATCTACAAAAACATCACCGAGCTTGCTCAGCGCAGCCTGACCAATATCGAATTCCAGGAGGCGTTCCGTAACTTTGCGGACGCTTTCTTACTGAAGATCAAACTCTCCATTGTCGTCGGTGTCATTCTGGCGGCTCCGTTCATCGTTCTTCAACTCTGGGGGTTCGTCTCACCAGCTTTGCACGAGCATGAGAAAAAGCCGCTCAAAATCATGGCGCCAATTAGCATCGCGTTGTTCTTCATTGGATGCGTGGCATGCTATGTGGTCCTCCCACAAACGTTTGCGTTTTTCGGTGGGTTCGTAGAGGAATTCCCAGGTGCCGCGCTCTTTCAGGAACCCGGAGCAATGGTGTTCTTCGTGTTCAAAATGATGCTGGCGTTCGGACTGGGCTTCCAGCTGCCAGTGGTAATGTACGTCTTGGCGAAGCTACAAATCGTTACGACCGAAGCGATGTTGAGGGGGTGGCGCCAGGCTTTGGTCGCCATTTTCGTTATGTCTGCGATCATCACGCCAAGCGGTGACTTGATCAGCATGTCCACCTTGGCAGTACCGCTATCGATCCTGTACATCGGAACGATAGCGGTTGTATCTTGGACTGAAAAGATCCAACGAAAGAAAGAGCTTCTCGAAAGCGAGAACCTGCCAGTAGCCTAGAGGCTACATACGCATTTCGTTGTCGCCGTACAGAGTCTGAATGTAGTTAGCCTGACCGTTGTGGTACGAGATGTGCCCAGCGTTCCGGAAGAGGAACAGACCGACTGTCTCCGTCCAGGTTGGCATCAGCTCAATGGTTGTTGGCAGCCGGTCATCGGGTACAGCGTCGATAGCCTTACAGAGATCGTCAGTCGACTTCTTTAGGGCGCCAACGATCTGGTCTCGGCTCATCTTCTGCACCTCTTCAGGGGCAGGGAAGTAGCTGTGGAGGTCGCCCTTTTCCTCTCCGTTAAGCTTGTCGGTGCTGAACCGGATGATGCTCTCGACTTCGATTGCCATATCGGCCATGGAGCGGCCGAGGTCCATCGGCTTCCAGTGAATCTTGTCTTCGGGGGTGGCTTCTAGTGTTTTGCAGAACCAAGCTGTGGAGCCCTGCGTATCTTCGACGGCGGTGGATTGTAGTCTCACACCGCCAAATTTACCCGCTCTGCCGGTCTCGATACTGTACGGCTTCGGCGAGGTGTTTGGTCCCAACCTGGTCGGCTCCATCAAGGTCGGCGATGGTTCTTCCAACCTTCAAGATTCGGTCATAAACCCGCCCGGAGACACTCATCTTGGCAGCCACGTTCTTCATGAAATTCCGTGCCTCGTCGTCCAACTGAACGGTCTGCCTGATTTCTCTCGGGCCCATCTTGCCGTTGGTCTTCCCCTGGCCTAGCCGTGCCTCCTGGATGTCTCTGGCGCGCTGAACTCTCTCCCGGATTCTGGAGGACTGCTCTCCGTCCGGAGCGCGAACTAGTTCCTCAGGCTTCAGCCGCCCAACTTCAATATGTAGGTCGATGCGATCCATCAACGGACCGCTGATCTTCGAAGCGTAGCGGGTACAAATCGTCGGCGAACTGATGCACTTCTGCTCCGGGTAGCCACGGAATCCGCACGGGCACGGGTTCATGGCTCCGACCATGATGCAGGAGGCAGGAAAAGTGACGGTGCCCTGTACCCGAGCCACCGTTACCTCCAAGTCTTCCAATGGCTGGCGAAGCGCCTCGAGTGTCGCACTTTGAAACTCTGGCATCTCGTCCAGAAATAGCACGCCATTGTGAGAAAGGCTGACCTCCCCGGGTTTCGGAAACTTGCCTCCGCCTATGATCGAGGCATGGGAAGCCGAGTGATGTGGCGCCCTAAACGGCCGCTCTCGAATCAACCCTTCTGCTCCGGTCGGAATGCCGGAGACGCTGTAGATCCGGGTGACTTCTACGCTTTCTGTAAGAGTCAGCGGAGGCAGGATTGTGGGTAGCCGCCGGGCAAGCATGGTCTTGCCCGAACCTGGCGGTCCTACCATCAGCACGTTGTGCGAGCCAGAGGCGGCGATTTCCAAAGCCCGAATCGCGTGAGCCTGCCCCTTTATGTCGGCGAAATCGATCGAATACTCGAACTCTAGGTGGTCCGCAAAGGAAGGGACAGTCGGTTCAATCTCGATGCCGCCGTTGAAGTACGAGGCAACCTGTTCGAGGTTCTCCACCCCAATCACATCCACGCCAGGGGCAAAACTCGCTTCTTTGGCATTCTCTGCCGGAAGTACGAACTTTTCTATGCCCAGTTCAGAAGAGAGAATAGCAACGCTGATGGCACCATCGATGGGTCTCAGCTTGCCGTCTAGACCCAGTTCGCCCATCAGAACGCAGTTGTCGACCGCGGCCTGTGGGATCTGACCCGCCGCGACCAAGATGGCAACTGCAATCGGGAGATCGAGCGCCGTTGAAGACTTCCGGACATCTGCCGGAGCCAGGTTGATCAGCAGCTTCTTCATTGGGAAGTCGAGCCCACTGTTAATCACGGCAGAGCGAACCCGTTCCTTACTCTCTTCGACCGCTTTATCGGGCAGGCCGACCATGTCGAATTTGGGAACGCCGTTCACCAAGTCGACTTCCACAACTACTGGAATCGCGTCGAGCGCGCTCAACGCAGCAGTGGTCACCTTGGCGATCATGGACTAAGAGATTAGCTAATCTTCTACCGGGCGCTCTCCGGGCCGGAGATATCCACGGGTTCTGGCGAGCGCTTCCTTACCGGAGCTGCTCTCGTATTCGGCAATTTGCTGGATCAACTCTGCACGTTTGCGCTCTGCTTCCTGCATTCGCTCTGTGCTCAGCCGCGCTTCTTCCTTTTGCTGCTGGTAATACGCCCAGGGTTCCTTGCTCAGGTAGAGGCCCGCGGCCACCGCCCCGAGAACAATAAAGATCCATATCGCCGTCCGTAGCTTCATGATCACTCCAAAGTGTACGCCAAATCCTTAACTTAACGGACGATATAGTTAAGGATAAGGTTGGTACTTCCCGGTTTTCCGGGTGGAACACCGGCAGTAATCACCACAGAGTCCCCTCTCTTCAGCCGCCTCGCTTGCTGGAAGGTTTGGATTGAGTTGACGATTACCGCCTCAGTGTCGAGTGGCAACGGCATGAAAACCGCCTCCACGCCATAGACCACCGCCAGTTGGTTTTGGGTCTTGGGATTCCAGGTAGTGCAAAGCACGTGGGGCTTGAGGCGAAACCGGCTGACTAAACGCGGAGTTTGACCGCTAGAGGAGGAAGTCACAACGGCGCGGGGAGAAACGCTGGCAACCAGCTGCGCCACCGCTGCAGCCACAGCCTCGGTACTTTCGATCTTAGGGCGAGAGCGGGTGAGTTCACGGAAAATTGCCTCGCGCTCGATCTCCGGTTCGGAATATTCGGCGATGCTGCCCATGGTTCTGACGGCCTGCGTCGGGTATTTGCCGATCGCCGTTTCGGCACTCAGCATCACAGCGTCCGTTCCATCCAGAATCGCGTTTGCCACGTCCGCGACTTCGGCTCTAGTCGGTCGTGGAAATTCGATCATGCTCTCGAGCATCTGGGTAGCAGTGATTACAGGCTTGCCCGCCTGTCTGGCAGCCCTGATCAACCGTTTTTGAATCAGCGGAACCTCTTCCAGCTCTACTTGCAGCCCTAGGTCCCCTCTCGCGATCATGATGCCGTCGGAGACTGCGAGAATTTTGTCGATATTCTGAACGGCTTCCCGGGTCTCGATCTTGGGGATGATGTGCGCGTATTTCTTGTTTCTCTGGAGGATTGAGCGGAGTTCCAGGACATCCTCGGGGCGCCGGCAGTAGCTAAGGGCAATGAAGTCTGCATCGATCTCCATCGCATGTTCCAGGTCTTCTCGGTCCTTCTCGGTAATGGCGAGCTCATCGACAGTCCGGTTTACAACGGTAAGGCCCTGCTTTGAGCGGATCGTCCCTCCGGCAACAACTCGTGCCTGAAACCGACCCCCTTCTCCCTGAGTGATTCTGAGCTCCACGTGGCCGTCGCCAATCAACACTCTCTCGCCCGGGCGCAACACTGCCAGGATTCCCTTGTGAGATATTGGCACGTCGACGTTTCTGCCTAGCCCAACCTTGACCAACGAGCCCTGCGCCAGAAGTAGCTCGTTGCCCGGCAGCGAGTCCAACCGGATTTTCGGTCCCTGAAGATCAACGAGTACGGCAACAGGGCCACAGGTCGGGTTCATCAGCCGGATCCAGCGTGCCCACTCCTTCTTGGTTGCCCAGCTACCGTGGCTGCAATTGAAGCGCGCTACGTTCATTCCCGCTTCGATCAAGGCGCGCAGGCTCAACGCAGAGTCCACTGCGGGACCCAGTGTGCAGACGATTTTCGTCTTGCGCCGGCTTAGCGGTCGGCTTATCCGTTGGAGTTCTGTGCTCGGTACTCTTGCCATAAAGTTTCAAATTCACTCAGCAAGTTCTCAAGCACCGAGAACCCTTCACGCCAAAAATTCTCGTCTGCGAGATCGACGCCTACGATTGACATAAGCTCATCAGGCGTTTTGCTTCCGCCCAGCTCTAGTACCTCGAAGTACTTCTCCACGAACGGCTTTCCTTCACTCTTCGCCTTCGAGAAGAGCGAAAGAGCCAGCAACTCGCCGAAGCTGTAGGCGTAGACGTAGAACGGCGAGCCTATGAAGTGGGGAACATAACTCCACCAGTTTTTGTGCTCGTCGCCGAGCTTGACTGACGCGCCGAACATTCGCTGCAAGTTTTCTTGCCAGAGCTCACCCAGCTGCTCGGCGGAGAGTTCACCTTCGGTCGCCCGATGGTGGTGTACCGCCTGCTCGAACCGGTACATGGCAGCCTGGCGGAAAATTGTGGCGAAAGAGCCTTCGATTTTGTCGGCCAGCAGTGCAACTCTGTCCTTTAGCGAAGCACTCTGCAGTTGAGATTCAAACACCAGCATCTCTCCGAAGGTCGAAGCGAGTTCAGCAAGTGGAAGGGTTCCGCTGAAGTTCAGCATCGATTGTTTCCGGCTGAAGTAGGCGTGGACCCCGTGCCCTAACTCATGTGCCAGGGTCTGCACATCCTTCAGCTTGCCCATGTAAGTCATGAACACTACGGGGTGGGTATCTGGTGTGATATAGGCGCAGAAGGCGCCTCCTCGCTTACCTTCTCGGGCTTCCGCCTCAATCCAGCCATCGGTAAAGAACTCGCTCGCTGCTTCTTCCATCCTCGGGTCGAACTCACCGAAAGATTGAAGGATGAGCTTTCGCGCTTCTTCAAACTCCATGGTCTGTTCGGCAGGGAAGAGCGGCGCGTATCGATCAACATGGTCTAGGCTTTCTAACCCTAATATCTCCCGCTTTACGGAGTAATAGCGGTCCACCATCGGAAAGTTCACTTCACAGAGACCAACGACGGTCTCGACCACTTCATTGGTTAGCTCGTTACTCAGGTGGCGTGCAGCTTCCGGTGAATCAAACTTGCGCAGTCGGTCCTCGGTTCGCTTGTGCTGTACCAGGTTATTGTAAAGGTACGAAACGTGCGGAAGGAGACGCTCGCATCCCGAACTCACCGCAGCCCCTCCGGCAACCCGCACTGCTCGCTCGGGTGAATAAAGCTTGTCGAGCGCCTTGAAGAACGGTATCTGGGTGGCTTCTCCGGTTTTGGGGTCTGTGTAATCGCACTCTGTGCTGCTGGTGAGCTGAGTGAAGTAGCGAACCCATGCGCCGTCGGTTGTGGGCGAAAACTCTGCCAGCAAAGCCTCTTCGGGCTCGCTGAGCCGGTGTTTGGCAGAAAGCCCTAGCTCCCGCAGAAAGTGTTGGTACTGGCGCAATTCGGGGTCATTTGCCAGTTCAAGTAACTTCTCTGAGCCCATCGCCTGTAGCTCCAGCGAGAAAAACAGGGTTTTGACCTGGATGGCTGGCTCTTGCTCGGCCTGTTGCTGGTAGAACGCTCCGACCTTCGGGTCTGAGGCATGAGCCGAAAAGAGCAGCCCAGCAAAGGTCGAGGGCTTGGAAGCCATCGAGTAGATCTCCTCGACCTGCTGGATGGCGTCCCGAAGTTCAGCCGGGGTCAGGCCCGCCAGATTCCCTTTGTACTTCTCCTGGAAGCGATCGGCACGGTCGGCAACATCAGTCCAGACTTGTTCGATCTTGGGGTCTTCGGTAGATGCAAACAGGAAGGAAAGGTCCCATGTTGGGGCAGAACTCATGACTTAGGAGGTTATCCGATTGAGGCAGTTCGCCAAGAACCAAGCGGTAAGCTACGGTCCTGATTGAGCGAAGGTGCAGTAACGCACCAGAGTTGCCCAATCGTTTAACAAGATGTCGGTTCGAGTTTGAGCCGCCATTTCAGATGCATCGAGCCATGAATTTATCCAGATTGTCCTTAGCATTAGGTCTGCTGACGCTCCTTGTCGCGCCTCATGCCGTCGCCCAGATCCAGCCACCTAACGAGCAGGATTTGCGCTTGGTACCCAGGCCGACTACACCCGTTGCCCGAAAGGTTTACGATAGCGGAAATCGGGCGGTCACTCGCTCCGAATTTCTGGAGGTCCTTTATGAAGCCATTCAACAGGCTGTTAGGGCTCTGCCAAATGCGCGGGGAGCCTCGACCGCCGAACCGAAAACTGCTGCCGAGGCATTCCGCCAGAAGGGGATCACCATTCCGGCAGAATTTACGGGTTCGGGCAATCTGACCCGAGGCACCATGGCGCTTGGGTTGCTGAGGCTATTGACGCCGTATCTGTCCAAGATTCCGGAAGTCAATTCTGGGTTCTCGGCTGCCTCTGGCGCTGCACCTGCTAGCGTACTGAATGCCGTCAACTCGCTAGGGCGAAGGGGCTTGAATCTCCTCTACACTGACGGCACCTTCCAGGCAGATCGTCCGGTGAACACCTTCGAGCTGGTCGAAATCACCAACCGAATGAGGCCGGTTTTTGCCCGCGCTACGTTGCAAGAGATCGCACGGATCCCTGTTACGGCAGACATTGAATCTGGAACGCTTTTGGAAAGCCGGAGAACGATTCGAGTGACCCCGCAGGTCACTTCCGACGATCCAGATAACCCCCGCTTTGTGACGGCAGTCGAGCTGTACGTAAACGATGAATTGCGTGAAACCGACAAGAGCACGCCGTTCACGTTCGACATCGATCCAGCCGGTGAGCAGGATGGTGAACTAAAGCTCCGCTTCCAGGTTTACGACTCAGAGGGAGGCCAGGGCGTACTTGAGCTGACCTTGATGATCAACAATCGAAAGGGCGAAGGAGCCAGCTTCCACATCGAGGCAGCCAAGAAGGCTATTGCCGAGAAGAACTTCACTGCAGCGATCGAACCCCTTCGAATTGCCCAGCAAATCGAGCCAGACAACGCAGAAGTCAAAACTCTGCAAGCCCGTGCCAACCTGGGTGCAGGCAACTTGGAGCTAGCACAGAAGTTTGCAGAAGATGGCCTGAAGGCATCGCCGGGCAACGTTGAATTGACCCGGCTGTTGGTTGAATCCGCAGGTCGACGTGCATTTGCTATTGCCAACCGTGGCGGAGATGAGGGTGAGACCAACCGAGCCATCGGCCAGGCTCTGAGCACCACGATCAACGCGCAGAAGTCGCTTCTGGAGCGCCAATTTGAAGAGCTTGGCGGTCCGACGGATGAGAATCTGCTTCAGTACATCGACCTCGCCAGCCAGCTTGGCCGTTACTCTCTGGCGATCAACGCCGCGCAGCCTGCATTTTCAAGGAATCCGCAGAATACGCGGGTCGCCAACCGGTTGCTCTACAACCAGCTTCGTGCGTTCCGTCTTGAGGACGCTCGAAGGTTGGTGGATGAGATTCGTCGCTTCGGTAAGCCTGACGCTACTACCTACTCTCTCATTGCCGTGATGGAGGCGATGAGATCGCAAGACACCGCTAGTGACCAGGCGATTCGTGAGGCGCTGATCATGGATGCGACCGAGCCATCGGTCAACGCTGCGCAGGCGTTCATCGCACTGATTCGAGATAACCGTGCCGCCCTTGGTAGCGTGCTCGGCAGCCTAGAGAAAGCAGAAGGCGAAGAGGCTGTTCTCGGCTACTACCAAATGGCGCTGAATACCGTGCTCGGCAATTTCGACCGTTCGCTAGCAGGGTTTCAAACAGGTGTCCTGAACGATCCGCTCCTATACGACCTGTACATCGAACGGGCGAATGAGATCTTGATCCCGGTGATCGCCGGACGGTTCACCGAAGAGGGCAGGCGGCTTGCTGTTGCGGTTGCCCGAATCTATCTTGACTTGGCGCTGAGCGTTAAGCCGGACTCGGCTGAGGCGCTGACCGGTCAGTCGCTTCTTCTTTTGGCAGAGGGCAAGAATGCAGAGGCGATCCGGATGGCACAGGCAGCGACCCGAGCAGGCGAGGGTTATGCCCCAGCTTGGCTCACTCTGTCTGCGTTGCTTCGCCTAGACCCTGCCACGTTGAGTGAGGCCGGTGCGCCGTTGCGAAGGGCGATCGAGCTCGACCGAGCTCGGCTCGGCGGATACACCAGTGCCACGGCTGATCTTGCCTGGGTGTACTGGGCTCGATACGGCCGCGCGCCGGTTCTAGCCCGCCCTTACTAACCAAGTCTTGCGCCTAGTCGCAAACTTCCCCGGTCAGACTGTTTCTGACCAGGGAAGTTTGTTTTGAGCTCGGCTACTTGGTGGCGGTTTTGTGCTCTTCTGGCAGAGCTAGAAAACTGAGCAGATCGCGATGGGCGCGAGCCTTCGGCTTGCTTCGGCGGCGCATGGCTCGATCATCCGCAAGGTCTTTGTTCTTTGCCCGGCTGGTCGTCCACTGCACAGAAAAGCCCCCAGAGGGCATTTGCCAGGCAATCCTTGTTATCACCGATTCCTAGCTAAATTTTCTCTTTCAAATCTTGTATAATTTGAAGTGACGACTCCACTTTCGACGAACAAACGTCGGGGGAGGGGGGGGGTCAGGAGACAACAATGCAAATCGACTCCACAGCCCGGAGGCTTCGCCTCAATCTTCGTCGTCCGTCTCTGCTCGCTATCGTTGTGTGTAGCGCTCTACTCGTTCTGGGCTCCCTTGTTGCAGCCCACTATCTTCGGCCTTTCGCTGCTCCATTTTTGGGCTTAGCACCTGCAGGTTGCTGCTCTCAAGAAACCGCAGCGCTACTCCCGCTTGATGCCCTAAATGCTAGTGTTTCTACTGCTGCAGTGACGGTGGTAGGTGTCGATACAGTCTTGGAACCTTGCTTGGTTGCCGTGGCAGGGTCTCAGTTCGAGTTCCAGTTAACTGATGGCGAGCCGACCATTTCTCGAGACGTGGAACCAACTTGGGGCTCTTTCGATGAGAACACCCGGATCTACACGGCACCATCCTTCATGCCGCCGCTCGGAATCGATGAGATTCTGGTGCGCTCAGAAGACGGACTCGATCTTTACCGAGTAACGGTCCGGATCGTTGGAGACTCTGTCAACGGAATAAACCCGCAACCCCGGTTCGTTACCGTGCCAGTTGGCTATCTGCAGGAACGAGTTGGTGATGACTTTGAAGATTTCGACTTTGTAGCGGCAATGGACGTTGCGGGTCCGGGCCGCGTGATCCTTTTGGAAGAGGGCGAGACCTATGCGCCTCCACTTCCGATCGAGAATCTTCGTCCGATCGAGCAGTCTGCCGGCAACTGGGACGTTGCCCCTGCAATGCGGTTTGACTGGGAAGAGCAGACGTTTTTTGTAGCCAGTACGCTAGAAGTTCGGCGCGTTAAGGATACTCCTCGACCTCAGCAGGGTGAGACCCGTCGACCGGCACCTGTGCTGGAAACTAACAAACCGTGCAAAGAAGGCGATTGGTATTTCACCAAATACGTGGTAACTGCCGAACAAAAGTCTGGTCCAACGCGGAACCAGTACGAGTTTAAGGTAGAAGGTTCTATCGGCGGCAAGATCGGGGTCTCTGCGGGAACAGTGGTCACGGTGGTTGAACAATGCTTTAACCTCGTTAAGCAATTCACGCGTCTCGCTTATCGGTGTCGATCTGGAAACTTTCGGCTTGTCTTTCGCCAAAAGTGCAGTAAGCCTGGAATAGACTGTCGATACTCGGCGAATGGAATCCAGTTCAACTCAACGGTTCACTGGTTCAATGGGTCGACTACATGCAATCCGCCTGCGACAGGTGCGCGATAGCGCGATCAAGGTCTGATTCGACTCGCTGAAAACGATTTCGCCCCGCCGTGATGGCGGGGCGAAGAATTGAGCGGTAACCCGCTGGCTCTACGAAACCAGACTGTTTAGCGCTGGTCGAGTGCCACGAACTCTGCGCTTGCAGGACCTTCGTAGATCGCCTTCGGCCGAATCAGGCGGTTGTTATCCGCCTGCTCGATGGCGTGGGCAGACCAGCCCGAGATCCTCGAGATAACGAAGATCGGGGTGTAGAGTTCAATCGGGATGCCCAACAGATAGTAGGCGTAGGCTGCGGGGAAGTCGACGTTCGGGTAGAGCCCCTTCTCATCGAGCATTACCTGCTCCAGCGTATCGGCGATCTGGCCGTATTTGCTGTTGCCCTTCCGCTCGCCGATGTCCTTGGCAATCTTCGAGAGGTAGAAAGCGCGGCTATCGCCCTTCTTGTACTCGCGGTGACCAAAGCCCATGACCTTCTTCTTGTTGGCGAGAGCGTCTCGGATCCATGCTTCGGCATTGTCCGGCTCTCCGATCTCAAGAATCATCTTCATCGCCTCTTCGTTGGCGCCGCCATGCAGGTTGCCTTTGAGGGTGCCGATAGCGGCAATGATGGCGCTGTAGAGGTCGCTCTGTGTGGAGATGCAAACGCGAGCGGCAAACGTCGACGCGTTGAATCCGTGCTCTGCATAGAGGGTCAGGGAGGCATCCATAACCTTCTCGGTGTAGGAGTCGGGCTCCTCGCCGTTCAGCATGTAAAGGAAGTTCGCGGCGGTGCTCAGGCCGGGCTTCGGCGAGAGGGTCTGCTTGCCATTAAGAATTCGGTATCCGTTGCAAACGATGGTTGGCGCCTTGGCGAGCATGCGAATCGCTTTTCGAACGTTGGCATCGTGGTCGTTGACGCTGTAGTCAGGATCGTAAGCGCAAAGAACTGCCATCCCAGCGCGGATCACGTCCATTGGGTGGGTCTTGGGCGACAGGCATCGAAGGGCTTCGTAAACCTGCGAAGGTACTTCTCGCTCCTCCCCAAGTGTCTTGCGGAACTCATCGAGTTCAGCTCGATTCGGCAGCTTGCCCATCAGAAGCAGGTACGCAGTCTCTTCGAAGGTTGCGTGCTCTGCCAGCTGGTGAACGTCGATTCCACGGTAGATGAGACTGCTGCGATCGCTGTCGATCTCGCTAATGGTCGAGATGCCAGCAATCACGCCTTCCAGGCCAGGGCTATAGTTTGGATACGTTGTTGAACTCATAAGATCTTCTCGTCTGATTCACACTGTTCTACGTCTCAATCTCATCGAATTGATCAGACCAAGACCGGTCCAGCGCTTCATAGTCGGCGTACCGGATGAGGTCATACAACATTTGCCTCGACCACATCTCAGGCATCAGATCCGCCTGCGACCCTTCCTTCAACAAAGTGCGGTAGCACCCGCTGAGCGCCTTCAGCATGATGCGGAAAGCAGTCATCGGAAAGATCACCATATTATAGCCGAGAGCCTCGAATCGGGATACGGAAATCAGGTCTGTCTTGCCGAATTCGGTCATATTGGCGAGCAGGGGAATAGCGATAGCTTTACGGAATTCTTCAAACTCAGCTTCGTTGTGAAGCCCTTCCGGGAAGATCGCGTCTGCACCCGCTGCCTCGTATCGTTTCGCGCGCTCTAGGGCGGCTTCCAATCCCTCGACACCGCGCGCGTCGGTTCGGGCTATCACCATGAAAGACTCGTCCTTGCGGCTTTCGAGTGCGACCTTGATCTTCTTGGTCATGTCGTCCGGGGATATAAGTGATTTGCCGTCCAAATGACCGCAGCGCTTCGGGCTTACTTGATCTTCCAGGTGGAGGCCAGCAAGCCCAGCCCGCTCAAATTCATGAACCGTTCGCTTTACATTGAATGTCTCGCCGTAGCCCGTGTCTGCGTCGGCGATTATGGGCAAACCAGACGCCTGAACCGCATGGGCTGCTTGCTGCGCCATTTCTGGCAGAGTGATCAGCGCGATGTCCGGAACGGCGAGAAGGGCATTGGTAACGCCTGCGCCGGAAAGATAGAGTGCGCTTGCCCCTTCAGCGGCGGCGACTCGGGCGCTGATCGCGTTGAAAACGCCCGGCATCACCACGATTCGCTCTTGCATCTGGGCGCGAAGCTCCGCGCCTGGGGAAGTCATTCGTCTCTCCAACATTTCTTCAGATGAGTCTACAGCCCGGTGTGGATCTCTTCTTCAGCAATGCGGATTTGTTCCAGGTTGGAAATGGCGCGCTCTAGCCTGGCGGCCGCCGAATCGTCGACAAGTCGCTGACCGGAGGTCGTAAGCCGCATGACCTGTACCTCGGTATAGAGCTTTTGCATTTGGGCGAGGATGTTGTTCAGCGCGACGATCTCGGGTTCCGTCTTCCGGCTGGCGACCGATGCGCCGACAAATTCTGCCAACTCTTGCTCCGCCGCGATGCGCGCCCGGACTTCATTGGGCATTCCGTCCAAGTGCCTTTTGACGGCTGCGGAGGTGCCTTGCGAGGCTTCTCCAGCGGCGCTGATGAGCCCCGAGACGAAGTCGTCCAGCGCCTCTTCAAGGTCGCCTTGGGA
>JBKBWO010000039.1:0-13770 GCA_046314495.1 Fimbriimonadaceae bacterium
GATGATGGGACTCGTGATCCCAGGGCGGGATGCGACCCATCCAAGCGACATTTGGGTCATCGATAGCCCTGCATCTTTTGCCACTTTCCGCAACTTCTTGACCGTGTCTTCCGAGCCCGTGGTTCGGCTCTGCGGGTCGGATTTCACATACCGCCCGTGCTTCGGTGAAGACTTCAGGTACTTGCCGCTTAGGATTCCACCAGCCAAAGGCGACCAAGGAATGACCCCAAATTCGTACGTTCTGCAGAATGGGAGCAGCTCGGTCTCGATCCGCCGATCAAGCAAATTGTAAGGCGGCTGCTCGGTCACAAAGGAAGCTGTCCCTAGAATCCGAGCAACATAGTGAGCCTCGCAAGCTTGCCAGGCGGCATAAGTCGAGCATCCGATGTATCGAACTTTGCCTGAGCGGACAAGATCGTCCAGCGCTCTCAAGGTCTCATCGATCGGTATTCCGGGTTGCGGCCGATGGATCTGATACAAGTCAATATAATCCGTATCGAGTCGCTTTAGTGAAGCTTCACACGCCTCAATGATGTGCCTGCGCGAGTTTCCCCAAGCGTTGGGGTCCGTATCGCTCATTCGCCCATGACATTTCGTTGCCAGAACCACCTCGTGCCGGCGACCTTTGAGGGCTCGTCCCAAGATCAGCTCGCTGGTTCCTCGAGCATAGACATCGGCGGTGTCGAAGAAATTGATTCCTAAATCGAAAGCCTTGTCCATGATGACATTGGCTTCTTCTTCAGTCGATCCCCAGTCATCTGGCTCCCATCCAAAGGTCATCGTGCCAAGACACGCCACCGAAACCTGCACTCCCGTTCTTCCAAGAGATCGGTATTCCATCGGCTTCAGTATATGGCAGTTGCGGCTTTCGTTCGGTAAGTTGGGGGCTGTTTTTGGAATACTACATGTATGGCGCCATTCCCTCTTGCACTCAGCTTCGACGACGTGCTCTTGAAGCCAAGACAGACCTCGGTGGTGCCAAGCGAAGTCGATATCTCCAGCCATCTTCTTCCCGGTGTTCGTCTCCAAGTCCCCTTGATCTCATCTCCCATGGATACGGTGACAGAGGCTCGCCTGGCAATTGCAATTGCCAGAGAGGGCGGAGTAGGAGTGTTGCACCGCAACATGGACATCGATCAACAGGCAAAAGCCGTTGACCGTGTTAAGCGATCTGAGCATGGGGTCATTACTGATCCCATCAAGCTTGGGCCCAACAGCACACTGAAAGAAGCGGTTGATCTGATGGATCATTTCCACATCAGCGGGGTCCCAATCGTCGACGAACAGAACAAGCTGGTCGGCATCCTCACTAACCGCGATATCCGCTTTGAAACCGATTTCAGCAAGAAGATCCACGAGCGGATGACGAGCAAGAACTTGGTTACGGCAACGGATGGCACCAATCTCGATGAGGCAGAGCAGATCCTTGCCGAAAAGCGGGTCGAAAAGCTTCCGATAACCGATGAACAAGGGCATCTCATTGGTCTCATCACGATCAAAGACATCCAAAAGGTCAAAAAGCACCCTCACGCGACAAAGGATGAAAAGGGGCGGCTAGTTGTCGGTGCCGCAATCGGTCCGCTCAGAGAGCCTTACGAGCGCGCCAAAGCCCTGATGGATGCTGGTGTGGACTTCGTTGTCATAGACGCGGCACACGGGCACAGCAAAGGCGTGATGGAGTGCCTCTCCATGCTGAAGGAGCGACTTCCAGAGCTGCTTGTTGTGGCGGGCAACGTGGCTTCGAAGCAAGGGGTCCAGGCTCTTGCCGAGCGCGGCGCAGATGCAATTCGGATTGGTATCGGGGCAGGATCCATTTGCACCACCCGAGTAGTAGCCGGCGTTGGTATCCCTCAGTTTGCCGCTGTCCTCGAGTGTTGTCAGGAAGCGCGGAAGTTGGGAGTGCCGACCATTGCAGATGGCGGAATCCGAAGCTCGGGAGACGTGGTCAAGTGCCTCGCCGCCGGCGCTAGCGCGGTAATGCTCGGAAACATGTTTGCTGGTTGCGAGGAGTCGCCCGGAGACCTGGAAATATTCCGAAATCGTGCGTACAAGGTGTACCGTGGCATGGGCTCTGTGGCCGCAATGAAGCAGGGCTCTTCCGACCGGTATTTCCAGATCAAGGATGCGGCTGTTATTGTTCCTGAAGGTGTTGAGGGTCGCGTTCCCTTCCGAGGGCCCCTTGCGGAGACACTCGTTCAGATCGCTGGCGGTCTTCGAAGTGGAATGGGCTATGTAGGCGCCTCCAATCTGGACGAGCTTGCCGAGCGAGCAGAGTTCGTGCAAATCACCAATGCTGGAATCCGTGAGAGCCACCCGCACGACGTTTGGATCACGAAAGAGCCACCGAACTACAGCTCACCGTATGCCAACTCTGGGATGGACTAGCCATGATCTCTCATGTTGAGTTGCTCCTGCGGCAAGAGCTGTGCGAAGCTGGCCGAAGACTGCACGAGTTGGGTCTGGTCGGAGCCTCAGAGGGAAACCTTTCAGCCCGTCTCGACGAGAGTCACTTGTTAACGACACCCAAAGGCAGGAGCAAAGGGTCGCTTGACCCAGAAGAGATCGTTAAAGTCGACTTTTCCGGAGTACCGGCGCCAGGCGAGTTGATGCTTCCCTCTTCCGAGCTTAAGGTGCACCTGAAGGCTTACGAGATGCGCCCCGATGCTCAGGCAGTGATTCACGCCCATCCTTCTTATGCAACCGGTTTCGCTGTCGCGGGCCTATCAATCCCTAGCGGCTTGTTTCCTGAAGCGGACATGGTGTTAGGCAAGGTCGCTTGGGTCCCGTTTGGCATGCCTGGCACGCAAGAGGCAGCCGACCAGCTAGAAGACTTCTTGCCAGAGCACGACTGCTTCTTGCTGAGCCACCACGGCGCGGTAACTGTTTCACGCTCTGTTCCTGAGTGCATGCAGAAGATGGAAACTTTGGAGCGGATCGCCAAGGTGCTCTTTGTCGCGAGGGCGCTCGGAGGTGAGAAGCCCCTTCCTGAAGCTGCCCAGCAACAACTGGAGCAACTGACCTCCCGAACGGGTTTCACACGATAACTATGGCGAAGATTCAGGCTCCGAAGGGCACGTTCGACATCCTGCCAGGGGAGATCGAAAAGTGGCAGCATGTCGAGGCAGTTTTCCGAAGCACCGCGGCAAGCTGGGGCTACCAGGAAATCCGGACTCCCATCTTCGAGCGAACGGAACTGTTCAGCCGAACCTCAGGAGACAGCAGCGAAATCGTCACAAAGCAGATGTACACCTTTGAGGACAAAGGCGGTCGATCCATGACACTTAGACCTGAGCTAACGGCACCGACGGTGCGGGCGCTATTGGAAGGAGGAGACCTCCAAGGGCGGCTACCTTTGCGGCTGCTCTACGCAGGACCAGTCTTTCGCTACGAGCAACCGCAAGCCGGAAGATTTCGCCAGAGTCACCAGTTTGGGCTGGAACTCATCGGCTCACCTGGAACCGAAGCAGAAGCGGAAATCATCGAGCTAACCGCCAATATTTACCGCCAGACCGGGGTCGGCGAAGTGAAGGTCCGGCTTAACTCCCTTGGAGATGCCGAGTCGAGACAAAGGTATGCCGGAGAGCTATTGAATTTTGCTGCCGACGTATTGAAGGAGATGCCGGAGGACGTGCAGATGCGAGCGGCGAAGAATCCTCTCCGCCTTCTGGATACCAAGGACCCTAAAGTGCAGGAGCGGATTCGAGAAGCACCGGCGATTATAGAGTTCTGGGATGAAACAACCAAGACCAGCTTCGATCGACTCTGCTCAATTTTGCAGCAGCGCGGCGTTGATTTTGACCATGACCCGGCAATCGTCAGGGGGCTCGACTATTACACAGGAGCGGTGTTTGAAGTCCACTCCTCTAAGCTTGGTGCGCAGAGCGCCCTTTGCGGAGGTGGCCGCTACGACCACTTGATCCACGAACTTGGAGGTCCGCCCGTGCCTTGTGTTGGCGTCGGAATGGGCATTGAGAGGCTTCTTATGGCAGCGGACTTGAAGGACACCCTGGTTGCGCCTCACCTTGTGGTCCTCGCCTCGGAATCATGGTCAGAAGAACTTCACTCTCTCGCCAGCGCAATCCGCGCTACAGGCGCGGTTTGCATCGAAGACTTCGACTCAAAGAACTTGAGACAGGCTCTCAAACGCGCAGACAAGATGAATGCTTCCACGATGATCTTCCTAAGAGAAGATGGAGGGGTGCTGGTTCGAGACCTGGAATCAGGTGATCAAGAAGAATACGGATCGCTTTCGGACGCACGGGCTAACCTAGTGAGCAGAGAGATCAAAGCATGAACGAAAAGCTGCGCTACGCCCCTGCCCTTGCCTGCATTGCCCTGGCAATCTTGTTCGCTCTCCTTCAACAGGGGTTGCTTATGGCTCTCTTTTTGGTCTTGGGCCTGGTCGTCCTCGCTTTTTCGACGCTGAAGAACAAGCGGGAAATGCAGGCGCAAGACGCTTTGGACGGCCTTTCGAACGAGTCCCGAGTCAAGCTCAAGCCGTTGCTGAAGCTAAGAGAGCGGATCGAAGATCTGGTCAACGCCCGTGAACCGACGCTTGCGGCGAAGGTCATCGGTCCAGAGGCGCTAGCGGAAGCGAATTCGTTAGTAGAACACGCAAGAAGACTATTGACCGTTCAAGACAGTTCTAGAGAGTGGATCCAGCGGTCGCACGAAGCGAGAAACTCTCTCACATCTCTCGAAAAGCAGGTTGAGAGCGCAACAACGGATGCAGAGAGGACGATGCTCGAATCGGCGGTTACAGCCAAAAGGGCGGAGATAGAACAGTACGGCAGGATGGAGGCGCTCTTGGTCAACATCGATGCCAAGCTCAAGCAAGCAGAAGCCAGTCTCTCGGAAATGCAGGCTCGGCTGGTTTCAGGCGCGCTGTTGGAAGGCGGCGACTCGAAAGACGAACTTGACCAGATCGTGAACCGAATGAAGACCCTAAGCACCAGTTTTCAGCAAGCCGAGGACGATTTGGTACACCAGAACCTTCAATGAGCGGAGCAAAGAGAATCTATCGACTGCTAGATGCCTTCGTGAACCGAGAATGGGACCGGATCACGGGGCTTGAGCGAGAATTGGCGGAAAGCGAACTACGGGATTATCGGCCCGCACCAAAGACTAGCCCGCCGCTCCAGTCTCTCCCACTCTCAGCAGAACAGAAGGAAGACACAGCTCGATTGGTGCTTGGCGTTCCGAAGGACGCTCGCTTGCCCGACATCCAGCGAGCCTACGAGAAGCTCTACACCCGTAGCGACCCTTCTCGATTTGAGGCAGGCACGGAAGAGCGTGCGAAAGCCGAGACGATTCGCAGAGAAGTCGTCTGGGCGTACGGTCAATTGATCGAGCATGCTGACGTCACCGACGTGCGGTTTTCGTCTCTGGATATAGACTAGGTAAAGCGGTGACTACGAACAACGACGATTTTGAGATAGTAGGGTCAGGATCGAGCAAGAAAGATTCCTCTCCCGATCAAGACGACTTTCAGATCAAGGGCAGTGGGGGACTAACCTCACCCAGCGATAACCCGGTCTGGCGCCAGAACAAGAAGAAGAAAGCGGCAACCCCGCTACGAATCTGGCTTACGGTGATCATTATCGTTCTCGCATTGGCGGTTCTCATTTCTTTCGTGGTCAACTCTGGGGGCCAGACTCAAGGGGTCGAGGCGCCAGTTGTACAACCTGAGAACGGCGGGTTTTCCACTGGGGGCGAGCGCGGACCAACCGGCCCTCCCGGAGCTCTTCCGCCACCAAGTAGCCCCTAAAACTTCCCAATCGCATCGGTACACTTTTTGATGCGATGACGGGGAAGAAATCACTACTCGAAGCCAACGTTGATGGCAAGCGCGTTCTCGTGCGCTGCGACTTTAATGTTCCAATAGCGGACGGCAAGATCACCGACGACAGACGGATTCGGGCAGCGGTCCCGACAATCGAAAACTTGCTTGCCAGGAACGCAGCAGTCATTTTGGTTTCTCATCTGGGTCGCCCCAAAGGGTTCGACCCCAAGCTGACCCTAGCCCCAGTAGCTGAGCGACTCTCTGAGATTCTTGGGCGACCGGTTCGCCTCACGCCGGGAGTCGTTGATGAAGAAACTGCCCACATCGTTCAATCAGCAAAGCCCGGCGACGTTTTCCTGCTGGAGAACGTGCGATTCCACCCAGAGGAAGAGCAGAACGATGAAGAGTTCGCGCGGCGGCTCGCACAGTTTGCCGACATCTATGTGAACGATGCCTTCGGTACTGCCCACAGAGCGCATGCCTCGACAGAAGGGGTCACTCATCACTTGCCCGCTTACTCAGGGTTCCTCATGCAAAAGGAGCTGGACTATCTTGGATCGGTCTTCCGAGATCCGAAGCATCCATTTGTTGCCATATTGGGGGGTGCCAAGGTGAAGGACAAGATCCCTGTAATCGAATCTCTGCTACCCAAGGTCGATCATCTGCTGATCGGTGGGGGCATGGCGTTCACATTCATCAAGGCGCAAGGGCATGAAATCGGTAAATCACTTTTGGACGAAACGAGCCTGGAATTTGCCGAGAGAGTTCTGGCTGAAAACCCTGACAAGATCAGAATTCCCCTGGACTTTGTAGTGGCTCCTTCCATAGACGATCCTCAGAAAGCGCAAATTTGCCCTGCAGATCAGATTCCGTTGGACCAGATGGGGCTCGACATCGGTCCAGAAACCAGAAGCGAGTATGCCAGGATCATCGAATCCGCCGGCACGGTCGTTTGGAATGGTCCGATGGGCGTTTTCGAAGTCCCCGCCTTTGCGGAAGGGACCAAGGCAGTTGCGCTGGCAATGGTTAAGTGCTCGGGAACAACCATCGTTGGTGGCGGCGACAGCGCAGCGGCGGTCGAGATCATGGATGTTGCGGATAGCCTCTCCCATGTGAGTACTGGCGGGGGCGCAAGCCTTGAGTTTTTGGAAGGCAAAGCCCTTCCTGGCGTCGAAGCACTTCTCGATGCAAATTAAAAGGAACCTGCGCACCGGGTGAATCGTCTGATACGGTTAGCTTTCTAGAAGGTCACTGAATCTGAACTGAGCAATCGGTCGGGTTCGACTTGCTTGCATGTCTGGGGGACCTGGACTTCGGGATATACTCCCGAGACCTTCAAAGGTTGCAATACAAAGGGAAATTTGCTTTTATGGAACGAGGCTATAGATTGAGTCGCTCTGCAGCGCTCATCGGGAAGGTCGCACTTTGCGCCATCATTTTCGCATTCGCGTCGCTCGGATTTTCACAGCTAGACACACTACGCGTGTCTCCGGCTGTAACGACCGGCGGCAACCGAATGCTCGGCACAGTATCGGTTACATCGACTTCAACAGTCGATGTTGAGATTCAGTTGACATCGGGCAATCCGAATGCACTGATTCAGACTGAAGCTGATGGACCGATTTCTCAGAACGCTGTGCTTACGATTCCTGGTGGAAGCCAGGTCGTTCGCAAGACGTTTTTGGTCATTACCCGCCCAGTCCCAGATCGAGTTTTCTTCACAATTACCGCAAGATTGGGGGATCGTACACTGGCGGTGCCAGTTGGCATCGTGCCAGGCTCAGTTCCTTACACATTCTTGGATTTGGGCGTATTGGCGCCAGGAAACTCCAGTGAAGCGACCGCGCTGAACAACAGTGGCGTGGTTGTAGGAAACAGCTTTTCTGCCACCACTTCGCGAGCGTTTAGCGGAAATCTCGGCGGAAACATTTCCGCACTTCAGTTGTTTATCGGTGCAGGCAACAGCGCTGCGTACGATGTGAACAGCGGAGGAGCCATTACCGGCTGGGTAACCGTTACGCAGGCTCAACCCGGCAACCCTGCTATTCGAAGGGCAGCGGTCTGGAATTTGGGTCTCTTGACGGAGCTTGGTACGTTCGGCGGCAGAATCCATAGTGAGGGTGCTGCGATCAACAGCGCTGGTCAGGTCACAGGCTTTTCCTACAATTTGAACCCTGATGGCGAGAAAGTCGACATCAACTCGTTCTCGTTCAGCAATACCCAAGTCATCCCGAACCTTGGGTTTGTAGGTCACCCAGATTGGCTCCTGTCTCATGTCGATGACTCGGGCCAGATTTATGGCCATAGCTTAGTCCCGACGATTCCTCCACCTGCAGAAGGTCCTATGTTCTCTCTTCAGGCTCATCGGTTCCGTGTCGGTCCAGGAGCGACTCCGTTGGAAGTTTCCCAGCCCAGTACTGCAGTTAGTTCCGGACGCAGACCCTGGCTCATCTTCGGCCCAGACAACACCATTTGGCTCGTGAATGCGGACACCGTCGTTGGGTCAAAGACTGATCCCTTCGGAAACGCGACCCAATACGTTTTGTACACAAACTTTAGCGATCCGGAGCCATTCGATCCGGTTCCTCCCGTTACGCCTCCCCCGCCCACCCCAACTCCGTTCGTTCGCGAGCTGGGTCGTGTGCCCACTTTGGCGCTTCAGCCAGGTGTTTCCCGAGGTCAGCTGGCTAACTCTATTGTGCCGTTCGATCAGTGGGTAGTCGGTACTTCATCTGGACGAGGAACTCTTTTCATCCCAAGTGGAGTTAACGACTTGCTCCCCAACACCCCTGGTAGCGCCTACATCGGCGGTGAACTGATTGACCTAAACAGCTTCCTGCCCGTTGCTTCACCTTGGGAAATCCAGGCGGCAAACGACATCTCCGAGTTCACGCCTACAAATGGCTTCCGAGGAGCTATCGTCGGTCGCGCCCGAAACAACTCGAACAATCAGGTTCGCGGTTTTGTCAAGGAAATCGATCTGAGCGGACGACTCATTGGTGTGAATTTGATGTCAGCGATCGCCAACCCTTCTCAGAGGGTAGTTGGCGGAACGGCTTCTCAGCTCGATTTCACGTTGTCGATGGGATTACCTACGGAAAATGCGGCACCAATTCCTACGCCTCCAAGAAGTCCAGTTGTCATTGAGATCGAGTCCCTTAACCCAGGAGTCGTAACGATCAACGGAGCCAGCTTTACGCAACTGGGCTTGGCATACCCAATGATTGGAAGAGGACCGGACCAACTCCGTATTCCTGGCACACCGCCTGGCACAGGAGCGATCAAGACTCAGCCCGTTTCCACGATTACTGAGGTCCCGCTCATCTTCTCTTACCGAGGTGAACTCTTCGTCGACCCTGTACGACAAGAGCGAGTTATCAACCTCACCGTTGTGCCGCTTGGAGTCGCAGCGTTCACTATCGAACCGCGCAGAATCAGCAGCGGTCAAAGAACGACCGGACGAGTCGAAATCGACCTGCCTCGTACCACCGATACGGTTGTGACGATCGCCTCGAACCGGCCGACCATTGCGAGGCCGGTAAACGGTACGGTTACGATCCCTGCAGGAACCCTTTCTGCGGAATTCCCGATCACAAGTTCGGGCGTTATCCGGGATCAGTCAGTAACGTTCACAGCATCGTTCACCGATAACACCGTAAACCCTCCAGTTGTTCGATCCAGAACCGCTCCGCTGGAAGTGGTCGCAACTGGGCTTGCTTCAATCGAACTGGACAGCCCTTCGGTATTCACAGGAACAGGAACGGATGGGACTATCACTTTGAACGGTCCGATGCCGAACGTACCTGAAGCCGAACGGCAGATCGTCCTGCAGTCTGATAATCCAGGCATCACTTTCGTGCCACCAGTGGTTACAGTGCCGGTTGGAGCTGTCTCCGTTCGGTTCCGTGTTAACGTGCCGAATGTCAACCAGACAATATTCAGCACCATCACGGCTGTCTACAAAGGTGACATCCTCTCGACTACAATCCAGATCAGGGCGATTACGCTGGACGCAGTTACGCTGCAGCCAAGCACAACCCTATTCGGTACACAGGTAATCGGCCGCGTCCGGCTCACCGAGGTAAATCCTGAAACTGCAGGTACCCGAATCGTGCAGCTTCAGAGCTCGAACCAGTCAGTTGCGTCGGTGCCTGCTAGCGTTGCTGTCGTCCCAGGACAGCAAGAGGCAGAATTCATCATCAACGTGACTGCAAATCCGCCTAATCCGCCACCCACCAGTGTGGTCATCACCGCAACGTTGGATAGCGTGCAAAGGACGGCAACATTGAACTTGGTCAACCTGAGCCTACAAGCCATCACCACCGAGCTCAAGACTGTCGTGGGCGGCACCCCGATGGGAACGCAAGGAACCTTTGGTGGCTCTGTCCGCCTGAGTGGAAATGCGCCTCCTGGAGGAGTCCAAGTCACGGTCAGTAGCACCAATCCGGATGCAGCGGGCTTTGTCTCGGCGATCGGACAACCCAGAGTGTCCTCCATCGTGGTCAACATCCCAGGCGGATCAAACCAGGGCACGTTTATCGTGCAGACCGTTCCGGTTGCGGCAACGACGAACCTGTTCATCACTGCGGTAGCAGGCGGTCAAACCCTCTCGGCAGGTCTTACCGTTCTGCCAGCAAGTCTGCAACAGCTGCTGATCCAGCCGGTGACATTGGCAGGAGGCCAAACCTCTTCGGTCGCTGAGGTAAGGATGAACGGACCGGTGAAGAACACAACCCGTATCTTCCTGTTCACGAACAACCAGAATGTGCTCATTCCTCCGTTCGTGGATTTGCCGGCGGGTAGCAATGTGGTCGCCATCCCTGGCGGCGTATCGATCAAGCCAATTAGTAGCGCGCAATCTGCGATTGTCACGGCCCAAATCGGCTCGCAGACGATCTCCACAACGCTCAACCTGGTACCCGGTGGATCCGGAGGCAACTTCGGCGGCTCCGGTGGAAAGGGTGGAGGCAAGTCTGCTCCGTAATCGGCGCAGCTAGCCAGAAAACCCAAAGGGTCGGAGATGCGGAAACGTCTCCGGCCCTTTTCTCTGCCCAATGTTCTTCGAAATCAGATCAACTGTTGACTTCCCGATCGAGAAAGTGTGGCTGTTCCATAGCGATGTTTCCGCCCTAGAAGTTCTCAGCCCACCAGGCGGTAAGGCCAAGATCATCGGCGAAGAGACAGCTGTCAGAGAAAATGCCCTCCACCAGATCGAATTCCAGGTCGGACCATTCAAAACAATCTGGCACGCGCGGATTCATAGCGTCGACCCTCCCTACCAGTTCATAGACAAAATGGAAAAAGGACCGTTCCATTCCTGGGAGCACAGCCACGAGTTCTATCCAGTCGATGCGAACCGAACACAGATCGTGGATAAGGTGAACAGCAACCTCAAGCCGGGGCTCCCAAACTTTTTCTGGTCAAAGCTGGGGTTTTTGGCTCTTATCCCCTTCTTCGTTTTCCGCCACCGCGCGACGAAGAAGGCATTGAAGACTTTTGAGCCAACATCCGAGCCTCGATCAACTCACTCACAGTAACAAACCGGAAACCATCGTACTGCAGCGCCTTCAAAAGTCCTGGCAGCATTTCCACAGTTGGCTCAACACCTTCGTGCAGCAAAACTACACTCCCGTTCCGTGCCTGGTTCAAAATCAGCGTGCTGATGTTCGAGCTAGATGGGCGGGTGTAGTCGATGGGGTTGATGGTCCACATCGCAACGACCATTCCTAAATCGACAGAAGCCCTGATCACCCGCTCGTCTTTCTTTCCGCCTGGAGGTCGAAATGTCGCAGGCACCACGCCAGCGGCCTCCTCAATCACGCGGTTAGCAAAAATCAACTCGTTGCGCAGGTCTTCGTCCGAGACCGTGGTCAGGTTGCTGTGGAAAAACGTGTGGTTGCCAATCTCGTGGCCCTGTTCTGCAATCTTTCGGGTCAGGCCCGGAAACCGCTCAACTTGCGTCCCCTGAAGATAAAATGTCGCCTTTGCGTCGTACTCATCGAGAATCTCTAGCAACCGCTGAGTAGTGCTCTCTCTCGGACCATCGTCGAACGTCAAGGCAATCAGCTTTTGGTTCCTTGCGCCGCCGTAGAACACCTGCGGCAGCTCGCCGTCTAGGATTCGCTGGGCATTTAGCAGTGATCCAGGTGACACGGGCGGTACGCCGCCCAATCTGGCAACCCTTTCTTGGAACCGGTCCGAAATCCAGTCCGGGCAAGGTCGCGGCGGCCCGAGTTCGAAGAACTCCCGCATCGGCTCCAGCACCGTTGGCGCAACCGACATCAACTTCCCCCGGTGCTGATTCAAAACCAGGGATGAAGTCTCGGGAGAAACTCCCCATCGCTCGGCAAAACCAGTCTGCGAAAGTTGGCTGTGGCGCGAGACGGGCACTGCCAATTCAAACCTGGAATCGACCGGAGAAGGCTTCTCTTGGACGCCAAGAGGAGAGAATGCCACCGCTGCCAACAAAGCGGCACAGGCAATCCCCAGACCCTTTACTGAAGTTCTAATGACGCTCACTCCCCCAAGTGGTTCTTTCTCGCAATGCGACTCCGAACCTAAAGATTATGTCAGATACCGAAAACCTGACGAGCAGAGCCCACACTCCCACGTCTGTATGCTAGAGCCCATTCGTCCGATGATCACCGAGATAAGCGTCAAGAATTTGGCGATCATTTCCCGCGCCACCGTGCGCCTGAACCCTGGGCTCACCTGCATCACCGGAGAGACCGGAGCAGGCAAATCCCTTCTGGTTGACGCGGTCGAGTTGGTATTGGGCGCAAGGGCCCAAGCCGGATTGATCCGCACAGGGGAAGATTCCTGCACCGTTCGCGCGGTGTTCGAGCCCAAGGACACCCCGCTAGAAGAGGTGGAACTCGAAGATGATTTGCTCATCCTCTCCCGAGAGCTCACTGCAAGCGGCAAGTCAACGGCGCGGATGCAAGACCAAACCGTCCCGCTCAGCCGCCTCAAGCAGGCTGGCGCCATGCTCGTCGATCTTCACGGACAGCACGAGCACCAGATGCTCTTTGACGAAAAGCTCCACATCCAAATCTTCGATCTTTGGGCAGGCGAAGACGTGCTGCGGCGCAAGCGAGAAGTGGAGCGCCTCTACAAGGCATGGCAGACGGCGCAAAAGGCGCTCGGACAACTTCAAGAATCTGCCGCAAACCTAGAGAAAGAGATCGACCAACTGAAGTTCGAAATCGACGAACTCGAGGCGTTCAGCGTCCAAATCGGCGAGTTCGACCAGCTTCAGCAAGAACTCAAGCGGCTGCAATCGTTCGAAGCCCTGCAACAGGGGCTGGTTTTGTGCCTGGAAGAGCTCAAGGGAGAGGAATTCGGTGCGCTCGACAAACTCCGCAGGGCAGGGCATCAGCTACGTTCCCTCCGCCAAATGGATGAGAGCCTCGAACAACTGGCAGGAAGCCTGGAGAACCTCTCGATCGAGGCAACAGGCGTTGCCGCCGAGGTGGAACGGCAACTGTACCAACTAGACGCCTCGCCAGAGAGGCTGAACCAGGTCTCAGAGAGGGTAGATGGGTACAAGAAGCTTTTCCGTAAGTACGCGCCAACCGACACCGAACTGCTGGAATACTGGGAGACCGCCGCCACCCGCTTGGACCAACTGCAGAACCTGACTACGGCAGTCGACCAGGCAACCGCAGAAACCACCAAGGCAGAAGCCGAACTGAACGCTGCCGCGGCAGACCTTGGCACAACCCGCCGGTACTACTCGCCCAAGTTTGCCGAAACCGTCCAAGGGCTGCTGCCTCGGCTGTCACTACCCAGCGCCAGCTTCGCAGTGGAACTCACCCAAAAGCCCCCTGCAACGGACGGGACAGACCAACTAAGGTTCCTCTTCACCGCAAACAAGGGAGAGCCACTGAAGCCCCTGGCTAACGTCGCCAGCGGGGGCGAGAACTCAAGGTTAATGCTCGCGATCAAGTCCGCCCTTAGCGGTAAGGCAGGTGTTCCGACCATGATCT
>JBKBWO010000040.1:0-13224 GCA_046314495.1 Fimbriimonadaceae bacterium
GCCGATGTGAGCGTTGCGCTGACCGTCGATGCGGAAGCCTCCGGCGAGATGGTTAGGGTGAATGCCCGAGGCGAACTGCAACTCGCGGTTCTGATTGAGACGATGCGCCGCGAGAGCTACCAGCTGGCGATCAGCCGTCCACGAGTTATTTTCAAACGGGACGAGAACGGAGAAGTGCAGGAGCCTGTTGAGCGGGTGACCCTTGAGATTCCCGAGGATTCGGTCGGCCCGGTAATGGAAGAACTTTCACGCCGCAAGGGCGATCTGGAGGATATGGTCACCGAGCCAAATGGCACTGTCCGTCTGGTCTACCGGCTCCCAACCCGAGGCTTGATTGGATTGCGGTCGACCTTCTTGACCTTGACTCGAGGCTTGGGGCTGATTTCGAACCTGTTTGAGGGTTACCAGCCGTACAGGGGCGAGGTGCAGAGCCGCTCGCGCGGGGCGCTAATCGCGAAGGAGCCCGGGAAGATAACGCGGTATGCGTACGAGGACATTCAGGAGCGCGGGGCGCTGTTCTATCCTGTGGGCACTGAGGTTTACAGCGGGATGATCATCGGCGAGTGCAGCAAAGACGAGGACATGGTGGTGAACATCACCAAGACCAAAGCCGCTAATAACATGCGTTCTTCGACTTCCGAGGCGACTACGGTTCTCGACGCTCATAAGGACTTCAGTCTGGAGCAGGCGCTAAGCTGGCTTCGAGACGATGAGCTGTTGGAGGTGACGCCGAAGATGCTGAGGTTTAGGAAGGAAATCCTGGATCATAGCCAGCGCCGAGTCGCCGAACGCCGCGGCGAAACTGCTGGAATCTAGATTGTGTTGGATGAGATCTTTCGATATGAATTCCGACGTTTGACCAACTTCTTGATATATCATGACGTTTCAGGATATTATCACGCTCTAGTCAGAAGTTAACAAGTGCCCGTAAAACAAAAATTCTCAACTCAGGTTGATCCCCACCTGCTTTCCAAGACCCGAGAAATTGCTGAGCAAGAGGGTCGACAACTGCAATCGCTGATCGAAGAAGCTCTGAGAGATCTGATTGAAAAGAAAAGCTCTGAAACGCCAAGACCTTTGGTCATGAGTCACTACAAAGCGAGTCTCGCTCAGTACGGTGCTCTCTATGAACGGCTTGCGAAGTGACGGCTTTCTTAACGCTCGTAGAAGTTCTTGCCATCCATGAGGATCAGATTGAGCGATACGGCGGATCCCAGGGTGTTAGAGACTTTGGTCTCATTCAGGCTGCGCTTTATCGGCCGCAGACCGGCTATTACAAGGATGTCATACAACAAGCTGCAGCACTTTGGGAGAGCTTTTCCGAAAATCCCCCTTTTGTAGATGGCAACAAGAGGGTTGGTTTTGCAGTTGCGTACGTCTTCTTGGCACTCAATGGCTTAATCATAACGGCCGACCCGTTTTCAGCTTATGAGGAAATTATCGGCTGGTACGAACGAAACGAGTTCAATTTTGTTCAAGTTGAGTCCTGGCTTAGAGAAAACACAGAGTCGGCTGACTCCAAGTGAGCATTCAGTTGACGAATCTGAGGGTGGCGAATTGCTCGAGCCGCCCGGAGGCTTCGAAGAAACGGCGGAAGTTTTCATACGGCTCTTCCACCACGCCGCCATAGCGGAGGGAATTGTGCTTGACCAGCAGCTCGCCGTCGCGCATCGTCAGTACCCCGCAGTGGCCGCGCATCTCTCCCTGTGAATTGACATAGCGGAACACCAGAATGTCCCCAACGCTAGGTTGGGTAGAGACCGGCTGAAGCCCGACCTGCTGCGTTACGTCTGGGTCCATCATCAACTTCGTGGTGAGCCGGGAGCGCAGCGGTGCCCCTAGTCCCTCCAGGTAGTCGGAAACAAAGGTGGAGCAGTCGTTCGGACCGAATTGGTAGCTACCTCCCCGCCCAACGAACCTCTCCATCGCGAAATCAAGAGCTCGTTTGTGGCTTTGCTGCAGCTCGGCAGATTCCGCTATGGCTGCCTCTGAATACTGCGGAAATTCTAGGCGAATCGGGGGAATCGACCTTGGCCCGACCATCGTTCGAGCCTGAACCGGCCCTACGGGTTCCATTCCCAGCCGCTGGTCTTGCTGCCAGCACCAGATAAACACCCCTCCAAGCACCGCCACACCCGCTACCGCGCCCGCATAGCGCAGCAATTCAGACCACTTCAAGTTCCAGGATGGCATCAGGGGTGTTTCGGGAGGTGAAAGCCCTACAATAGAAGAGTTTACTGGAGCCGGTCCGGCAGGTTTCGCGCCGTGAACCCGCGTGCCTAAAGACCTACAAGCAATAGCATATGAACAAGCTGAAGAGAAACCTCGGAACATGCTGTTCGTCAGAGCAAGCGATGAGCATGAAAATGAATACACTTCTGGTGGCGGTCGGTGCTGCTGTGCTGGGTTGTGCGTTTGCCAACCAGCCCGTGACTGACGCTCCGCCCGTTAGTGCGACACCAGTCGACACCACACCCGTAGATTCCCCGATTGGTATGGAAGACGCAAAGAAACTCGCACAGAGCAACAGCTTGTTTGCCATCAACCTCACAAAGGCGATCAGCGAATCTCAGCGCGGGAACTGGACACTCTCCCCGTTCAGCATCGCCACCGCGCTTCAAATGGTTTATGAAGGCTCTGCTGGCCAAACGATGAGCCAGATCGGCAAGACGCTTCACCTACCGGCGGGCTCCGATGGTACTGTGCCAGGGATCGGCTCTTTACTTCAGGTGATGAACCGCGCAGGCAAGGGCTTCACCCTGAACACCGCCAACGGCGCATTTGCCCAGGAGGGGTACCGCTTCCTTCCGGAGTACATCTCTCGCCTCAACCAGTACTTTGGCGCAGAGGTGACGAACGTGGACTTCAGCGATGAGCCGACCGCTCTTCGCATCATCAACGGGTTTGTGGACCAGAAGACGCAAGGCATGATCCCCGAGATCATCGATTCGACCTCTGCTGACCTGAGAATGGTGCTGGTAAACGCCATCTACCTGAACGCCGATTGGGCGTCTCCGTTCGACTCTGGCGCAACCATCGACCTTCCGTTCAATATAGAGAACGGAGAGAAGAAGTCGGTGCCCACGATGAACAAGGCCGAGAGGATCGACTATTTCAAGGGTCCGAACTTCCAATCGGTTACTTTGCCCTACGTGCAGCAGGGCGATTCGAAGTTTGCCATGGTGGTGATGCTTCCGAATGAAGGAACCAGCGTGGGGGACATGGTTTCTTCCCTAACGGTGGATCAGTGGCTGGGAACAGGCTCTCAACCCCGAGAGGTCGAGCTGTTCTTGCCGAAGTTCAAGATCGAGTGGGGCGAAGAGCTGAACCCCGTACTTCGATCGCTCGGGATGAACGACGCCTTTGTTCCGAACGTCGCAGACCTGAGCCGAATGGATGGGACCCGCGACCTGTTCGTATCCTTCGTGAAGCACAAGGCAGTGGTGCAGGTAGATGAAAAGGGGACCGAAGCGGCGGCAGCGACCGCTGTGGGAATCCGTGCGACCTCGATCCCGATGGATCAGGTGATGATGAAATTCGATCGGCCGTTCGCGTTTTCGATTGTGGACCAGCAAACTGGCTTGATTCTGTTCACCGGCGTCGTCCGCCAGCCGTAAACAACTACGCCCGGGCTCAGCCCAGCTTGCAAACAAGGGACTGCCGGTTAAGCCGGCAGACCCTTTTCTTTGGATCGTTATGAGTCCGGGAGAAATCTGCTCAGTCAAGTTGGTGCATCTAAGAGGCTCTAATCGCAAATGCCCATCTGGCCCCCCATGTAAATGGCTGATCTGTGAAAAGCGCCTAGTGATTCCCCGAGTCACTGTCTTTTGGCTAGATGGTTGCCCGTAAGTGTTCTCCTGTGAACTTGGAAGTCGCGCCAACAAGTAGAGATCGAGGTTAAGTCTTGACCACCCCTGGTCCCTAAGTCGACTTGTTGAGACTCTTCGATGAGCTTAAAAGAAGCCAAGGCGTCCCAATGCTCATCATAACAGGAAGCTTCATGGGCTTCGTGGCGGTGATGGCTGTTCGGGCGCCTGTAGCTCGGAAACGCGTTGCCACTCGAGGAATGATTCGGCAAAACTAATAATACGCCCTACGCCGGTACACTTGGTTGAACCCGAATGGAACCCGCAGGTGGGTCTGGCTGGTTCCATCACGTGAAGGATGATGCAGCGAAAACTCGGATATCTCTCCCTCGGAGCAGCAGCCGCGCTCCTGGTCGCAGGATGCGGAGGCCAACAAGGCAACTCCAACCCGTTCAACAGTTTCAGTAACCAAAACTCGTTCGCCCCGATGCCGCAGCGCGGCGAGAAGGCGCCGGACAAGAACAGCCCCGAAGTGCGGGAAGCCACAGGCCGTCTGACCCGAGGCGAAGCTCAGCGCATCCTTCAAACCTCCCTGGATTACTCGCTGAAGACCTTGGGGCAGAAGATGCCCGCCAGGCAAGCTAACTTTGCGGTTTCGCCCGTTGGCTACGCGCAGTCTTTCTGCCTCGCCATGGGGATCGACACCTCAGACGTTCGCAGAAAGTTTGCCGACGAGTTTGGCTCCAGCATACAGCCTCAAGAGGCGATCGCAATCACCCGCTCGCTGCAAACCGTGCTGCGCAGCAGTGATGCATCCGTGCAGCCGATCGTGATTTCAGGGCTGTTTATGCCGACGAACCAAGCGGTGCCTGCAACACTGGCAGAAACTGCCCCGCGAGACTTCGATGCCGTTGCCGTAACCCTTCCGCCATCCCGAGCGGAAGCAAAATCTGCGCTAGAGCGCTGGGTATCTGGCGGCACCATGAACCGGATCACCGAAATTCCGGACTCTCTGACTTTTGACTCCCCAATCCTCCTTTCAGCGATTGCTGTTGGTGGAGACTGGGGGGTGCCGATAACCACAGACCAGCTGTCTTTCACCCCGCTTCAAGGAGAAGCTGTTTCCGCTCCTAGCCTACAGGCTAAGGGCAACATCGAGACTTTCTCTGACCGAGATCATCAAGCGGTCCGGATTCCGATGGGAACAGGCAGATTCCAGCTGACGCTGATCCAGCCGAGAGCCGAGGCCTCGCAAGATCCGCTCACCCGCCCGTTGACCCAAGACCGTCTCCGGCAGATTCGACGAGGTTTGCGTAAGCAACAGATGACGGTGCAGTGGCCCCAGTTCGATGGCTCGTACTTCGTCGCGCCAACGGACACTCTCACAGTTTCTCCCTCATCTTTTGCCCAACTGATTCGGTTTACACCTTCACGGGAATCGGACGTAGCCGCTCTCGCCGCAGCAAACCGGAACCAGAGCAACCGTCCTGCCAACAATCACAACGGTGAAGAAGCCAAGGAGATGAGCTTTGACCGGCCGTTCCTTTGGGTGCTGGAAGACTCGGATTCATCAATGATTCTGCTGCTGGGCGTTTATTACCGCCCAGCCAACACAACCGCAGCGCCATAGGGCGTAGCTAGAACTGGTAGATCTCGCCGTACTTGCGGTTCATCGCCGCGATGTAGTCGTCGGCGTTCATGCTCTTTCCGGTTACTTTCAGCATCAGCTCTTGCGGCCGGTACTTCTTGCCCCACTGATAGATGTTCTCGGTGAGCCAGTTCAAGATCGGCGCAAACTCACCTCGAGCAATCAGCTCGTCCGGGTTAGGGATGTCCAGCTTCAGCTTTGCCCAGATCTGGTGGCTGAGCAAATTTCCATAGGTGTATGTAGGGAAATAACCAAACCCGCCGAAGGACCAGTGCACGTCTTGCAAGCAGCCGTTTGAATCTGACTCTGGGCGGATGCCCAAGTACTCCTCGTACTTGGAATTCCATGCCTCGGGGATTTCGTGTACCGAGAGTTCCTTGTTCATCAGCGCCTGCTCGAGCTCGAATCGAACGGCGATGTGCAGATTGTAGGTCACCTCGTCTGCCTCTACCCGGATGAGTGTCGGCTGGACTTTGTTGATTGCCGCGTACCAACTGTCGAGGTCGTACCGGCATAGCTCGGGGAAGATCTCCTGCAATTCAGGTAGGAATCGCTGCCAAAATGCCTTGCTTCGACCCACGATGTTTTCCCATAGTCGGCTCTGGCTCTCGTGAACGCCCATCGAGACTCCGCCAGAGAGGGGCAGCCGGTCCCATTCGGGGTTCTGATTCTGCTCGTACATGCCGTGACCTGCCTCGTGCAGAGATCCAAAGATTGCGGATTCGATATTGTTCAGGAAGCGGGTGGTGAGGCGGATGTCGGTCCTCGACGTACCGGAGCAGAACGGGTGCGGTGCGGTGTCTTGTCGACCACGGTTGAAATCGAATCCGACGGCTTGAACGATGGTCTCGGTGAACGGTCGTTGTCGCTCTGGTGCCCAGTCGCCGACCAAACCTTCTGCATCTGGGTTCACCGGACTGTTTCGGATCTTGTCCAGAAGTTCGCGGGTGGCGGGTACCAGCTGGTCGAAGACCCGCTTTGCCTCGGCGGTCGAAGTCCCTTCTTCGAACCGCTCGATCAGGGCGTCGTATGGGGTGTTTTCATAGCCGAGCAGGTCAGCCTCGCGCCGTTCAAACTCCACGATCTGCTCGAGAATTGGAGCAAAGTGGCTGAAGTCGTTTTGCTTCCGGGCATCAACCCAGATTTCGTGCGCCCTAGATGTGACCCTGGACTTCTCTTCAACGAAGTCGCCTGGGAGCTTTGTGGCGTAGTCGAAGTCTCGCCGTACAACCCGTAGCATATCGGCATCATCTGAGCCCGGCTCAACGGAGTTCTCTGCCTCTTCTAGGAGCGCACGGAAACGCATGGAGGTCTGCTTCTCGTGCGCCATGCGGGTCAGGACGCTCACGTGTTCACTTCGGACTTCGCTGGCACCGGCGGGCATGAAGGTCTGCTGGTCCCACCCCATCAGCGATCCCGCTGCGTTCAAGGCGTTGAGGTCATACAGTTCAATTTTCAGTTCATCAAGGGCTTTCATCGGCTCGCTTTCCAATACGTAAGTTCTCCCTCTACAGGTTCAGATACGGTCTGGTCTCCCTGAGGTGAAAAGGTAACGTTTACCTCGGTGGCAGAGAAACTCCTGATCTTGATCGATGGCTACAGCTTGCTCTACCGGGCATTCTTCGCTACACGCTATCTCAGCACAACCGATGGCAGACCTACGAACGCACTCTTCGGCTTCACCTCGATGCTGTTCTCGCTGATTGAGAACGAGAAACCAGACTATGTGATAGTGGCGCTAGATGCGCCCGGCGATACCTTTCGGCACGAGAGCTACGCAGAGTACAAAGGGACTCGAAAGGAGACTCCCGACGAGCTGATTCAACAACTGGTTGTGGCGAGGGAACTGATCGGTTCGCTGAACATCCCGACCGTCGAGCTAGCTGGCTACGAGGCAGACGATGTTATCGGTACTTTGAGTGACAAAGCTGCAAGCCAGGGCATCCGGGTGGATATTGTAACCGGAGATCTGGACAGCCTTCAGTTGGTGAATGACCTGGTGACCGTAGTGACCACCCAGCGAGGGGTAAGCGACGTGGTTCGATACGACCCTGCGGCTGTAGAGGAGCGGTACGGGTTTGGGCCGGAGATGATCCCGGACTACAAGGCCTTTGTTGGCGATACTTCTGACAACATTCCGGGGGTTCCGGGCATCGGCGCGAAGTCTGCCACCTACCTCCTGCAAACCTATGGAAACGCTGAGCAGATCCTTGAGCGGCTAGACGAGGTCGAGGAGAAGTTCCGCAAGAAGATCGAGCCCAATCAGGAGCAGCTGAAGAAGTCCAAGTGGCTTGCGACAATTCACCGAGAGGTGCCGATTGAAACCGAGTTCCAGCCATTCCGGCTGGAGGAGGAGAACCTGATTGCGACCAAGAGCATCCTTGAGAGCTATGAGCTGAGAAGTGCGCTCAAGCGGGCAGATGTGGTTCTCGGAAGGTACATCGAAGGCGGGTTTACTATCGATTCGGTCTCGGTTGAATCAGAATCGATCCAGGCTGAACTGTCACCGACCCCCGCTATCGAAGCACTCCGAGAGGCGATGGCGCAGCGACCGTATTCCCTTTTTGTCTCAACCCCGTCACAGCCGACCCTTCTGGACTCGGATAGTGATTCCGCCAACCAGTGTGGCGCACTACTTTGTACTGGAAAGCAGGTCTACGCCGTCGGATGGCCGGTGGTCGAGGAGGCAATCATGACCTTTTCTTCAAACCTTATCGGCTGGAACCTAAAGCCCTTTTACCGTGGGCTACCTGGCACCGTCACGGCGCCTCGATTCGATGCCGCGCTAGGCGGCTATGTACTGCAAAGTGGCAGGAGCGACTACCCGCTGCGGGACTTGATCCAAAGCTACCTGGAGATTGCCCCGCCAGCAGACGAACCATCGATGGCACTGGCACTCTTTCAGCTTGAGACGCCAATGAGAGAGCGGATGGAAAAGGAAGGGCAGACCTTCGTTCTCGACCAAGTTGAAATCCCTCTCATCCCGATCATAGCAAATATGGAGCGGGCAGGCATCCGGGTCAAGTCCGAGTTTTTGTACGAGTTTTCGCAATTCCTCGACCAGCGGATACAGCAGATTGCTGCAACCGTTTACGAGATGGCGGGAGAAGAGTTCAATATCGGCTCTCCCAAGCAGTTAGGTCAGATATTGTTCGAAAAGCTAGGCTTGCCTGCTATGGGCAAGACCAAAACTGGCTACACCACCGGGGCTGAGGTGCTACAGCAACTTGGTGCGGAGTACCCGATCGCCTCGGAGATCATCGCCTACAGGGAGCTTTCCAAGCTGAAAGGTACTTACGCGGATTCGCTCCCGAAACTTGTCGGCGAAGACGAGCGAATCCATACCACGTTCAACCAGACCGTTGCGGCGACGGGTCGGCTGTCCTCGAACGATCCGAACCTGCAAAACATCCCGATCCGAACGGAAATTGGTCGCTCGATACGAAGAGCGTTTGTGGCACCCGAGGGCATGAAGCTGCTTTCGTTGGACTACTCGCAAATCGAGCTGCGCATCCTTGCGCACCTCAGCCGAGAACCTGCTTTGGTGGACGCGTTCGAGACTGGTGCCGACGTGCATACTGCAACAGCGGCGTTGATGTTCGGTGAGCAACTGCAGGAAGTCTCCAAAGAGCACCGAAACTACGCCAAGTTGCTCAACTACGCTGTGTTGTATGGGGTGACCGACTTTGGTCTGGCAAACCAGCTTGGTGCAGGGTTTGGCAGGAACGAGGCGAAGGCGCTGATCGACCAGTACAACGAGCGGTTCCCCGGGGTTCGCGCCTATATGGATGGCGTCATCAAGGAAGCAAGGTCGAAGGGATACACCACCACACTATGCGGGCGGCGAAGGTACTTCCCCGACATCCACAACCAGAACCGAAACGAGCGAATGTATGCAGAGCGACAGGCGATGAACGCCCCGATGCAGGGGACCGCCGCAGACATGATCAAGCTGGCGATGATTGAGGCAGACGCACTGCTCAAGGGCAGAACCAGCAGGATGATCTTGCAAGTTCACGACGAATTGTTGATCGAATGGGACCCGAAGGAGCAAGAAGTCGTTGAGCTCATTCGGACCGCGATGGAGAAAGCCCTGGAGCTATCGGTTCCCGTGGTGGTCGATGCCAAAGCGGGGGAGAACTGGCTCGAGATGGAGCCGATCCCCCGACCTCAGTCCTGAGTTTCAGAGTAAGAGCGGCTCTCAGGTGGCGAGGGCAGCGGAAACTCGCGCTTGACCGGCTTTAGGTAGTGGTCTGGGTTGGTCAGAACTTGCAGGGCTACTCGCAGTTTTTCCCATTTCGAGGTTCTCGCTCTCTTGGCGAACACATTGCAGCCTTGTGCCTCGATTCGGTCGAGAATTCGGGAGTAGAGCACCCTTGCCAGCAAGACCGCCTGTTTCGCATCGTGCGAGAGTCGGGGGATATCTGGATCCGCCTCGGCATACAAGGCACGTGCCCGCTCGATTTCGTATTGGACCAGCCTTTCGACGTTCGGAGTGAATCGGCTGTTCAGAATATCGTCTTCCTTCACACCGAACAGCTCGAGGTCTTCGAGTGAGAGGTAGATTCGCCCACGTTCGGCGTCCTCTTTCACATCTCGCAGAAAGTTGGTCAGCTGCATCGCTTCGCCCATAACCCTTGCTGCCCGCAGCCCTTCGGGGTCTTTGGGGCCTCGAACCACGTAGCACATCATCACGCCGACCGTCGAGGCGCTACCTCGCATATAGGTTCTCAGGTCTTCGTAGGTCGGGTATCGCGTTACGGTTAGGTCCGCCTCCATGGCGTCCAGAAACATCAGCGGCTCCTCGACCGGAATTCGCGATTCGTGGCATACGTCGACAAACGCGCGAAGGACGGGGTGGGCGGGCATAACTCCGTCCAGCCCTCGAAGGAGTTGGTTTCTGTAATCCCGAAGCAGGGCGGTGCGCTCGTCCAAAGAAAGGCTTCCCGGGTTGTCAACCCATTCATCCGGCACGCGAACAAACCCGTAAACCGCGTGGACTCGGTTTCTTATGGGTTTAGGGAACCTTTGTGTGGCGAAGTAGTAGGTCGTTCCGAACTGGCGATGCAGACGCCTGCACTCTTCGTAGTCGGCTTTCGAAGCGAACGCCATGCTCATTTTGGTTTCGATTTCCTCTTCGAAAGGCTCCACCGCTCGTTGACCGAGGGGGTACCCGGAACAAGTACTGGAAAGACCTTTCGTTGCCCTATAGTGAAGTCTAACTCATCTAGAAGTTTGGAGACCTCCTGGCGGCAGACCTCTTCTACATCTTTTCCATACTCCATTGGCTCTCCAATTGCTACATAGGCTTCGGGGCGTTCGTGCTCCCAAAACTCATAGCGAATCGCACACGGAACCAGCGCCACCTCCGGTAGCTGGTTGGTAAAGAAACTCAGGCTGCGGGCGAAGTTCGCTACCTCGGGCGGTCGGTGCATCACCTGCTCAGGAAAGATGAACATGCTGAGAGGGGGATCGCTCTTCATGTACCGAACGCACCGGCGCAGTGCAGCTGAGCGTTCGGCGGAGTTGCCTGGCGGGAAGTTCACTGCCCCGCAAACAGAGAACAAGGGGAAGGAGTCCATTTCCTCCATCAGAACGCAACTTCGGTGGCCCAGCGCCTTGACTGCGAAGTACATCACATAGCCATCGAACCACCCGTGGTGGTTAGCGGCAAAGATGGCAGGCTGGGGAATCTGAGTTTTGGGAGGCTGCCAGTAGACATTACGGAACCGGCCGCGGAGCGACCGGCGCATCATCCACTCCACAAAGCGACCAGCGGCGCCATCGTGGTCTGGCTCGCCCGAGCGGATGGCCTTCAGATGGCTAAGCAGGCCGCCTCCTTGTGCGGCTCAGGACACCCTCACGTTCAAGCCGTTGCTCAGCGAGTTCAGCCGAGATCAGCACCATAGGGAGCCCGTTTCCAGGAACTGTGCTCGCTCCTACGAAGTAGGTACCTGCTTTGCCCTTGTTTGATGGCCGGAAGAAAGCGCTTTGCAAGAAGTCGTGGCTCAGGCCGAACGCTGCTCCTTTGTCGAGGTTGTATCGGTTGCTCCATTCGTGCGGACCGAAAGTCTCCATCGCTGCGATCTTGTCCGGGTCGAAGTCTCCTTCCTCGCAAAGCCGGCTGAACACCTTTTGCTGTAAGAAGGCGGCATCTGCGGCAGAAAAGTTGCGGTCCAGGTTGGGGCACGGCACTAAAATCATCAGGTTTGTGCTGCCCGGGGTCGCCATGGAAGGGTCGGTCTTGCTGGAGGCGCAGATGTAAAACGCAGGGTCTTTGGGGAGCTCGTTTTTGTGAAAGATGTCCTCCAGGTTCTGCTGGAAATCAGCACCAAAAACCACGTTATGGTGCTCGAATGCGGGGAGCTCGCCCCGATAGTCGATGTACATCATGAAGGCCGAACAGGAGTATCTTCGCTTCTTGGCTGATCGGTTTAGCAGAGCCTTCTCGGCGTACGGGAGGTCTGCATTGGAGACCACCGCCTTCGCCCGGACCGTCTCGCCACTTTCCAGGCTAACGGAGCTTTTGTCGATGCTCTTCACCTTGCAGTTCAGCCGGATTTCAGCTCCTCGGTCGGTAGCCATCTCGGCGATGTCGTCGGCCATTCGGCTCAAGCCGCCCATCGGGTACCAGATGCCCTGACCGAACTCCATATAAGTGAGCGTGGCGTAGACGTACGGCGCTTCGAAGGGGGAGAGGCCCAGGTACATGGTTTGAAAGCTGAACAACATCCGAAGCCTCGGATCTGTAAACCAGTGGTCGACTCTTTTTTTCAGGTTGGAGAGCATCTTGTGCCGAGTGACGGCGTAGAGGTGGTGCGGTAGGGCGAAGTCCAAAGGGGAGTAGTAGTTCTTCCGCACAAACAGGGGGATCGAGGCGTTGTACAAGTCTGCCAGCTCGCCCAGAAACACAGGAAACCGCTCAGCATCGCTCTCGAGCCCCAATGCCTTCAACTGCCGCACCATTTTTGCCACGTTTGCTGTGCCTTCGATTTGGGTTCCGTCGCGGTAGAAAACGCGGTAGCTCGGGTCGCACAGGCGAACATCGAGCCGCTGATAAAGGTCTTCTCCCACGTCTCGGTAGAGCGTCTCAAAGGGGTCGAGCATCATGAGCAGTGAGGGTCCAGAGTCGAAGACCGCTTCCCCCACCTGTAGCCGCCGGTTCCTTCCACCGATTTGGTCGGTTTGCTCTAGCACAAGCACCTTCTCCCCACGGTGCGCCAGCCGAAGGGCAAGAGCCAGGCCGCCCATTCCAGCGCCGATAATGACGATAGGTTCGCTCGACATAACTTGGTTATACGGGTCGAAATTTTCGATGATGCACGAGAAGCAGCCCTACCAGCAGGATAAACCAGATGCTGCCCGCAGCAGCAGTGAAGGATTGGTCATACAAGATGCCCATCACTGCCAGGAAAAAGGCGAAGCCAACAAGAGGCAGGCTATGCACCCAGTACAGCCTGGATTCGAGGAGCCTGCCGGTAAACATTCGGAGGAAGACGATAGCGACCGCCGAGATCCACGTCCAACCCCAGAAGTTGTGAAGCGGCGCTACGAAGCCCTCCGTTGGCTGAGCCCAAATCCAGTAGCCGAACCCGTTGACCATCAGGGGTTCCATCACCATATCCGTAAGAACGGCGGCGGCGATGGCAACCCAGTAGCCCCTTCCGCCGAACTGAGTAACGCAGTACAACACGCTGCCACCAACTACCAGAAACCAGGAGATCGGCATCAAAAGCGGAAAAAAGTGCTCTTTGCCCCAAGGGATGGCGG
>JBKBWO010000041.1:0-13215 GCA_046314495.1 Fimbriimonadaceae bacterium
GGGTGAGAAAGTCCGCCACAAGCAGCCCAACGGCGACCGCGAAAACAGTGACGGAGAGCGACTGCGCCCAGGAGAGCCAGAGCGATCCGAAAAACAGCGCCATGAAGAACCAGGCAAGAGGCATCAACACCTGAGTGACCCCTTTCCCATGAAACCGAGCCGCCGTGACCAAAACCATCAACAGGCTGAGCCCCGCAGCGAAGGGCGAGAGTGAGATGATTTGCTCAGAGAACAGCTTGTCCCTCCACTGATTCAAGGTCGGAAACGCTGCCTACGGGCACCAGCACGGCATCTCCGCGCAGATGAACGTCTCCTTCAAGCGACATCACTTCATCTACCACTCCAACCCGTCTTTCTTTCGCCATGTCGGTAAGTGCTGCCCGATCCGCTTCGGCGTAGCCGGCGGGAAACAGAACCCCTTCAAAAGCATCGTTGAACTGCCATTGGCTCAGCACAGTGAGGTCCGGCGCCTCGGGCACCAGTGCCACATAAGAGACGAGCCCGTCGTCCCTCGCCATTTGCAGAGCATCGAGCGCGCCGCCCAACTGGAACTCCTCCAGCGCTCGCCGGAGCCGAAACGCGAAGATGTCGATCTTGCCTCGCTGCAGGCTGCAAACTTGTTGGAGAATCTCTGCCTGCATGAGATCGGCGGCATGGGTGCTGTCAGTCGCGTTCTCAACCGCAACTCCGCCCCGCACCATCATCAGAGCTTGCTCGGCAGTCTTTAGCTCGTGCCCCCAAAGAGCCGGCGCGGTACTGACATCCAGTACAGCAAGTGAACTGCCCAGTTTCGCGGCAATCGCCTCTCGATCGTCTGAATCATTCGAGGGGATGAGCTTCAGCCATACACGCGGAAGAACCCGGTTGGTACGGCCGAAAGGGCGATCACTCACGGTCTCGAAGCGTACCTTTAGCCCCTCTGAACCTATCCCCAAGTATCCTTTACGATGAATTTGGCACTTTCCTGGATTCCCATTGCACTGCTGACGCTGTCTCAACCGACGGTTCAGGTGAACCCACGCCTGACTGCAGGCCCTGAGACGATCGAGGAGTTCTGGCTGAGCTCAATGAACGAACCGCTTCGCTCCGGTGGGAGAGGTATCGAATCGGACTGGCTTTTCGTTTCCCGCATGGACCTCCACTCGGGGAAAGTTTGGATCGGACCGGAAGGTGCTCCGATTCGTTCCGAAAACGGGCTAGAGCTAGACGTTCCCAATGGCCAAATGATCATCGAAGCGAGGATGATGGTCTACGGAAACCGGAAGTTCATCTCCCGATTCCGAATCAAGCGGGAGGACGCGTTTGTGGGCGTTTCAACTGTTGCGGGAGAGGTCGATGTACGGAACGGATGGGTGACGATCGCCGTGCCCTTCGGCTGGCTCAACGCAGACAGCTTCAGGGAAGCGACCAAGACCGCGATAGGACAAACCAACAAACCGTTCGCCAGCGTTCTCGACACCTCGCAGACAAATCGCCACTTGATCTTACTGAGGACAGGATTTGGGCCCGGAAAGTACAAGGTTTACAGGCTTCGATCGAGCCTCGGGTGGGCAGGCTACGAAATGGAATTCATCGCGCCAAACGCACCCATGCCTCCCGTGACGCCTGCCACCGACCGGTAACCTGATTCGTATTCGATTTCGCAATGAGCGCAACGACCACGGTCACTTATAGCCCGCCAGAGGCACTGAAGTGGATTCAGTTCAAATCCGACGCTTCCAAGGAAGGTGCCAGCCGTCGACTGGTTCGGTCCGGAAAGACCGTCCGGCAGGATTGGAAGTCCTCCGTAACCGATGTCGCCGGCGCCGTAGGCGCCTATGCCTCAACCGCCGCCAGCTCCCTCACCCACGCCGCAAAGAACCTCGCCCGCTACGATCTGGACGACACCATGCTCACCGCAAGGACAATGGGCAAGACCACCAAGATCAGCTTTGAGGACATTCAGGAGATCTTGCTGGATGGAGACGAGGCGACCATAATTCACTCGAAGGGAAACCTGAAGATCAAGCCCATCGGCTACGTGTCCAGCGGCATCGTTAAGGCTCCTCTCGGCTGGCGGCGAAACGGCACCGAAGTGCCCTTCGCCATGCTGATCGAGGAGATTGCCGGCAGAGCGGGGCTCCGGGCACCATAAGCGCAATGCATTCTCGCGGTTTTCTTTACCCAGAGCCTCCGGGCTGGCAGGCGCTAGTGGATCGCACCCTCCAAGAGGACTTGGGGCACGGCGATGTCACTGCGACTATTTTCAGCCCAGAAGACCGCTCAGAGTTTTATATTGAGGCGCAGGCAGAAGGGGTTTTGTGTGGAATCGGGATCGCAGCATTTGTGCTTCCCGGACAGCCGACTCTACTTGCGAGCGATGGGGATCGCATACAGGCAGGTCAGAAGCTACTAGTAGGGGAGGCAGCCACCGACGACCTTCTCTCTCGGGAACGAACTGCCCTTAATTTTTTGATGCACCTGAGCGGTATCGCCACGTTAACGGCCCAGTTCGTTGATGCAGTCGCAGGGACGAGCGCTGAGATAGTCGACACCCGCAAGACCCTTCCGGGGATGAGAGACCTTCAAAAGTACGCCGTTCGGTGCGGCGGCGGTCGAAACCACCGGCTTGGGCTGGATACCGGCGCAATGATCAAAGACAATCATATCCTTGCCGCCGGCTCAATCGCCCATGCCGTAGCCAAGCTAAAGAGCTGTGCCCCGCTTCTCACCTCGATCGAAGTCGAATGCGGAACGATCGAAGAAGTCGCAGAAGCAGTTCAGGCTGGCGCAGATTTGGTCATGCTGGACAACATGAGCCCGGCAGAAATGACCGAAGTTGTTAAGCAATTCGGCAACCAGGTGCCCTTGGAAGCAAGCGGGGGAGTCAACCTGGACACCGTCCGCAAAGTCGCCGATACCGGGGTCCATTTCATCTCAGTCGGCGCGCTCACCCATTCCGCACCCGCACTACACCTCCATCTAGAAGTCATGCCGAAATGAAGAGCCCACTTGGCGAAGCGCCGCTCAAGGTGGTCGAGACCGTCGACTCTACCCAAGAGATAGCGAGGGAGCTACTGGCAAAGAAGAAACAGTACGGCGGGGTGCTCGCTTACCACCAAACCGCAGGCAAAGGACGCCTGGGTCGCACCTGGCACTCAGAAGCAGGAGCCTCTCTCACCGCGAGCCTCATTTTTCGGGACTATCCAGACCTGAAGAAGCCCTGGCTACTGGGGATGTTGACCGCCGTTGCCTGTGCCTCCGCGTGCGTCTGCCGTCTCCAATGGCCGAACGACCTCGTGCTTCAAGGCAAGAAGGTCGGCGGAGTTTTGGTTGAAATCGTCGACGGTGGAGGGCTGGAGAGAGTGCCGATCATCGGAATCGGGATCAACCTCCGCAACCTCAGCAACCTGCCAGAAGAGCTCACTGAAGCTGCGAGCCTTGAGGAACTGACGGGAGCGACTTGGCAGCCCGAAGAGCTGCTCCAAGACATCTGCGAAAGGATGGAGTACCTGCCTGAACCCTATGAGTGGGCAGAAGTGCGAACGGCCTGGCAACTCTTCGACGGAACCAGGGGCAAACAGTTCCAAACAGACGACGGGGAAACCGGAACTGCGGTTGGGCTGGGTCCCAACGGCGAATTGCTGCTGAACGTAAATGGTGAGTCCCGGCTGGTCCACGCGGCTTTCGCGTGGTTCAACCGGGACTCTGATTCAACCTAGTCGAGCCTAGGGCTGGTTCGTGATCTCGTCCAGCGTGAAGAACTCGTATGCCTTCACAAAGCGCTGGCCATCTCGGGTGACCTGTACAACGAGCGCACGCTTTTGCGGGTCGCCATTCTTTCCGGCCAAGGTGATGTTTCCGGAAACGCCGGGAAAGTCAACCGTCTCTTCGATTGCAACCATCAGCGCCTGAGAATTGGGCTCCGAGGCACGCTTGAGCGCGTCCATCATCAGCATCGCAGCATCGTAGCCAAGCGCACCCATTGTGGTCGCCGGGACGCCGCCGTACTTGGCTCGCCAGGCATCCAGGAATCTCTGGACTTCGGGTCGGTCTTCCTCGTTGTTGTAGTGGTTGCAGAAGTAGTTACCGATGATGTTCTCGCCACCTGTCGTCACGAGCTCGGCGCTGTCCCAACCGTCTCCTCCCAGAAGAGGAACGTTAAGGCCCGCAGCTGTTGCCTGGCGGGCAATAATGCCTACCTCAGTGAAGTAGCCACTGAGGAAAACACCGTCGGGGCGTCGCTGCGCAAGGTTGGTCAACTGGCCCTGGAACGAGCTTTGACCGGTCATGTAGAACTCTTCGCCAACAATCTTGCCGCCAAGAGCCTCAAAAGCTCTCTTGAAGTTTTCGCTCAGTCCAGTCGAATAGGGCTGACTCTTGTCGGTCATGACGCCCATGTTTCTCAAGCCAAGCTCTTCGTAAGCAAACCGAGCCATGACCGGACCCTGGAAGTCGTCGGTGTAGCAAACACGCCAGAGGTTGCCAGCGCTTGGAGTCAAATCGGTTCGGGTGGAGCCGATGGTAACGTGCGGGATGCCCGCCTGGAACGTTGCCTGCACCATCTGTTGGGTGATTCCGGATGCGACCTCGCCGATGATTCCAACAACGCCATCAGAGATCAGTTTCTCTGTAGCGTTCTTGCCCTGCTCAGGTCTGGAGTTGGAATCGCCGACCAACAGCTCAACTTTCTTTCCGTTGATGCCGCCAGCTGCGTTGACTTCCTCGACGGCGAGCATAGCGCCATCGATGCTATCGACACCCCAGGGGCGCAGATCGCCACCCTGTGCGGCTACGATTCCAATCTTGATCGTATCGCCCGATGCGCTGTTTCCCTGCGCAGTAGGCATTGGGCGGTTGCCTGTTGTGGGCGCTTCGCCTCCAGTGGTTGTAGTGGTGTCGGTAGTTGTGCTTTCGGCAGGCGGCGCACATCCAACGAGCATCACCGAGCCAAGAGCGGTACAACCCGCCACAGCCGCTAAGAACTTCGTAATTTTCATAAGCTTAGAATCTAGCCCGTCGTTCGATGACAGGCTAAGTTACTAAACCAAAGTTTAACCCGTACGAATCCCGATGGGTAAGATAGCCGCCAAATGTCGGCTGAAAGTGCGAATCAATTCGTCGAGGAAGCCAAGCAAGCGTTCCTCTCCCAAAGCTATGATCGGAGCCTGGAACTGGCGAACCAGGCGATTGATCTGGACCCAAACCTCGCCGAAGCGTTTCTGATCCGGGCGCTGAGCCTTTCGAACCTCGGTCAGCCGCAAGCTGCCAGCGAGTCGTTCCAGATGGCGAAGCAGTTGGACCCATACAACCCGAAGCCGTACTACAACTACTCGGTCCATCTCTACCAACTGGGCGAGAAGAATCTGGCGCTTGCCGAAGTTCGGCAGGCAATCAGCCGAGACCCCAACTACGCTTCCGCAAAAGAATTTGAGGCGAAACTCGAACTTGAGCTTGGAATCCGCACCGAATCTGAGACAGTCACCGCAGCGACAACCAGCGGCGAGGCAATCCCACCACCCCAGTTCTATTCGAACCAGGCGGCGTACTCCGGGCAGGATATCGGCTCGGTGCCCTTTGTTCAGAACATGGGCAAAAAATGGGACTACATCGGCTGGGGCATCGCCATCGCAAGCATCCTGTACTTGATCATCTCCGTGGTCATGGTCGCGGGCCAATTCACCAGTTTGATTGAAAATCCAGATGCCATGATGGAGATGATGTTCACTGGCAACTACGTGGTTATCAGCCTTCTTGGCTACGGAATCATGTTTGCCATGCTGGGCTGGGCAATCCTGGACATCCTCAACCGCCGTACCAGTTGGGCATGGCTCATCCTGATTGTTGTCCTGGGTTGTTGCTGCGGCATGGGCTTCGTAGCTCTGCCAATCTACTTGGTTGCAACAAGAAAGTGACCCGTTGATTCAATTCAAGGTCCCAAAAAGGATACAGAACGCCTGCCGAGGCGTTACACTCTAGAGATACGATGTCTGTAGTAAGCACTCTTGCACTTCTTGCGCTCACAACGGCGGCAGCTCCAGAGCTAACCCGCCCAGTTGAGGTCCCGTTTACGGTAACGGAAAGCGCCATGGTCGTCGACGCCACCATCAACGGGCGAAAGCTGTCGTTCATGTTCGATACCGGCTTCTCCGGTACAGCAACAGTAGGGCAGTCTGTCAACTTGGGCAAACCCACTGGATATATCAACTTGCGCGACTTTGTCGGGCAGTTTCAGGCGCCCACGTACGATGTCACCTCGTTCAAAATGGGTGACCTGAACCTTGATCCTACCGACCTTCGAATCGTCCAAGACCGAGGAGATGGCTACACCGATAGCTACGGAGTTCACGTAGACGGCATCATGGGCATGCAACCCTTCAGCAAGTACGTGATGGAGATCAACTTCGAGCGAAACGTGCTGATCTTCCACCCGCGCTCAGTCGATATCACCCAGCGCAAGCCAGATAACAAGCGCACATTCCTCTCACGACTTCTGCCCACCGGTAAGGACTCGCTAGAGATGACCGTAACAGCTGAAAATGGCAAGCGAATGGTTCTGGCGCTGGATACCGGAAATGGGTTCTATGCCACAACCCACCGAAACGTCTTGGAGCGTCTTGGTCTGTGGCCGAAAGACCAGAAGCCGAACTACATGAGAGCCGCTGGCGTTGCTTCCGGCACTGTTGAATCCTGGTACGCCCAGCTTCGCAACGTCAACATTTATGGTGTCCCGGTCGCAAACTCCTACTGGAGCATCATCGACCTTCCCTCAAGCTCGGCAGAGCACGATGGAACCATAGGTTTCCAGTTCCTGAAACACTTCAACACAATCATCGACCTAGAGCGCCGACGAGTGTGGATGGAGAACTTTAGTGGCGAAGTAGAGAATGAGGAAGTCGCCGAAATCGGCTGCCAGGCGTATTTCTTCCCCAACGAGGGCCGCGCACTGATCGTGCGGGTCATGCCCGGAAGCCCAGCGGACAAAGCTGGAGTTCGCCGAGGGGATGTTCTTCTGTCCATCGACGGTCGAGAGCCGCTTGAGCGTAGCTTCCGGAAGTTGAACGAACGCTTTGAGGGCGAAGACGGTAGCACCGTCAATCTGGCTCTTTCACGAGACGGTGCCTTGATCCGACTGGATATCGTTCGAAAACCGCTGATTAATCGTGCTTATCTTGATGCCGACGGTAACCCCGTCGCTGCCTCTGGCTCTTAGCCCTTATTTGGGTTCGGACAGTGACTCGGTCGCTGTCCGAACCACTAATGCCGTCTCTGGCTTCCAGTTCTTGTAGCGGAGTAGCGTCCAAAACGCCTCTGGTGCGTCCGTCCAACGGATCTTTTTTCCCGCATCCATCGAGCGCGGCTCGTACTTGATCGGCACTTCCTGTATTTCAATCCCGCTGCGCAGTGCCTTTGCAGTCACCTCCGGGCAGAACTCGAATCGCTCGCACTGAAGGTCGAAGCCTTGAAGTAACTCAGTTCGAAACGCCTTGTAGCAGGTCGCCTCATCGCTGATCTTCTTTCCGTAAAGCAGCTGCACAGAGAACGCCAGAAGCCGGTTCACGACTTTGTTTGGTAAGGCCATCCCTTTCGGCAACCCCTCGTGGAACCGGTCGCCGTACACCACCTCTGCGTTGCCTGCCAGGATCGGACCAACCACCTCCGGGATTTGCTCAGGGGCGTACTCCAGGTCTGCATCCTGGATGATCACTGCCTCCGCGACCGCGTGCGCCAGTGCCGAGCGGATCGCCATCCCTTTACCGCGTGGCGATTCATGCTTGAGCACCAAGACCTGGTGCTCGAACTGCTGCAAAATCTCGCCGGTTTTGTCCGTGCTCCCATCGTTGACTACAATGATCTGGCATGAGATGGGCAGAGCGAGCAATCGCTCCACAACCTCACGAATCGTGGGCTCCTCGTTGAGCGCAGGCACGATGATCGTTACCTGCGGCGGGTCGCCCACGGGTTCGCTCACTTCGGAGCAACCTCTCGGACTGGAATCTTGGCAACTCCGCGAACTCTGAATCGGTCGCCACGCACCTCGATCGACTCGATCTGCAGGCACCCGTGCAGATTCAAATCTGCGTCTAGGTCCAGTACTGTTCCAAACTTCTCGAACAGCTCCTGCTCAATCGCCGGATCAGCTCGTTCCCCGTCCAGCGTTAACTGTGGCCCTACCAATTGGATCTTCGTCCCATCGGCAAATCCAATGCCGGTCCCAATCTCGTACTGGCGAGTTTCACCACGATGCTTGAGCACCCCGCTGAGCTTCACTTTGCCGTTCTGGCTACTTACGGACATGGATTCGATCTTCTCGAACTTGCTCGACAAAAACGGCTCTAGGTCCGCAAAAAGTACTGTGACTTCTCCGGGTCCCTGTCCACTCTCCAAAAGCTGGATCGCGCCATCACGCATCGCAACGCCAAAGTTATAGCGCGAGTTGTGCATCACGGCGGTCAGCTCCTCCACCCGCAACCCATTCAGCCAGAAGTCAGACAGCCGTAAAATCAACCTCCCGATTCGACCAGAGCGAGCTTCTGCATCGGGTTCAGCGAACAGCGGCAGCCCAGGGGTGGAGAACTCCGAGGCTCGAATCTCCGCATACTGCAAGTCTCCCGTTGAGATGCTGATTAGGCCATCTACCTTGATGATTACCTCTACGTTTCCCTTGCCTCCCTCGAGTCTCTGGCGAATGGCATCGGCAGCTCTAGCACGCAAACTGGAAATCGGATCTTGTGCCATTGCGGGCACAACCATCAGGGCAAGCAGGCTGCCGAGTGCGGCAATCATGGCGAATCGTGAAACTTGCATACGTATATTGATCTGAAACAGTCTGAACGCTGTTCAGGTTACAGGAATCTCGATTCCGCGGATTTCGTCCCATGTCTGACGACCTCGCCACTCCCATCGCACTCACCGACCGGGTCCAATCGGACTACAGCCTGCTTGCCGGGCAGGCTGCCCTTTGCCCGTTCCCTGCTGTTCAAGCACTACAAGTTTTCGGTGCGGATGCGAAAGGATGGCTGCAAGGTCAAGTCACCCAAGACCTCCGCACGCTGGGCCCAGGAAGATCGAAGCATTCTTGCTTCTGCCAGCCGACCGGCCAGCTTATCGCCATCCTCGACATCTGGGCGCTGGACGACAGCCTGGTTGTCGCTACCGACGTAGCGGCCTTCGTGCCGACATTAGAGCGGCTACAGAAGAGCATCATTATGGAGGACGTGCAGCTAGAACCGATGGCCGATGACTGGGCCCACTTTCTGGTTCAGGGCGCTTCTGCCACCGAGCAACTCGAAGAGATCATCGAACTGCCTTCGATGGATGCTGGGAAGGCACCCGATGCGCTAGTTCTTCGCTCCGACCGAACTGGCTTCGGCGGCTGGGAGATTTGGACCAAAGGAGATTCGAACCTCGCAACCCAGATCCAGAGCTCGTTTCCCGAAATCGGAGAGCAAGCCATAAGAATCTCGCGCCTGGAGGCCGGAATCCCTACGTTTGGCATTGATACCAACCAAAAGACGCTTCCCCCCGAGCTAGGAGAAGCGTTCGACTCTTCCCACATCAGTTACAAGAAGGGCTGCTACACAGGCCAAGAAGTGCTCATGCGGATGCACAGCCGAGGCCACACCAACCGAACCTGGATGGGATTCTTCAGCCCTCAGCCCGTGCCGAGGGGCTCGACACTTTCTCACCACTCTCGCCCAGATGCAGGCACCGTCACACAATCCGTCGAGTCACCCGTTTTTGGCCACATTGGGGCAGCGATGGTCCGAAACGAATTCGCACGCGAAGGCGATATCCTCTTGGCGAACTGTGATGAGGGAACCATCGAATGCGAGATGAAGGTTCTGCCATTTTAGCAGGCCCGAATCTCCCCGCCGAACCGGCACCCCTCCCGCTTTACCAGCGAAGCCCCATGCTTCTGCTGCTGATCCTCGCCGGGCTCAACATACTGTGGGCGCCGGTCAACCTCTTCGTCAAACTCGCAAACGACACTGGCTGGTCTCCCACAGCAATCGGTGCCATGCGGTGGACCTTTGTCGCCATCGCGATGTGGATCCTGGTCGCCTCCCCCTGGTTCCGCAGAGTTACGATGTTCCGAATGCCCACCGCCAAGCAGTGCCTGTTCGCGCTACTGCTGGGAATGCTCTTTATGGCTCCTGGCCACGCCCTCTACTATGTGGGTTTAGAAAACACCAGTAGCGTCGAGGGGACGATTTTGAACACGCTCGGGCCCGTCTTCGCGGCGGTTCTGGGTTACTTCATCCTGAAGGAAAAGGTGACGCGTCGACGTTGGGTCGCTATCGCGGTTTCGATTTTCGGTGCCTATCTGGTCAGTGTAGGTTTTCAGCTTCCGGTTCTCAGCGCGGGAAACACCATGGGGAACGCAACCTACCTGTTGGGCACGATTACGGAGTGCTTTGGCATAGTGCTGGCAGCCAAGCTCGTGCGAGATTCCTCTGCCGTTGGGGTAGCAGCATGGCAATTCATCGGAGCGATGGTGGGGTTCTGGGCGCTAGCAGCGATGCCGGGCTTCATGCACTTCGAAATCTCCTCCTGGAACGCCGTCGCCACATGGAGCGTCCTCTACCTCGCTCTGATCCCCGGGGTGTTCTGCTTTACCACTTGGTACATCCTGGTGCGCACAACCCCCATTGCCATATTGGCAGTCTCAATTTTGCTACAGCCGCCGGTTGCTGCGATACTCGGCTACTTTGTGTTGGGAGAGCGGCTTTTGCCGACCGCTTGGGTGGGAACGGCACTCATTCTCTTCGGCCTGGTGTTGGCTAGCCTGTCGCCCAATTTTAGGCGACCAAAGAATCCGAGGACTCCGGCAAGCTCTTAACCTAAATCAAGAAACCACTGATGGAACCTTCGGTCTTTTGTTAGCTCCGGATGGAACGAAGTCCCTACTACAGACCCTTGGCGCACCGCAACGATCTTTCCGTCCAGTTCTGCCAAGACCTCGACACCTTCGCCCACTTTTGTAACGACCGGCGCGCGGATGAAAATCCCTTGCATCGGCTCCTCGAAGAGTGTCATTGCCAGCTCGCACTCGAATGAGTGAACCTGCGCACCGAACGCGTTCCGCTTTACTTGAACATCGAGGACGCCCAATGAGTACTGCTCCATGCCCTCAATTTCTTTGGCGAGAAGAATCATGCCCATGCAGGTGCCCCAAACTGGCATGCCCGCCTGGATTCTCCTCTTCAAGGCTTCGCCCAGACCGTGCCTCTCCAACAGAATTCCCACCGTCGAACTTTCACCACCCGGGATGATCAAGCGGTCGACTTGGTCAAGGTGAGCCGTGTGCCGGACCTCGATGGGCTCTGCGCCCACCTCGCGCAATGCGTTAAGATGCATCCGGAAGTCCCCTTGAACCCCGAGAACCCCGGAAATTGCGCCCATCGGCCAAAATTGTACTGTCTGCGAGACAACTTTCATGATTGACATCATTGGTGTTCCCTTCGACCTTGCCGGAGCGAAAAGAGGCAGCGCTCTCGGCCCTATGGTGCTTCGACACACCCGCTTCGCCCAGCAGCTTGAAAACCTCGGTTACGACGTAGCCGATTGCGGAGACGTGACCCCGGGCAGCGAGGGATCGCAGCTTGACGGTCTCAACCACTTCGCAGGCACACTGGAAACTCTCAAAGGCACCAAGGCGGCGGTAAATGAGAGCCTGCGCCGAGGCGCTTTGCCCCTGGTACTCGGCGGAGACCACAGCATTTCGATCGGCTCGGTTTCCGCTGCCCTCGAGCATTACGGAGACTGCCTTGGTCTGCTCTGGCTAGATGCCCATGCAGACGTGCACACAGCCAACACCTCTTCTTCCCGAAACATCCACGGGATGAGCGTCGGAGCGCTTCTTCGAATGGCAGCACCGGGCGATACAACCAAGAACGCAGAGTGGCGACGACTGCTGGAAGAGGTAGTGCCGCAAAATGGGCTGAAACCGGATCGCACAGGATACATTGGTTTGCGAGACCTTGACCCGGCTGAGATGCAGGCAGTGGCGCAGCTCTCGCAAAGCACTTTCGTAGCGACGATGCAAGACATCGACTCAGATGGGATGGAAGCAACCTTCGACCGGCTCCGCCGCTGGATGGCAGGGAAACCTATACAGCATCTGTGGGTGAGCTTCGACATCGATGTCCTGGACCCTGTCTGGGCTCCAGGAACCGGCACACCAGCCCCAGGCGGCCTAACGTACCGGGAAGGACACTTCGTAGCCGAAAGACTGCACGAACTGTTCAGTTCCAACGCCAACAACTATCAGTTGGCAGGTGTCGATATCGTGGAAACGAACACCATGCTGGACGAGCACAACGCTTCAGCGAAACTTTCCACGGAATGGACCGCTTCGCTTTTTGGAAAGAGGATCCTCGGCCCAGTTCCGCTGCCAAAAGAGCTGTTGATTGCTCCACAGGCTGAGTCACATTCAGACCGAGTACCGCGCTAGCTTACGGTCGCACGGGCCCGCCGGACGTGGGCGATGAGCAGCGCGACATCGGTCGGCCGGATGCCGGAGATTCGTGCAGCCTGCCCCATGTTCGTGGGCTTGCGGCGCTCTAACTTCTCGATGCTCTCGAAACTGAGCCCGACAATCGAAGAAAATCTAAAACCTTCGGGGATCCGGATGGCTTCTAACCCCAGATTGCGCTCGATCTGACGTTGCTGGCACTCGATGTACCCGCCGAACTTCGCCATGATCTCCACTTGGTCCCGAACGCTCTGCCGCTCTATTCTCTCAGAGTCGAGCCCAAGCACATTCAGAAGCTGCTCTGTATCGCAAAGCCCAACTTCCGGTCTTCGCATTAGTTCATAGGCAGAGAGTTTCGTCTTGATCTCGCTGGTCCCTATCTCCCTTGCCGCCTCAGTGTGAGCAGGCAAAAGCCAGGTGGAGCTCAACCTCTCGACGCTCTTGTCGATCTGGTCTCGCTTTTCTTCAAACATCTCCCACCGTTGATCGTCAACGAGACCGACTTCTCTGCCGATGGGGGTAAGCCTAAGGTCAGCGTTGTCATGCCGTGTAACTAAACGGTACTCCGACCTCGCGGTCAACATCCGATAAGGGTCATCGACCCCCTTGGTCGTCAGGTCGTCGATCATTACCCCGATGAAGCTCGACTCTCGGCCAAGCTCTAGCGGCTCTTGATCCTGAACTTTCAAGGCTGCATTGATGCCAGCGACGAGCCCCTGAGCCGCCGCCTCTTCGTACCCGCTCGTACCGTTGATCTG
>JBKBWO010000042.1:0-12954 GCA_046314495.1 Fimbriimonadaceae bacterium
GTTTTCCCGGTGGAGCGACAGCACGGTGGTACGCGCGCTCCAGTTCGCTGTATTCCTCGAACACCTTCGAGCGTAGGGCGGGCCACTCGGTATCGCCCACAATTCCCAGTTGATCAAACCGAGACTGGAGCATGTCCGCGTAGCTCTTCATCTTTTCCAGCAGTTCGGGATCGATGCCAGAGTCCTCGTCGAGCGAGTCGACTCGCTGTTTCAGGGCTTCGAATTCTGCTCGAAGCTCACTGAATTCGTATGTTTCCGGGTTCAGAGGCATTTCCGTTTCTCCCTAGTATAGTGACTTTTACCTAAGCAGCTGCCGCCGCTTCGTTCACTTTCTTCTCGGCGATCTTGGTCAGCTTATCGTTGGCGGCGTACTCCTGGTCAAGAATCTTCTGAATTCTCTGTGCGTCGTCCTTCTTACCCAATATCTCAGCGAAGGTTCGAATTGTGCCGTAGCTGGCAATCTCGTAGTGTTCGATTTTCTGAGCCATCGAGATGAGGGCGGCATCCAGAACGCGGTTATCCTGCGTATCTTCGATTGCTTCCTGGGTTTCCTCAATCAGCCCCTTCATAGCGTCGCAGGTATGGCCGCTCGCCTTTTCGTCCAGTTTCTCTACAATCTCCTTCACGGTGTCGTGGTGAATCTGGGTTTCCTCGCGGTGATCCAGAAATGCCTGTTTAAGCGTGGGGTCAGTTGCTTTGTCCGAGGCGATCTTTAGTGCCTTCAGCAGCTGGGTTTCTGCGCTGTACATGTCTCGCAGAGACTGCACATATAAATCTTCGAATGTATTGATTTTCATGCTCCTTCCTTGTTGCGCCGCTACTATCGGGCGGCGTTCTGATACCAAAGCACGTCGCCGACGATAAAGAAGGAATAAGAAGGAGCGCGCGGGCGCTAAGAATCGATCAGCTTATGACTATAAGCCGCAAGAGTCGATCCCGCGCTTCTCGTTGTACTGCTGGTGGTACAGCTCTGCGAACCAAAACTGACCGGCTGGCTCCAGGGTCGTTACCACGGGTGAGCGGAACTTACCGCTGTCGTTTGCTTGCTGGATGGCGGCAACTGCCAGCCTTCGCTGTTCTGGGTTCTGAAAGAAGACCGCTGAGCGGTACTGCGTTCCGACGTCGGGCCCCTGACGATTCAACGTGGTCGGATCGTGCGCTTCAAAGAAGACCTGTAAGAGGGTCGCGTAATCCGTCTTGTCGGCATCGTAAATCACCAACACACCTTCGGCATGCCCCGTGGTTCCGGTGCAAACCTGCTTGTAGGTCGGGTTGTCGGTCACTCCACCAATGTATCCGACGGCGGTAGCGTAGACGCCAGGCTCTCTACGGAACCGGTTCTCAACGCCCCAGAAACAGCCCGCGGCGAAAATCGCGGTTTGCTGGTTGCGTGGGGCAGTCGTCGCGCCCTTTACTGGCATGGGCTTCACTTCCAGGCTATTTGCTGGTTCGCCCTTCTGCTGGGGAGTTGGCGAAGGCATACTTTGCGAGAGCGCCACTGCGATTACGGTCAGGCCGGTCAAGATCGCGCTAGAGATGGCTACGGCAAGGAATTTGCGACTTGGTTCACGCATTTATCATAGGTTACGAAACTTGCGGGTCCGTGGTTTCTTGGTCAAGCAACGGGGCGGTGAGGTCGGGCTCGAACTCTTTCGCCAGGGAATAGAACTTCTGCAACGATTCCCACTCTGGCGAGGTTTGGGCTGGCTGAGACCAGCGATAGTAAAGGGTTTTGCTGAGATAACGGTCGATCGTTTCTTTATTGAAGTCGGAGTATCGGGTTGCGGCTTCCTCAAGCAGTGCCGGTGCATCGAGGCTCAGTTCTATTTGCGGCCTAAGGGTCGAACGTGATTCTCCCGTGCGAGTGATCCAAACAGCGAAGACGAAGGGAAGTTGGGTCAGTTCTTGCCATTCTCTGCCCAGATCGAGATAGGGCCCTCGGTCGGTATCTAACTTCAAGGCAGGGTCGCCGATAACTACCCGCAGGTCAGCCTCTGCCGCAGGTGCTATTGCTGGGTGAATCCCGTACCTTTGCGCCAAGATGATGCGGGCGAGCGCGTTGCTTGTGCGGGAATGGGGGTCGGGCGCAAAGGTTGCGCCACTGGCACCAAGATCGCCGAGGAGCAGCACACTCTCTACCGGACCGCATGCACAAACACCATATCCGCCCAGAATTCGCCTTCCGGAACGAAATGCCTCAATTGAAGAAGTCAGCGCGGCATCGACTGAGCCCACCTCCAGCCACTCAGATAGCTGGTTCGGGGTTCCCAACCGCACACCTTCGACACATCGCCAAAGAGGGAAGGCATTGAGGTAGCGAACAGCGCCGACTTTCATTCTTCGGGTCTTCTCGCGGCGGCGATAATAGTGCTGCCCCAAGGCAGGGTGAGGCTCGTGGCAATCTTGCCTTCCCAGGTTTGGAGCCCAATCAACATCCGGTTCAGCCATCCCGGAACAGACACCAGCTTCGCTTCCGGCTCCTTGTTCTTTTGCAGTTTCTCGAAAAGCCGAATCACGACCACGAGCGGAAACAGGAAGAAAACGGTGTGCGAGAGATGGATGGGTTCATAGCCCGCCTTCTGAAGCTTCTTCCTCAGCTCGCGCAGACCGTAGCGGCGATGGTGCATCAGGGCGACGTCGTGGGGGCCCCAGAGCCACCGGTAGGCAGGAACGGTCAACACCAGGGTTCCACCGGGCTTCAAGACCCGTCTGATCTCCCGCAGGGCGGCTTCATCATCGGGGACATGCTCCAGAACGTCAAGGCATATCGCCCTCTTAAACGTTCGCTCCGGAAACGGCAGCTTCTGGGCATCTGCTAGTCGAACGTTTTTCAGCCCTCGCTCGTGGCAAAGCCGAACCGCTTCATGGAAGGCGTCGACCCCTTCGGCGTTCTCTAGGAGCGACAGAGTGTAGCCGGTTCCGCAGCCAACGTCGAGCGTGTATCCCTCTGGCGCATAGAGTTCTAGCATCTCAAAGGCGGTGTTACGCCTGCCGACGAACCACCAATAGTGCTCCTCAAGCTCTTGTAGGCGCTGGTATTCCTGCTGCTGCACGGTTACTACCCAGTCTGTTCCGGTGCGCTTGTTTCTGGGTTCCTTGCCAGCCGTTTCGATTTACCCATCATCCGCAACTGAACCAGATCGCCCAACATTCGCGGACCATCGCGCATCAGCACCACTTTTGAGCCTTCCTGGTGCGCCCAGCGGATCGGTACTTCGGCTATAGCTAGTCCCAAGTCGCGTGCGATCATCAGAGATTCAAAGTCAAACCCGAAGCCGTCGAGCTTGCATCGCGAAAACACCTCTCTCGCCGCGTTTCGCTGAAAGAGCTTGAAGCCGCATTGGGTGTCGGCAATGCCCCTGATGGCGAGTGTTTGGACGGCGAGGTTGAACCCCCTGCCCAGAAGCTCTCGGTAGAGCGGCTGCCTCACCTCGAGCTTGCTGTCTTTCAACGGCCTAGAGCCTATGGCGATTTCTGCGCCATTCTGGATCGCAGGCAGCAGCTTTTCTATCTCTTCTATGGGGGCTGCCAGGTCTGCGTCGCTGAAGAGAATCAGCGTCGAATCAGCCGAGAGCATGCCGATGCGCACGGCGTGGCCCTTTCCTCGGTTCGGGCTATAGGCGAGAAGCGAAAAGCGACCATCTTTTGCAGCAAAGTCGGTTGCGATCTGGTTGGTTTTGTCCGTCGAGCCGTCCGAAACTACGGTGACGTGCCAGCTGTACGACTGGGCCGAAAGATAGTCCCGAATTCGCTCCAATGTCGGACCGATTCGCTGGTCTTCGTTAAATGCCGGTATGAGGACGGTGAGATAGATGCCACTTCCCCCAATTTCTGGAGGATTTTCGGGGTCTTCGCTTCGCGGGTTCTGGGAAGTGGTGGTCAAAGCTCGTGCCAGGTTCGGGGTGCCCGGTATGGGCAGCCGAAACATAGATTATGTTCGGTTCGCTCAGCGAACCTTTACCGGCAACGGGCAGAATATTCTCCTGGATGTCAAAGCAAGCAGTCGTTGTTGGAGCCGGTTTGGGCGGTTTGGTCGCCGCTATTGAGTTACAGAAACTCGGTTGGGATGTTTCGGTTCTCGAAGCGAGCAGTGAGCCTGGTGGTCGGCTGAAGACCGACGAAGTCGAGGGATTTACGTTGGATCGGGGCTTTCAGGTGTTGCTGGAAAGCTATCCGACGGCAGCAGAAATGCTGGATTACGAGAAACTGAATCTGAAGCCGTTTCACTCTGGGGCGCATGTGTATGATGGTCGCCGGCTGGTGACCGTTGATGGCAAGAACCCAATCGGCACACTGTTCAATCCGTACTTCAGCTTCCAGAACAAATGGATGACGGGCATGATGAACATCGAAGTTCGCGGGACCGACGATTCGCTGATCTTCAAGCAGCCCGACATGACCGCTGAGGCGAAACTGCGGGCGCACGGCTACAAGGATGATTTCCTCGACCAGTTTGCGCGGCCCTTTTTCGGTCCAGTGATGCATGACCCTGAGCTTCAAACTTCCAGCCGCTATCTCTCCTTCCTTTGGAAGCACTTTTCGGCTGGGCGAACCTCTCTTCCGCAAGGTGGCATCGCCAAAATCGTTCAGCAACTTGTGGAGAAGCTACCCGGGCGCACCATAGAATGCGGCGTGAAGGTGGATGAAGTAAGAACCGAGGCCGACGGAAGGTTTACGGTGGTTTGTGGCGATGGAAGCACCCGCGTTTGTGATGCCGTTGTGCTGGCAACTGAGGCGCCAGAAGCTGCGCGGCTCTCTGGCCAGGAGTTTCCGACCGAGGGCAAAGATGCGGTCTATTTGTGGTTTGATGCTGCCCAAGCGCCCGTGGAAGACAAGATGATCGTGGTGAATGCGGCAAGCTTCCGAGACGTGAATCTGGTTGCGCCCGTGAGCAATATCGATCCGAAGCGGGCTCCATCTGGACGGCATTTGGTTTGTGTAGGCGTTGATCGGTCCATGAATACGATGGACGATGGAACTCTGATCTCTCGGGTTGTCGAGATCATCAGGTCATGGGGCGTATTCCAAGGGGTTGGCGACTGGCGCTGCTTGCGGGTCGACCGGATCCCATACGCTCAGCTCGATCAGCCTATGGGCGTTTATGACCACTTGCCTGATGTCCGAGGGATAGTTCCGGGGATCTATTTCGGCGGAGAGTTTGCGCGGCACGGATCGATTGAAGGCGCGATGCTGGCTGGCAAGAATGCAGCGGAAGCTGTTGAACATGATTTTGCTGCTGGCGGAAGGCTAGTGGAGGCGACGCTAGCCCATTGAGAGTTGCGGTAATCGGTGCCGGTTTGGCCGGACTAGCTTCGGCGAGGACGCTTGCCAAGAACAGCGTCGACGTCGTGGTTTTCGAGAAGGCGGGCTATGTTGGTGGGCGGTGCGCTACCCGTAAGATCGGGGACTTCGTTTTTGATTCTGGGGCGACGAGCCTGGCTCCCCGAGGCCGTGCGCTCGAGCAGGTGATGCTGACCGAGTTGCCGACTGAGCAGCTTCGTGCTGTAGAGCCACCGATCGATGTTCATGATGGCGCAAGAATCCTTCCTGGCGATCCTCGGCACAACGCCTTAGTTCGCTACACCTATGTCTCCGGCAACAACCACTTGCCTCAGATGCTGGCAGAGGGGATTGAGGTGAGGACGAGACAGTACGTGGATGACGTCGACCCGAAGGGTGAGACCTTCCATGTGATGGGAGAAGAATTCGATGCCGTAATCGCGACGGAGCCGTTGCCCCAGGTACTGAGCCTCATCGATGATGAGACGCTGAGGACGATGTTAAGCCGCGCCACTTACCGGCCATGCCTGAGCATCTTGCTCGGTTTCGACACAGGTCGCGAAGCCTGGCCATTTCATGCGCTCATAGAACCCAGCCAGACTCACCCGCTAACTTGGCTGAGCATTGAAAGTGCGAAGTGCGAAGATCGGGCGCCGGCGGGAGGAACGGCGATGGTGGCTCAGCTGAGCCCTCGGTACAGCAGAACACGGTTCGACGAGGAAGATTCGGTGATCATCGACGACACGCTCCACGCCATTCGCCGGCTACTGGGCGAGGATTTCGGCGCGCCTGTTGTTGGGGTGGTGAAGCGGTGGATGTTCAGCCAGCCCGAGGTCACGGTGGTGTTTGAACAGGTGAATCTGCCTGGTTCTCGCTTGCTGTTTGCTGGGGATGGTCTGCTGGGCGGCCGGGCGGAGCTTGCGTACGAGACGGGACTAAGGGCAGCTGGGCTGCTGCTGGTCCAAGAGTAACGCAGGGCGCCTAGCTGGCCGAAACAGCATTGGAGCGAGAGAACTCGCACCCGACAGTGTTGGTGAAGCTGTCCAGGACCGGCTGAATTGCGTCAGAGGTTGAGACATCTCGTCCGAGAGCTTTGGAGAGGCTCGTTACCCCTTTGCCAACGATGCCGCAGGGGATGATCCAGCCGAACGGTGCGAGATCGCAGTTGCAGTTCAACGCGAGACCGTGGATTGAGACCCAACGCTTGACTTTGATCCCTATAGCGCAGACCTTTTCGCTGCCAAGCCAGATCCCTGTATGCGGTGGGACCCTCTCTCCTTCCAGGCCGAAAGTGGCGAGGGCTTCGATCATTATTTGCTCCAAGCTTCGCAGCCACCAATGGAGGTCGGTTTTCATCTCTCGCAGGTCGAAGATCGGATAAATGACGAGCTGGCCCGGGGCGTGGTACGTGATGTCGCCACCGCGCTCAGTGGTTTCGATCGTGATCCCTCTTCGGTTGTATTCCTCTCGGGAGTACAGCAGGTTCTCGGTATGGAAACCAGCTCCAAGAGTCAGCACAGGCGGATGCTCCAAGAGAATCAGCGTGCTGCCGCGCTCCCCACGGATGATTTCATCTTGGATTTGCAGCTGCAACGACCGCGCTTCAGGGTACGGGACTGTCCCTGGTGTCAGCAGCTCAACCTTCATTCGAGGCTAGAAACGACCTGCTGGGTTAACTGGCGTTCCGTTGACTCGGACCTCGAAATGGAGGTGAGGTCCGGTGGAGAGCCCCGTGCTTCCGACCCTAGCGATAACCTGGCCTTGCGAAACCCTTTGACCGACTGACGTCAGGATGGCCGAGCAGTGTGCGTAGAGCGTTGAAACACCGCCCCCGTGGTCTACAACCACTGTGTTTCCGTAACCGCCCATGTATCGAGCCACAATGACTGTACCGGCTGCTGCCGCTTTGATCGGCGTACCCGAGGGCGCACCGATGTCGATTCCGTTATGCATTCGGCTGGTCCTCAGAATAGGGTGGTATCTCATACCGAAGCCTGAGGTGATCGGCCCGGGAGTGGGTTTGATGAACCGACCGGTAAAGGCGGTTCCGCTTGAACCACCCCGAATGGCGTAGATTGCGCGGATTTGCGCTTCTATCTGGCGGCTCTCTCGGTCAAGAACCGCGAGTGCCTGCTCTAGCTCCTGTCGCTGCTTTTGCAGATTTCCGAGAACTTGGCGGCGCTCCTGCCGAGAAACCTGCAGCTCCCTTTGTTGGGCTTTCTGGCGCTCGATGAGAGAGTTCATGTTTGCGACGAGTACGTCCTGCTCGCGCTTTCTTGTCGCGACCTTCTCGCGGAGTTCGATGAATTCATCAAAGACCCGGCGGTCTTCTTTGGCAACGATTTCCATGACCCGAGCTCTAGTAGCGACGTCCCCTACTGTCTCGGCACCGATCAATACGCTTAAGAACGTCGGTTCACCTCGAACGTACATTGCTCGGAGGCGGGTTGCGACCATTCCGCGCTTTTGTTCGAGCTTCTCGGTTGCCTGTTCCAGTTCTTCACGAAGTTGGCGCTGGCGCGCTTGACCGTTCTTCAGATTGTTGGTGGTCTTTTCGAGATCGGACTCTAGGGTGCCGATTCTTCGGTCGATCCTCGAGATGTCCGTCATCACGGCGCTAGCTCGTGACCTGACCTGGTTCAGCTGCTGGCTGACTTCGCGCCGCTCTGAGGCAACCTCTTTCTTCTTTTCTTGAAGTTGGTTGGCTCTAGCAGGGTTCTGCTGAGCAAATGTGTTGGTCAACCCGGGGACCAAAAGGCTAGCTGCGCAGAGTACGCAGCTAGCCAGAAACCGTACTTTCTCGCCGCTCATCGTTCCTTCATGGGCTCCCTCGCAGCTAGAGCCGAACATAATAAGCCATACCCGATTCCGCACCCGATAAGCAAGAGGGTCATGAATAAGACGGGGAAAGGCTCCGTTGGCCGGAACGTGTTTCCGACCTGGGTAGTTGCCTGGGTGACGGCGGTCTGCGATGCCCAAAGCAGCATGGCTGCGGTGGCACCTCCAACCCCACCTTGTATCGCTCCTTCCATCAAAAGTGGGGTTCGCACAGTGAAGCGGCTTGCGCCGCACAGTTTCATGATCCGAATCTCCCGCCGGCGCGCAATAATGCCCAGCCTGATGGCGTTATGGATAAGAACCCCAGCCACGATAAACAACAGAACCCCAAGTAGGGTGCCCAGGTATCGGATCAGCCAGAGAATCTGAGACACGGCTTCTTGCTCTCGGCTCATGTAGTCGATTGCGTTGGAGTCCACATGAGGGACTTGTTGAAGCGCCGCCACGACTGACTCCGTCTGGTCGAGATTGGTCACCTTGATGTTGAAGCCTTCCGGCAACGGGTTTTCCAACCCTTCTGTGACCTCGGGCATTTCGATTCGGTATTTCTCCCAGGCTTGTGTACTTGAAATCCAGCGGGCTTCTTCTACCCCAGGAATTGCTCGAATCTGAGTGGCAATATCGCTGAGTTCGTCTTTTGGAGCGTCCGTCACCAGGAACACTCGAATTTCGAATAGGTCTGGGAGGGTGTTTGCGTACTGTTGGAGTCTGAAGTACGCGTAGCCAAGACCCCCAAGCAGCAAAAGAGAGATAGCGGATGTCGTGATGGCGGCAAAGCTCATCCAACCGTTCCTTCGCAGCGCGACGACCGACTCCCCAAGGAGAAACTGGAAATGTTCGATGGCTCTCATAGTTCTTGGGAGGCTCTCGGGTTCTGCCAATCCGTATCTTCGTCGGAAAAGTCGTCGTCCTCGGTGGTGTGCTCCTTGAAGAAGCCAGGCAGCGGAGCTGGCTCTAGGTTGTTGTGGGTATCGCTGGCGATTCTGCCATGGTCGAGCTGGATGATTCGCTTGCCCATCCGTTCAACTACCATCATGTCGTGGCTCGCAACGATGACGGTGGTGCCCCGCAGGTTCAGATTCGCCAGAAGCTGCATAATTTCCCAGCTGTGTTCTGGGTCGAGGTTGCCGGTGGGTTCGTCGGCGAGAAGCAAAGCCGGGTTGTTGATTAATGCTCTTCCGATTGCCACCCTTTGCTGCTCTCCACCTGATAGTTCATTCGGATACGCATCGGCTCTGTGCGAGACGTTGACGCGGTCGAGAATCTCGGGAACCCTTCGGCGGGTTTCCCGCTTGGTTGCCCCATTCGCTCGCATGGCGTAAGCAACGTTCTCGAAGATGGTCTTTCGTGGTAGCAGTCCGAAATCTTGCGGCACGATGCCCATCTCTTTTCTTAGTCCGGGGACCTGTTTTAGCCCGACTTTGGTGAGGTCCCAATTGCCGACCCTGGCGCTTCCTGAGGTAACAGGCACCTCTCCGTACAGAACCTTGAGAAGGGTTGATTTCCCTGCGCCGGTACTGCCACACAAAAACACGAAGTCACCTCTGGAGACCAAGAGATCGATGTCACATAGAGGCCACACATGGTCCGAATATCGAACGGTCAAATCATGGATTTCAATGTGCGGCTTCGCTTCGGTCATACTCTTAATCAAGACTTCGCGGTCTGGTTCCGCGGGTGTTGTAGTTCAAGCGTGAACTTTAACGCCATAAAATTTCGTTCAAAACAATGATGGTACGGATACCAGCAGCATAAGGATTCATTGATGAAACTCACTTTATCCATTACAACAGCATTCATCCTGATTGCAGGAACCACGGCGCTTGCCGCTGTTCCGGTTAAACGTGCGAACACTCCGGCGATATCCCCGGATGGTTCCTTAGTGATGTTCTCCTGGCAAGGAGATATCTGGTCTGCCCCTGCGGAAGGAGGGCAAGCTCGACGCTTGACCGTCCACCCTGCCATGGACAGAGCACCGATTTTCATTCCCGGAACGAACAGGGTCGTATTCGCTTCGAATCGTTCAGGCAATTTCAACCTGTACTCCATGACGATTGACGGAGGGGACGTGAAGCGACTAACGTTCGACAGCGCCTCGATGATCCCATATTCGGTGTCCCAAGACGGCGAATGGGTCTACGGCCATACCAACCTCTGGGGCCGAATTGCTTTGTTCAAGGCTCCGACGGCTGGTGGAGACTTGGTCCGGCTCAGCCCCGGGCAGATGGAAATCTTCTTCTTCCCGAGTGTCTCGCGAGACGGCACACGCGTAGCGTTCCAGTTGGGCGGCGGCTCTCGTGGGTGGATGAACCCGCACGCCAAGGGCACTTCTGCAGGTTCGATCTGGTCTTCAGCCAACACAACGCCTCTTTCGGATTTCTCTGACCGAACACCTGAGCTGGTGCAGAACCTGTTCCCGGTTTACGGACCGGGCAACGTGTTGTACTTTGTTTCCAACCGAAACGGCTGGCCGAACATCTATCGGCAGTCAGCAGATGGGCGGAACACTCGCCAGGTTACGCGGCTGGAGAACTTCACGATTCGCCACCCATCGCTCTCGCAAGATGGGCGCATGATGGTCGCCGAGTTCGGTCCTGACCTGATCATGATCGATACAGAGAACGGCAACGTTCGCACTCTGGAGTTCACCGTTCCAACGGACGAGCGCACCAACCCGCGACAGGAGATTTCGATGAACTCAGGTCTTTCCGGCTATGCGGTTTCGCCTGATGGAAAGCGAGCTGTTGTGGAACTTCGCGGCAACCTGTTCCTGATCCCTTCACAGGGTGGAACGACTCGCCGAATCACTTTCAACGACGGTCTGGATTCTAACCCTGTCTGGCTGGATGATCGGAACGTATTGTATGTAGCCAGCGACAAGGGTCGAAGAACCTTGCGGGTGGTGAGCGTTGACGGCGAATCACGACCGTTCGTTACCGATACGGTCGATGTGTACAGCCCGTCGCTATCGCCCGACCGCAAGACCGTCGCTTATGTGCGAGGTCGAGATGAGATCCGCACGATCCCGGTAACCGGTGGAACGCCGACAACCGTGGTGCGCGGAAACTTTGCCACTGCGATGGATGGCGACCCTGTATTCACTTGGAGCCCTGATGGCCGCTGGTTGGTCTATCAGGTGCCGAACCAACGTTCTGCAACAGTTCAAATGGTTCGCCTATCTGATAGGAGAACCATTGACGTAGCCCGCACACCTCGCGGCGGTGGGCTGCCGAAGTTCCTTCCTAACGGTCGTGGCGTTTACTTCACGGCTTCGGATGCTGGAACCAATGGCCTCTGGGTGGTTGACCTAGTTCCTACCGACATCACTTTCACAGAAGATGATCTCGACCGAATCGATGATCCACAGAAGAAGGAAGAGACCAAAGAAGTAACGATTCAAGTTCGGGAAGAGGGCTTGATGGAGCGAATGCGCCGCATAGCTACTGGTGTCAGCGGTGATCCGCTCGCTTCTCCCGACAGCCGGAACATCTGGGTCAATGTGGGCGGTCAGCTTCAAGCGGTCAACGTCCTAACAGGTGCGAGCTCTCCAGTGGCTGGAGTGACTGGCTCCGCCGGAGGATTGGACCTAGCTTCTGGACGACTGTTCTTCGTTCAGCAAGGACGGTTGTATTCGATGGCACTAAATCAACCCCAGCCGCGGCAGGTTAATTTCAACGCGGTGTTCGATGTAAACATCCGCGAAGAGAACGAGGCACTGTTCCACGAGATATGGGCGACCCTTGGTCGTGGATTTTACGATGACACTTTTCACGGCAAGGACTGGCAACAGATCCGCACAAAGTACGCCGCGATGGTTCCTTATGTAACCGATCGAACCGACTTCTACTTGCTGATGTCGGAGATGATGGAGGAGCTCGATTCCTCCCACCTTGGTGGAACGGCCCCTCCCGAGCCCACATTCGATAACGAATCCACTGGCTTTTTGGGAGTAGAGTTCGATCCTGAAGCGCTCGCTCGTCGTAGTGCATATATCGTGAGCAGCGTTATGCCAGGCTCGCCGGCTTCGCATCCGCAGACCGAGCTGAAGGTCGGTGACCGGCTGCTTAGGGTCAACGGCACAGCCATCAATCAGCAGAATCCGCTAGGCGAGCTTTTGTTCCGCACTGCGGGCCGCCGAACGGTAATCGAAGTCGAGCGAAACGGGCTTCCAGTCCGGGTAGAGATTCGGCCTTCGACGCGTGGCGGTCTTGCGAACTTGGTGTACGAAAACTGGGTTCGACAAAACCGTGAGTACGTTGAGCGCGCCTCTAACGGAAAACTGACTTACCTCCACATCCAGGGAATGAACGAGCCGAGCTTGCAGCAATTCTTGCGCGAGATTCGAACTCTCACACCTGGCAGAGAAGGCGTCATCATTGACGTTCGGTTCAATGGTGGTGGAAGCACCGCTCACCAGATTCTGAGCGTGCTGAACAAAGAGCCTTGGCTCATTCGAACCACCCCAGGTGAGTTCGGATACAACGTCAGCGAGAACATCTGGCGCGGAGACAGCCTCGAGCTGCCGACCGCACTGCTGATCAACGAGAACTCGTTCAGCAACGCCGAGATCTTCGCTGAGGGCTTCCGCCGAATGCGGCTGGGTCCGATCATCGGCGAAGCGACTGCTGGCGGCGTTATCGGAACTAGTGCCTACCGGCTCTGGGACGGCGGTTCGATCCGTATGCCTCGAATCGGTGCCTACGCGATCGATGGTGAGAATCTTGAGCGCAACGGACGCCGACCGGATATCCGAGTCCCATTTGATCCGAACGCAGCTGCACGTGGGGAAGACCCGCAGCTCGATCGCGCGATCGCCGAGATGATGAAGAGGGTTCC
>JBKBWO010000043.1:0-11170 GCA_046314495.1 Fimbriimonadaceae bacterium
ATTTCCTTCTACTGTAGCGTTGCATCGACACGCAAAACCTGGTTGGGCTTTTCTAGCTCCACCTGAACGTCTGGTGCTGAGAGCGGCCCGTTCTGGAATCGCAGTGTGTACGTACCCGGTGGCACCCATAGGAAATATCTTCCATCGGAGCCCACCGTGAACTGGCGGATTTCGGTGCCGTTTTGCAGGCAGCGAACCGTAGTTCCCGGTGCAGCCGAAAGCGGGTTGATCCGACCCCAGATGTTGAATGGTATTCCGGGCGGCGTATCATCGCCTATCGGCGTAATGCCAAGGTCGCCCACTTCTACCACTCCTTCGATCGCCACGTTGGGCTCCGCTGAGAACTCCGAGCTAACATAAGTCGCTGCGGAGACTTGAATCGGGATGCCCCAGAACGTGGCTTGCGTCTGACTGGTATATGCGACTTCCGAGAGTGTGAACCTACCAGAACTGTTGGTCGTTCCCATCCTTCCGGCAAACTTCACAACAGCGCCAGCAACGGGCTGGTTCGTGAGCACGTCGATCACCCTTCCCTGAAGCTGGACACGCTCTGGTCCAACCCAAAGATCGCCAACATCTACTGTTCCTACAATCGGTTCTGTGGTGAAGCTCCAGTTGCCGTAACCGACTGTGCCCGGCGTGCTGACGTTAAGGCTGGTGGCTCCTTCGTTTGCTTCCACACGGAAGAAACCATCTGGCTCTGTCTGCGTCTGAAACGAGCCAGTGGCGACGGTCGCTGGCTGCGCCAGCGGGCCACCGGTTCTCACATCCAGCACATATCCTTCGCCGAAGTTGCCCCCGGTTGTTGTGGTCGTGGTGGTGTTGTTCGTGGTGGTTGTGGTTCCGCCGCCGGCGCCTCCACAGCCCCAGACAATGATCAAAACGGCAACCGCGAAAAGAGCGAGAATGGGTTTCATCTTGTTCCTCCCGAAGCTGCCCGAACGATAAACTGGGCGGTAGTTCCGTTTGCCATCAGGGTGATCTCTTGCCCCGGCTGCAGAATGATCGGCTGACCACCGGAAATCGGGAACAATTGAATTGGGGGAGCTTTGCTCACCAGACTGGTGTACCGCAGCTGGTACGGCTTCCCGTTGTGCAAGCCCTCAATGTTGAAGATGAAGTCCGGCTTGTCCTTCATGCCCACAACCTGACGGAACTGCGGGTTGCCTGCGCCGAATGAAGCCTGCAGCCCTCCGATTCCCGGTGGAAGTTGGCTATCCAGCCTCGGGTCAAAGCTCACAGTACCAGCAGAGTGCTGACCGAACTGCGCGCTGACCGAGGTCTTCGCGCGAGTAACCCTTAACTCTCCCAGGAACCGATAGAAACCGGGTTCTGGCTCTGGGGCGACGGGGGGCGGTGGAGCAGCACGGTTCCCCACCATCCCTGAGGGAAAGAAGGTCAGAGTCGCACCGGTGCTGCTGAGGCAGCGAACGAAGTAACCGCGTCCTGCTTGGAAGCTATTCGCTGGGATCATCGAGCCGGTATCCGGATTGGCGCCGTCCTGCTGAAACTCGAAGAAATCTGCCCCGAGAGATGAACCGATAGCATCCGAGAAAGAGACAGGAAAAGCTGTGCCCACCGTTACCGTGATGTTCCCCAGCGAGGTGTTCTGCACGTTCGGCACCGAGACCATGTTCCAGCCTGGCCGAAGGGCTACTGAAACGGGGATTCCAGGGTCAACCGTGCCTGGCAGGTTGACCGTCTGGCGGGCTGGCATTCTGACGAAATAGCCAAAACCCCGCTCGAACGCGCCGCTATCGGGCCAGAGGTCGTACTGTAGCCGTGCGGGGTTGTACCGCGCGACCAAAAGCTGAGAAACCGGGACGTTGAGGAGCTCGGATGGCGAAGAGCTGAGCGTCTGCACCGGCACCCCGATCATAGATAGCCCCCGCGGCAGGTCAACCAGTTGGAAGACCCTGCTGGCGTCCACTTTCAAGTCGACTCCGAGCGCTCCGAGTGCCTTGTTCACCCTGCGGGTCAGCAGCGTCGTCTCCACGCCGCTCACCGTTCGAATGACCCGGATTTCGGTTCTTCCGGGAAGATTGTAGGCCTCTGATTCGATCCGCTCGCCGAATGCGCCGTTCTGCACAGGGATGGTCACGTTCTGACCACTTCCATAGGTCAGTCGGACAGAGATCGAGCCTCCGGGGACATTCTCCGCACCGATGACTGTGCCATAAAAGTTGTTCACCTTCGCGCTCGATCCTCTCGCGATTGCGCCCACTGGCAGGTAGACCCGAGCTAGCCGATCTGCCACTGGCAAATCGACCGCCATTCGGTAGTTGGAGCCACTAAACAGGTTCGGGAATGTCGGAACTACCGCTCCGTACGCCCCTGAAATCGTCATTCTGTCGTCTTGGGTCGAAGGGAAAACTCGGTTGAAGCTTGGCTCCCAGAAGATCGGGAAAGCCGTTCCTGAAAGCAATAGTTCGTCTCCACCGGCGCGGGTTTCAAAGTAATTGCCCTCGATGATGAACACCGAAAATTCGTTTGGGCCCAGTTCTGAAGTAAGAGGGATCACCCGCATCAACAGCTTCAAGCCCAGAGTGTCGTAGGTTTGCAAGATGTATTGTCTGGCAAACCAGTCCGCAAACGGCAGCCCTTCGACGGTTGAACCTGAACCGCCTATCGCATCGATCGAAGCTTGAGCGGCGGTCAGAAACGCGCCAATGTCGGTTCGAATAGCTGGGTTTAAGTAGGCGCGGGAGTTGATCTCGGCTGGGAAACTCGGATACTCGACCAAAACCTTCTGCCAGGCAGAGCCTGCCATCTGATAGCGAAGCAGGAAGATTCCTCCGAGACTTCCTCCGGGAGGAAGCGGGACGTTGCGAAGATTGGGAGCAATGAACCTTCTGCCACCGAGCGCGCGCTGGTTATTCCAATCGTAAAACGCCCCGACGTCGTAGCTGTTCGCCAGCACCAGCTCGATGGTCTCTCTGCTGGCTGGATTATTAAACTGCGCTGGTAGCGCCGCAGGGATTCGAGAGACCCGGATCGTCGTAGCGCGAACAAGACCTTCGCTTAACGCGTCGTACTCGTAACCACTCGGCCCCAGATACGCGAGCAGCAGGCAGTGAATGAAGTTGACTGCGGCGGTCTCGGGCGCGTTGTAAACAGGGAAACGAATTTCTGGCTGACCCATGCCGTTGTTCGGCACGTAGTAGCCCCCTGCGACAGCGTCCCGGTCGCCGATGTCTGCATCGAAGTTCAGAACCCGCACCACACCGCCTACCGATGGCGGTCCGAAGATTGCCGTTAGAGTCGTTTGTGCAGTGTTGAACACTGATTCGAGGACCTGGCGGTACTCAGCAGGGAACGCCCTTGAGCCGGAGTTGTCGAACTGCAAGACCAGCGGTGCTCCGTTCCTAGGTCCGCTCGGCTCAGGTGGTGCCAGCCGCTTGCCGTTTTGCGTCAGCCAAACCACAGACGGCATCGAAAACTGGATGCGGTCTGAAGTCAGTCCGGCTGCCTGGTTGGTCAGTCGGTAGTTTCGGGAGAGCCTGGCGAGATCCTTGTTGAAGTCGCGAACAGCCGCATCGGCGGCGCTGAAATCGCCCCCTCGCGCGCTTCCGATTTCAACTTCGAGAACGTTACTTTGTCCGAACGAGACTGCTCCCGCCAAAACCAGCAGGGCGGGAGCAAGAAAGCGGAGTGATCGTCTCATGGAGCGAAGAACTCCATCACGTCAGATACCGTGATGGCATCGAGCGTGGCTGTTCCGCCGACAACGATATAGAAGTACCGGAACCCGCTAAACAGGGGAACCCCGCTGTACTCGAGAGAAGTGCCGATCGCTGGGTTATCGTTCACCCAAATCGGGCTCGCGTTCGGTCCTGGGAAACGATCGTAGACAAACACGAAGAATCCAACGCCACCTGAGCCCGGCTGCCAACGGAACGTAAGCGGGTTGTAAGTAACATCCAAGGCTCGAAGTTCACCGATCGGGCGCACGACGGCGCTGTTGCTTGGGGAGCTTTCGCTGTTCGGACCCTGTGGGTAACTGGTGCTGAGTGCAGTTACGTGGTAGCGATAGGAGGTGCCGATCTGAAGACTGTTATCGAGGTCGGCAAAGAAGCCTGCCAGAGGGTCGTTCAAGAACTGCAATGCGGTCATTTGGCTTTGGTTGGCGAGCCCACGGTAAACGCCGTAGCCCAACAAGCTGGGATCGGCAACTGACTGCCAGAAGTTCTCCACACTGACGAACGAGTTAGCGCTTCGCCCTTCATCTCGGGTCCGGCCTCGCATTCCAGCGGTTTCTGGTCGAAGCCGTTCGATGATCTTGTCAAGAACAGCGGGGGGAACCTGACTGCGCGGTGTGCGCGGCGAGGTCACAGCAATTGAGAAAAAGTCAGTTGGAGCAGGAAGACCGCCAGTATCGGCGGCAGTAACTGTGAAGTCCACGGTGCGGGTCTCGCCCGGCGCAAGCGTCACAGTTCGGATGTCACCGACGAAGCCGGGGCCAGTTGCCTGAACAAAGAGCTCCTGGTTTGGCGCAAGCCACTCCAGACGATAGTTGCCACTGTCGTCGGTTAGAGTGAACGCACTGCCGAAACCGGTGGTGTTGCCGAATACTCGGGCGTTGCGAAGCAGGTTTCCATTTGAATCCCGAACCGAGCCCTGGAGCGTGGCGACGATGTTGGCTGGCACCATCGTGAGCACAACAGATCGGCTGAGTTCGTTCGGCCTCACGTCAACCACGTTTTGCGCTACAAAGTTCATTCCGGGCTCGAAAAACTCGGCTTGAACCAGACGCTCGCCTGGAGCGACCTGATCGATCTGGAACATCCCGATCGAGTTTGCGATGACTTCCTTCGTGCCGATGCGAACACGGGCACCGCCCGCAGGGTTACCAACGGTGTCGATCACTACTCCCGAGACAGTTCCTGATTGGACAGGTGGGGGTGGCGGGGGCGGTGGGGTTGGGGGGAATGGCGGAATCGGTCCTCCGGTCGAAGAACCGCCGCATCCGGCGACTAAAACTAGAGCGAGACAACTCGCAAACAGAACTTCCTTTCTCATCTCTCGAAAAATGTGACGTATAGGCGGACTAAGCCATTACGAACAGAAAACCTAGCGGCTAACCTTCAGATACAGTACCTTCCGTAGCTGGAAATGCCCTTCCAGCACATCTCCGGCTTTGACTGGCCCGACCCCTGCCGGGGTTCCCGTGAAAATCATGTCACCCTTGCGCAATGCAAAGAAGCCGTTTATGAACACTGCGAGGGAATCTGGGTCGTGCACCATCTGGCTCGGAGATCCCTGCTGGCGCACCTTGCCGTTAACCATCAGGCTAAATTTCCACAAATCCATCGTCGGCACAGTCGATCGGGGAAGCCACATGCCGAGCGCTGCGGAGCCATCGAACGCCTTCGAGAGCTCCCAGGGTAACCCTCGCTGTTTGAGGCTTGACTGGATGGTTCGCTCGGTGAAGTCGATCCCCACCGTGACGGCGCTCCACCAAGGCTTCGGAAACTTCTTGGCGCTGATGGGGATGTCTTCTGCAACGCGAAACACCAACTCTCCCTCAAAGTGAAGATCCTGAATGAAGCGCTGCAGCTTCATCTCTTCGCCCTTGATCAAGGCGGAGTCCGGCTTCATAAAAATCACCGGCTGCTCCTCGACCTGGTTGCCCAACTCGGCGGCATGCTCGGCGTAGTTCCTGCCTACACAGAAAATTCTTGGCACTCGAGGTGCTTACCCGCTAGCAGGCGCAGCGGTTATGGATTGGTACAATTCAGCTCGAGATGGGAGGGCAGGTTCGAAAGAGGACCGGGGATTTCCCGACGGTAACCGCGACTATAATCGCCCTAAACGTCATCATCTTCTTTTGGGGTCGTTTTCCTGCACTGCTCGGCCCGGATATTCGCTTCGCAGAGCTTGCTGTTCGGCCATCAAATGTCTGGTTGGCGATTACCGGTCAGGGGGACTTGGTCGCCCTCACAACACTCTACAGCTCTTTGTTTTTGCATGCTGGGCTCCTACACCTACTGATGAACCTGCTGGTATTCGCCATTTTTGGCCCAGCGGTCGAGAGGGTCCTGGGTCACTTGCTATTCTGTCTCTTTTATTTGTTCTGGGGCGTCTCTGCACAAATGGTCCAGGTCTTGGCGAATGTGGACTCGATGATCCCGGTGCTGGGTGCATCCGGCGCGGTTGCCGGTGTGCTGGGTGCTTATTTTGTGCTGTACCCGGCAAAGTTATTCGACCTCAAGTGGATAAAAATCCCTGCAGCGTTGTTGATTGGAGCATGGCTTGCCGCACAGTTCTTCCTCCCCTCTCTCCTCGGCGGTACACCTGCGGTAGCTACTTGGGCACATGTCGGTGGGTTCCTGCTGGGAATGGTCATCGTGCTCCTAATCGACAGGTCTGGCGGGTTCCGAACCAAGGCGAGAGATCTACAGGTGAAAGCCGTTGAAGCCTGAGTTTCGCCCAGTTTTGTGGCTGTTCTATGTTTCAGCCGTGATCACCGCCGTGCTCGCTCTCTGGTCGCTCTCGTTCCGCTGGGTTGCCGAAGAGAGCAACCGCGCAGTTGGCGTTGCCGTTGAATCCGATGTCGTCCGCGCCCTCTCTGCCCAATCTGGGATGGGCTTTCAAGAGTCGCTGGAACGGCTTCAGCGGGCGGGCGCAAACATGGTTATCCTCTCCGAGCGGACACTCGGAGAAATGCTCGACGAAGGCCGGGTTCGCTTTGAGGGCAACAGGCTTGTAGGAGAGCCCGCTGTGCTTGCCGACATCGAGCGATCACTTCTCGCCTACCTGGGCGTTGCCAAGGCGAGCCCGTCGTTTGACCTTCCCACAGAAGTGGTCTGGCCCCTTGATTTGCCCTGGGCGCAAATTCGGTCGTTCCCGATCGGGCTCGATCCCGACATCGCCGCAGCCGCGACCACCCGAGACATAGAAGTCGTAGCCAGGCACAGCCCCTATGTCGGCGCAGCACCGTTTTTCATCACCGAGACCATCGGCAACAGCGCGCAGCGGGGTGCCCGCTACTTCCTGCCCTCTGGGGACTCGGTACTTGGGTACCGAGACCTGGAGCCGATTCTCAATGCCCTCCGGCTGACGGGCATCATTTACTGCACCCCAGAGTTCGTTCGGATCATGGGAGATGGCAGGGTAAAGGCTGAACTGCCCGGCCAAACCGTCCGGCTCCACTCCGCGCAACAGGCAGAGCTGATTCAGATGGGCCCTCGCGAGGCAGTTGAGCGGTACGTGCGCGCCGCGAAGGAGCGCAACATCCGAATCCTGCTGGTTCGACCTTTAACTCTAGGCGGCGCCGAAACGCTTGACAGCTTTGCTGAGTTCATCGCCGGGGTCAATCGAGGCTTGGCAAAAGAGGGGATGGAGGCAAAAACTCCGCGCCCGTTCGATGAACCCTCGATGCCGTTGATGCTCCCCTGGCTCATCGGGCTCTCGGCACTGGGTGCGACCCTGTTCTGCTGCCACGCCGTGTTCTCCGGCGCTTGGCGCACGATCTCGGCACTGCTCCTAACGATTCTTTTCGCACTCGCTGGCTTCGTCCAGCTAGGCGGTGCGCCAGAGGGCTTAGGTTTCCTCGCCGCGCTCGCATTCCCCATTGCCGCATATGTCTGGTTCACCAAAACCGCTCCCAAGCCGGTCTGGCTGGACTATCTGGTCATGATCGCCATCGCTCTTGTAGGCGGTCTGGCGGTTGCGGGCGTCTACAACAGCATCGAGTACATGATCGGGGCGGAGCAATTCACTGGAGTCAAGGTCGCCCACTTCCTGCCCGTTCTACTCATCGGTATCTACTTGCTTCACCAGAAATTCCCGATCTCGGAGATCTCGAAGAACCCGATTCAATGGGGTCAGGCGGCGTTGTTCATCATTGCCATCAGCGTCCTGCTCTTCCTGATCGAACGGACCGGCAACGACAACCCCGCAGCGGTTAGCGGCATGGAGCTCCGATTCCGCGCTCTGCTCGACCAGTACCTGCCCGTTCGGCCACGCACCAAGGAATTCTTGATCGGTAATCCCGCTCTCTTGGTGGGCTTGGGACTTTGGGGTCTCTCACTCTTGCGCACCGAGAATGGTGCTACGGCAGCCTGGGGAGTTGCCCTTCTCACCGTCGGTGCGATAGGCCTCACCAGCATCGTCAACACTCTTTGCCACTTCCACTCGCCGCTATCCGTAAACCTGATGCGAATCCTCATCGGGGCCGTAGTCGGACTGCTCATCGGCGGCGGTCTCTGGCTCATACTAAGAAGGGCGACCGTATTCAATAGGGATTCTTGAAATGAACATCCTGCTGGCTGGCTACTATGGATGCGGGAACATTGGCGATGACGCCATGTGGCTTGCACTTACGCAACAATTCGAACCGTCCGCAGTCAAATGGACCGTTGCCAGCGGCGTTCCGGGCAAAACTCACCGACTTTTTGGGGTCGATGCTATCCCCAGAAAGGACATGGGCGAGATCAAGACCGCAATCCAGCAGTCCGATGCCTTGGTCTTCGCAGGCGGAAGCATCTTCCAGGACGCCACCAGCCAGCGCAGCGTTTTATACTATAGTCAGCTGGTCTCAATGGCGAAAAAGGCGGGCAAGAAAGTGATTCTCCTCTCTCAAGGGGTTGGGCCGCTGACCCAGTTCTTTAGTAAACGCTGGGCACGCTCTGCGTTCGAAGCGGCGGACCTCATCACCGTCCGGGACGCCGATTCACTCAGAGCGCTCAAGGAGCTCGGCGTGACGAAGCAAGCATTTGCCTCATCGGATCTCGCCTGGCTGCTGCCGATGCCCAAAGCCGAGGACACGGGCATGGGCTTTTCGGTCGGCACTATGAAGAGCGTTGGAGTTGCACCCAGAGTGCCCGTCAAGGGCGACATGAAGGTATGGACCAAGTTCTACGCCGAGCTCATGCAGCAGCTCTTCCGCATGCAGGTGATGCCCGTTCTCATTGAGATGGATGAGGGCGCAGACGATGCCCTGATCAATGCCGTCGACAAACTGCTAGACACCAAGAGTCCCCACATCAGCAAACTCGACTCACCCCTAGTGCTGCAACAGAGACTGCGCCGAATGGACGCAGTTTTGGCAGTACGGCTACACGCCGGAATCCTGGCAGCCGGGTGCGAGGTGCCCGTCGCTTTCCTGAGCTACGACCCCAAGGTGACCTCCGCCGCAAAGAACCTTCAGGCGCCCATGTTGCCTCTTTCCGAAAACCTCAAGCCAGATCGGGCTGCCGCGCTAGTGGCTGATCTGCTGAAGAACCGAGACCAGACCCTCCGAAACCAGCAAGAGCGCGTTCGCCTGCAGCGCGCAGAAGCTATAAAGAGTGTGGAGCTGATGGCAAAGCAGCTTCGACTCCCGTTGCTAAACCAATCCTCAGTTGCCTGAGAGCCGCCGGTAGAACATCGACCGGTGCCAAAGCGTCAAAATACTACTTACGGTAGGGAGTTGCGTTCGAATATCGACATTGATTGCGATTGCGTGAAGCCGGCGGTGCGGTGCGCCTTCGTCTTCCTCGCACTGGGAGCCTCGATCTCCTGGGTGGGTGCACAGGGTGTGCCCCTTTCCTCCGTTATGCCCAAAGCCGCCGCCGATAAGGCGGCCGAGGCGATCGCCCAGAGGCAAGAGCAACAGCGAGAGTTGGTAGACGGCTCGGGCAAGAGGGACTCTGTTTGGAGCGACCAGATTTTCCGCCGAATCGAAGTCACAGGCAGCCGCACCCTTGGCCTGCACCTTCGCCGCGTAGAAGGGGACCGAGAAGCCTACGGTCAGCTGAACTACTTCGGCCAGGGCAACCGGACTTTCACCGATTCCGGCACCGTGCGAGTGAGCGGCAAGAATGTCCTCGGAGTGCTCAATTTTGACTACACGCTGAGCGACAACCGGTTTAGCGACCCACAGTCGAAGCGGTTCAGTGTGGATTACCTGCGGGGTCCGCTCCAGGTTAACGCAGGCGACATCGCAGGCTCACTTACTGGCCCTAATCGGTTCGCCAGCTTCGCACGGCCCCTTCGCGGGATTCAGGCAGCCTATGTCACCCCTCGCTTTGCCCTGCGCGCGCTGAGAAGCGATACGAAGGGCTCCGTAAGAACAGTAGAGCTGGCTGGAAACAACACCGGCGGACCCTACTACCTGCAGGCGAACCAGATCGTCGTGGGCACCGAGCGGGTCCGAATCGACAACGAGCCGATGGCGCTCGGCCGCGATTACCAAATCAGCTACGAGGGCGGTACCATCGTCTTCCCCAGCCGCACGATCCCCCCTACCAGCACCATCATCGTCAGCTTCGAAGAGCTGGATATCAATACCCGGAGCGGCACCATCCAGGGCGCGGCGATGAACTACGACTTCGGTAGCTTCGGCAGAGCCGGGTTGACCTACGTGCAGCAGAGGCAGCCGGGCGGAGGCGCCCTCAACTCCCGAACAGAACTCTTCCAGGGTTACGGCTCACCCTCGACCCCTTACTTCCTTCAGTTCCGTCCGCTAACGACCCGCCCGATCGTGATCAAAGTCGACGGCATCCTGCAAATCGAAGGAGTTGACTACCGGTTCGATGACGCCAACCCATCGATCTTCTATTTCAATCGGTTTATCCCCTCCACCAGCACCATAGAGGTGCTTTACGTGCCCATGCCCACCGGCACACCGCAAGGCGACCGTACCGTTTTTGGGTTCGATTACACCATCCCGTTTGGCAATGGCGGCAGAAACGGAGCGATCACCTACATGCAGGCGCACGGCAAGCTCTCGAACGATGCTCAGCCGATGAGCGGCATGGCAAGGGGGATCGACTTCTTCTACACGACCGGACCTCTCAGACTGAGAAGCCGGATCAACGACATTCCCGCAGCATTCACAGGAATCGAGACCACAGGGTTCAACCGAAACGAGAAGAGCACCCAGTTCGAGGTTGAAATGAACCCCCATGGCGGCCTTCGCTACGGGATCAATTTCAACAACGCCGCCGTCTCGACCCGAGTGGTGGACTCTGTTACCGGAGAAATTCAGCTTCGGCCCGGGCGCACCACCATGCAACGCGGCTTCCTGAACTATTCCACCAGCCGCCACGGCGCCTGGGACCTCATCCATCAGCGCTCTGAAACCAACTATCTCGGTCGCAACACCAAGATGGACACCTCGGAGCTGCTGACGAGGCAGAGTTTCGGTCGTTTCCGAACGAATCTGGGCTTGGCTCACCAGAACGCA
>JBKBWO010000044.1:0-10983 GCA_046314495.1 Fimbriimonadaceae bacterium
GAAGCCGGTCTCCGCCTCTCTCATCCTCACTCCAAACCGCCTCATCCCTGCGGATTCAACCGCCTTGATGGAGGATTCCAACCCGACAACTCCTCGGTCCAGCGCGTGGTTGTTTGCCAGCCCGATATGAGTGAAGCCGGCGTGCGCCAGACCCTCCGCCAGCTCGATCCGCGCATTGAAACGGGGAAATCCGCTGGTCGGGAATCGGGGGGCGGCGAGCGGCGTTTCCAGATTGCCAATCACCACCTGGCTCTCGCCAAAAACCCCGCGAACACGATCGAAAAACGGTCGGTAGTTGTACTGCCCCGTCGCTCGGTTTAGCCCAGCCGGGTGCTGCGGCCGGTGCATCATGATATCACCAGCGGCAGCAATAGAAAACGTGGTGGGGGGCTCCGACGGCTGCGCAGTGGCACAAAATGCCAAGCACATAAGACCGACAAGGAAAAGAATTGGCTGCCCGCCAAGGATTCGAACCTCGATTAACAGGGCCAGAACCTGTCGTCCTGCCTTTAGACGAGCGGGCAACGCGATAGAAGGAGGATACCCTAGGCGCGGGCGCCCGGCATCAGCTTCTTGTCTACGATTCCGTATTCAACGGCCTCTTCGCTAGACATGAAATAGTCTCGGTCGACATCCTTAAGGATCTTCTCTTTTGGCTGACCGGTGTGGTTCACGAGGATTTCGGTCACGGTGTTCATCGCCCGCTCCATCTCGCGCACCTGCACATTCACGTCGGCATGGGTGCCGTGGAAACCACCGCTGACCTGGTGGATCATGATGCGGCTGTTTTCCAGTGCCATTCGCTTCCCTTTTGCCCCGCCGGCGAGAAGAACAGCGCCCATGGAAGCTGCCATCCCCACGCAGATGGTGGCAACGTCGGGCTTGATGATCTGCATCGTGTCGTAGATCGCCAGCCCTGCCGAAACCGAACCGCCCGGACTGTTGATGTAGAACTCGATGTCTCGGTCGCCATCTTCCTTCTCCAGGAAGAGCAACTGCGCGATGAGCAGATTGGCAACATAGTCATCCACGGGGGTTCCGAGGAAGACGATGCGGTCTTTGAGCAGGCGAGACCAGAGATCGTAGCTGCGCTCTCCGCGCTGGGTTTGTTCGATTACGAAAGGTACGTAAGCCATATCAAGTGATAGTTACTACGAAGCGGGCTGCTCCACAGTGATGTTGGCGTTCTTCAGAAGGAAGTCGCTTACCACGCGGAACGCGGTTCGGAGCCTCAGCTCTTGCTGCAACGCCTCGGACTTGTTGATCTTCAGAATCAGTTCGTTGGCGTCCACGTTGTAGTCCCGTGCCATGAACATCGCCTCTTGCTGGAAGTGCTCTTGGCCGATCTCCAGCTTTTCTCGTTGCAGAATCTCCTGAACGACTACGGCGCGCTTAACGCTGTTTCTGGCTTCTTCCCTTCGGGTTTCCACCCACTTATCCAGCGTCATGCCGTTCTCTGCGGCAAATTCTTCTAGAGACTTGTTTGCCCTTCTCTGCTCCTCTTCATCCTCTCGGAGTCTCTGTGCAGCTACGGGCTCCCACATCGCATCGGAGACCTCAACGTTGCTGGCAGCCTCAATCTGGTCGAACAACTGGTCGATCACATAGTCCCGAGCGGCTTCTTGCTTGGCACCCAAAAGCGCCTTTTCAATTCTTGCCTTCAGCTCGTCCATGTCTTCTGCCTCGTAGTTTCGGGCGAAGTCATCGTCCAGATCCGGCAGCTCGAGATTGCTGATGCTTCGGATGCTCAGCTTCATCTCCAGGGTCTTTCCCGCCCAGTCTTTTTCGTCGAACGTCTCGGGGAAGGTGAGCTCAAGCTCCTTCAGTTGCTCCAGGCTCATACCTTTGAGTGCTTCATCTAGCTGCGGGAAGGTCTTGCCCACCACCGTCATAAAGGTCCTGCCTTCGCCGTCTTCGTCTTTGGGCTGCAGGTGGATTAGGGCGTAGTCGCCGGTCTCAACAGCTCTTCCCTTTACTTCGGATCGCTTGGCCTGGCGGGTTTGCTCGCCTTTTAGCTGCTCTTCGATTTCGTCCATCGTGACGCCAATTGGCGGCTGCTTTACGTTCAGCCCGCTGTAGTCGCCAAGTTGGATGATCGGCTCTAGCCCGACCAGGATGGTGAACTCGCAGGTTGGAGGGTCGCTTTCCAGCTTGGTCAGGTCAACGTGCGGATTCGTAAACGGAACAATCGACTCTTTCTCGATCGCCTCGCGGTACGCCTTCCGAACGATGTTTTCTGCCGCCTGCTCCATTACCGCCTGTTCATCCACCGTCTTCTTGATGAGGGCCGCGGGTGCGGCGCCAGGTCGGAAACCTTCAATTCGAACACTTTTGGCTATCTGCTTGTAAGCCTTGTCGATCCCCTTTTGAACGTCGTCAGGATCACAGACGACAGTCAATTTGACCGTAACCGGAGACAGGTCCTCGCGAGTAACTTGCATGGTAAAGAAAGTGGCCCGAAAGAAAGCGGGCCGCAATGAATGAGGATACCTGCGGAGCCCCTCGCCTACTCTCGTGCCAGGTCGCTGAGCGCCCCTGCGAGTAGCGAGTACTGGAACATGAACCCAGAGTCGAGCGCATGCTGCGGAAGTGCACGGCAATCTTGCAGAAGCACTTCGGGTTCAACTCCCTTGAGGGAGCTCACCATCTTCACCACCGGCACGGGCGCAGGGGGCGACCATGGACGGTTGAGCGACTCGCGCAGAGCTTTCATGAATTCTGCGTTGGTGGCAGGGTGCGGGCTGGTGCCGTTGAACGTGCCCGAGGTCTGGCTGTCAATGATCCAAGCAAAGAGGCGTGTGAGATCTTGCAGGTGGATCCAGCTCATAACCATTTGGCCGGAGCCAATTGACCCGCCCAAATAGTTCTTGGTGAGCAATGCCAGCTCTTCGTACGCACCGCCACCTTTGCCCAGCACGATACCGATGCGGACGACCGCCTGAACGGTTTCTGGGGTCTCGAACTTGGCTTGCGCCGCCTCCCATTGCACCGAGGTTTCGGCAAGAAATCCTGTTCCAGGGGGAGATTCTTCAGTCAGAGTTTCGCCCGGCCGGTCGCCATAGAAACCGATCGCACTGGCGTTGACCCACACCTTCGGCGGGTTCTCGCATGCCTGGATCGCTTCTCCGATGGCTGTAGCGGTCTTGACTCGTGAATCGATGATCTTCTGCTTGTTCTCATTGGTCCACTTCACCGTGATCGGGCTTCCGGCGAGATTGATGACCCCGTCTGCATCTTCCAGCTCGGCTGCCCACGGTCCGACGGTTTCGCCATCCCAAACCACCTGCCGGAATCCGAAGTCTGGCTCGACTTTCCGGGTTAACACAACAACCTCGTGCCCTTCATGCTTGAGCCTTTCGCACAGTGCCCTGCCTATGAAGCCACTGCCGCCGGCAACGACAACTTTTCGGGAATCACTCACTCGCCCACCATCCATTCTTTACTGGAGAGTTCTGGCGTGCCTAGCTGCTGCAGCACACGGTCCACCACGGTATCCGCCAGTTCTTCGAGAGTGTTGGGCCGGTGGTACCAGGCGGGGCACGCTGGCACGATGGTGGCTCCTGCCTCGGCTAGGGTCGTCAGGTTGCGCAACATAATGCTGTTCCACGGCATTTCTCGCGGCACCATGATTAAGGTACGCCTCTCTTTCAGGCATACGTCCGCGCATCGGGTCATCAGGTCATCGCTGATTCCGTTGGCGATCCTGCCCGCAGTGCCCATCGAACAAGGGATGATCACCATTCCAGCGTGGCGGAAAGAGCCACTTGCTGGCGGCGTAAAGTAGTCCCGGTCGTTCAGCAGCTCGATGTTCTCGATCTTTCCGCCCAGCCAGTCGGTGGTATCGAAGTTCTTCTTCTCGAGCCGGATTCCGAGTTCGGTTGCAGCCACTTGGACCGCTTGTTCACTCATGATGAGATAGACCTTCTTGAATCTCTTGACAGCTTTCTGCAAGAATCGCTGGGCATAAATCGCGCCACTGGCACCCGTTATGCCTACCACCAATCGCTCTGAACCAATGTCCATCTAAGTCATAAAGGTATACGATGTAGGCGCCGCGTTTCTCCGGTCGGCGCTTTTTCGCAACTTTATGACTCCAGAAATCCAACGAATCGTCGATGAGCTTAAGCTGGTTCCACACCAGGAGGGCATTTTCTTTTCCGAGACGTATCGACACGAAACCAGCATCGGTCCTGACCACCATAGGCTACCTTCGATGGAACACCGAAACCTCTCCACCGCCATTTACAGCCTGCTTACCGACCAGCACAGCTCGGTTCTGCACCGCGTTCGGTCCGACGAAGTCTGGCACTTCTACCTAGGCAGCCCGGTGGAGTTGATTGTGATTTCGCCCGAGTTCGAGCTGTCGATTCAGCTCTTGGGTCCGGATGTAGCTGCCGGTCAGCGCCCACAGATTCTGGTTCCAGCTCTGTATTGGCAGGCTGCGAGGATCCACAACCCGAAGCAGAATGACTATGCGCTGTGCGGCTGCACCGTGACTCCAGGGTTCGCCTATGAGGACTACGACGAGCCGAATGTTGAGGAAATGGTTGCCAGCCTTCCCGAGCACGAGCTGCTGCTGAGGAAAATCTGCCGCCAGCCAGGTTCCCAGTAAGGTAAAATCGTTCCGTCACACGGGCCCACACAGCTAGCTTCTCGAGGGGGCTCGTGATCGTCTTTTTACACACAGTCCCGTGCCTGAATTTGATTCTGAAATAACTTCCATCAGCGTAGAAGATGAGCTTTCGCGCAGCTACATGAACTATGCGATGTCGGTCATTATCGCGAGAGCGCTGCCCGACATCCGAGATGGCCTAAAGCCCGTCCAGCGCCGAATTCTCTACGCCATGCGCCAATTGAACCTGGCACCAGATGGCGCCTTTGTGAAGTGTGCGAAGGTTTGCGGCCAGACGAGCGGCGACTTCCACCCTCATGGTGAGCAGGTGATCTACCCAACCCTCGTGCGAATGGCCCAGCACTGGACGCTGCGCTACCCACTGATTCAGGGACAAGGCAACTTTGGCAGCGTAGACGGCGACTCCCCCGCAGCCATGCGATACACGGAATGTCGGCTCACGCCCATCGCCATGGAACTGCTGGAGGACCTGGACCGAGACACGGTTGAATGGGTGCCCAATTACTCCCAGTCGCAAGACGAGCCCACCGTTCTGCCGGCGAAGTTCCCTAACCTTCTTTGCAACGGCTCGCAGGGAATCGCTGTCGGCATGTCGACCGACATGCCCCCACACAACCTCACAGAGGTCTGTGACGCAATTTTGATGCGCATCGACGACCCGCAGAGCACTCTGGATGACGTCATGAAGGTGATGCCGGGTCCCGACTTCCCCACCTACGGCTCGATCCGAGGTGTGCGCGGTATCCGTAGCGCCTACGAGAGCGGCCGTGGCTCAGTGCTGATGGCAGCAAAGTGGGTCATCGAACCGCGAGACGGCGGGGGATCGGTGATCGTGGTTACCGAGCTTCCGTACCAGGTCAACAAAACCAATTTGGTGAAGAACATCGCCGACATGATCAAGAACCGCAAGTTCGACGGACTCACTGAAGTTCAGGATTATTCGGACAAGCGCGGCATGAGAATCGAGATCAACATCCGCCGAGATGTTCAGCCGATGCTCGCACTCAAGTATTTGTTGAAGCACAGCCAGCTTCAAACCAGCTTCAGCTGCCAGATGCTGTCGCTGATCGGCGGAGTTCCGCGCGTTGCGCCGTTGCTCACCATCCTGGATGAGTATGTAGCTCACCGGCGCGAAGTCATCACCCGAAGGACCCGCTATGAATTGGTTCGAGCATTCGAAGAGGTTCACCTCAACGAGGGCTACCAGATTGCCCGCGCCAATATGGACGGCATCGTCAAGCTGATTCGGGCCTCTGCCGATACCGGCACTGCCAAAGTTCAACTGATTCGCCAATTCGGCATGTCACCGCTGCAGGCAAACGCCATTCTGGCCATGCCGCTTGGCAGGTTGACCCAGCTGGAGCAAACCAAGCTTGAGCGAAACTTCAAGGAAGTTCTTCGCCGAACGATGAACCTCTTGGACATTCTCACCAGCGAGGAGCGGCTCAAGAAGGTGATGAAGGACGAGATCATCGCCATGCAAGCCAAGCACGGCGACGAGCGACGCACCAAGATCGACCCGAGAGAGCCCGATGAGCTCACCGATGACGAACTGATTCCCGACGAAGAATCAATCATCACCATCAGCCGAGATGGCTACATCAAGCGGATCAGCATCGACGCCTGGCGATCTCAGAAGCGTGGCGGCAAGGGTGTCAAATCAACTGCGCGTGAGAACGACGAGTTTGAGCACCTGTTCCAAGTACGAACCCACCACTTCATCCTGTTCTTTACCGATCGGGGCAAGGTCTACAAGCTGAAGGCTCACGAGATCCCGGAAAGCGGTCGATATGCCAAGGGGTTGCCGGTGATCAACTACATCGCCATCGATAGTGATGACCATGTAAGCGCGACTATATCCATCAAGGACATCAACTCCGATGGCTATCTGGCGATGATCACCAAGAAGGGCCTCATCAAGAGGACCCCGCTGAAGGCGTTCGCCAATATCCGGTCTACCGGAATCCGCGCAATCAACCTGCCAGATGAAGACCAGCTTCACTGGGTACTGCGCACAGACGGCAACGACGACCTGATTTTGGTTACCCGTTTCGGTCAGTCCATCCGGTTTAACGAGCAGGCGCTAAAGGATCGGTCGAGGAATGCTGGCGGCGTGCGTGGCATCCGGCTTAAGGAAAGCAAGCCCGGCGATGAAGTGATCGGCGCAGACGTAGTCCGGTCAGATGCCTCACTTCTGGTTGTCGGTGAAAATGGTCTGGGCAAGCGAACCATGCTGAGCGAGTACTCACCGCAAGGTCGAGGAGGCTCTGGTGTCTTGACGATGAAGATCACAGACAAGACGGGCCCGATTGTAGGGGCCGAGATCGTCGACGACGAAGATATGCTGCTAGTTCAGTCCGATAAGAACTCGATCAAGATGAAGGTGTCCGACATCCGGCCGACCGGTCGAACTACACAGGGTGTTCGGCTTCAAAGACTGAAAGAAGGTCAGCGAATCATGAAGATCGCCCGAATCGTTCAGGAAGCGGACGATGGAGACTACGACGACGTCGAGGCCTCTTCAGAGGACCTGGAAGTCGAGAGCTAGGCGCTCATTACAACCAAACTGAAATCCATGGGGTCCAGGCTGGCACCGCCAACCAGGGCTCCATCGATGTTCGGTTGCCTAAAGTAGCTTTCGCAGTTCTTGCCGTTCACGCTGCCACCATACAACACCCGAATGTACTCGCCGACCCACTCTTCCGTGAGCTCTACGACGTAGTTGCGTATCATCGCCGAGATCCGCTCCGCCTCGTCCTCACTACACGGGTTGCCTGTACCGATCGACCAAACCGGCTCGTAAGCGATTGAGAACAGGGTGATCTCTGCAGGGTCGATGCCATAGATGGCGGTCCTTACCTGTCGCTTGATGACCTCATCGGTTTCGCCAGCGTCTCGCTCCTCACGGGTTTCACCTACGCAGAGAATGGGATTGATCGAGAAGTTGAGCAGCTCCTTGAGCTTCAGATTGACCGTCTCATCCGTTTCGTGAAAATACGGGATCGTGCTTTCGGGGACTTCGAGTTTGCCGAACCGCCCTCTGGTTTCTGAATGTCCCACAATGCAGAAGGCGCAACCGGCAGAATAAAGCATGCGCGGGCTGATTTGACCGGTAAACGCTCCCGACTCTTTCCAGAAACAGTCCTGGGCGCCAAGCTTGACGTGGGTGTTTCGAAGAACGGAGTGAATCGCCGGAAGGCAGATGAACGACGGGCAAACCACCACATCGACCATACTCTTTGCCTCCACATGGCGCAAGAAGTTCTCCACAGTAGCTTCTGCTTCCTGCACCGTCTTGTGCATCTTCCAGTTTCCGACGACCAGCTTGGTTCTCAAATCTTTAGCCTCGCGCCCTAGAGTCTCTCGATCTCCGGGTTGAGATGAATCTCTACGTTTCCTGAGACCGCCTGGGTTACCGGACAGAACTCTTCTGCCTTTTGGAAGATTTCGCTTAAGGCCTTCTCGTGTTCGTCAGTAAATTCTCCAGACACGAATGCCTTTGGCCGAAGTTCGATTGACCGGTAGAACAGCTTCTGCCCCACCATCTCGACGCTCCCGCTGGCTCTTGTCTCAATGCGGACCACAGGAACCTTACGCCCTTGCGCCATGATTCCGAGGATGATGGTGTAGCAGGAGGCGATAGCCGAAGTCAGACCCTCTTCTGGGCTTACACCGAGCCCCGTACCGCGATAGACCTTCGGGACTGCGATGGAGTAATCGATCTCAGAAAGCTCTCCAAAAACACGACCCGAGCCGCCCGTACCGCCTTCCCACTCGACAGTCACAGGAAAATCATGAAAATTGCTCATCTGAACAGAGTCTACATAGGCGGCTTACAGCTCCGCCAACGGAACCAAAGCCGGTTGTTTGCGTAGCGGCAGCCGCTTGCCCAACGAGAGACATCTCCATGCCCACTCGATCGGTCCCATGGTGAAGAACTTCAACCACACGAGGGCAAAGAGGATGTTGATTGTCCAGATGACGAGCACCACAGCGAAGAGACCCGTTTGGTCCAATTGATCGTATAGACCAAGCGCCCAACCCTGAAAGATGAACATCGCAAGCACAGACTGCATAATATAGCATGTAAAGGCAACCCGCCCCACCTTGGCGAGCACATTTTGCAGCCCCTTGAGCCACCCCTTTTCCACCCAAATGGCAATAACCGCCAGGTAACCGATACCGAGCAAGATAGAAAAGCTGAAGTCCACCGCCATTTGATAGGCGAACACTGCCGGAGTGTTGACCAACAGGAAGCCTGCTGCATTTAAGGGCAGACCGATCGCAAAGCCTACGATCAGCATCTTTCGAAGCGTTGCCTTATGCTTGCTCGGTTCAGCCAAAACCCCGTTACCAGCGAGCAAGAAGCCTAGCAAGAATAGACCCGCCATAAACGGCAGGAACGGCACGAACGAAGCGAGCATAAGGGCAAACATCGCGAGGTTTGCCTGGATCACTTGGAGATATGTGCCTGTAGCGTACGCCTCTGCGATCCACCCAAGCATGTCAAATTCCATTCCGTCGACTGATCCTTTGGAAGCGATCCAAAAGGAAAAGCCAACAGAAGCTGGTGCGATGCAGAGACCGATTGCGAGCCATATGCTGAGCAATACAATGGAAATCTTGCGGATCATTTCTCTGGCGACATCGGCAAAGAGGCAGGCGAGCATTGCGACGAGCGAGTAAAGGAACAAGATGTCTCCAAAAAAAATAAAGATCGCGTGAACCAGTCCAAACAGAAGAAGGAACCCCATGCGGCGGAAGTACTTCTTGGGCCATGCTCCTTCAACCAACCGCATCTTTCTCCACTGAAGGTACATGCCGACCCCGAACAAAATCGCCAACATGGAACGGAATTTGCCACTGATGAAAGCCGCGTAGAACGCAGATACCCATGCCTCCGAGCCACCTGCCGGTGTCTCCGTTCCGAAGAAATCCCCGAAATCGGAGGTGCCATACGCGACGATGTTCGCCAGGAGGATTCCAAGAATTGCCACGCCACGCATTACATCAAGCGCGACGATCCGACCGGTGGTTGTCGGCAGCATTGAATCCATTGGTTTCGGGGTCGCTCCGGGTGCCTGCATCAGGGCGATTCTACTGAAAACTGAAAGCTAAGGGCAAGAATTTGTTTTCTTCGACCCGAGTCAGGAGACTTACGGCCCCAGAAAAACGTTAGGTTTACAGATGACGCTGTTACCGATTACGCTCTTGCTTCTCCTAGGTCAAGGAGCCACCGTTGAGCGAGACATCGTGTACGACCGACCTGCGGAAGGTCAGGAGCTTCGACTGGATATCCACAAACCCGCCGGAATTGGGCCGCATCCGACCGTAGTCATGATTCATGGCGGAGGATGGGTCACCGGAAGAAAGGAAGACATGGACCCGTTCGCCAAGGCGTTTGCAGAAAACGGGATCGCGGTTGTGAACATTCAGTACCGTCTGGCGCCCAAGAACCGGTGGCCATCGATGATCGAGGATGCGCAAACGGCGGTTCGCTGGACCAGAGAGAACGGCGCGAAATATGGGCTCAACACGGAGCGTATCGGAGCCGTTGGCGCAAGCGCAGGAGCGCATCTGGCGATGTTGCTGGGTACGACTGATACCCCTGTTGGCGACGTTCGAGTGGCGCCGAAAGAGAGCAGCAGAGTGCAGGCAGTGGGCAGCATTTTTGGCCCTACCGACCTGACACAAGATATTCCCCGGGCGATGGAGTTGCTGTTTCCCATGGTTTTGGGCGTCAAGCGGGAGTCCGCCGACCCCGTGGTGTTAAAGAACGGTAGCCCCTATCACTTGGTCTGCGAAAAGTCCGCACCCATGTTTCTGATTCACGGCACGCGAGATACGATTGTGCCGATCGCCCACTCCAGAAGGATGGAGGAGCGGCTCAGATCAGGCAAGATCCCAGTCGAAGTGCGCTACATAGAAGACATGGGCCACGAATATAGCTCGAAGCCGGAGCAGCAGAAGAAAGCAATGGATGAGCTAATGAAGTGGCTGAAAGAGCTCTTGGCTCCGTTGCCACTTCAATAGAGCCGCGTACGTTCAAAAATAGCGGGGGAGCCATATGGCTCCCCCGCTTCTCTTTCGGTAGAAGCTCGGGCCTACAGCCGACCTACGCCGAGGATGAACCAGCCAGCTGGCGCTTCGCCGAGCACGCCGGTGCCCGTGATGACACCAGAGGAATCGATGTTCCAGTAGGCGAGCAGATCGTTGCTGGAGTTTCGGAACAACAGTCCAGGGCTGCCAGCATCGAACGAGCCGTAGCCACTGAGAACCCATACCGATCCTGGCGAACCGACAGCCACTGCGCCGGTGAAGACGCCTGCATTGTCGATCGTCCAGTAGAC
>JBKBWO010000045.1:0-10846 GCA_046314495.1 Fimbriimonadaceae bacterium
ATCGCTGCCATCTTCTGCGCATACAGGTCGAGCAGCTCGGGCGCTTCAGACCAGCTCCCAACTTCCCCACCAGTCGGCCTGTCTTCGAACGGTAAGTCCATGAATATCTCAATTGCCGCCTCAGCCTCGTCGGAGAGTTTGCCGCCGTCAGGTCCCAAAATCTTGATCCCATTATCTGGAGCTGGGTTATGGCTGGCTGAGATCACAACCCCAAGATCGAACTCCGGTTTGGATGCTAGGTAAGCGATAGCTGGTGTTGTGGCAATTCCTATCGATACACAATCTGCACCGGCTGAATTAAAGCCCCCAATGAGAGCATGTTCCAGCATCACGCCGGATCGACGAGTGTCTCTGCCAATTACGGCGGCAGAAGTCCTTCCCGGGTTGCTTTCTCTCAGGTAACGACCTGCGGCCTGCCCGATACTGAAGGCCAGCTCAGGGGTGAGCTCCTTGTTGGCAACGCCTCTAACGCCGTCGGTCCCAAACTTTTTGCTCATTGCGAAACCCGGACCTTGGACGCCCGCAGAACGCGGTCGTTGATCACATAACCCGGCTCGACCTCGTCAATAACTACTTGGCTGCCAGCCCCGCCACCATCAACGACGGCAATTGCCTCGTGCAATTCCGGATCGAATGGCTGCCCGACAGCTTCAATTCGCTTCACGCCTCTTGCTTCCAGAATTGAGCGAAACTGACGGTCGACTGCTTTCAGGCCCTCTACCAAATTTTCTCGGCTCGCGCCCGATTCAACGGCGTGAAGGGTTCGCTCGAAATTGTCCAGCACTTCAATGAGATCTCCAGCGAGTGACTCAATCGCGTATTGCCGAAACTGAGCTTTGTCCTGCTCGGTCCGCCTTCGGAGGTTCTGAAATTCAGCAGCAGCCCGGAGTAGTTGTTCATTCAGTTCGGCGACCTTTGCCCTGAGCGCTTCCGTTTCTTCTTGCTCTCCTTCTGATTGCACGCCCCCTTCCTCGGGCACCTCTAGAGCTTCACTTTCTGGTTCGAAGTCTGATGGGGGTCTTGAGAACGGGTTCGGTTGTGGGTCTACCATAGGAAAACGTCCACCTCATTCGAAAACTATCCGGTGGTACGGCATATAATGTTACATCACGGCACTCCCCTTCAGGAGCTGATGACGAGTGCCTCATAAACGAGTTCGAATTTGACCATGAGCATTGGCTACTCTACGCCCGAATACGCCCCCAGCAAGAAATTCCGACTGATTCTGCGTGAACAGGGCGTTATGCGCGAAATGGGGGGCGCAGAAACCTCCCAAACCGCCGGCATCGTTGACAGCATCTTCACCCAGGCACTGGATACGGGTACCAGCGACATCCATTTGCAACCAGAACGTGACCAGTTGAAGATTCGCTATCGCCAGGATGGAATCCTAGTCGATTCAGGTCAGTTGCCGCCAGAAATGGCAATGAATGTGCTGGCGCGGTTGAAGCTTGCTGCGAACATGCGAATTGATGAGACCAGAGAGCCTCAAGACGGTCGTATCGACATGGAATACAACGGCCGCAACCTCAGCGCTCGTGCTTCTTGCATCCCCTGCATGAACGGCGAGAAGTTCGTCATGCGTCTTCTTGACCCAGGATCGATGCGGGTGGACCTTCAGAAGCTGGGCATGCCCGAAGACGTACTTGCGAAGTGGCGCCAGGCAATCGGTGTGCCCTACGGTCTGATCCTGGTTACTGGTCCAACCGGATCTGGTAAGACTTCGACCCTTTATGCGTCGTTGCTACAGCTGGACAGCGGCAAACGAAACATCGTGACCGTGGAAGATCCGGTCGAATACGAGTTCGACAAGAACATCGCCCAGGTTCAAGTAACTGAACGGATGGGTTTCCCGCGCGTAATGCGTACCTTCTTGCGACAAGATCCAGACGTCATGATGGTCGGTGAAATCCGAGACCCAGATTCGCTCAAAATCGCGATTCAAGCGGGTCTAACGGGTCACCTGGTTCTCTCGACACTTCACACCAACAACGCAGTCGAGACCATCCAGCGAATGGAGGACATGGGTGCAGAGCCTTACCTTATCGCTGCAGTCTCCGTAGCCATTCTCGCCCAGCGCCTAGTGCGGCTCAACTGCCCCAAGTGCCGCGAACCCTACTCGCCGACAGCAGACGAGATTGAGGCAATGGGATACCTGCCTGAAGAAGCGGAGCGCGGGAAATTTATGAAGGGTAAAGGTTGCCCGGACTGCCGCCAATCAGGATACAAGGGCAGAATTGGAATCTACGAGATCATCGCCGGGGGTCCAGAGTTTCGCGAAGCCGTCGCGAAGGGCGATGGAGTCCGCAAACTCCACGAGATCGCTCGCCGGCATGGCTACAAGACGATGCTGGAAGACGGACGAAAGAAAGCCTTCGACGGCTGGACCACACCAGAGGAGATCTTGCGCGCCGTTTACACCCAAGTCTCCGACTAAGATCAACTTTCTGGGTGGACGGTTCGATCGATGAAACAGTGAAAGTGATGAACGGCGTTCTCCCGGAGAACGCTGTACCGCCCTTGCGTGTACAGCGGGCTGCTCAGCCCTTTCTGCACCGACTCCACAACGGCTTCATCCTCTCTTTCAACTCGGTCTAACGCACTCCCTGCGCCTTGCTCTCGCAGCGATGGATTCAGAACAAACGGAAAGAACGTGACTCGTGTCCGGTCTACCGCAAGAGGGGTAACCACGTTCAGACTGATGCCCCATGGATACAGATTGAACATGGTTAGAGGAAAGAAGTGATAGTAGAGCGCTCCGATGGAATCCCCAAGAGATTCGCTGAGGTCACCCTTCGAAAATCTGACTGCTCCTTCCGAGGCGGTCCCTATTTGCAAGCTCCCTGTCGGGAAAAGTTCGACCAGGTACTCGCCGTAGTCGAGCTCTTCGTTGAGGCTCGGGTGGACGTAGGGAATGTGGAAACCTTCGAGGTAGTTGTCTAGGTACGCGATCCAGTTCGCCCGAACCGAATATTCCCTGACCTCGGTGCGATTAAGCTCCATTCGGTCAATTTCGAAGCTTTTGATCATTGAGCTCATCGGCTTTATCCATTCTGCAAACGTTGTGGAGGGTTTGATGCTGCAGAAAACCATTGGACCAAACTGCGCTAGCTGGAGTTTCGGCAAGTTGTCGGACTCGGCAGGAAAGTTTTCTACGCCGTCGAATTCGGGCATCGAAAGGTAGCACCCGTCGAGCCCAAAGCGCCTACCGTGATACCGGCATCTGAGGCTCCGCTCGACTCCGAAGCCTTCTTGCACTAGGGCACCGCGATGAGTGCAAACATTGCTCATTGCATGGAGTCGGTCGCCGTAGTCGCGAGTTAGCAAAATCTCCTGGTGTGAAGTGCCGACTTCTAGCCGAACGGGTTGGCACGAGCCTGGCGCCTTTAGGTCCTCTATAGTGCCCGCATAGTGCCAACTCTCCTGCAGCAGTTTCTGGCACAGCTCTCCAAACAACTCAGTAGAGGTGTACGCCTCTGAAGGTAAGGTCCATGCCCTTTTGATGTTCGGATCGATCCAGCGGCTCAAGCTGAGATTATAATCTAAAGGTCAGGGTCGACGTTCAGCGTCTTCTCTTGCGTGTACAGAGCTGCGCCTGGCGCACTCTTCTTCGGCTTCCGCACGTGTTTTCGCTGAACATAATCGACAGGCACAAGCGATGAATGTTTGAGGTCACTGTGCCGTGCAGCCAGTTTTGCGGCAAACTCCAGCGTGGTTCTTGGCACTTCCTCTGGCTTGTTTCCCGTGCGGATCACGACATGGGCTGAGCGGTGGCCGCGCACATGAAGCCAGATGTCCTTTGAACCAGCAATTCGCGTGGTCAGGTAGTCATTCGCTGTTGCGGTTTCGCCGACGAGCACCTCATATCCATCCGGAGAATCAAACTTCCGAATTTTGTTCCCTTCGAACTTCGACTTGCCCTGGGTTGAGTCTTTGTCCTTTGCCTTCGGCGATTTCAGCCAGCCTCTGGCGAAGCACTCTCGCTCCACTCTTTCCAGGGTTGAAAGGTCGCTCGCGTCTGCCGCCATACCCAGCAAAACTTGCGCCTCTGTCAGTGCAATTCTTGCATCTGATATGAGGCCTTCAGCTCTGGTTGCTGCAGCTCTCAGTTTCCTGGCTGCCTTGAATCTCTTCTCCGCTTCTTCGATCGCTGAATTCGCCGGATTGACTTCGATCGTCACCTGCTCTCCTGCCAGGTTCTCCAAAGCGATCGTCGTATCTCGCAAATCGGGTTTGTACGCCAGAAGCAGTTCGGCTTGTTCTTGAAGCGATTGGGCAACTTCTGAACCTCGTTGCTCGGTTTCTAGCCGCTCAGCCTCTTTCAACAGTCGCTTGACCTGGGCGGTACAGACTCTTTGAACTTCGCGCCGAAGCGACTCCAGCTCGTCAATTTGAGTGCTGGAGCGGAAAGCGAATGCCAAGGATTCGGAAAAGGTCGAGAACCGCTTCTGGGGTTGCAATACGGGGGTCAAATCCAGCGGATATATGCCCCTTTCGTACACGAATCCCCCACGCTGAGCCGCAGCTATCCTGTCGGCTACCTCTCGTCCCGCTATCTCCAAAACCGCCGAAAGTGTTGGCGATTCCAGAAGGTCGACGCTTCGCTTTTTCGATCCATCAAAGTCCAACCTGCCAGGTCGGAAGCTTAGCCGCGTTACGCCGCGCTCATCAAGAAGAATCAAGTTTGGCTTGGTTGGAACCAATTCAAGGACTAGTTCAAAAGACCTGCTCTCAGACGTCAGGTGAAAAGTCAAAACTCGATCACCAGGTACTTGTTCGACCGAAAGAACTACGGCTCCGTCGAGATACTCTCGCAACTTCTGGATGAAACCTGAAATCTCGGACGCCAGTGACGGCTTCGTTGAATCCCAAAATAGGGTTCCTAACCCCGGCTTTAAGCAAATGACGAGGTACCGACGAGTTCTCTGAGAATACAGTTCAAGGCACACTACATCGGGTTCGAAACCCGATATCTTCTGAATTCTTGCGGGGAGTGTTGCCTGAACTTCTTGCGCCAGAACCTGGACGCAGACCCAATCGAACTTCACGATCTTCTCGTTTGCCTGTAAACTCATTGCCTGTTGGTTAACGCCAGCCCCTCCATGAAAACTTGGTCGCTGTATCGTTGGTTCTGTTACTTGATAGCATTTTTCAACATCATTTTGGCGGGCATAGGAGCATGGATGGTTTCAAACGCGGATTTCTTACAGAGCGAAATAGTGCAGAGTGAGGTTATTGCCAAGGTGGGATGGCTTGCTATTGGCGTCGGCTTACTTTTCGCCCTCTTGAACGTAGGAATCACGTTGATCCCGATTTCCCCCTGGGCCTATGGAGTGCACTATGCCAACCTGCTTCTGGCTTGCTGTACAGTGATTTTGTTGCCAGCAGCTCTTCCTCTTGTGATTCGATGGTCCAAGCCAGACACCAAAGCATTCTTTGGTGTCTCTACTGCACCTCCCAGTCCTAAGTCTGGAGGATTCCAGATCTAGGCATGGAGGGATCACCGGAAAGAATTGGTGAATTCTTCGTTCGCCGTGGGCTGGTTACCCAAGAGCAGATAGACCAGCTCCTTGACGAGCAGACAAAAACGGGCACGCCCCTTGGTGCTCTCATTCGCTACAACCTGAATATTCGGGGCGTCGATTATTCCCGCGCACTTGCAGCCCACTTCGGACTTCCCTTCGATCTAATCTCGGAGCTCGACTATTCACAGTTTCCGATAACGGCCCATGACCGATACGAGTATGCGCAGTACCAGTTCATTCCGATTGCGAATGATAATGGTCGCTATCGAGTCGCAGTCGTCGATCCACTACCTGAAATTGTCGATCGGATCCATGAAAAGTATGGAGAGAACACGCAACTCGTCGTAACACCAGAATCCGACCTTCGCTGGGTCATCCAGAAAGCGTTCAACGAAGTAATCACTGCCGATGTTCTGGCTGAGCTTTACGACGCTGATCCCAAGAAAAGCGCGAAAACCGTTTTCACCGATCAACACAAGTGGTTTCTTGTTGCGGTGTATGCCCTAATCGTCCTGGTCCTTCTACTTAGCCCGGTTCTGAACCTGACCCTGTTCAATGTGTTTCTCACGTTCAGCGTGTCGGGGATGCTGCTCTTTAAGGCGTTGATTGCCTTTGTCGGAATAACAGTCCCAGCCGAGCAAGAAATCAATGTTTCGGACATGGAAGACAAGACCTTGCCGGTCTACACAATCTTGGTGCCGATGTTCCGCGAGACCAGGGAGACACTGGTTCATCTCATCAAGAACATCGACTCGCTGGATTATCCAAAGTATCTGCTGGAAGTGCTTCTTGTCGTGGAAGATGACGACTACGACACGATCGATTTCCTCAAGCAGCTCTCCCCTCCCCAGCATTTCGTCATCATGCGTGTGCCTTACAGCGAGCCGAGAACCAAGCCCAAGGCATGCAATTACGCTCTCAAGTTCGCTACCGGCAAGTTCTGCGTGATCTTTGATGCAGAAGATCGTCCCGATCCTCAGCAGCTCAAAAAGGTCCTGAAGGCATTTCGGGAAGGGCCGGACAATCTCGCATGTATTCAGTGCCGCTTGAACTACTTCAATGGTCGGGAGAACTGGCTCACTCGCCTGTTCGCGATGGAGTACACGTTCTGGTTTGACGCGTTGCTACCGGGGCTTGTGCGGCTCGGATTGCCTATTCCGCTGGGAGGAACCAGCAACCACTTTAGAACGGTCGTTCTACGCGAAATGCATGCCTGGGATCCGTTTAACGTAACGGAAGACGCGGACCTCGGCATTCGCATGGACCGATTGGGATACAAGACCAGCGTCATCCCTTCGACCACTTGGGAAGAAGCCGTAAACCGTCCTTCGGTTTGGATCAAGCAGCGAACAAGATGGCAAAAGGGCTACATGGTCACGTTCTTGGTCCACCTTAGGAACCCGTTTGCGTTGTTCCGAGACTTGGGCCTCAAGGCTTCGATATCGCTAATCTTCTTTGTGGGGGGAAGTTTTCTCGCAAATCTGGCAAATGGTTTGCTATATGTCATATTTTTCACTAGCGTTTTGGTCGGATTTGGTGCAACCGACGCGCTCTTCCCCTCAGGCCTTGTGGAAGTTGCCTGGTTCAATTTCATTTTCGGGAACGTCACATTAATTGGGCTAAACCTGATTGCGATCATGAAAAGGAAGATGTGGGACTACCTGCCCTACGTGCTATTGGTGCCAGGATACTGGTTCTTGATGGTCATTTCCTCGTACCGAGCCTTGTATCAGCTCTTCTTCCAACCTTCCGTTTGGGAGAAGACACCGCATGGTTTGAGTACAATGATTTCAGAGCAACAAAAAGCTTAGCGAGTCAACCATGGAAGGAAAACTCTTTTTGCGCGCCGGGAAGGCGCGATCGGCGAGCATTCTTATGCTCGTAATTATCATCGTTCTTACGCTTATTGCGTTATGGGCAGGTTACGGCTACCTAACTCGGGTAACGCCTCAAGATTCGTTTATAAACGCGGAAATTGCGGACGTGAGTGTCCCCTTCAATGGGTACGTAACCATCGAACCATTGCTTTCGGGCCAAGTTGTAACTTTCAATCAGACGATTGGAATGGTAGATCGAGAAGATCCCGTTTCAACCCCAATAACTTATTCCACTGACGGATTCGTGGATACTTCGGCTGCGGACAACATGCCGCTGAAGGCGCGACTTGAAGGATTGCGACAAGAGCAGGCTGCTAGGCGGGATGTTCTGAATCGATTGGCGACGCTCAACCAAGAGCAGCGAGCGAATGAGGTCGAGTTTTTCCGGCGAAAAAGAACCGAAGCTACCCAACTTTTGCAAGCCGCCCGGCAGCAAAGGGAGGCAGCGGCGCTCAACCTTGAGCAGGCGATGATTCTTCCAGATTCAACCGTCGCCAGAGCTCGGTTCGAAGAAGCACAGCAGGCCATGCGCTTTGCAAGAGCCGAACTGGAGCAACGAGAGCGGGATCTGGAAAGAGCAAGATTCTTAGTCAGCGAAGGTGCAGTTCCGGGTGTTCGTCTTGAACAGGCTGAGACCGAGGTAAGTAAAGCGCAAGCGGAAGTTCGAGCAACTGAAGCACGAGTGAGACAGGCTCGTATTGAGCTCGATGCAGCCAACCGAGAGACCGCAATTCGCATCGCTAGAGCAAATCTTCAAGAAGCTGAGGACAACCTGCGAGCAGCCCAAGCCAGGGTCGCCCAGGCAGATTCTTTTGTGGTAGCGGCGGAGAGAGGCCTAGAACTAGATGCGAACAGAACAGCCGGCATCGTATCCGATCCGACAGTTCAGTACCGACTCGAAATAGCCAATCTACGAGCGCAGGAGCGCTCCGTGCAGGGTGAAATTTCAGGAAACACAGCTCGTAGCCAAATTCAGCGTCAAGGCGGTTCAACTTCCGTGACGATCCCACCCGACGGAGTTCGGTCGGCCAACCTCTTTACTCCCGTGGAAGGTCCAATCTGGGAGATCATCCGCCAATCCGGCGAATACGTGCTTGAGGGCAACCCTGTTCTGCGCATTGCCAACGCTCGTCGGATGTGGGTCGAGGCTTATCTCAACGAAGGCGACGCAGCGCACCTCAAGCCAGGAATGAAGGTCAAGTTACAACTTCCGGGCGTTGGTCGCGACCAGGAAGGTGTAGTCGAATCGATTAGAGCCGGAATCACCCTTCCAGCGATTGGATCGGACGTTGCCATAGAGCCCCGACAAGGGCTACGCGACAACGTGGTGGCAGTGCGGGTCGAGACGGACTTTTCCGTCTTGGAGTCCGAAATGGTTTACAGCATGATCGGCAGGAAAGTCCGGGTTGAGTTTCCACCGAAGCCCTTCCGGCTTCCCTTCTTCTAGACTCATTCAAGAATCAATTCAAGCCGCTTAAGGGCCTAGACTCTTGAGCGGCATTTTTCTACTTGAAGAAGTCGAACTGTTCGATTCTCTTTTTGAGAGACTGTAGGAATCGCCCTGCAAGCAGGCCATCTACAATTCGGTGGTCGTACGTGAGAACCATGTACATTACTGATCGGATGCCGATCATATCATCGACGATCTTGGGCACCTTCTGAATCGTGTAAGTGCCGAGAATGGCGGCCTGAGGGTAGTTGATCATCGGCGTGCCGAGCAACGCTCCGTAGCTGCCTGGGTTGGTTAACGTGAACGTCCCTTCCTGAACGTCGGCTGCTGAAAGAGAACTGCTTCGCGCTCTTCGGGCAATCGACTCCAGTTCCTTTGCGATGTCGACCAGACCAAGGTTCTGGCAGTTCTTTATCACCGGCACGATTAGCCCACCTTCGCCCTTTTCGCCAAGGCTGACTGCGACGCCAATGTTGATCACCTTGTTGGTCGTCAGCTGCGCGTCGGCGCTCAGCGAAGCATTCAGCATCGGAAATTCAAGCAAGCTCTCGGTTACTGCCCGAATGAAGAACGGAGTGTACGTCAGCTTCACACCGTATTGCTTTTGGAACGACTCCTTGTTTGCTTCGCGGAATCGAACCATCGCCGTCACATCGACTTCGATCACCGTTGAGACAGTTGGCACAGATGCCGCTCGAACCATGGCATCCGCAATCATCTTCCGCATGCCAACCAGGGGAAAAGTTTCCCGATCGGGTCCTGGTGATACTTGGGGCGTTCGCGCCGTCTCAGAGAAGCTGGCAGCGATTGGGTGGGGCTGTGTGCCCATGGCAGCCACAGGTGCGCCTGTGCGGCTCTTCAAGTAGTTTTCCAGGTCATTCTTCGTGACTCGCCCGCGGGAACCGCTTCCCTGGATCAATGCCAGCTCATCGAACGAGATGCCTTGATCTTTAGCGATGGCGCGAACCACCGGCGAAAACCACTTCTTCTCGCCGCCGTTAGAGATCATGTTGGCGAACTGCTGATCCTCTTCTGAAATCTCCTTGGACTGTTCAACAGGGGCTGGAGCTTGGGCTTCTTCCTCTTGGGTCGGCCCGCTGTCTGCCGGAGCACTGCTCTCCGATTCGCTGGGCTTCTGCTCATCGATCAGCCCCATCACTGCAAATACCTTAACGGGCTCACCTTCTTGAATAAGGATCTTGGACAGATATCCTGATGCTGGTGCCTGCAGCTCTGTGTTGACCTTGTCGGTCATGATCTCGACGACGGGCTCGTCCTCTTCTACAAAATCGCCCACAGCCTTCAACCATCGAGTGACAGTGCCTTCATGGACAGATTCGCCCAACTCGGGCATCAAGATTTCGTGCGGCATAAAACACCCTTAGTTTAACCTGCAAAGCCTCCCTACCGCGTGGGTTGCATGTGGCTAACCGAGGGGCGCTTCGAGGAAGCTCTTCAGGTCTTCGTCCGAAACCTCAGGCTCACCGGGCGAAACGTTGTCTACTCGCCCCTCAAGAACCCACTTCTCAAGTTCGTCTACCAGGCTGTAGAGATGATCAAACGAATCGACGATGTATAGCAGGGGCTGGTAGTGGTCAATCTCGAAATACTGGTTGACCACCCACTCCATCTGGAACGGATAATGCTGCACATCCGGAGATGTCAACGAATACTCCAGTTCCCCAAAGGAACTCAGCAAACCGCTGCCATATGCTTTCAAGCCGCCGCCTGACTCCCGCATGAGCCCAAACTCAATCGTGAACCAGAAGAACCGCGCCATGCTCTTGATCACGCTCTTTAGCTTTCGGATGCGCTCCTGCTCATCGCGGATCTCACGAGCGGCGTTGGCGGCTGTCTCCGCTACTTCGCCGAAACGGACCAGCGTATCGGCAAACGCAGGGTCGGTATGCATGGGCACGTGCCCAGAAATGTCGTGGAAAATGTCCGGCTCCGGCAGGTAGTCGAGCTTGTCTTCTCGCCGTATTGTGATGGTG
>JBKBWO010000046.1:0-10232 GCA_046314495.1 Fimbriimonadaceae bacterium
GTACGAACCTGCCGAGCGGCTTGCCATTGCAGATGTCGTTCTTCTGAACACTTGTAGCGTCCGCCGAAAGCCAGAGGACAAGGCGTTTTCATTGCTTGGAGAACTCGCGGCCTATAAGTCGAAACGCCCAAACATGATTATCGGAGTGTGTGGCTGCATGGCGCAGTTGAGAAGCGATGAGATCAGAAGGCGCGCGCCTATCGTCGACTTCGTTCTTGGTACAGGCGACCTTGGCGTTGTTGGCGGCTTGGTAGAAGAAGCCGCGCAGAACCGCAAGTTCCAGAAGCGGGTCGAACTGCCAGAAAGAAAGGGCGCGGTGGTTACGGATGTACCGTCTCGCCTCCTGAACCGCCCGAAAAAGATCAAGTCATTCGTGCCGATCCAGTACGGTTGCGATAAGTTCTGCACTTTCTGCATCGTGCCTACTACCCGGGGGCGAGAGCGATCCAGGCCGACAGCGGAGATCGTCGCCGAAGTGGCGGCCTTGGCTCAGAACGGAACCAAGGAAGTCTCGCTGCTTGGCCAAACCGTGAACAGTTACGGAAAAAATCTGGAAGAGGGTCGAGTGCCGTTTTCTCGCCTACTGCAGTTGGTCGCAGAGGTGCCTGGGATCCAGAGAATTCGGTACATGAGCCCTTATCCCAGAGACTTCCGAGATGACCTGGTTGAGACGATTGCCGAAGTGCCACAGGTCATGGAGCACATTCATATGCCGTTGCAAAGCGGCCATGACAGAGTCCTGAAGTCAATGAAGCGGCTTTATTCAACCGCGCAGTTTGAAGACTTGATTGCTAAGATGCGGGACAGGATTCCGCAACTGACGGTGACGACAGACATTATCGTCGGTTTTCCAGGCGAGACTGAAGAAGAGTTCGAGCAAACCCTAGAGTTCTTCCGGAAGATCCGTTTCGATGGCGCCTACATGTTCATCTATAGCCCAAGGCCGGGCACGCCAGGCGCGGACATGGAACTCCAGATTCCCCTCTTGGAAAAGAAACGCAGACTGAAGGCGCTCATCGCGCTACAGAACCAGATCACCATCCAGTGCAACAACCAGTGGGTTGGAAAGACCGTTGAGGTGCTTGTTGAATCCAGATCGCCGAGGAATCCTGAGATGTTGCAGGGTTACAGCCGCGAATACAAGATGATCCACTTTCCCGGGGGTGATGAGCTTCTCGGTCAGATAGTTCCGGTGAAGACTGTTGCCGCTCACCTCTGGGGTCTGGCTGGCGAGCCGGTACAAGCTTAGCCTGCGCCTCAGTGATAGGCTGGCAAGGTTTACTTGTCCCCAGTAATGTCCCTGCTGAATGTCCCCATTGGCTCCCGCGCTCCTCATGAATTCAACGTTATCATTGAAATCCCCAGAGGAAGCACAAACAAGTACGAACTAGACCCAGAAATGGGGGTTCTGAAGCTCGACCGCGTGCTGTATTCCCCCCTGTACTATCCGTTCGATTACGGCTTTATCCCACAAACCCATTATGTGGATGGCGACCCGCTGGACGCAATGGTCTTGACTTCACACCCTCTGATTCCAGGCTGCGTTGTTGAGTGCAAGGCTATTGGAGTGCTTGAGATGCAGGACGAAAAGGGGCCAGATGAGAAAATTCTCTGCGTAGCTCTTCGAGATCCTCGATACAACCAGCGCAGGAGCCTAAACGACCTTCAGCCGCACACCAAGCGAGAGCTGGTGCACTTTTTCGAGGCGTACAAAGTGCTTGAAGAGAAGTCCGTCGAGGTCGTCGGCTATGCCGACGTCGGATTGGCGTACGAACTCATCGAGAAGTTCCGCACCGACCGCTAGCCCGGCGTTATCTGCCCCGCCGCCCTGTTCGTTTGAAAGGTCTCTTTGAGGGACCTTTCGCTCTTTTGTCCGCCAGTAGCTGAAGGGCTTGCTCTTGGGAAACCTTTTCAGGTTCGACATCCTTAGGCAAAGTTGCATTGGTCTTGCCGTCAGTCACGTACGGGCCGTAGCGACCGCTTAGGACACGCACATCTCCTTCTGCTCCTTCAAGCTTCCCAAAGTTGTGATATTCCTGTGCCTTTGCGCCGCCTTTGACGGGCGCCTGGGATAGCAGTTCGAGCGCTTCATCCAGCGAGATGGTGCACGCTTGGCGCCACTCCGTTAGGCTCCGGTTCACTGCGCCGCACTTGACGAACGGTCCGTATCTGCCGATGTCAGCAAGTACAGGTTCTTTGGTTTCTGGGTGCCGGCCCAAGTCTCGTGGCAGCGCTATAAGGAGCCTTGCAGTTTCCTCGTCGACATCCTCCGGGTTAACCCCGGCTGGAAGCGAGACGTTGGAGTAGCTCATTCCGGATGCAATCTCCTCTTCGGTCAACGATTGCCTGAGATAGGGCCCAAATCTGCCTTTCAATAGCTCTATAGGTCGTCCCTCTTCGGTCTCCCCGACGATTTTCGGTCCTTCTCGCTTCTGCTGAAGGAGTTCGACTGCCTTTTCGATCGTTAGATCCGCTGGGGCGAGATCATCCGGGAGCGAGGCAGTCAGGCGGTTCTCTGCCGTCCCTGCTTCGATGTAGCAGCCCGATCGGCCCATCTTTACGTGAATTGCGCCAACGGTGTCATCCGTTCCCACCGGATAGAGCGGGTACGGGATGATTGCTGAGCGCTCATCAACCGCGGGTTTGAGCCCGACCTGTCCGTTTCCGCCCAAGAAGAACTCAGCCAGGTACTCCTGCATATGTTGCTTGCCGTTTGCGATCTCGTCCAGATCTTCGTCCATCTTGGCAGTAAAGTCCAGTTCCATGAACTCGTTGAAGTGGTCTTCTAAGAGCTGCATGACAATGAAGGCGGTCCAAGTCGGAACCAGCTCTTTCCTTTGTTTTCGAACGTAGTCACGCTGGTTGATGACGTCCAGAATGGTTGCGTATGTGGAAGGGCGACCGATGCCCAGTTCTTCCAGCCTCTTGATCAGAGTTGCATCCGTGTAGCGGGCTGGGGGCCTCGTTTTGTGACCGACTGCCTGAACGTCCGTTGCTTCCAAAACCTGACTTTCAGCCAGCGCAGGAAGAGTCGGCTCCTTCGATCCGTCGTCCTCGTCTTCCGTGCTCTTGTCCATAGCCTTGAGGAATCCATCGAAAAGGACTCTTTTGCCACTGGCGCGGAACCGGAGTGATTTACCGTCGACCTCGACTTCGATTTCAGCAGCGGTTCGCTCAACGCGGGCTGGGACCATTTGCGAAGCGACCGTTCTTTGCCAGATCATTCGGTAGAGGTCGAGCTCCTCCTTCGAGAGGTACTGCCTTAGGGAGTCTGGGTGTCGGCTGATATCGGTCGGCCGAATCGCCTCGTGAGCTTCCTGTGCGTTCGCTACCTTGCTTCGGTAGACATTGGGTTTTGATGGAAGATACTTGTCTCCGTAGGTGTCCCCGATGTAGGAACGCGCTTGCTTGATTGCTTCATCGGAGAGAGCGATACTGTCCGTCCGCATGTAAGTGATCAGACCCGTGCGCTCCGAACCGATTTCGACGCCTTCATACAGGTTCTGGGCGACCCGCATGGTTCTTCTCGCCTCGAATCCAAGTCGGTTGTTGGCATCTTGCTGCAGGGACGCCGTGCGGTATGGGTCCGATGGCTTCTGTTGGACTTCCTTCTTTTCGACCCCGACAACTGTCCAAGGCTTTGCATCTGCGGCAGACCCCGCTAGCGCTTTCGCCGATTTTTCATCGAGCTTCAGTTCCTTTGCGTTCTTTAGCTGACCCGTGGTTGGTTCGAAGGAGTCTCCGTCTGCCAGGTTCTGATCTCCAATGCGAACGAGTTTCGCTTTGAAGCTGGTCCCTTCCGAGCTGAGCAAAGCTTCCAGATCCCAGTATTCGGAGACCTTGAAAGCCGCTCGTTGCTTCTCCCGGTCCACAATCAGCTTGACCGCCGGGCTCTGGACCCGTCCGGCGCTCAGGTTCTTCTTCACCCTTCGCCAGAGCACCGGAGAGAGGGTGTATCCGAAAAGCCGATCTAGAACTCGCCGTGCGGTTTGTGCTTCTACCAGATCGGTGTTGATGTCCCGAGGTCGAGAAAATGCGTCCTGAATAGCCTCACGGGTGATCTCGTGGAACGCAACGCGCTGGACCTTCACCGTCTTCTTCGGTTTTAGAGTTTCCAACAGGTGCCAGCTGATGCTTTCACCTTCGCGGTCTTCGTCCGTCGCCAGATAGAGTTCCTCTACCCCCTTCATGGCTCGCTTCAACGAGTCCACTGCCCTGGGGTTGGTGACTTCGTAGATGGGTTCGAATCCTGCGTCTACGTCAACTGCGTAGTCTGCCCACCACTTTTTTCGCAGATCCTCCGGCAAGCCCTTGCGGTTATCAGGCAGGTCACGAATGTGCCCGACCGAGGCTTCGACATGGTATTCATCACCGAGAAATCGGCTGATGGTTTTCGCCTTTGCCGGCGATTCAACGATAACGAGCTTGCTCTTCATGAAGAAACGAATAATGCGTACGTGTGGATCAGGTCAGACTTCGTCGCATTCGAGATATGACCTGAGGCACAGGCGCTAATTATAACGATGTACGACGCGAAGAGTTTTTTTCGAGCCGAATTCTTGGAGCTTTCTCGGTATCCCGCTGGTACTAGATTGCGTATTCTCTAGGGAATCCGGCGGTCTCTGAATCGGCCTGGTGCCTCTCAGACGTTTTATGAGCGTGCTCGCAAGAAAAACTTTGTTGGTTGGTTTAACGATCGGCATGCTCGGCTCAGTTCTGGCAACATCTGGACTTGCCCAGCGGCCTCCTGGCACGGAAGAGATCTGGCTGAGTCTCTATCTCAACGACGCAAAGATTGGGTGGGCTCACTCAAGAACCACCGCAAACAGCGAGAAGCAAAAGGTCTCCCAGGGCGTAACTCAGATCCAGGCTTCGATGCTTGGCGATGATCTGCAGATTCGGATGGAAACCAGTGCCACTGTAAACGAAAAGGGCGAAGTGCTCCGATCCACGAGCAAGACGCTGAGCGGTGGAAGGACCCAGGTGGTAACCGCAGTCAGAAAGGGCGACCAGATTGAGGTTAAAACAGAGTTTACGGGCCAGCCGACAACCAACAGAACTATTGCCTTGAAGACAGATGCACCCTGGCTAGACAACCCTCTGGATGTGCTTGCAGATAAGCCAGAAAACTGGCACGGTGAGCTGAAGGTGTACGTCTTTGACCCGACCATCGGCGATCTAGTAGCAAACGAGGTCATCGTCCACGACCCAGAGTCCATCTCTGGGGCAACTTTAAGGAAGATCGAAATACGCGATCCGAGAGCACCGACGTTCGTATATCTGAATCCCGACGGCAGCCTGAACCACGCAAAAGGTGCCCTCGGCATCCGTATGGTGCCGGCGACCGAAGCCGAAGCAAAGGCGCAGTCCGCCGGGGGCCGACTACCTGACCTTGCCGACGAAACTCGCATAAACGTCAGAAACTTCCCTGTCAACCCGGCAGCGTATGAGGAGATCACGATTCAATTCACGAACGCTGACCTCCGGAGAATTCCAAGTGACAGCCAGCAGTTTGTAACAGGGTCCCGCGAGGCATGGGTCGTGCGCCGAGTACCACTCAAACCGAATGTTGAGCGATCTGTTTCGATCGCAGTCGCACGTCAGCGCGAACCAGAGTGGGTTTTGCCCGCCACCTACATCCCCAGTGATAGCGAGCGAATGAAGAGAGTCGCGTCGGAAGTCATTCAGGGAGAGACCAATGTCATTGCCGCCTCACTAAAGCTTCGTTCGTATGTTGAGAAGAAGGTCGGCTACAACGCGGGAATCGGCGTGATTCGCGATGCTGCCGAAGTGCTGGAAACGGCCGAAGGGGTTTGCCGAGACCACGCAATTCTTCTGGTGACTCTTCTTCGGGCGGCAGGGATCCCCTCAAAGATCGTCGGCGGAGTCGTAAATTGGGGGACTGGTTTTTACTACCATGCCTGGGTCGAAGTGTTTGACGGCCAAGACTGGATTGGCCTAGACAGCACCTCAGATTTGGAGTTCGTTACGGCGGCACACGTCAAGTTTGGTCAAGGCAACGTCGACCAGGCTTTCACCTTCAACTTCCCTAGTGGAGCGATTGCAGAAGTGTTAAGCTCCAAGCGCCGAGAGCCAGGGCGCAACAGCCAGCAAGTGACTCAACCCAGAAAATGAAATCGGCAATCAAAAAGTATTTCGGATTTGGAAGGTGGTTTATCTACCTTTGCGCCGTTCTGGCTGGCACGGCAGCGGCGTTTTATGCCTATCCTTCGCTGACCTGGCTGTATGATGCGCTCCGAGAGTCTCAGGTCCGAGAGCCTACGGATGATCTGGTCAGACCAGGGATCATCGCGTTCGAAATGAACCCGTTGCTGATCGTAGCCATGGCCTTCGTAGGCGTGCTGATCGGACTTCTGGTCGGCATTCTGTTGGTTCGTGGCTTCCAAATGGTGGTTGCTTGGTGGACCAAACTCGACACTGGCGACCGAGTCAACATTTTCCTGAGCTTCTTCTGCGGGTTGCTAGCCGCTGCTCCGTTCTTGATTCTGTTCACGGCGACTATGCCCAACTCCGTTGTGCCTCTGGCGTTCGTCGGCCTGACGGTGGGAATCGGCGTGATGTGCTTCTATGTGCTTTCTTCGATGAACGAAGTGCTGCCGTGGAGCCAGGTTCGCAGAAGGACCCGACGGCCTGGGATGCGGATTCTAGATACGAGCGTGATAATCGACGGGAGAATCTATGAGATTTGCCGATCCGGCTTTTTGGAGGGCACCTTATACGTTCCTGGTTTCGTTCTGGCAGAACTGCAGAACATTGCCGACGACACCGATGCTCTGAGAAGGCAGCGTGGGCGACGGGGGCTTGATGTTCTGAAGAGGCTGCAAACAGACTTCACGGTTGAAGTTAGAGTTCACGACAAACTGGTCAATGAAACAGGTATTGCGGTCGACCAGCGGTTGGTGCGCCTTGCTGAGGCAATCGGCGCTGACATCCTAACCAACGACTACAACCTGAATCAGGTGGCGCAGATCAGCAAGGTCAAGGTTCTCAATATCAACGAACTGGCACTTGCGGTTCGATCTGACGTGCTTCCCGGTGAGGTTCTGGAGTTGAAGGTCATCCGGGAAGGCCGTGAGGCCAACCAAGGTGTTGGGTACCTGGATGACGGGACAATGGTGATCATCGACAGGGGATACGCCAGCATAGGGAAAGTGATCCGACTCAAGGTGACTCAGGTAATCCAATCCGATCGTGGTCGGCTGGTTTTTGGCGAACCGTTTGCTCCTTCCATTGAGGACTTCATCGAGCAGACCAACCCAGAATTTGCCGAGAACGGCGCCCCGGAGCCACCGCAATCGCCCCGCCGATCGTCTTCCAAAAAGAAATGATGTTCATCGCTGCATTGGTTCTCGCCGCAGTTTCGCCCGTCTGGGCGTTGAGCATTACGGCTTCCGTTGAAAAGGGCGAGGCCACAAGTACAGAGCGATTTGTGTACTGGTTCTCTGATGAGAGAAACAGGGGACTGCTCGCGCAACAAGGTCAGGGCTTGTTCTTGCTTGGGGGCAAACTGCATGCTGCACAAGCCTCGCCAGCTCGGGTTGCGCCCTTCCCTATTTCTGATGCGGCATTCGCCAACCGAAGATTCAACGAAGCGCAAAACTCGCTCGGTGCCGCCGTATCGTTTGGAGACCGGGCTGAGTTTGATGTCTTCGTCGAGAAGTTTCAGGAGCAACAGGAAGTTCTTGCCGACGTTGAGAAACTCGATCGTGGAGGAGTGATGATCCGGCGAACCGAGGGCGACGCTCTCGTAACGGAGCGGTATGAGCCTCTCGACTATGACCCATCCGCTGTCTGGCGGGAAGCTGCGAAGAAGCCAGTCAACCTCGTCTTTTCGCCCCTGCCAGCAGGAATGTTCAGAGACGACGCCACGCAAAAGCTCTTCGATTCGGCTCGCGAGGCATTTCAGTCTCCGAGCACTATAGGGATTGAGATTAGCGAAGAGGGCTCCGAACCTGTGCTTGTATTGAGCGCTCCAGGCAAAATCACTCAAATAAGCGGCGAGACAGCAATAAAGATTGTCGATTCCCATCTCAAAATTCGCCGAGATGGTCAGATCTTTGAAGGTCCGGTATCGAATGCCTCGTTTTCAGAGTGGATGTCCGCCATCGGCACTCCTTTCGAGCCGCTCTTGGGAAACAGGTTTTTGCAGGCACAAAACCCACTTGATGCGATGCTGACGCCCGATACAGTCGTTTCTGCAGTAGGGGTTACCCGAGAAGGAGAGCGCGAACTTACACTTCTCTCCCTTCGCAGAGTAGGCACTTCAGTAACGTTATGGGTCGATAGTCGGTCAGGAAGGGTTCTGCGAGTATCAACAATCGTTCTTGGTCCCGACGGGGCGGCTATCCTCAATGAGACTCGAAACTTACGCTGGCTCTCGGTTGAAGAGATACAGAAAGCAACAAGCGGTTGGGATTCAGATGAACCCCAACCGCTTCAACGGCTTATTGATCAGAACTAATCTCTAGCGGCCGCTTGCAGCGGCAGACTTGAAGTGCTCCACCGCGCGGATGACTCCAGGATCTTCTCCCAAAGGTTTGGCGTTGTCTGCTGCATGGTCGGGTTCAACTCCGACGCCTTCCAAACGTTTGCCTTTCGGCGAGACGTACTCCTGAATCGGAATCTGCAACTGCCATCCATCCACCGGAAGAGCGGCGAAGATGCTCGCCAAAACGGCACCAGCACTCTTGGAACCGATGACGGTAGCCCCACGGGTCTCTTGTAGCGAAATCGCACTGATCTCCGAGGCACTTCCTGAAGCTCCGTTGATCAGAACCACGATGTTGCCTTCGAAGGGTCCTACCGCTGGCTTGGAGGTCCGGAGTTGGCGGCGCTCAGGCATCCAGCGCGCGATTGCCGCTACGTCGGTGATGTCGCCGTTAGTCTCTTTGACATAGTTCTCGGCGGTCGCTCTGGTGATGAACGCACCGTAGTGGCTGCCAACTGGCATCATCAAGCTCAAGAGGTGATGCATGTTGATAACCGCACCACCGCCATTGTTCCGGAGATCAAGAATGAGATTGTCTGCCTTCATCGCCTCTTTGAAGAGGCCTTCGATGTTGGATCGGGAGTAGCCTCGATCGAACGTGGGGATGACGATCATAGCGGTCTTCTCATCAACCCAGTTGATGGTCTCGGGGATGTCCGTCGAGAATTCTCCACGAATCACCTCAATCGTCTTGCGCTCCTCGCCCCGCTGAATCGTGATCTGGACCGGAGTGTCTGGTTCGCCTGCAATGTTCGTTGTGTCCTTCGCAGGGATTCCGTCAACCATTACGATCAGGTCGCCTGCCTGCAAGCCCGCCTTTTCAGCAGGACTGTCCTTGAAGACAAACAGGATTCTCACGCCATCGTCTTCAGGCGCCGGTCGGATGCCGATTCCAACAGCCCGGCGTGTGTTGCGAGCCTCAACGGCAGCTGGCCACCGGAGCGATATGTGGGAGAAGCCGAAATCTCGGAAAGCGGAGTTGATCACCCCGGCAAAAGCGACGTCGGTCTCGGCTGCCTCAATGGCATCCTTTCTCTTTTCGATCAGCGACGGCCAAACGCCAAAGTCAACACCGGCAACAAATGCTCGGCGTTCGAAATGTTCTTGGATTCCTTTGAGGATCCGCTCCTTTTGCTCGTCCTCGATCGGCTTTGCCTGACCTTGAGCAAAGACCGCGGTGGTCGAAACCAGAGCCATGGCAACGGCTGCAATCAAGGGAAAAAGTTTCTTGTGCATGATCGGATTACTGAATACTAACGCATGGAAACGCCGAACGTATTCCTGAAGTCTTACTGGACCCAAAAGTCACGATGTTCCCAATGGAGTCCTTGGCTAGAGTTTTCCTAGACCCCGAGGCGCCTGCGAACGACCCAAGAACCCAGCGAGAGCGATGACCGTGACCACGTAAGGAATGGTTGCCCAGTAGTTTGCGGGAATGTTGATCCCAAAGATCGGGGTGCCCTGAAGTTGCAGCTGCAAGGCGGCAAAGAACCCGAACGCTACGCAGGCAAACAGGGTGGTCAGCGGGCGCCAGCCACCAAGAATCAGTGCAGCAAGGGCGATGAAACCCCGTCCGGCGGTCATGCCATCCACAAAGTGGCCAGCGTTGTTCACCAGGAAGCATCCCGCCAATCCGCAGACCACGCCGGTCCCTATCAGGGAGAACAGCCGGATCCGTCTAGGAGAAAGCCCCATGGAGCGAGCCTTTGAAGGGCTGTCGCCA
>JBKBWO010000047.1:0-10141 GCA_046314495.1 Fimbriimonadaceae bacterium
ATGCAAAGTTTCAGATTTATTAAAAATGGTATTATATTTTTATGAAACTTGAATCTCATAGCGGAGAGGCGATCCGAATGTTGCGGGAGGAAGGGTGTCCGATTCGGCTGAGCCGGTTGGACCTGGCCAAGCTCCTGGAACCCGCGTCGCCAGAGGCTATGGCTGCGAGGCTAGGGACCTATGAATCAGGAAAAATCAGACCGCCGGCAGAGCTGGTTCGCGAGATTGAACAGATCGTGAAGCGGATCAAGCTTGCACTCGGTTCGGGAGATTCGCTTCAGCCTCCGGTAACCGCCCCGAAGTACCCCGTGACTTACGACCCGTTGCCGTTGCCTACCCAGGGGAGTTCTCGGGCGGGGAACTGGGACGATCCGCTCGCTTCCGATGATCTAGTCGAGATAGAGGCGAGGTTCTTTGGAGCTCGCAGATTCGTCACCGCAATAGTGGGGGACTCATGCTGGCCCGCGCTATTGCCCGGCGATCTTGCGGTTTGGCAGCTGGAAGACCGGCCGAATCCGGGAGCCATCGTTCTTGCCCGCCAAGAGACTCTAGATCTCACGACCGTCAAGAAGCTCGAGTTCAACCCGGAGACTGGAGAGCCGCGATTGGTGCCTGTAAATCCCAAGTTCGACCCCGTTCCGAACGACCTTGAGTGGCGAATTTTGGCAAAACTCGTGGGTGTGGAGCGTAAAGTGGGTGGTTTGGTGCGTAGCTGGTATACGGGCAGCGGGCTCAGACCTGCGGACCTCATGGCGTGCTGAGACCATGGAACCGATCGCCGTCTACGTTCACATCCCGTTTTGCCCCAGCAAGTGTGGCTATTGCGACTTCAACAGCTACGCGATGCAGGGGGATATTGTCGGGCAGACTGTAGACGCGATCGTACGGGACATTGAATCCAGCCCCATAGCCGGAGTTCCTGCCAAGACCATCTTCTTCGGGGGCGGAACGCCTACGTTTCTAGAGGCAGGCCAGCTCTTGAGGGTCTTCGAAGCTGTCTTGGAGACCCACCCTCCAATTCAGAACGCAGAGATCACGTCCGAAGCGAACCCCGGCACTGTGGATGCACAGAAATTTGTCCAGATGAAGCGGGCAGGATTCAACCGGATCAGTTTGGGTGCCCAAAGCTTCAACAAGGAGGACCTATTGAGGCTAGAGCGAGTGCATGAGCCGGGGGATATCGAAAGGTCAGTCGCTGCCGCTAGAGAAGCTGGGTTCGACAACATCAACGTTGACCTCATGTTCGCGCTTCCTCTGCAAAATTTCCATGGTTGGCGCCAAAACTTACACAAAGCCATAAACCTGGGAACGGCCCACCTAAGCTTGTATTGCCTGACCATCGAGCCAGGAACCTCCTTCTTCAAACGCTATCACCGAGGCGAGCTCGAGCTGGCGCCGGAAGACCAGCAGGTTGAAATGTACGAACTGGCGATTGAGGCTTGCCGGGAGGCAGGACTTGAGCAATATGAAATCAGTAACTTCGCCAAACCTGGCAAAGAGTGCCTGCACAACCTGGAGTACTGGCGAGCTAGGCCCTATGCAGCGTACGGTCCCGGTGCAGTCTCCTGCCTCGTCGACTCCGAGGGCACTACAGTCCGCGAAACCCGAATCAAGCATCCAAGAAAGTACAGTGAGGCGCTCGAAGCTGGCGAATCGCCCGTTGCTGAAGCGGAAGCCCTTGCCGAACAGACACTGGAGCTTGAGCGGATCATGCTCGGCCTCAGGCTGAGCGAAGGAGTTAGCGCAAACCGAAGCACCCTGGATGAAAAGGGGGTCGAGTTCTGCCAGGAATCTGGCTGGATCGAAGCTGAAAGCGATACCATCCGGCTAACGCCAGCCGGAAGGCACTTCTGCAGCGAAGTCGTTGCGCGGATAACCAGCTAGCCGATTTGGGGCATCACTTGCCGGCAGTAGTCGGTTGAGAGGTTGTAGAGCAGGATAGCCAGCCTTTCTAGGTTCACAACATCTTCTCGGTTGTAGTCCAGTAGCAGTTTAAGGGCCGCCTGGTCGCCGAATCGCTCGTATTGCTGATACAGCCGCACGGCATCTCGCCCTGTCAGCCCAACGCAAGGTTCCTGCCTTACGATTCCGAGCTGGTGCTCGATGTGCTTAAGGCCACCGCGGTAGCCGATCTTCATTAGCGCAAAGCAAAGGTCGAGGTGGATCTGATCAAACTGAATCCCCATTCGAGACGAGATGACCGGTAGGTCGAAGTTGCTGCCATAGAAGGTTACGATGTACTGGTAATTGCTGATGAAGCTGCGGAAGCTCTCCAGGTTCTCATCCTTGATGAACGCGTGAAACTTGTTGCCGTCCCAGACTCCGATGACGGTGATTTCGGCGTTTCTTCCAATTCCGGTGGTTTCGATGTCCACGTAGGCGGTTCTGCCGCGAAAGTCGGGGAACGCCCTCCAGGCAAGCCCTTTGCGCTCTAGAAGCCGCTTAAGCGGTTGGTGAAACCCTTGTTGTCGGTACTGGTCGTACTTCCGGAGTTCTGTTTTCTGAGCCGGTGAAAGCGAGGCACTATCAAGTGCTTGGTCCCAGTAGAAAATCCCCTGGCTCCAAAGCCGTGACTCAGCTCTCTCGTCGATTCCAGAGAGCAGGCTAAAGGTCGCGGTAAGCAAGTTGGGGGTCCTTAGCCGCCTCGTCTTCGTGGTTCGGGCTGGCGCTGCGGCTCGAACTTCTGCTCAGGAACCATGATGGTGGCGCCGCCTTGGAAGAAGAACCGCCGTCGCTCGGGGTTATCGAACCAGTAAGTGCCCGTTTGCAGATTCTCGTCGAAGTCACCGACGAAGAACATGATTCCGTTGCCATAGAACGCGCCGGTCATATTTCGACCGAACCATTGAACTTTTCGCCATTGGCCCTGAACGGTAATCGTTCCCGTGCCAGTAAAAATTCTCCGGTCGCCTCGGTTATGCTCGGTGCGCACGTTGCCCTCGACATCCAATCTGGCGGGGAGGGTTTGTCCGTTGGGCAATTTGAGATCGCGCAGGCTGCTCACGAGAACCGTTCCGGTGAAACTGAATCTCAATCTTCCGGTGCCGTCGCTCAGCCGGAAGCTACCAAGGTTCGACTGCATGTTGAACGGACCGAAGTTGGGCGTCCCCACAAGTCCGCCGCCCAGCTGAACGGCTGGGTTGGGCTGCTGTGCCATCGCTGCGCCAGACACTGCGACGATGGTAGCGAGCACTGTGGCTCGGAATACGAGGTGAATGCGTGAACTCATGAGGCTAGCGCGATCTGAATCTACCTTAATCAACAGGGGTTGGCAGCCGGAAGTTTCACCGACTGCCAACGACTTGGGTCTAGATGACCCCTTTCGCCCTCAGCTCCGAGTAGTGGCAGGCTTTGAACTTCTTGCCACTGCCGCAAGGGCATGGATCGTTTCTTCCAACCCGCTTCCAGTCGATTTCACCGGAGTCGGCTTCTTTCACACTCACTGCAGCGCCGGGCTGCGCTGTTGCGGCACCGTTTGCCGAGCCGGCGGGCAGCGCCTCACCAGTTGGTTCCGGGGGCGTTTCCTGCACCCGCTTCATGTGCAGGTTCAGACTGGATTGCTGAACGGGCTGAACCCGGAAGATCATGTACATCGACCGCTGGTCGAGCTGAGTGAGAGTGTGCTTGAACAGCTCATAGGTCTCTCGCTTGTATGCCATCAGGGGATCAGTCTGGCCGTATCCTCGAAGACCGATTCCCTCACGGATGTAGTCGATCATCTGAAGGTGCTCCATCCAGATCTCGTTGGTCACCTGGAGCATCACGTTCTTCTCGATTTCAACGAACGTCTCTTCGCCGAACTGCGCGACCTTATCCATATAGGCTCGGTGCGCCAGATCCTGGCAGAAGCGGGTCATTTCTGGGCCCGGGTTCACCTGCTCCAACTCAGCGGCAGAGGCGTAATCAATCAGGGGGAAGATTTCGTTCAGCTCGTTGTAGAGCATCTCATCGTCGAATCCCTGGTTGCCTTTTTCATCGATGAAGAAGCACTTCTGAACGATGCTGTCGATGGCGTGATCCACACTCTTGAGCAAGTCTTCACGAACCGGCTTGCCCAACAGAACGTCTCGGCGCATGCCGTAGATGTGCTCGCGCTGGGCGTTCAGAACGTCGTCGTATTCGAGAACGTGCTTTCTGGCTTCAAAGAAGTGGCTCTCAATTCGCTCTTGCGTCTTACGGATCATGTTCGAGACCATTTTGTTGTTGACCTCTTCCATGGGCGGCCAAGCCTTCAGCATCGGGTTCTCGAGCATCTTCTCGTTGAAGATTTTCCAGAGCATGTCCTCAAGCGAAACGTAGAATCGGCTCTCGCCGGGGTCTCCTTGACGACCCGCACGACCACGAAGCTGGTTGTCGATTCTGCGACTCTCGTGCCGCTCCGTACCCAGGATGTATAGACCTCCGAGTTCGCGCACTTCTTCCGCAAGGTCACTGCGCTCCTGCTGCGAGAGAGGCAACGGCGGCGCGGCGCGCTCCTTTCCACCTCTTCGGAAGGAAGCGAAAGTCTTGGCGTATTCGTGATGCTCTTCATCACCGGCCTCGAATGCCAGGTCTCCTTTGCCTTCGCGGCTCTTTTGGACCTGCTCGTCCTCGACGCGGCCACCGAGAAGGATGTCAACACCACGACCTGCCATGTTGGTTGCAATCGTGACTTGCGCCTTGCGACCTGCCTCAGCGATGATCAGCGCTTCGCGCTCGTGGTACTTCGCGTTCAGAACGTTGTGGGGAACACCGTGGCGCAAGCAGTCATCCAGACGCTCCTCGATTCCCTCGATATCCTGCATGTTCCAAAGCTTGATCGCCCACTCCTGCAGTTCCTTGTCGAGCGGGTTCGAAGGTAGACCGACCGTTGCCATGAACTGCGAAAGAGGCTTTAGCTTCAGCTCTTTCAGGTCCGTATTGACCAGCGCCTCGCCCTCGGACTTCTCGTTGCCCTTCAGCCCTTTCTCGACTTCGGCTCGTAGCCGCATGACCAAGATCAGCTTCTGAAGCATTTCCGGCGTCAGTCGGTTGGAGACCACTTCAGACATCTCGATCGAACGGGTTCCGACAAGAACGGGCTGCTCCTTGACGTGCACTCGGAGGATTTCCCAGGCGATGGCGCGCATCTTGGCGTCAGCTGTCTTGTAAACCACGTCTGGATGGTCCACCCTGCGCATGGGTCGGTGTGTGGGTACACACACCACGTCGAGGCCGTAAATCTTTCGGAACTCGTCCTCTTCAGTCTTTGCCGTACCGGTCATACCCGCAAGCTTGTCGTAGAGGCGGAAGAGGTTCTGGAAGGTGATTGTGGCGACCGTCTGGCTTTCTCGCTGGACCTGAACTCGCTCTTTCGCTTCCAGCGCCTGGTGCAGACCATCGGAATACCGGCGGCCAATCATCATTCTGCCTGTGTTCTCGTCGACAATTACGACTTCGCCATTGCGAACCACGTAATCGACGTCCTTCTGGAACAAGGCGTAGGCCTTAAGCGCGGCTTGAGCGTGGTGGAACAATCGAGGCTCTGAAGCGATGTTCTCAACGCCGAACTCCTCTTCGATGAAGTCCATGCCCTCTTCGGTAAAGCTCGCGTTTCGGTTCTTTCGGTCGGCGGTGTAATGGCTCTCGGGGTCTAGGTTTCGAATGACTTTGTCCACCTCGTTGTACACCGAAACGTCCTCTTGCGAGGGTCCGCTGATGATGTGCGGTGTTCGGGCTTCGTCGATGAGGATCGAGTCGACCTCGTCAACCACGGCGTAGTTCAGCTGCCGCATTACCAACTGGTCAACCTGGAATGCCATGTTGTCTCGCAGGTAGTCGAACCCGAACTCGTGGTTGGTACCGTAAACGATATCGCAAAGGTACGCATCGCGGCGAGAGGAAAGGGTGAGGTTCATGTATCGCGGGTCTTCGTGAACCGCGCCCGGGGTGTACCGGTAGCTACCGCCCAGCTCGTCGCTGTCCGCGCTCTGGCCCTGGATGATCCCCACAGAGAGTCCGAGGAAGTCGTAGATCGGTCCCATCCAAGTGGCGTCGCGGCGGGCAAGGTAGTCGTTCACCGTAACCAGGTGCGCTCCCTGGCCCGTAAGGGCGTTGAGATAAAGCGGGGCGACAGCGACGAGGGTCTTACCCTCACCAGTTTTCATTTCGGCGATTCTGCCTCTGTGGAGGACGACTCCGCCAATCATCTGAACGTCGAACTGGCGCATTCCCAGCATTCGCTTGGAGGTCTCGCGCACCAAGGCGAAGGCTTCGGGAAGCAGGGAATCGAGGCTTTCGCCACCCATGGCGCGGTCCCTCAATTCAGCGGAGAGTTTCTGAAGTTGCTCGTCGCTTCGGCCTTCCATTTCAGGCTCAAGCGCGTTGATTTGATCGACGACCGGGAGGATCGCCTTGACGTCCTTTTCGGACGTGTCGAAGAATAACTTTCTGAGTAGTTGCATGTTTGGGTTGTCTCTGGATTGCTCGTAGTGGAGCAGGTTTGGGTCGGTTGGTAAACGCAGTTGGCGGGTGGCGCAATGCCACCACTTGGAGTTAGGCGTTTACAGGGCCGGCGCGAACCTGGAGACAACGGCCGAAACCGTGCAGGCGTGCACGATCCACCGCAACAACCGCCGGCGGTGCAGAAGTTTTTGTGAGGGGCTGGACGAACTTAGGTTCCGGAGTTGCGATGCTCTCGGCCTGCTCAATCAGTAGCTCGTTCAGCAAGACCACCAGGATGGCGATCTCTGAGGCTGTGGCTGCGGAAATGACGGCGTCCAGGCTGGGAATTGATGCGTGTGCGGCCAGCTCTCTGCTGAGGTGAGAACTGCTTGCGCCGGGCACTATGTGCTCGGCGTTCAGAGAGTTGGCTACCTGAACGAACAGCAGAAGAATTGCAGGGAATAAGGAACCCATGAAGACCGATTTTGCACTTGATCAAACGCATCCGCATGCAATCAAGTTCTCTGCACTAGTATACGGCCCCATCGCCCCGTCCGATACGGCGGCACCAGCGTGCTCCCATCTTGGCATGGCTGGACCTCCCATTTCGTCCCCGGACTTTGCCCCTTCACTTTCCTGTACACGGTCTGGTTTGAACCTGTGCACTCTGTGTCAGAACATCCTTTACGCTCGTTCTCAGCGCCGTACGGCCTAGATCCGATTGAATTACGAAGCAGATTCAATCGCAAACAGGCACAGTAGACTTACCGTTGCTCAACTCATGGCAGAAACCGACCTCTATGCCGTTCTCGGTGTGCCCAAGACCGCTTCTCAGAGCGAGATCAAATCGGCGTTCCGGAAGCTGGCGAAGAAGTACCACCCCGATCTAAACCCTGGCGATAAAGACGCCGAGGCGAAGTTCAAGCAAATCGGCTCAGCCTTCGATATTCTGGGCGACGAAGAGAAGCGGAAGCGGTACGACGCAGGCGAGATCGACTCCGAAGGGAACGAGCGGATGCCGCAGGGGGGCTACTACCGCGATTACGCCACCGACCCGAACGAAGGGTTCAAGTACAGCACGTCCTCACATGACTTTGGCGACATCGAAGACCTGTTCGGGTTCTTCGGTCAAGGCGCCGCTGGTCGGCGCACTGGCGGCAGAACAGCGCAAATGCAGTTCCCAGGAGAAGACGCCCAGTACCGAATGAAGGTGAGCTTCCTGGAGGCAGCAACCGGCTCCGAGAAGCGAATCACCATGCCGGATGGAGTCGACCTCACCGTGAAGATTCCGGAAGGGTTGCGCGATGGTCAGGTGATTCGGCTCAAAGGGAAGGGTCACCCGGGCTACGGCGGCGGCCCGGCGGGCGACGCGCTTATTACCGTGGAAGTAGAACCTCACCCAAAGTTCACCAGGGAGGGAAACAACATTCGATACGAACTGCCGATCTCACTTCCAGAAGCTGTTCTCGGCGCAGAGGTGCCCGTGCCCACTCTGACTGGCACCGCAACGCTAAAGGTTCCCCCAGGCTCCAACTCAGGCACTACGCTCAGGCTGAAGGGGAAAGGAATCAAAGGAGGAGACCAACTGGTGAAGCTGAAAGTAGTGCTCCCGCCGAAGGAATCTCAAGAGGAGCTCAGAGAGTTCCTGAAAGACTGGTCGGCGAAAAACCCCTATAATCCCAGAGAGGACAAAAAGTGACACGCGAAGAATTTTTGAAATGTCTCGAGGACCTCGACCATACCGAGGTGACCTACTATGAGCGCGAGGGCTGGATCTTCAGCACCGAGCAAGGGTTCACCGCCATCGACATTGCCCGCGTGCGGCTCATCCGGCAATTGCGCACGGAGTTGGACATCAACGACCAAGCGATTCCTATCGTCCTCCACCTGCTCGATCAGCTCTACGAAACTCGCGCTGCGGTAAACCGAATCCGTGGCAGGTTCCGACAGCTGCCTAAGGAACTGCAAGACGAGCTCCTGGATGCTCTTCAAGAGCTACCGGAGTAGTTCCTAAATCGTTACCGGGGTAAATGCAGCGGCTGTCGGGAAATCGGCAAGCCTGGCGGCCTTGGTGAAGTCTGTTTTTTCTAGTTCGATCACAAAGGTCGTCGGGTTGTCCAGAGTTCGGTAGGCATAACGCTTGGCGTTGAGGTTGCACACCGCGGTCCAGTCCGTGACTTCGCAAAGTTCACTTCCATCCGGTGCCACTTCCCGGACCATGCCTGGCACGATGTCGAAGTGATTTGCGATATGCATCGCAAGTCGCTCGGAATCCTCCCCGTCTTCCGGTTGCTTTGAAGTTGCGACCATGAGCAGCGCCTGAATAAACCTTGAAGGTGGGCTGTAATCACCGGGCAAACCTCTTAAGCCCAGCCCGTGCCCCATAACATTAATCTTCTGCCCCAGTACATCCGCAGTTGGCGGGTCGAACGGGCTTAGCCCGACGTAATTCCGCACATTGACCAGGTGCCATTCCAGGTACGGCGCGTTAGTGCCCACTCCGAGCGGGTTATCCAGAACGCGGTGCCCTTCTGGGTGAAACTCGATGGCCAGTGATCCGGTGACATCGTGGGCAAGAATGTGGCACGGAGGGACAAATCCCATCCCTGGGTCAAAGCCCCAGACGTTGACCGTCTTCATCGCCTCGCGGATCTCTGCTATCGATGAGCAAGTGCCCAGCAAGAATGCCGCCAAGTCGGTCTCGGCGATGTCGGTGCCGTCGCCTTTATACTCCTGAAAGGTGCAGTATCCGCCGCCCATCCAGTGAAGATGGACCGATATTCCGGCTGTGTTGATGCCATCGACCAGGATGTTGGGCTTACCGAACCCTGCTACGCCGACGATTCCGTACTTGGCGTCCCAGGTTCGCGGCTTAACGGTGCTTCCTGCTGGAATCTGCGCCTCTCCATGGTAATCCGATGGCAATACGCTGAGCGACCAATCGACCACAGCCGGAAACTCCAACGTTCTTCCCACCACAACACTGCCATCTTTAGCCGTTTTGTTCCTGAAATTTGTGCACATATCGGCATGCTACCCCACCTGAAACGGGCTCTTTCAGGCAGTTGCCAGAACCAAGTAGCTCACCTCTGGGAGGCGGCCCAGCCGCGAGGGAAAGCCCGTCGTTCCCACGCCTCGCGAGACGTAGAGCGGGGTCCGCGCTTCGGGGAAGTAGCCCTCAAGGTATCGGGAGCCCAGCTTGGTGGACATAGGGGTCCAGCCCCAGGGAAACGTGAACTGGCCACCGTGGCTGTGACCCGAAATCACGAGGTGTGCCGGCAGGTCGACCGAGTCGGTTGGGTCAGGTTCATGCCAGAGGCAGACGGTTGCGGTCCCGGGCTGCGCTGTTGCGGCAGCTTTCACAGGCGACGCTACACCGGCGCTCGAAGAATCGATGCCGAGCCACTGAACTCCGTTCACCACACGGGCCTCGTTCCTCAGTAGCGTGAAACCAAACTCATCGGCGATGTAATCAAGCGGCCAGGCGTTCCGCCAATAGTGGTCGTGGTTGCCCGGCACCATGACCACCCGATTCCCCATCGTCTTTAGCGGGTCCAGAACTCTTAGGCAGTTGGCGAAGCTCAGCTCACTCCAAAAACCCACGATATCACCCGGTACCACAACAAAGTCGGGCTCACAAAACAGAGCGATTTCCACTGCGTCTTGCTGTAGCCGGGTGTGCTGTTTAGAGCCGATGTGTAAGTCTGCCAGCACGGCGAGTGATAAGCCTTGCTGGTGT
>JBKBWO010000048.1:0-9835 GCA_046314495.1 Fimbriimonadaceae bacterium
GTCATACGCTGGAGAGAGCGCCACCGCCGCATGGCCGATGGTAACCACCGCCATCATGATCAGTGTGAATTTCCGAAGCTGCAGGAACGCCTGCCGGCACTTCGCCAGTGTAGTGGAGGTCGCCAGCAAGTCGATCACCGGGCTCTCGATCCAGATTGAAAGGCCCATGATCAGCCCGAAAGCTGCCACGTTCACCTCGAAATCAGCCGCACCAGCGATGATGCGAACGCTCAGCGGCGCTTCAACCGCCATCAGCAGCCACGAAAGCGCTAACGGGTAGTAGAAGAACAAGATCTTCCGATAGCTGAGGGGCGAATCCTTGGGCGGAGTGCTGTCTGGTGCACCGCCACCAGTAGGTGGGGCGCTCTCGGAAGTGCCGAAGTCGGAAGTGAGCTGGCTCAAAGTGGTGCTCTAGTGAATGGGTCTACCGACTTTGGCTCCTATACGTTACTCCAAAACCGTCTCCAACAGGTATGCCAGCCACTTCTGCCAATTCCCTAACCTGCGATGTAGCAGTAATCGGCGCCGGGCTGGGCGGGTGCGCTGCCGCCCAAGCGCTGATCGAACGCGGATTAAACGTAGTTGTGGTGCACGACGGCTGGATAGTTGGTGGCCAGCTCACCTCACAGGGGGTGCCACCAGACGAGCACCCGTGGATCGAGCACACCGGTTGCACCCGGCGATACCGCATGATGCGTGACCTGGTGCGGGGTCTGCATGGCGCAAAAGGCCCTCTGGAACCCGCCCATGAGATGAACCCGGGCGGTGGCTGGGTCTCCCGCCTCTGCGCCGAGCCAGCGGACTGGCTGCAGGCGATCCGCACCCTGTGCCATCTGGAGCAGGCGACGGTTTTGCTGGGCACACGGGTTTTGGAGGCGAGGATGAACGGAAGGCGGATCGATTCACTGCTGCTGCAGGGCTCTAGCGGCGACAGGACCGAACTCCGCGCCTCGTTCTTCCTCGATGCGACGGAAACCGGAGAACTCCTGCCCCTCACGGAAACCCCGTATCGAATCGGCAGCGAGTCTCGCGAAGAGACAGGAGAGCCCCACGCTCCTGAAACTGCCGACCCACTCGACGTTCAAGGTTTCACCTGGTGTTTCGCCATGGCGTTCGACCCAACAGGGGACTTTGTAGGAGAGCCCCCACCGGACTACGAGTTCTGGCGAAGCTACCAACCACCGCATTGGCCAGACAAACTACTCTCTTGGTGGGTGCCAGACCCAGCAACACTCAAGCCCCGAAAGTGGCAGCTGTATGGCGATTCTGAGGGTCCGGGTCTGTTTGAGTACCGCCAGTTCGCTCATCCGGAGCGCGGCGCACTTCACGGCGCGGCGATTACCTGCGTTAATTGGCCCCAGAACGACTATTTCTTGGGTTCGATCCTCGATGCCAGCCCGGAGGAAGTCTCCGAGCATCTTCGAAGGTCTCGAGAGCTCTCGCTCGCGCTGCTCTACTGGCTGCAAACCGAGGCAGAGGGCGCAGGGGGCAGAAGGGGAACGCCCGGACTGCGTCTGGCGCCAGAGGCGTCGCTCACCGACGACGGCTTGATGCCCGAGCCCTACATTCGGGAGAGCCGGCGGCTACGCGCCAAAACGCTGGTCACCGAGTTGAACGTTGCCGAAGATCTTCACCCAGGGAAGCGCGTCGCACCGCCGTTTCCGGATTCTGTCGGCGTGGGTTACTACCGGGTGGACCTGCACCCGAGCGCATCCGGAACTCCGATCATCGACTTCGGGGCACTCCCGTTCACCGTTCCGCTAGGTGCCATGGTGAGCGATTCAGCGCCGAACTTGATCCCCGCATGCAAAAACCTCGGCGTATCGCACCTCGCGAACGGCTGCTACCGGCTCCACCCGATCGAATGGAACATCGGCGAGGTGGCAGGAGAGCTCGCCGCCTTCTGCCTCACCCACCGCAGCGAACCGATTGCCGTAGACGATGAGCCCTTGCTTTCACGGTTCCAAAGCCAGCTCGAATCCGCCGGAATCCAACTCTTCTGGAACGAATCTGACTTCGAAAGCTGACCCGAGCTAGGCGCATATCCGACCGGAGACCCTACAAGTTCAAAGAGACTAGTAAAGACTGGTCGCTTAGCTTGTATCACAAACCTGCGAATGACCATAGAGCCGCAACCAAGGTATTCGAGCCTTATGGCTCGCAACCGGACCGAATGGACCGGCAGTGAAAAAATCTCTGGCTGAGTGAAGCCTCAGTGCTGATTGAACCACCCCGTCTCACTTCGCAACCCATCTCTCCGAAGAAGGGAGTTAAAGCAGTGCTCTATACAACATTTGAGATTGACCTCAGAAGCTTTTTAGGCGCTCCCGAAGTCTCCAAACAACCCGAACGGACCTACCTCAGCCAACCGTTCGAACGGAAAACCAACCGAGAATTGTTGAAAACTCCTGGAGTGCCAACAGAACAACCGCCCAGGCGGACGCTATCGAGGAGACAGTTCATCACCGCCGGCATCATCGGCGGTGCGGGTCTCGCAGTCGGTGGCTACGCGCTTCTCGGCAACGAGGCAGACCGGCTGGAGATTGTCGCCCAGCCCGTACAGGTCCCAGGCTGGAAGGCAGGCAAGGTCCGGGTTGGCATCCTTAGCGACCACCATGTGAACGACCAGGAATCCCAGCTGCGCGCGATAGAAGCCGCCAGATTACTGCTTTCCCAAAAGCCCGACGTGGTTCTGCTGCTCGGAGATTTCATCACCTACGGCTCTTCAGTCCCCTATCTGGCGAAGACCTTCGAGCCTTTGGCAGATTCCAAGATTCCCACTTACGCGGTTTTGGGCAACCACGATTACGGCTCCGGACACAACACAGCGATCTCGGAGACAATCCATCAGGCAGGGTTCAAGCTTCTGGTAAACGAAGTTGCCCATGTGGATGGCATTAGTCTGGTCGGGCTTGATGACGATCTCCGCGGTAATCCCAACCAGGGGGCGATCTCCCCGAAAGGTCTGTCCTCCTCTTCCATCTGCCTCTGGCACGAGCCAGATGCGATCGAAACCCTGCAGCTCCCCTGCGCGCTTCAGGTCAGCGGCCACTCCCACGGTGGCCAGGTCTGCCTCCCTGGGATAATCCTCCACACCCCAAGAGGGGCAAAGCGATACCGCTCAGGGCTGTACGATGTCGGAGATCGCCGCTTGTACGTCACCAGAGGCGTCGGCACCACAGGGCTCGACTATCGCCTCTACTGCCGACCTGAAGTGACCCTCCTAGAGGTGCGGCCCGCATGACAATCCTGCTGCTGGCAACGCTGGCTCTGCCGCCAAAACAAGAGATTGAGCTAGAGATGTTGCCTGGAGTTGTCGTTCTCGCCAGGTTCAATCCCGCTGCCGAAAAACCTGTGACTGTCTGGCGAGATGGCGAGATTATCTTCGACGGCGTGAACCCCGCCTGGGAGCCCTGGCGCATAGCCAAAGGGGATGTAGACGGCGATGGCAAAGAAGACCTCATCGTCGCCGTACACAAGCCAACGTTGCGGCTGAAATTCCCCCACAACAGCCTGTTCCTCTACCACTGGAAGGGGGTCCGGATCTTGCCGAAGTGGCAAGGCTCAACCATGGGCATTGACTTCATCGACTTCGCCGTGATGCCAGCGGACGACCGAGGCAGAACCGACATCGTGCTGCTCGAGCGGCATCTAGATCGAACCCTTCGTGTCGGCCGATACCAGTGGGCTGGATTCGGCTTCCGCAAGACGTTTGAATCCACTCCAGTCACGGCTTCTGAGATTATTGGCACAGAATTCAGTCACGTCCTTCTCCGGCAAGGTGACGGCACGGTACGCATCGGACTAAACTAGCATGCATGAAATGCAAAGCATGGGTCGGCATTCTCGGGGCAACCGTGATGCTCTCCGGCGTTGCTGCAGCTCAGCAGCTTAATCCCCGCGACTACACCGTCGCGCCAGACTTCTCGAACGTAACGAACTGGAAGGCGGTTAGCGAGGTCTACCGCTTTACCGATGAGCAGCGTGATCTGCTCCAGCGAAACAAGTTCGTGGTCGTCCCGGGCAACTACTGGCAGCTGTACCACCCGTTTGGCGAGAACCTTTATGAAGGCATCCCCAACTTCGTGCCGGTTGATGTCTCGTTACAGCTTTATCACCTGTTCTTCAGCTCTACGTTGCGCGTTACCGAAGAGCAAAAGTTCCACCCGATTTTGCTTCGGCTGAGTGGTGGCATGCTCCGCGCCAGCCTGGCGCAGGCAGAGGTCGCCACTAACCCCGCGGTGCGCTCGGCTGCCCTGAGAAACGCTGCCTACTTTGGCACGGGATTGCAGCTGCTTGGTGCGTCGATCCCGATTCCTGAAGAGACCAAACAGCTCATTGATCAGGAAGTCGCCCGCATCAACGATGCCCAGGGGTTCGGCGAGAGCGCGATCTTTCCCTACAACGTGGACTATTCGCAGTTCATCGTTCGCGGTCACTACACCAAGTCGCCGAAACTGAGCCAGTACTTCAAGGGGCTCATGTGGTACGGGCTTATGCCAATTGCCTTTGTCAAAGACGGCAACCGTGACGAACTGCTCAACGAGCAGATCTTGCAGACGCTTCTGATTTCGAGAATCCTGACAGCAGACAGTCAGCTACGCACCGACTGGCAGAGAGTCTATGAGCCCACCGAGATGTACGTGGGACCTTCCAACACCTTCACTTTTTCTGACATCCAGCAAATCGCCGATCGGGTTTTCGGTGAGAACGCACCGTTCGACCGTCTAGCAGACGCCTCCCTCTACCCGGCGTTCGTTGAAGAGGCAGAGCGCCAGGAGAAAGCCATTATCGGACGCCGATTGAAGGAGTTTGACGACATGCCCGACCCGAAACTGCAGTTCCGGTTTATGGGACAGAGGTATGTTCCCGATTCGGAGATGTTGCAGACACTATCGGGCGATATGCGAGCCATCCCCAGCGGCCTGGACGTTATGGCAGTACTGGGCAGCATACGAGCAGCCGAGCTACTCGATGCAGACCCCGACCGGTACAACCCGCTTCGCTGGGCAGAATACAACGAGCTGAGAACCCAGTTGACCCGTGCGTTCACCCAGATTCCAGAAGCCACCTGGCAGAGCAACCTTTACTGGGGCTGGCTGTACGCCATCCAGTCGCTTTTGAAGCCCGCTCCGGAGATCTGGCCTTCCTTCATGAAATCTCAGGCATACACCGAGAAGTCGCTGAACACCGCTTTGGCGAGCTGGACAGCCCTGCGGCACGACACCATCCTCTATGCCCAGCAAAGCGTAGCACAGATGGGTGGAGATGAACCGCCAGAAACGAAGGGTTACGTAGAGCCGAACCTGGAATTTTATGACCGGATGATCTCGCTCACCCGGATGACCCGAGACGGCTTGAAGGAGCGAGACCTGCTCGTACCAGCAACCGCCGAGCAGTTCGAGGACTTCCTCGGGCTTCTCGAGTTCTTGCGCAGGGTTTCCCGCGCACAGCTCGAAGGTGCCCAAGTGTCGCGAGAGGATTACGACCGGCTGATGATCATCGAAGACGAGCTTCACGGCCTCACCACCCGAATCATCATCTCCGGTACGGAGTATCAGGTGATGAGCGATGACGACGCGGATATCGCGTTGGTCGCCGACGTTCACACCGGAAGAATCGAGGGTCAGGATTTCGCCTTGACCCAAGCGATTGGGCATGGCGACCCGATCTTCGTGGTCGTGCCAATTGAAGGCCGCCTCTACATTGCACGAGGTGCCGTGTACAGCTACTACGAGTTCCTGGTGCCGATCGCCGAGAGGATGACCAACCGGCAGTGGAAGGAGAAGGTGCGTGAAGAGAAGGAATTGCCCGCTCGCCCCGACTGGGTGAGAAGTTTCCTGAGCCGAACGACCCTACCTGTTGCAAATCCGGTGGACTAGTCCGCTAAACTAGTGCAAATTCGCTGAAGCATTCATATGCCGAGGCGGATTTGCAGGACAATGAGTATCACCCGTAAAGAGTTTCTCGCGATCACCGCAGCCGCAGGGGCGGCTCTAACAGCTCCATCAGCCTTCGCCCAGCGAACCAAAAAAGTAGCCGACCCCAATGATGGGGGCAAGCGGACCGACTCGCTTGTGTTTTCCATCCTGGGTGACTGGGGCGAAACCACCGTTGGAGGAACCTTCCCCGTGGACAAAATCGGGGCAATGATCCGGTTCTGGCAGCCAGATATCATCATCGGAAACGGGGACTGCAACTACCCCTTGGGTCAGGCGATGACCATCGATGCCAATATCGGCAAGAACTTCGGGGAGTTCATCTTTCCGAAGGGCACCAGCCCGAACTCGCAGCTATACCCGTACCCGCCAAACGCCCCGAACTTTAATCGGTTTTTCCCGGTGTTGGGCAACCACGACTACGCGGATTTTGCGAGCATCTATCCCCCGCTGCCTGTCTTCATCAACTTTAGCAAGCCTTTCATCGACTACTTCACCCCTGCACTTACGCAGGGATCGGCGCCAATCAACCTGCCCAATGCGTCAAATCCTGGGATTCCGTTTGCAGAGAACCCGACGATCCGCTATTACGACTTCGTTCGCGGATCCGTGCACTTCTTCATTCTCGACTCGTGCCCGTGCACGCCCTATGAAAGAACCGAGAACGGTATCCAGGGTCAGTGGCTGAAGCAGCGGCTCGCGGCTTCAACGGCGCGCTGGAAAGTTGTCTGCACCCACTATCCGATGTACACCTCGGGAACCGGCGGAGCAAATACAAGCGTGATGCAGTGGCCTTTTGCCGACTGGGGAGCCGACGTGGTGGTGACCGCCCACGTTCACAACTATGAACGGCTGTGGAAGAAAGATGTTACGACCGACAAGTCCACCTGGTACATCGTCAACGGTGCCGGCGGATTCGTTCCCGAAAACGGCTTCACGAACAACATTGAACTAGGAAGCGTTGCGCGGGTCGAAAACTACGGAGCGCAACTCTGCTTTGCCGACGACGCAACGCTCAGCATGCTCTTCTACGACATCAACGGTGTCCTTCGCGACAGCTTTACGCTTTACGCGGAAGGAGCCAACGTTCCCAAAGAGATCCAGTTCCAGCAGGGTGAGTTCCGGTTCCAGAGAGATACCGGCTTGGGTACCGCCACGATCGAGCGGTCTGGCGATACTTCTCAGATTGGCAGGGTACGAGTTCGCACCAGAAACGGCAGTGCCGTTGCCGGTGTTGACTTCACCGGTTTCGACCGCGTTTTCGAGTTTCCGGTAGGCCAAAGCCTAATCAACGTTGATGTACAGATCAACCGCCTGAACCCTGGAACTGGGCAGTCCGATACCTTCTTCCTCGATCTGTTGCCGGTTGAGAAGGACACCACCATCGGCTTCATCAGCTCCACCCAGATGCGAATCGTGAACAACGCGAAGACGCCTCTGGTGGATCCAGCCGCGTTCGTCAACCAAACCTACTTGGACTTGCTTGTTCGAAACCCGACGGCGCAGGAGTTCCAACAAGGCGTTCAAACCGTAAATCAGGGGCAACCCATCGGTCCTCTTGCAGGGCGAACCCAGCAGTGCTACAACATGGTGACGGCGCCCACGTTCCCCGATGAAGCTTCTTCCGTTGTCTTGCAAATTCACACGCTCATCAACCTCAGCTTCGCGTTCCAGAAGGCGGGACAGGCGCTTGCGCCAACTTATAGCGACATGGCGTTCTGGGCACCCCGGTACCGAGCTGGCCAAGTCTCCAAGCAAGGCCTCGCCGGTGCCTTTGGACAGGTCGCACTTGGAATCTTGAATACGTTCCTCCCAGGTGCAGCTACGATTCCCGGTGTTTTCGTCGAAGCGGTTTATTTGTTGATTCTCGGAAAGCCTGCCAACCTCATTGACCTGTTCTACTGGCTGGAACGAGCAAACCCGAGGGTGAGGAACGACGACGCCTCACGGTACGCGATGCTGGCAACCTTGGCGACAGCAGACTTCTCCAAGCCGCCAATCAAGGGCATGACGCCGTTCAACTACCCAGTTGAACAAGCGGTTCGAATTCAGGTCGCTGCGCTGGCGGCGGGCCTATTGCGGTTCGAGATCGGAGTCGAGCAGTTTTTGAAGATCGTCAACGATGCCAGCCCGGGCGGTCGCGGTCTTGAAGACGTCATCGAGAGCTTCCTGGCATCCAGCGCATACTCCAGCCGGTTCCAATAAAGAACACCCAATAAAGACGCCCAGGACTGAAGCTTGAGGAAGCCTCAGTCTTGGGCAGAAGACTGGTGCGGCGTAACCGGCTCGCTCAGAAGGACTGCTTTACTTAATCAGCAACGAGTTAACGTCAAATCGTGACTCAGTTCGTCTATAATCTCGGAACTCCTCGAAGACTTTTGAGGATACGGAGACCACTGTCGAAGAACTAAATTTTGGAACCGGTCTGTACACGCTCGCCGACGCACAACGACTGCTCAAGAAGTCGAGAAGGACGCTGTCTCGGTGGATTGATGGCTATGTTTTGGAACTCAGGGGCGGTTCCAAGCGATACCCGCCCGCTGGCAACTTCTCGCAGGACGCCTTCTTAACCTTTGCTGATTTAATCGAACTCCTGTATGTCCGTGAGTTTCGCGCCCGCGACGTTCCCCTTGCCGACATTCGAGACGCCAACCTGAAGTATCGGAATGAATGGGGAGTCGACTACCCCTTCGCAACCAAAAGATTCGCAACGTCAGGACGTGACTTGCTCATCAAAGAGCAAGAAATCTGGAAGAACTGCTTAACCGGACAGCAGGTTCTACCCATGGAAAGCTTCACGAAGCAACTAGTTCACGAGGGGGACTTTGTTACCGAGTGGCGACCTCTTGGCACAGAAAGGTCCGTCTTGCTGAGTCCTGACCGTGCGTTCGGTCAGCCGATCGAGGACAAATCCGGAGTCCGAACCATCACCCTCCATAACGCTGTGTTGGCTGGAGACAGTCCGGAGGAAGTTGCCCTGTGGTACGAGACTTCACCAGCGTCCGTATTGGAAGCAGTTCAGTTTGAAAAGTGGCTCAGTCAGCCACGAGTCTCTAATGCGGTTCTTCTTTGACAACGACATCTCGCCACGAGTTGTCTGTGCGATCAAGTGCATAGCAAACGGCGATCCAGAGGTCACTGCGCTCAGAGAGATGTTCGAGCAGGCGACACCCGACAGGGTATGGATTCCAGAAGTTACGAAGCGAGGCTGGATCATCGTTAGTAGAGACTTTCGCCAGCGACGGAACCGAGCCGAACATCAGACACTAAGAACCTCTGGAGCTCGCGCAATCTACATTCGACAGCGAGGCAACCAGGAGGATTTGTACTCTCTTGCTGGTCGCATCATCTCGATGTGGCCAAAGCTCATCGACTGGGGAGAAACGGCGAAGCCAGGGGAACTGGCACAACTCAACTCGAAAAACGTCGTAGAGCTGCTGAAGTCCTAGATCTCAGTCTTGGGCTGAAGACTGGTGCGGCGTAACCGGCTCGCCGCGAAGCAGAGCTTCGATCTGAGTCCGCCTCAAGAACATTGCCGATCCGGTGATGAAGGCAACGTTGGCACCTTCAAACCCTTCTTGCCCAACGTGCCGGTCGCGGGTCATTGTGCTCAGCGGCGCAATGGCGTTGTATTCGGTGTTCTCAGAGTCGAACACCAGCGCGATGAACTGAGGCCGCTCGAACTCGCTGATCGCCTTGCCAGCGGTTTGCTTGTTGAGCGCATAACCAAATGCGCTGGGGTCTTCGCTTCGGGCGGTCGGGCAGTAGAGTGCCGTCTGTCCAGGAAGATAAGGTAGCGCGTGATCCATCCAGTCCGACACCGGATAAGTCTGGTCATTCTCTGCTGCATACATGTTCATCGAGACCTGCAACAGTGCCATGTTTTGCAGGCAACC
>JBKBWO010000049.1:0-9359 GCA_046314495.1 Fimbriimonadaceae bacterium
GTTTCCGGTCTTTTCCGGCCCTTCACAAGTCTCTTCGCAGCTAATCCAGCTGCCCCACGGAGTTGGGCCGCCAGCGCAGTTCACGAGGGTGCCGCTCAGGCTCAGCCAGTCTTTGAGCAACTCTCGGCTCTCTGGATCAACTTCGAGGGTCGAAGTGCCGCCGCCTGCTACTGCATCATAGGATTGATTAGGTCGCCCAACCGACTTGGTGGGTCTGCCCGAGACTTCGTGGTTACGCACCAGGCGGATCTTGCCATCGACTTGGAAAGCTGCCATGCCGTCGTGTTTGCCCGGTGTAATCAAGCCGTCGCTCATTCTCGTGCCCTCTTTGCCGAAGACCATGTACTGGAAGCCTTCGGGCAGCGCGAGGTAGGTCTCGCTGTCGTTGTTCGCCTTCCTGGGCGAGAGCGGGCCATAGCCGCCATCGCGATTGTTGGCGTAATCGCGGCCGAGTTTCTCGCCGGAGAGGCTGAGGCGGCTGCCGAAGCCTGCAAAGCCGAGGCCTACTGCGGCAGAGCCGATAAGGAAAGAGCGCCGATCCATGTCGGATAGTTTAGATGGCGCTGTGTTAAGGTGGGGTTAACGAACGGACTATTTTCGCTACTTTACGCCGCCAAACTTTCGAGTTCGATTTTGGAACTCGGTTAGGGCGCGCAGAAACTCGTCGGGCGTGAATTCGGGCCAGGTTTTGTCTGATACATAGAGCTCAGAGTAGGCGGCTTGCCAGATGAGGAAATTGCTCCAGCGCATCTCGCCGGCGGTTCTAACCATGAGGTCGGGCTCCGGAACTTCTGGCAAATAGAGGTTTGCCGAGATCTCTTCTTCGGTGAGCGACCGAAGGTCTTTGCCCTCCTCAGCCAGCTTCTTTACCGCATCGACGATCTCTGCCCTGCCGCCGTAGTTTACCGCCAGAATGAAGGTAATGCCGGTGTTGTGGGAGGTGAGCTCAATGCCCTCCTGCAGGGCGTTGCGAAGTGCTTCTGGAAGCTCGTCGAGGCGCCCTGCGACTTGAACGCGCACGTTGTTGGCATGCATCTCTTCCAGTTCGGCTCGGGCAGCGTGCTCAATAAGTTTCATCAGCCCTTCGACCTCATCTTCAGGGCGGGTCCAGTTTTCGCTTGAGAAGGCGTATACGGTTAGGTACTTCACTCCGAGGTCGCTGCAAGCCAATAGAATGTGGCGTAGCGCCTTATAGCCCTCGTTATGGCCAAACAGGCGAGGGAGGCCCTGGCTTTGTGCCCACCGACCGTTGCCATCCATGATGATGGCGACGTGCTGCGGCAATCTGGACAGATCGATATCCAGTTCGGCTGCCATGCACAAGATGGCGGAATCAGAAGTGGAGCCTATGTTCGACAATTGGTTATCTTTACGTCAGTCGGGGCGTAAGCGTCAGACTTCCATCAGCTCGGCGTCCTTCTTCTTCAGAAGGTCGTCGACTTCATGGACGTACTGGTCGCTGAGTTTCTGGACCTTTTGCTCCCAGGTCTTCTGCTGGTCTTCGGTGATGGTCTTCGCCTTTTCCAGCGCCTTGAGGTGGTCGTTAGCGTCTCTTCGCACGTTTCGCACCGCGACTTTGCCCTGCTCTGCCCTGGCATGGACTTGCTTGACCAATTCCTTTCTTCGGTCTTCACTCATCTGAGGGAAGGTGAGGCGGATTTGGGTGCCATCGTTCGTCGGGTTGATCCCGAGGTCGCTCTTCTGGATCGCCTTTTCGATGATCGGCAACATGGACTTCTCGTATGGGCTGATGACTAGTTGCCGCGCTTCTGGAACGGAGACTGACGCGATCTGGTTGATAGGCGTTTCAACTCCGTAATACTCCACGGTTACTCGCTCCAGAACGACCGGGCTTGCGCGGCCGGTTCTGTAGGTTCCGAAGTCGTGCAGGGTGGACGCAACCGCCTGCTTCATCCTGTGCTCGGTGTCTTGCAAGATTTCTTCCGGGGAATTTAGTTCGCTCATGGGAATGAATTTACCTACGTGGGAGGTTCAGCGACTCTCTGCTTTCGTGGGTTCGCTGGAGTTCAAGAATTCGGTTATGTCTTGAGCTCTATGGTTCAAGACGAAACGATGGTGCCTACGTCGCCTCCCGAGACCGCTGCAGCAATGGCTCCCGGCTGGTTGTAATCAAGCACGATGACGGGGAGGTCGTTCTCGCGGCACATGGTAAAGGCGGTTTGATCCATCACGGCGAGCCTGCGTTCCAGAACCTCGTCGAAGCTGACTGATTGGTACCGTACTGCGTCGTCGCTCTTTCGTGGATCCTTGTTGTAGATGCCGTCGACTTTGGTCGCCTTGATCAGGCATTGAGCTTCGATTTCGAGAGCGCGGAGCGCGGCGGCAGAATCTGTGGTGAAGTAGGGGTTTCCGGTGCCTGCGGCAAACACAACAACGCGCCCTTTGTCCAGATGCCGTAGGGCCCGGCGGCGGATGAAGTTCTCTGCCACTTGAGAGACCGAAATGGCGCTTTGCACCCGTGTGGGAATGCCGATGTTCTCCAGGGAAGATTGAAGAGCGAGGGCGTTCATCAGGGTGCCGAGCATTCCCATCTGGTCTGCTACTGCGCGATCGATATGGCCTTCAGAGCTGAACGCCTCCCCCCGAATGAAGTTGCCTCCTCCGATGACGATGCCGATTTCTGTTCCGAGGTCGTGTGCTTTTCGGATCTCCTCAGCCAAATACTTGAGAATGCCGGAATCGAGACCGAATCCGGCATTCCCGGCGAGCACCTCGCCGCTGAGCTTGAGGAGGACTCGCCGGAAGCGAGTCCTCTCTGGCGCCTGGTTAGGCGTCTGCTCCAACAGCCAGGCTCCACATCTTGCATACTTTCAGGTCTTTGGCGACTTCTGCGAGGTACTGCGAGACCGACTTGCTCTGTTCTTTGTAGAAGGGCTGCTCGAGAAGCACATACTGCTTGATGTACTCCTTGTGAACGCGGCCTTGGGCGATCTGGCGTGCCATATCGGGGTTTTTGCCCTCGTTGATGGCGCGCTGGGTTTCGACTTCGATTTCCGCCTCGATGAGCGACGCGGGAATCTCGTCCTTCGCGGTGAACTTGGCATTCATGGCGACCACTTGGACGGCGAGCGTGCGCGCGATCTCCGTGTGCTCATCCTGAGATGCCCCTTGTACCTCTACGATTGCGCCAGCCATTCCGGTGTGGTGCTCGTAGCCCTTCAGCATAAAGTCTGACTCTACGTGAACAGCTCGGGCGAGCCGAATATTCTCCCGAATTTTAGCGACCGCTTCTTCAATGTGAGTAGCTACCGTCTTGCCATCGACCTCCAAAGTGTTGGGGTCTTCGAAGTCGGAGTCTCGGAACGCCTCAGCGAGTCGCTGGGCGAGCTTCTGAAACTCTTCGTTTTTGGCAACGAAGTCGGTTTCGCATTCGATCACGACTCCGCCGGCTCGGTGTCCGTCGTCTGATACGGCGACAGAAACCAGCCCTGCGCTGGTGCTTCTGTCAGCTCGCTTTGCAGCGGCTGCCTTTCCCTTTTCGCGGAGGATTTGCTTTGCTCTTTCGAAGTCACCGTCTGCTTCTTCCAAAGCGGTCTTGCACTCCATCATGGGTGCGTCGGTTTCTTCTCTCAGTCTCTTTACGTCTGCAGCTGTGTACGCCATGGTTTAGTTCTCTTCCTCAAATTTTGAGTATTTGTCGGCTTCGAGGCTTTCGTCTTCCACCGAAGTTTGGACGGGTTGCGCTTCTTCTGCTTTCAAATCTGCGCTTTGCTGAGCGCCAGCGTTCGGCTGGTACGAGTTCAAGAACTCCATTTCGAGTTCGCCGAGCTGCACTTCCTGCTCTTGCTCGATGAGTTCTTCGCCTTCGGCAATGGTGCCTTCTGTGATGGATTCATCTAGCGGCTTGGCTGCCAGGATTGCCTCGCAGACCTTGCCGGTAACCAGTCGAATCGCTCGAATGGCATCGTCGTTTCCTGGGATCACGTAATCGACCACATCTGGATCGCAATTAGTGTCCACGATGGCGACGATGGGGATTCCGAGCTTGCGGGCTTCGCGAACAGCGATCATTTCATGGCCGACATCGACCACGAACATGCAGCTCGGGAGCTTGTCCATCTTGCGGATGCCTTCGAGGAAGCGATGCAGTTTCGCGCGCTGCTCCATCCTTTCGAGTCGCTCCTTCTTATGGAGTCGGTCGAGGAAGCCTTCTGCTTCTAGCCGGTCCAGCTCGTCGAGCTTGTCGACTCGCTGCCGGATGGTGTTCCAGTTGGTGAGGGTGCCTCCGAGCCATCTCTCGCTGACCCAGTACTGGCCGCTTTTCTGGGCAGCTTCTTTTACTGCTGCCTGGGCTTGTTTCTTTGTGCCCACGAAGAGGACAGTGCCGTCGTTTTCGACAACGCTTTGGATGAATGCGAGTGCCTCTTCAAAAAGCCGAAGAGACTGGTGAAGATCGAGAATATAGATTCCGTTTCGAGCGCCGTAAATATAGCGTTTCATTTTGGGATTCCACTTTCGTGTTTGGTGCCCAAAGTGAACGCCAGCTTCCAGCAGCTCTTTCATGCTGAGCTGTACCATTGTAGTTCCAGGGTTGATATCCTCTGGCTGGAGTTTTCGAAGGGTGCTTATGCGCCGGCATGAGCCGGACCCCGGAGCACCGCCCCAACCATGTGAGATCGGGTAAAGGATACCCGTTTTAGTCCTTTTCGGACTTATCTACGCGGGTGAACGGCAGGGTTGCCCAGGAAGCATATTCAGCCGATTCGTCTGCATGGAGCCAGCGCCAGGCAGCGTCGATATCTTCTGGTGCGAAGAACTCGATGATGGAGTCACTGAAGATCTCAACGATCCAGGCGTGAACTTCGGCAACTCGCTTTGGGCCGACGAAGCAGATTTTCTCGAAGTGGTCTCGGTGATGTAGCCACATCTTGAACTCTTCCCACCGGGCCTTGTGTTCCATTCCTTCATAGTCTCGAAATTCGAATAGGACGCGGAGGTTGCGGTGCTCGCGCAGTTTCTCTTCAAAAAATGGTGCCAGCCGGTTATAGTCGGATTCGGTTACCTTGCCGAGGAGGGTGACAGCGACGTATCTGCCCTTGTTGCTTCGGATTTCAAACATGAATAGCTACTAGTATGCCCTCTCAGGCAGGTCAAACAATCGGTGGGTCTTGAATCTCGAGCCCCATCTCTTCGGCGAGTTCTACTGAGATCGTACTTATTTTGGTCTTCATCTCTACCTCTTCGATCTCGTTTGGCACGTCTAGGAAGGCTCGGATCATGATGTTGATTCCTCTTGGGCTGATTTCATCGACACCGACCAAAGTGTTGTTGGAGATGACCTTTGGCAAACCGAGAATGCGCTGCTGAAGGCGGGTGCAGAACTCTTCGACTTTGTGCATATCGGTTTCAAAGCTCAGGGTCAAGATGGTCCGGTATCGGCGGGCTCGACGCGCGCTGTAGTTCTCGACCGGAGTTGTTGTGAACATCATGTTCGGAATGGTGATGAGCGTGTCATGGAAGGTCCGAACCCTAGTCGCCCTTAGGGAGATGGATTCGACAGTGCCCTCAATGTTGTTGATCTTGATCCAGTCACCTACATCAAATGGAGCATCCATTGCAACCGTGACAGAGCCGAAAAGGTTTTCGACCGAGTTCTTCGCCGCAAGCGCCAGCAGCGCGCCGGTGATACCGAGCGACGCGATGATGGCAGTCAGGTTCATTCCGACGATGGTCAGGATCAAGCCCAGACCGATCATGACGCCGAAGATACGGATTGCGGAATTGACCAACGGGGCGAGCATCTTTCGTCCCTTCTCGTTCACGGTCGAAGAGAGTTCAATTCGCTCGCTTACAAGGTCTGCAAAAGCGAAGACCAGGAAGGTGACAGCGACGCTCGCGGCGAACTGGAGCATCCCAACAACGAAGCCCGAGATTGCTGGGGAAAAGACACCAGTTTCCTTCGAGAGTTCGGAGAGGACTATGAAGAACACTGCTAACAGCAGCCACCGTCGCATCCTGCCGTAGACTTTCCTCGAAATGTTTATGGGGCTCCGGCGGTCCCAAGCCTTGACGATAAAGACGAAAACCTCCCGGACGATCCAACCGGCAACTAAGGCGAATGCAAGTGCCAGTCCGAGAGCGATCCATTTGGAATTGGCGAGCCCTAGGGTGGTCTGGTCCACCCAGGGGTGGCCATCGAAGAGATCTCTTCGAACGAAACTCGCGATATCCGCGCTTCCTTCTTCGATATCGACAAAGTCGCCGATCACCGGTTGATCGCGAACGGAGGCCCAGATGGTCGGCACTCTCTCCAGCGTTGGTTGCGAAAACCTCCAACCTCCATCGTCTCCTTTCGCCAACTCTATGCTGGCGAAAACGTCTCCTTCAGCGTCGCGATACCGCCATAGAATCAGGTTGTCGGCACCTTCAGCAGCTTCTATTCGGGCGGGGTCGAACTGGCTGGTGCGGATGAGTGAGCCATAAAGTAGCTTCGCCAGTCGCTCGCCCTCGGACTGCCTGGCAGCCGGAAGAACAAAGCCGAGGTCCAAGAACTTTGTGGCGCGCGCCCAGTCCTGGTTTTCACCCACTCGAATGAAGTTTTCAAAGGCAGCCCGCGGGCTGGCAAGTTGGGGATCTTCGGTTTGTGCTGGCGCTTCCGGGGCATCAGCAGGTGTGCCGGGGAGAATCTGGGCTGTTGAAAGGCTTGAGGTCAGGCAGAAGAGCCCGGAGAAGAAGAGAAACGCAAAGAGAACTTGGGCAATGCCAAAATATCCTCTCATGCAGACGCTGGTTGCTTTCGCTTCTCCATCTGTAAGTGCTTGAGGCACGCCGCTCGAATGCGGGCTCGTATTCGGTTGATTAACGCCCCTCGCTCGCTGGAGCTGATGGCACCGCGGGCATCCAGCAAGTTGAACGCATGGCTCATCTTCAAAGCGAGATCGAATGCCGGATAGACCAGGAAGTAAGCGTCTTGCCCCTCCTCAGGTGTTCGGGAGGTGAGGATCCCGGCTTCGTCATCCCACGCCATCGGCATTTCAATCACTCTCTTTGATTCTTCCTCGTACATGTGAAACAGCTTCCAGAGCATCTCCGTTGAAGCGACCTCAAAATTAAAGACGTTATTTTGCATTTCGAGGTCGAACTCTGCTGCCTTGTAGCTGATTTGCTCGTTCCAGTCGAGGTCGGTCCAGAAGCTCGCCTTATGGTCTAGGAGGAGGCAGAGCCGCTCTGGTCCGTAGGTGATTTCGGCACATACGGGGTCGCACTCAATCCCTCCCATCTGCTGGAAGAAAGTGAACTGGGTGATCTCGGTGCCGTTTAGCCATACTTCCCAGCCCACACCGCTAGCACCGAGCGAAGGGGATTCCCAATCGTCTTCCACCAAGCGGATGTCGTTCGCCTTCGTATCGAAGCCGAGTGCTTCAAGAGATCCCATGTAGAGATCAACAACGTTTTCTGGGCTGGGCTTCAAGATGACTTGGTATTGGTAGTAGCGCTGGTTGCGCATCGGGTTTCGGCAATACCGTCCGTCAGCGGGTCTCCGGCAGGGCTGCGCGAAGGCCACATTCCAGGAATCGGGACCAAGGCTCTTCAATGCAGTCATCGGATGCATCGTTCCTGCCCCGACTTCCGTATCGTATGCTTGTAAAATCGCGCATCCTTGATGGCTCCAGTAGGCATTCAGGCGTTCGATGAGTTCTTGCAGCGTCACTTAGGGAGTCAGTTTACTGAGACCACCGTTGTGAGAACGGTTACGATTGGTTAATCCCAGATGAGATCGAGCAAAGAACAGGGCCCAATTACAAGCAGTGAGGAGGGGCAAGAGGTCTCTCTGGCAGGGCTCAGTTCCGAAGAGGCGCTTCGGCGTCTCAAAGCCGGTCGTGCCAACCGATTCGACTCATCTGCAGGTCGCCCGCTTACCCAGATTCTGAAGGAAAACGTCTTCACGGGCTTCAACATGCTCGTGCTGACGCTGGGTGTGCTCCTGATGGTGCTGGGGCACATTCCCGACGCTCTCTGGACTTTGGCAGTGATCTTCTTTCACATTGTAATCGGCGTGACCCAGGAAGTGCGGGCGAAGGCCAAGCTATCCAAGATTGCGTTGCTTTCGGCGCCTAAGGCGACCGTGCTGCGAGATGGACAGCCCGAGTCGGTTCGCTCTTCGGAAGTCGTTGAGGGTGATATCTGTCTGATCGAACCTGGGGACCAGATTCTCGGCGACGGGTATGTGGTAACCAGCCGCACACTTGAACTCGACGAATCGATGCTCACTGGCGAGAGTGACACGATCCGCAAGAAGGAAGGGGACTTGGTCTATTCCGGAAGTATCTGCGCGAAGGGAACTGGTCGGGTAATGATCGAGAATGTGGGCAAGGACAGCTTTGCCAACAAGCTCGCGCTGGAAGCCAAGAAGTACAACCGGATCAAGACTCCGATGGAGATTCAGATCAACAAGGTCTTCCAGATCTTGTTGGTTTGCGCTGCAGTTCTGTCCAGTGCCATCGTGGTGGTCTACGCCTTCGAAGGTCGGCGGTTCGAGGATATGGTGCTGTCGATCACGACCGTTGTTGCCTTGGTGCCGATTGGGCTCGTGTTCTCCGTCATCATCGGCTATGCGCTCGGGGCAGTGAGAATTGCTGGCAAGGGAGTGCTGGTCCAAAGTTCAGAAGCCATCGAGTCGCTGAGCCACGTCACCACACTGTGCATGGACAAGACCGGCACGTTGACAACCAATGAATTGCGGGTTACAGCGGTAACGATGCCGGATCAAGTGCCCGACATGGCATGGGGAAACCCAAGAGAAGAAGCGCGGGTCGTCGAGCGTTTGACTGACTACGCGGCTTCGCTCGGCTTCAAGAACCGCACGATTCAGTCGATTGCCGAGCACTACCCGGGCGAGGAAAAAAAGGTCGCGGAAGAGACGGAGTTCACTTCGGTGACTAAGTTCAGCCGGATCGTTTTTGAAGATGAGGCCGGGGTCTCCTACTGGCTCGGTGCGCCTGAGGCTCTGGGGCTGGACTCGGATTATTCAAGATCACAGTCCGCCCAAGGGCTTCGCATCCTTGCTTTCGCAATTGGCGGTCCTCAGGGCGAAGAGCCGAAAGACCTAAACCTGCTTTGCTATGTCGAGATCGAAGACACCCTCAGGGAGGAAGCACGAGATACGATCGAGCAGCTGAAGCAGGTGCGAGTGGAGCCGAAGCTGATCTCTGGTGATGCCAAGGAAACGGTTGCCTCTCTAGCAAAGTGGTCCGGTATTGCGGTTAATCCGGTGGTCTATTCCGGCGATGAGCTGGCGGTAATGGAGCCTGAAGAGTTTTCTCTGGCGGCGCGGAAAGGGAATGCGTTCGCCCGTGTGCAGCCGCAGCAAAAGCAGCAACTCATCAAAACCTTGCAGG
>JBKBWO010000050.1:0-8623 GCA_046314495.1 Fimbriimonadaceae bacterium
CACCGAGAAAAGCAGATAAATGTCCCCGTGAGGTTTTCCATCCTCCATCACGCTTCGAACTGCCTCGATAATCGGTGCCAGGCCCGCCTTGTCGTCTGCTCCGAGGATCGTCGTCCCGTCTGAGTAAAGGGTTCCTTCGCGCTCAATAATTTTAAGACCAGCAGTTGGCTCCACCGTGTCCATGTGCGCGCTGAAGAACACGCCCGGGACCCCCTCCTTGTTGCCGGGCAGGCGCGCAAGAACATTGTTGCAGGTTCCGCCGATTGTGTCTCCGGCTTCATCTTCCCACACTTCCAAGCCCAGCTCCGTAAGGTGCCCAGCCAGGAACTCCTTGCAGTGCCCCTCGTGGTATGCGGGGGCATCAATGAGACAAAGTTTCTTGAAAAGGTCAACGAGCCGTGATTCTTGAATCATTTGTGACAAGTCTATTCCCTGCCCACTGCAACACTGGCTCAAGGGCCAAGGTGTAATCTCCAACCAGTGAATGAGGTCGAACTGACAGTCGAGGGATTTGGCTCGTACCAGGTGCCGGTGGGCAAGAAGCTGGTCAAAGCCATCGAAGATAACGGAATAGACATCAGCCATCGCTGTGGCGGCTTGGCTCGATGCACCACCTGTAGAGTTGAGTTTCTATCGGAAGAGCCACCAATGGGGCTTCCCGAGAAAGAGTGCCTGGAGGAAGACGGCGTACTTGGAGAGTTTCGACTGAGCTGTCAGATTCGGCTAGAAGAGCCCGCAAAGGTCAAGGTGCTGATGCTCGCATCTGTGCAAGAGTGGGAACCCGGCCCCGAGGTGGAGGACTGATGGCACTTCTTGCTGAGAAGCTTGTACGCGACGTTCCGGACTTTCCGAAGCCCGGCATCATGTTCAAGGACATCACCCCGATCCTTCAGAGCCCTGCCGCAATGCGAGAAGTGATTGACGCCCTTGCTGCAGATGCTACCAAGCTGCAACCTGATGCAATCTGTGGTATTGAGAGCCGAGGATTCCTTTTCGGCGTCCCTGTGGCAATGGATCTTGGCGTTCCGTTCATCATGTCGCGCAAGTTCGGGAAGCTGCCGTACGAAAGGATCAGCGAGGAGTACGCCTTGGAGTACGGATCCAGCATTGTCGAGATGCACATCGATGCAGCAAACCCCGGTCACCGTGTTTATGTGATCGACGATCTTTTGGCAACTGGAGGCACAGCGCGTGCGACGGCTCGGCTAATCGAGAGACTCGGTGGTCACGTATGCGGTATGGGCTTCGTGATCGAGCTCGGCTTCCTCGAAGGAAGAAAGAACCTAGACAAGTACGACATCTCCTCGCTTATCAGCTATTCTTAACCTTATGCGCCTCGCTCCAATCGTCTTGAGCCTGCTTGCAATCGGTTCGATTGCTTTGGTTGCCGCTCAAGAAAAGCCGGTTTCTACCACCGTTGCCAAGATCTCGGATTCGCCGAAAACCTTCGATAACAAGAAAGTGACCCTTTCGGGCACCGTTGCCGAGTTCCAACAACGAACCTCAAGAGCCGGCAACGACTACGTTCTTTTTGTTCTCCGAGACGGAGGCAAGTCGGTTAAGGTCTATGGTTTCGGAAAGCCCAACCCTCCGATCAAGAACGGAATGAAAGTGGAGATCACCGGCATCTACCGCGTCGAGAAGAAGCAGGGCGACCAAGTCTTCAAGAACGAAGTCGACATCAGCCCAGAGCGCGAAAAGCCGCTGGTCATCAAGATCCTCTCAAAGTAGCTGGACTTTGAACGCTTCTCGCTGCCTTCTCGCGATCTATGGTCCGACGGGCAGCGGGAAGACCGCACTCGCGGAGGCACTTGCCGACGAACTCGAAGCGGTCCTCCTTAACTCCGACAACTTCCAGGTCTACCGAGGGCTGGACATTGGAACCGCAAAGCCCACTGACCGCCACCGATATCGCCTGCTGGATCTCTGCGAGCCAACGGAGCAATTCGGGCTTGGTGAGTGGTTGCGGCTTGCCGCCGAGGAACTCAATCAACTCTACGCGGAACAGCGAAACGTTGTGATCGTGGGCGGAAGCGGCCTCAATATGAGGGCGCTTTTGAATGGATACGGGGAGCTTCACGCCCCGCCTGAGCCAGCGCTGCGGGAAGAACTCAACGATCAGCTAGAGGCAAGCGGTTTGGAAGCGCTCGTTGAGCGGCTGACGACCCTAGACCCAATTGCCGCAGACCGCACAGACCTTTCAAACCCGCTTAGGGTTACCCGCGCCATCGAGCGACTCCTTTCGCCCCCGTTAGAGCCTGTTTCGCAGCCCTACACGAACACATTAAAGCTGGGCATCAAGATGGATCCTGAGATCAATCGACAGCGAATCGGTCAGCGATACTTCGAAATGCTTGAAGAAGGGTGGCTTGAGGAAGTTCAGCGGATCAAGAGGTCCGGTGTTCCCTTTGATGCGCCCGGGCTAAAGGCACACGGATACCGAAAGCTTTGGAACTGTGAGGAGAGCGTCCCCAGTGAGGTGTCCGAGTCGATCATTACAGAAATTCAGCAGTACTCAAAGCGGCAACGAACGTGGATGCGAAAGGAACCTGAGTTGAACTGGGTCGAGCATTCAAATGACGACGATGCGATGCGGCGGCACGCGCTCGCCCTGTTGTAGAATCTGGGTGCAGCCCTCAGATTTCCCATGCAGCCAGAGGCGTTTCTTCGTCTCTACCTGAGCGGCTTCAACGCAACCATGTGTCGCTCCTTCGTCCACCTTCACAACCACACGGAATACAGCCTCCTTGATGGGGCGAACCGGATTCCGCAGATGGTGGCAAGAGCAAAGGAGCTGGGAATGCCCGCACTCGCGATTACCGATCACGGTGTGATGTTCGGTGCCATGGAGTTCTACTTCGAGTGCAAGAAGCAGGGCATCAAACCGATCATCGGTCTGGAAGCTTATGTGGCACCCGAAGGGGTCGGGAAGAAACCGGTCAAAGGCAAAAGCAGCTACCACTTGCTGCTCCTCGCAAAGAACGAAATCGGCTACCGCAATCTTTGCAAGCTGGCAACGGTCGGGGCACTCCAGGGCTTCTACAACAACCGCCCTCACATTGACCACGAACTTCTGAGGCAACACTCTGAAGGGCTGGTCTCCAGCACTACCTGCCTTAGCAGCGAAGTCTGTTCCGCACTACTTGAGGGCGAGTACGACCGAGCGCAGTACATCGCAGGCATGTACAAGGAAATTTTCGGCGCGGAGAACTTCTTCGTCGAGCTCCAGAATCACCGCATTGAGCCGCAGCAGAGGATCGAGCCCCAGCTTTTACAGATCGCCAAAGAGATCAACGTGCCGGTAGTGGCTACGAACGACGCTCACTACCTCTGCAAGGACAGCCACAAGGCGCATGACGTGCTTCTTTGCATTCAGACCGGCGCCTTGGTCGCCGACGAGAACCGGATGCGGTTCGATACGGACGAGTTCTACATCAAGAGCCAGGAAGAGATGGCAGAGGTGTTTGCCCACGTTCCAGAGGCGGTCGAGAACTCGGCGCTGATAGCCGACTTGGTTGACCTTGAGCTCGGAAGTCAACGCGCTGCGATGCCAGAGCCTGAACTGCCGAAAGGAGCCAGCAGCGCTTCACACCTCAGAGAACTGGTATTCGATTCCATTCAAAAGCTGGTACCGACTGCTGACGAACGGTACGTCGAGCGGCTAGAGTACGAGCTATCGGTCATCGAGAAAACCCACTTCGAGGACTACTTCTTGCTGGTCCGGGAGTTTGCCGCGGTCACGCGAGAGAAAAAGATCGAATTTGGTGTCCGGGGTTCTGCTGCGGGCAGCCTTGTTGCGTTCAGCTTGGGAATCACAGAAGTCGACCCAATCGAGTACGACCTGACATTTGAGCGATTCCTTAACCCCGAAAGGGTTGCCATGCCCGATATTGACTTGGACTTCGAGGACGCCCGCAGAGATGAGATCATCAAGTGGGTCTCTGAGCGGTACGGCCAAGACCACGTCGCCCAAATCATCACGTTTGGAACACTAGGCGCCAAGGCGGCATTGAAGGACTGCGCCAGGGTCATGGGGTGGCCTCCATCAAAAGCCGACAAGCTCGCAAAGGCTGTCCCCGCAACTCCCGGCATAACCCTTGCTCAAGCAGAAAAGGAATCGACAGAGTTCAAGAAGCTTCTGAACGAAGACCCTGAGAGTCGGATGCTCTTCGAGCTAGCTCAGTCTGTTGAGGGCATCTCGCGGCACACTGGGGTCCACGCTGCTGGGGTCGTCATCAGCAAGGACCCGATCCAGGAGCACGTTCCACTTTACAGGGGCACCGATGGCCAGCCAGTTACAGCCTACGAGATGGGAATTCTTGAAAAGCTGAACATGCTGAAGATGGACTTCTTGGGTCTCTCGAACCTAACAGTCATTGCAAGAACCGTAGATGCGGTGAACAAGCGGCTGGAGGAAGAGTTCGACATTCGCAAGATCCCGCTGGACGACGAAAAGACGTTCCGGATGCTCTCCAGCGGCGAAACCACCGGTGTGTTTCAGTTGGAATCTGCGGGCATGAGAAGATACGTGGCAGAGCTCAAGCCGACCAGCATCCGGGAGCTTGCCGCTATGATCGCTCTGTACCGCCCTGGCCCGCTCAACCACATTCCAACCTATATCTCCAACAAGTTCGGAAAGACCAAGCCGCAGTTTCTTGATGATCGCATGAGACCGATCCTCGAAGAAACCTATGGGGTTATCGTCTATCAGGACCAGGTTCTAAAGCTGGTACAGGCGCTTGCAGGATTCAGTCTCGGCAAAGCCGATTTGCTGCGCCGCGCCATGGGCAAGAAGGACAAGGACGCCATGAAGGCGTTGGCGAAGGACTTTTTCGCTGGCACAGAGGCGAACGGGATGCCCAAAGACAAGGCTGAGAAGGTCTGGGAGCTATTGCTTCCCTTTGCTGGCTACGCCTTCAATAAAGCTCATGCCGTTTGCTACGCTTTCCTTGCGTACCGAACCGCGTACCTAAAGGCGCACTTCCCTGCCGAATATATGGCGGCGCTGCTGGATGCCTACAAGTCACGAGAAGATAAGGTCGTCGCGTTCGTTGAGCAAGCACGAAAGATGGGTATACGGGTCTTGCCACCCGATATCAATTCCAGCGACGCAGGGTTCGTGGTGAAAGACGGTTCGATCCAGTTTGGTCTCACCGCCATCCGGGGCGTTGGGAATGGGCTGGTACAAGCCGTTCTTGAGTCGAGGGAAGGTGACGACGGACGATTCACACACCTCTTCGAACTGGCTGTAAGGCTGAAATCGAGCGGGCTTTCCAAGAATTCACTTGAGTCGCTGATCAGGTCTGGGGCGCTCGACAGCATAGAGCCCAATCGAGCCAGAACGTTGGAGGCGCTCGAAGCCTCACTGGTATTCGCCGAGCGAATCACCAAGAGCCGCGAAGCTGGCCAGAACAGCCTGTTCTTGGAAGAGGGGTCCAACGTGGCGCAGTACCCGGCGCTGCCCGAGATTCCCGACCTCCCTCGAATGCAGAAGCTAGCGAGCGAGAAAGAAGTTCTCGGCGTTTACGTCTCCGATCACCCGCTACGGGGTTACGAATCGTTCCTCAGGCGGTCGATTTCTCACCGATGTGCGAATATCGAAGAAGTACCCGAAGGAACCCAAGTTCAGCTTGCCGGAATCCTGGTCAACGTACGCACCCAAATTCGAAAGGCCAACAAAGAGATTTGGGCGCAGATCGCCATCGAAGACCTCACCGGTATCGCCACCCTTTTGGCGTTTCCCAAGACCTACGAGAAGTACAAGCAGTTCTTGATGAAGGACAGCATCGTAAAGCTAAAGGGCGTGGTGGTGCATTCCCAGTTTCAGGGTGAGTCTCGGATCGAAATTCGCTTGGAGCACATCGAACCTCTTGAGCTCAAGGAAGACGAGCTTGAGACCCCAGAGTTCGACACCCCCAAGCTGGCTCTGCAAATACGGCGCGCTGGTCGAGACGACTTAAGGCAATTAGAGAAATTGGCTGCCCAACACGTTGGAATCCACCGCCTGATCATCAGAATCGAAACCGATACCGGTGTCCAAGAAGTACCGACACGCTACTTGGTCGAACCTTCGACAGACTTTCGCAACAATCTCTTAGGGGTCTTCCCCGACGCCGCCGTTGAAATTGAAGCTGCGCGGGCGGCTTATTGAACATCTCGTTCTTCTCATCGTTCTGGCATTCCGAGACCTCATAGAGGTGAAAAGAGACATGAGAATGAGAATCAGTCACGTATTGGCCATCGTTGCACTCGCAGCGGTCGCTATTCCTGCATTCGCCCAACCTGGCGGTGGTCCAGGTCGCGGCGAAGGCCGAGAGCGCGGTGGAAACATGGGCAGAATGCAGCCCGGAATGCAAATGGGCGCTCAAGTAGGAGTCATGCTCCTGGTGAACCCCCAGGTCCAAACCGAGCTCAAGCTGACCGAAGAGCAGCGACGCCAGATCCAAGACATCGTTGCCCGAGCACGCGAAGAGATGCGACCTCAACAGGGTCAACGACCTGGAGCCGGAGGCCAGCGACCAGGTCAGGGCGGCATGGGTGCCAACATGGAGCGATATACCGAAGAGGCGATGCGCATCCTTCAGCCCAATCAACGCGAGCGGTTTGAGCAGATTCAACTTCGCGTCCAGGGCGTACGAGCGCTCGGTCGAGAAGATATCGCTCAAAAGGTGGGTCTGACCCAAGAGCAGCGCCAGCAGATTCGCGACATCCTGCGCGAGAACATGGGCGGCCGAGACGGAGCAAGACCAAACCCGGGCGAATGGAATCCGCAGGAAATGCGAGCCCAAATGGAAGAGCGTCGCCAAGAGAACGAGCGCAGAATCCTGCAGATCCTCACCGCTGAGCAGAAGGCAAAGTGGGAAAGCCTGCTGGGCGCACCGTTCGAGCTGCGACCGCAGCCACGAGGCTAAACCAGCCTAAGTCAATTTGTCGGCATTGAGGACTGTCGACCTGTCGTTTGTCCTAAACATCGCTAGTGGGCGTCCCAACCTTGGGGCGCCCACAACGGTTTTTGTTCGGCGTTTCGTCATAAAATAGGGACAAATGAGCGTAAGGAAGATTGCCTCGAGGTTTGTAGTTCCACCAATCTGTTCATTGATCTGTGCTCTCCCTTCCTTGAGCGCCCCGGCCTTTACTGACGAAGTCATGCTCAACGGCGCCGAAAGCTACCTGTTGGGCAACAGACGAGTTCAAATCTCCATCGGGATCGACCGTTCGATGTCACCTCAGATGACCAGAGCCAACGAACTCGTCGATCGCTCGTACCGGCAGTACAACGACCTGTTTAGCGGCGACAAAACTCCCTCTAGGGATCAGATCACCCGATATCGCGCCTTCATTGCCCACTTCGAGCGACTGCGCGTATCGCTTCTTTCCGAGAATCAGATCCGCCGACTTCGGCAAGTGTCGCTGCAGCGCGCTGGGGTATACGGCTTGCTCTCACAGCCACTGATTACGGAGCTCAAGTTGTCCCGAAAACAGCACAGTGCCGTAAATGAGATCGCAACCCAATTTCACCTAGCACGACTCCACTCAACCGCTGCACTTTTCCGAAGCGAAGGCCTGCTTTCGACCACCCCGATACTCGTAACGGCTTCTGATTCGTCTATTCGATTGAGAACCGTCGAACGCCGGCGAAGCCAACGGCTGGAACAGATTCGGATCGAATATCTGAACCGAGCCCTCAGTCAGTTGACCATCGAGCAGCGGCGACGATATTGGGCACTGGTAGGTGCTCCTTTCCGGTTTGAATAGAACACAATAACCAAGATATTTCAACTCAATGACATCAACACCGCTATCTAAACTCACCATCTCACTGATCACGCTGGCGCTCCTTGTTTCCGCAGGGTTTGCCCAGGGTGGCGAACGACCCATGGGCAGCACCCGGGTCGAAAACCTGTTTTTGTTGAAGTTCCCCAACATCCAAAAGGAAATGGGAATGTCCAAGGCGCAGATCGACCAGATGGAAAAGGCGTACCAAGTCTATCGATCCGCCGCTGAGCCGATCATCAAGAGAATCGAGAGTTCGGGCAAGCCCCCCACCAGGGCAGATGAGAACGCCATGGCAAATCACACGAACATTTTTGAAACCCGCCTAATGCAGATTCTCAATGCCAACCAGCGGCGAAGATTGCGAGAGCTGAGCATCCAGGCAGGTGGCACCGCCATGCTCCTACACCCTGAGATCTCCAAACAGCTCAAGCTGACACCACAGCAAATCTCACGCCTGGAGACTGGCATTCGGAATGCCGTCGGACGCATCCAAAAGGTTGAAGAGAATGCTGCCAGACAGGCAGGTCTCACCAATGAAGCGGAAGTTCGGAAGCTCAGCGAGAAAGAACTGAAGGCGCGTGTGGACCGCGCTGGCAGAATCGCCAAACCGCAAGTCGATAAGATTCGAACAGAGACTCGGCGCCAACTGCTCGCCATTCTGAACCAGAGTCAGCGGCAGCAGTGGACCAACATGCAAGGTAAACCGTTCATCGACTGATGGACTTTCTGTTTACCGACCGCGCTCCAACCCCCGGCGGCCACTACTCGCAGGGGGTTTTTCTTGGGCCTTTCCTGTTTATATCCGGGCAGCTTCCAATAGTGCCAGGCGAGCCGCTTGAGCAAGATG
>JBKBWO010000051.1:0-8350 GCA_046314495.1 Fimbriimonadaceae bacterium
TGTCCGAAAGTTGGGGATCGTAATGCTGCCCGGTATGAACGATCCGTTCTTGAATGTCGTCACGACTCTTTACAGCAGCCGAGAATGCGCTCGCCTTGATGAATTGGGGCCTTGCCCCAATCACGGTCGTTAATCGAATCGGTACCACTCTCAGCTGGCATGCAGGCGAAAGGTCCTGTGAGTCCCCGCCTCGGAGAGTACAATACCTTTGGTTCGCCGGGCGTTGGCTCTGCGCAAATTTCTATACCGTTGGACTTTCGCTGTGTGCAAACTCGCTGACAGATTTCATTTACGTTCTCTAACTTTCGCTCTCGCCTTCATCCTGATAGCTGGTCTTTCAGTGTTCGGATTTAGCCAGGGAGCTCAAACCGGTCAAGCCGGACAAGGCGGCACCACCCAAGGCCAGAACGACGTACCGCCACCTCTGACGAGCAACACTCCCGCGCCGCTAACCACCCCGGATCCCAACGAAAACAATCCAGACGAAGACGAAGATCCGGATATCCCGTTAGCCGGTGCCCCAAGAGTTTTCGGACACGACTTCTTTCTACAGCCACGGATGCGGATCATGGCGATTCGGTCCAACATTCAATCAGAACCACCGGCTGGAGTTGGAACGCCTCCAGGCGTTCCCGAGCGAAGAGGCAGCCAGCCACTACGCGGAATCGATGGATTCCTGAACACGGTCGGAGCTGATTTTGCTCTACCGGTGCCGGATCGATATGTACTCGGCCCCGGCGACGTTCTCACACTCCGCTATTGGAGTGAGATGGAGGAAGCGACCGAGGTCGACCTGACTCTTGATAATGGCGGTGCGATCAACCTTCCGATTTCGAACAAGCTGATCGTTCTTCGAGGAAAGACGCTTTCCGAAGCCGAATCCGACGTTAGAGCCGAGCTGGGGCGCGCAGTTCGAGGGGCTCAAATCACGCTCAGTCTTCGCCAAGTCCGCATGATTACCGTGACCATCCTAGGAGAGAGCTTCGCTGCAGGTACGTACCAGATGCCCAGTACGGTTACGCTCTTTAACGCTATCTATGCGACTGGAGGTCCATCCGACCGAGGAACACTGAGACGAATTCAACTGCGGCGTTCTCAAGGCGATGTTCGGAACTTTGACCTCTACAAGTTCTTGATCAGCGGAGACACAGCAGGCGACGTCCCACTCCAAAATGGTGATCTGATCTTCTTCTCCCCTGCAACCAAGATGGTCTCCGTGACAGGCGAAGTTGTTCGACCGGCAACGTACGAACTTCTGGAGAATGAAACACTCTCCGACCTCATTCGCTTTGCAGAAGGGCTGAGACCCTCGGCTGTCGCGCAACGGATCTCGGTGGTCTCCACCAACCCAGGAATTGCGCGGCAGCTCATTGATGTTGACGTTACTGGCATGGACGCCGAAGGGCGAAGCTTACAGCTGAACAGCGGAGACACCGTCACGGCGTTCAGTATCCGAGACGTACTTGTCAACGCGGTCTTGCTCGAAGGTGCAGTAGATCAACCAAGTCGATATGAGGTAACGCCAGGCATGACCGTTGCTGATCTCGTTGATCGAGCACGAGGAACTCTCGTGAATGCCTTCATGCCTCGGGCGGACCTATTCCGACCGAACCCAGACGGAACCTCCTCCCTGATTCCTGTGAACCTCGCGCTAGCGATGAAAAGGGATGCTGGCGAAAACATCGAAATCCGACCAGGGGATAGGTTGATGATCTATCGCGAATCAGATGTTCGCTTCCTTGGAGGGCGGCAGGTGACGATTGACGGTGCCGTACAGTTCCCCAAGACTGTGGAACGTCCTGACGGCATGAGGGTTCGTGACTTGTTGATCCAGGGCGGAGGACCACTGCCAGACGCCAACCTGGATATGGCGTTCCTGCGCCGCCGAAACGTCGACGGTTCGAACGGGCCCTTGATCAGAATCAACATCAGAAGGGCAATGGCTGGTGATGCCAGTGACAACGTAGTTCTCGAAAACTCCGATGAACTACTGGTTTTCAGGCTTCAAGAAACGGTAGCCAGAGCCGAACAGACCATCCGAATCGAAGGGGCTGTGACTCGCCCCGGCACCTACAACCGATTTGAAGGAATGCGACTTGCCGACCTCATTATGTTGGCTGGTGGGCTAAGTGGCGACGCATTTGCCGACCAAGTCTTTGTCCGACGCACGCTTCCGAGCGGGCTGCCGGGCCCGCTGCTTAAAGTCAACGCAGGCGCGGCGGTACAAATGGTCGAATCCGAAAACATTCTTCTCGAAGACCAAGACGACGTGTTGGTGCCTACAGTCCGCGAAGCGCAATACGTCCCAACACTGACGGTTTCGATCTCAGGCGGCGTTCAACGACCAGGAACTTACCAGTGGTCGCAGGGGATGACCATCCGGGACCTGTTCCAGTTGGCTGGTGGAACACTGCCGAATGCTGATGATGTGATCGAGTACGCCAGGGCAGTTGCCCCGAACACAGAACCTGCTCGGCAGCTCAGATATTCGAGCGTAATGACATCCAATGTCGATAATGTTCAGCTAGAGCCAGGTGATGTCGTGACCATCCAGATTCGCAACGACGTTCGTATGGAAGTTGCCACCGTGACTATCATCGGTGCCGTACTTCGACCAGGACCCTATGTTGTCGCGCAAGGCGAGCGACTAAGCTCAGTTTTCGCCCGGGCAGGCGGCCTCCTGGCTGAGGCCCACCCACAAGGTGCCGCGTTCGCCCGAGACGAACGGTTCCTGGTCGTAACCCCCCAAGCGCGCCAGCTGCCAGCTATCAACGAAACATTCCGGCTGATCAACGAGCAGGAGTACTTGCGAATGAGAGCGCGAGCTGACATCGAAGCTAGAGCCATCCTAGCCGCGAGTGGTACTCCCGAGAGTTCAGGAGGCTTGCCGATCATGGGTGATTCGTCTGGGGGAGCAGTCGCCGCGACGAGAGCCGCGCAGGGCGCAATGGCACCTAACCTCGCCGTGGACCTCGTTACACCCGCGCGCCCACTAAGGGCAGAGGACCTGACTCCTGCTGGAAACCTAAACGTCAACCTAGTCAGCGCGCTGAGAAACCCTGGAGGTCCGGATGACGTGATTCTGTACCCGGGTGACATTATCAGCGTGCCAGGCACACCAACTGCCGTATCGGTTATCGGTGCGGTTGTTCAGCCGAGCTCGATCTTCTTCGAATCCGGTCAGTCGATCGACTACTACGTCCAGCTTTCGGGTGGCTACTCGAACGATGCTGCTACTAGCGAAATCTTGATTATCCGAATGAATGGGCAGATGGTTCGATACCGCCGAGGTGTACGAATTGAGGTGGGAGACGTTATCTTCGTTCCATCGAGAGTTCAGGCAGAGCGGATCAGTGCCAATCGAAACCGGTTGGATGAGGCAATCAAGCAGGTCACAAATGTTGGATTGGTTCTAGCCATTTTGCGGAGCATCACTCGGTGACACCAGCGGATAGCGCAGCTGAAACATCGGATCAAGCGACACTCTCCCCTGAAACAAAGCCGAACGGGCTGAGAAACGGGAAAGATGAGCTAGATATTGATCGATTGGCGAGGGTAATCCGCCGCTATCTGTGGCTTATCCTCGTTTCGGTGATTTTCGGCGCTGGGATTGCCGCGCTATACACCTATCTGATCCCACCGATTTACCGGGCGACGGCAACACTGCTGCTGCCAGAGGAAGAGCAGACAACTGCGCTACCCTTCGCTCAACGACAGGGCTCAACTGGGCTAGTGCTCAAAGGGGTCCTGCAGTCTCATTCTGCCATGACGACCATCGCGGACGCGAACGGAATGAAAGTGCGTGAAGTGAAGCGGACTATCGATGTTCGTGTGTTCGACGAAAACAACCAGATGGTGATCTCGGCTGACGTCGAGAAGCAAGAGAGAGCGATGGCTCTCGTGCAGTCTTCCATCGATGTCCTCGAAGACCTTCGTGCCGAGTTGGGCTTTTCTCGCGCCGCGCAACAAGCGATCTATCTGGAAGAAACCCTCGTCCGCAAGAGACAGGAACTCCGTGAGGCAGAAGATGCGCTTTTGGCTTTTCAGCGCCAAATGAGAACGGCACCTGGTTCGGCAGAAGGGCTGGTGCAAGAATTTAAGCGAACTCAGTTTCTGGTTCAGCAGGCTGACCAGGAATTACGCATTGCCCGAACAAACGCAAGGAACGTAGCATCAAAGTCCGCTGCCCTTCCAACTGGGTTACCCGTCACGGAAAGATGGCGAAATCAGCTACTCGATGCCGAAATGGCACTCAGAAAATTGGAGCTCACCCGTGGACCCGATGCTCCGGAAGTGGTTAGAGCCAGACGAGAGACCGAAATCACGCGCCAGCAACTTCAATCGGAAGTCTCTAAGTACGTCCAAACAATTCAAGAAGATGTCGATGCAGAAATCGCAAATTTGGTCGCAAGGAAGGCGGTTCTCGAATGGCAGGCGGATTATACAAAGTCACTAGCCGAAATCGCGCCCAAAGAAGCTATCGAGCTGCAATCGTATCAACGCGAGGTTCAAACTGCCGCTCAGGTGGTTAACGAGTTGACGCAACAATTCGAAAAAGCTCGAGTTGACAGCGAAACGGGCAGAGTGCGTTGGTCGGTCCTCGACGCCCCGTACAGCGAGGGAATCGTCAACAAGTCGTACTTCCGAAACTCCCTTCTTGGCGCAGTTCTGGGCTTTGTCTTGGGGCTGACAGGTGCGTGGGTACTCGACGGCAGACGGAAACGCAACGGAGCAAACGGAAAGCCGAAGAACAAGAGAAAGTCGCGGCGCGGACGCACTACAATGGCAGAAGTGACAGAACCGATGACAAGCGAAGGTGAGGCTCCGCTCCAACCCGACCTCTCAAGAGACCAGAATTTAACGGAGAAACCAGACGATGAATAAGACCCAAAAACTCGGTATTGCAGTAGTCGCAATCTTACTATTGGCAACTGCGGGCATGCTCACAGCACAAAGGCGATCCGAGCTCGGTCCATTCGGTCGGATTTTTCCACGATTGGAGCACACGCCAACAGATGGCGAAAGTGCTGCTCGCCAAAACCAAGTCGACTACTTGCTCCTCCGCGAGAGCAGGGCTCCCGAGTTTCTGAGGCAGTTCTGGTCGAAGCGAGATTTCTCTTCTGCAGATAATTACGTAAGATCAATTGCACCGTATCGCGAATTATTCATCGCAGACTTTGGCATGCCGGATGAGTTCAAACCAGGCAACCGAAATAGCATGATCACTAGCCGGTTTATCCGGAGCAAAGACGGACTTGACTACTACCGCTGGATTATCAGAATCGCCAACACGGGCTTAGAAGTCGAATCGCTGGTTGCCGTTCCTCGGCAACGAAGAGAGCCCCTCCCCGTCGTAATCGCTATCCATGGAACCTATGGAAGCCCGGAAGCTGTCTTGGGGCTAACTGAACTTCGGGATTACCACCGCCAGTTCGGTTACTTTCTCGCGCGGGAAGGGTACGTTGTCGTTGCACCATATATCAATCTTTTTGGTCCAGGCGAGATCATCGAATTCAACCAACTGGGGCGAGGTGTCGGTGTCACCCAACAAGGGATGGCTGTCGCGCAGATGATCGGCATCATGGACTATCTTGACACTCAGCCCAGATACCTCAACAGCAGGTACGGGCTCGTCGGGCTGTCTTATGGAGGCGCAATAGCGAGGTGGACAGGGGCAATCGACCAAAGAGCGGCAGTTACCATTGATTCGATGGGTCTGTATGACCCTGCAGAAGTTCTCGCAACCGAGAGCATGCTAAGCCAGTTCCGGCTCGAAGGTCCAAGAATCAGAAACGACCAGATTCGCTGGACTCCAGAGTATGTTGCCGGGATGATCGCGCCACGAGCCTTCTTTATCGAAACGGCAACAAAAGACCCCTTCGCTCCATCGGCGGCCCGGGTGTATAACCGGTTGCAGAGAACCTATTCCACGCTAGGATTCCCTACAAATGTCGGTTTTCAGGAAGGTGGCTCAGGCCATACCATCTACTTGCAAGACAGCTTGAACTTCATGAAGACGTTCTTGCCACCAGCACAATTCAGAACTGCTACAAGGCCGGACTAGCCTTAGCGCCAAACTCGCGCCGCACCAGATAGTAGTTCGCTGCGTAGATTCCCAGCAACGTGCCTGAGGTGATCAGTGAGAAAAGCAGTACCGCCTGGGCAGGATCGTCGTTGCCGGAAGCGATCCAGAACGCAAAAACCATCCCCCAGATTCGCAAGACGTCAAAGAAAATGATCACGCCATACTTACCCAAAAGCGTAAGCGTGGAGGAAGTGCCGGAAACCAATAAGTTGACGATAATGTACGGCACAAGAAGCGGCACGAAGCTACCAGCCTGGACCCACTGTGCACCGAAAACCAACCGAACCAGCGCGTCTCCAAAGAAGAACAGGATGATGCCCACCGGCACCCCAATCGCCAGCAACATCAAGCTGGACTTCTTGAAGAACTTCAAAACCGATTCCGGGTTCTCTCGGGCGCGGTTCGATACTTCTCCGTAGAACACTTGGCTAATCGGTAGACCCAACATCTCGACAATCGCTGCTACCCGTAGTGCAACGGTCAACTGACCGTTCGCCGCAATGCCGAAGAAGAACGCCATCAGCAGCAGCTGCAGATTGAGCGCAAAGGCATTGACCAAGCTGAATGCAGAAAACCCCGCCGCAAATTTCAAGTGCGCCCTCGCGGTCGTCTTTAAGGTGCTGATGCGAAACCGCTCCGCAGTCAGCTCGGTCCGCAGCTTCATGGCTCGCCACACCGAACCACTACCCGCCGCAGGCCCCAACGCCTGACCCACCAAAAGCCCCCAGGGCCCAACTTTCAGGAACCCTAAAGCCAGCTGAATCCCCGCAGTAGTCACTCCCTGCACCAACCGCACTCCGGAGACTGCCTTGAACACCCGCTTCCGGATCGCCATGTAGTTGAACGCCTGGAACATGCCGACCCCCAAGAGCCCGAGAGGAACAGCCCACAAGTACGGCAGAAACGCTGCCTGAATCCCGAGCACCGGCGCAACCAACGGGGCGAGGAGACAGAGCAACACCAGAATGCTGCCCAACGTGAGCACCAACACTATGGAAAGTGCAAGCAGATCCAGCGCTTCCTCGTCCGTATCTACTTTCGGAATTGCAAACTCGTACCGAAAGCTTGCGATGGCGAGCAGGATCGAGACAATAGCGGTGTACTGCCCCAAAAGCCCAAAGCTCTCGTCAGAGTAGATCCGGGTAAGGATGGGCGAGGCAAGAAGCACCACCAACTGGCCAGCAAACGTTCCGCCGACCATATACGCCAGCGACTTGAGAACCGGCGCCTTGGCTTGGGTGGTTACAGCTTTCCAGAGGCTCATCAGCGCTTGACGAGCAGCGCGTGACCGTTCAGGTTGTGCACAAACAGCAAGTCGGGTCGCAACGCAAGCTCGTTCACCAGCTTTGTCACACCCTCACAGCCGTAGAAACCGTAGTCGTCGAAAACCACAACTCCGCCGCTCTGCAAGCGAGGCCAAACCCACTCGAACACGTCCAGCGCCGACTGGTACACGTCGACATCGATGTGGCAAAGTACGAACTGAGAAGCCTCAACCTCGTGAGCCGTGTCTTCTGGGAATATGCCCTGCAGAATTTGAATGTTGGTCAGCGCCAGGTCCTTTGCAAGTCCCAGCACCACGTCTTTGCTCGTGTCGCTGTGCTCTCCCCCTCGGTAGCCGGTGTCTTCCTCTGAGGCCTTGACTACCCCTTCAAAGGTATCTGCCAGATAAATCGTTCTCGGCTGGTTCGAATCCTGCATTGCCCTTGCAATCAGGCAGCCAGTTCCCCCGCGCCAAACTCCGACTTCCAGAACGTCTCCGGCGGGCAACTTGGCCATCTGCTGCGCCAACGTGTAGAGCTCCCAGCATCGGTACTCGTCCACTAACGTGTTCTGGCGAATTCGCTCGAAGATGGTTTGAAACTCTTTGTCCGCCAACCAAGGGGCATAGGTGGCGAGCGGGAAGCTGCGGCGATGGGGCATGCCGGCGACCTTTTCGGGATATGGTTTGGTTAACCCGACTTCGACATTCGCCGATTGCAGTAGATTCTTGGCAAGCCGCTTCAGGCTCATGGACGCCGGAGAAGTGTACATGAAGGAGCCCACAAACAAAAAAAAAACGCCTCTAGGCTCCCGGGCCTAGAGGCTCTGGCTCCGCAACTTACCGGGCTGGTGAGTTACTCAGTTGTTCGGAATAGCAACTAGTTGGTGGATGTTTCTCCAGCTTGACCTTCTATCGATTTGTGCTTTTCAACTGCCTGGACGGGGATACGGAGAGCCTCGGACCTTTCGGGCTCTACTTTCGGCAGCCGAATCATCACGATG
>JBKBWO010000052.1:0-7137 GCA_046314495.1 Fimbriimonadaceae bacterium
CTCTTGCACCATGGGCTCTTTGAGCACTGTCTAACCCTCGTGAACCATAAAGCCACGTGATATGAACTTAAAACTGAAACTCAACCGATCATGGATTGCCAGTCTTGCGCTGTCGGCGATCCTCCTCCCCGCAGCTGCGCTTGCGCAGCAAACGCCGGACTTCAAAGTAAGAGCTGTGGAGCCGGGAACTCATTCCGTCCCGACGAATCAGATCATCGTCTATACCGCTCCCGGTTTTGATGCTGGATTCGTTTCCATCGCATACAACCTCCGATTCGTTTCGGCGTTCGTTCAAGTGCCGAACGCCTACGTTTTCGCTGCTGACACGGTGACGGACGCCCTGGGCATTCAGCAAGCGATGCTGCAAGATGGCAGAGTCCACTACGTTTTCAACAATGAACTCGTGACCTGGCATCCGAGGTCATTCACTCCGAACGATCCGCTGTTCCCGATGGGCGTTGGTACACCGACCTTCGGTCAATGGCACCTCAGAAACACCCAGACTCCTGGTGCAGACTCGAACGTTTGGCCTGCCTGGCAAGCTGGAGTTACGGGGTCAGGGGTGGCGATCGGAATCATCGATGACGGTGTTGAAACCGGTCACGAGGACCTCGCTCCGAACTATTCGGCTGGAATCAGCTGGAACTTTGTCAACAACAATGCAAATCCCAATCCGGTTGGCGCTGGTGACAACCATGGAACTGCAGTTGCAGGTGTAGCTGCCGCTCGTGGTGGAAATGGAATCGGAGTAACTGGTGCTGCACCGTTTGCAACGCTGGGTGGCATTCGAATCGGCCTCGGTGCTCAGCTCGACTCTCAATCGGCAAACGCGATTCTGTTCAAGAGCAGCGGCGCCGATACCAGCATTAAGATCAAGAACCACAGTTACGGCGTTGTAGGAATGTACATTCCTACACCAGCACAGCGAAATGCCATTGGCACTTCGGCAGCAGCGGGAACTCTGCACGTTTGGGCAGCGGGCAACCGTCGCAACGCAGCCGACCAGGATATTGGGGTTTACGACATCGAGCAGGATGTAAATGTCCTCAGCATTGCTGCAATCGGAAGCAACATGCGCTTCGCCAGCTACTCGAGCTTTGGAGCAGCGATGATCGCAACAGCCCCTTCCAGCAGCAACAACCAGTTCAGCATCCTCACCACGGACCGATCCGGGAGTGCCGGCTACAACGGAAGCCAGCCGCTAACGAACAGAAACTACACCATGACCTTCGGTGGAACATCCTCGGCGGCTCCGCTGGCAGCAGGTGTTCTCGCTCTGGTCAAAGAGGTCCAGCCGAACTTGAATACTCGGTTCGCCAAGCACCTATTGGCGCGTTACAGCACCAAAGTCGACCCAACGGACAATTCGCCGACAAGCGATGGTGGGTGGAAGACCAACGGTGCTGGGTTTGAGTTCAATCAGAACTACGGATTCGGCATGATCAACGGCGGCTTGCTTGTTGAAAAGGCCCCGCTCTACTCCGGCGTTACTCCCCTGCAAACAGAATCCGTTGCCACACAAACCGTCAATCAGCAGATTCCGGACAACAATCTAACCGGCATCACCAGAACCTTCCAGTTGAACTCGACCACGCCGCTCGAGGAAATGCTGGTAACGCTGAGCATCACCCATACTTACAGGGGAGACATCGAAGCATTCCTCACCTCTCCTATGGGAACCACCGCGCGCATGCTCTATCGATCCAATTCCGGAAGTGGGCAGAACATCAACTGGACCTTTACCATGAACCAGTTCTGGGGCGAAAACCCTCAAGGAACATGGACCCTTAGAGTTCGGGACGTTTTCGAACAAGACGTCGGAACCTGGAACAATTACTCGATTAATGCTCGCATGGGCACTTTGATTGGGTCGACACCGACCGTTTCAAATGGGATAGTGTGGCGAAACAACTCCACTCGAACCGTCGTTGGATGGCAGTTGCTAAACGGTGCTGTCACTGGGTCTCAGTTCATCGGAACCCCCTCGAGCGGCTGGTTCCTTTCTGCCAGCGGCGATATCAACGGCAATGGAGTCTCGGACATGGTCTGGCGAAACAGCAGCACAGGTCAAATCGCCGTTTGGTTCCTCGACTCCAACCTTACGGTTGTTGGAACAGCAACCATCGGAGTTGTCGGTGACCAGAACTGGCAGATCGTAGACTCGGCCGACGCTAACGGCAATGGCACAGCTGATCTGCTTTGGTACAACAGCTCGACTTTGTCCGTAGTTCAGTGGCTCCTTAACGCAGACGCAACGGTAGCCAGCACCAGAACGATCGCTATTGCACCAGCCGACTGGAGCCCGAGAGCAATGCGCTCGATCAACGGCAACAGCGTGGCGGACATCGTCTGGCAACGCTCCTCGACCCAGGGAGAAGTCGCGGTCTGGTACATGAACGCCAACGGAACAGTTGCATCCAGCCAAGTTGTTGGAAACGCCGGATCTTCAAGTTGGCAGCTTCGAACAGCCGCGAACGTGTTCAGCACAGACCAAAGCTTGGTGTTCCAGAACATCGCGACCAACGCTGTTGCCTACTGGCGGCTGAACACAAGCGGATCAGTCATCGGCACTGGTTCATTGGGTAGCGCAACTTCCGAGTGGGTAGTGAAAGGTGGCTTGACATACTAAGTCGCTAAACCCCTAAGGAGAATTCATCCAAGCCGGCGAAGCGTTTCGCTTCTCCGGCTTTTTAGTAAGATTGCAATAAGCTTGCGAGGATGATGAAAATTACTCGCGCAGTTGCGCTCTCCACACTTTTTGCACTCGGTCTTTGCGCATTCGCACAGAATGAGACCTCCACTCCACATGATCCAATTGACTCAAACCGCGTTGTATTGCACCTTGAGCCCGGCACCTCCGGCACCTGGTTCGCCTCAACGCGGAACCTGACGTACGTCCGCGCTTTCTATAGCGATCCAAACATCCACATCTTTATCCTTCCCACAGTCAAGGATGCTCAAGCTCGATTACCTCGGCTAATCGAAGACCTTCAAGTTATCTCGGGGTTCAACGATCAAATCGTGTTTCTCGAGCACGACGGCCTCGTAGCCAACGACACCTACTTCAACCGAAACTCTGCCTATCAGGGATTCATTGGGCACTGGCACCTGGACAACCAATGGGTCTCCGGCAGAGATGTCAACGTCTTACCGACCTGGTCAAGAGGAATAACCGGGCGTGGAGTTCCGACTGCGGCAGTGGACGACGGCATCCAGGGAAACCACCCAGATCTGGCACCCAACTTTGATTCTGCGCTCAGCTGGAACTTCGCCAATGGCAATGCCAACCCTAATCCCGTAAGTTCGGGGGACAATCACGGAACCCCGGTTGCAGGCATCATTGCAGGCCGAGGGGGCAACAATTTAGGCTCAACCGGTGCCGCTCCTCTCGGATCGCTGGTTGGTCTGAGAATCAGCTACGGGTCGACCTTTATCTCCAACTCGGCGGATGCCATTCGATGGCGCAGTTCCGCAGAACATCGAGACATCAAGGTTAAGAACCACAGCTACAGCATTAACTCAGCCTTTGCGACCTCTCCTTTGGAAGTCGCCGCAATGGCTGATTCTGTAGCAAACGGAACAATCCACGTTTGGTCTGCCGGAAATCGGAGAGGAGCGATGGACGAGGATGCCAACAAGGTGCCCAACAAGTCGATCCCGAACGGAATCATCGTTGCAGCACTGAATGCCAACGGCACCTTCAGCAGCTACTCTCGGTTCGGTGCGTCAGTCACCTGTACCACTCCTTCAAGCGGAACGGAGGGGTTCGGCATCGTCGCGACGGACCGAACCGGGGCGGCCGGCTACAACAACGGTTCCAATCAGCAGCTCACCGACGCTGACTACACGATGACCTTTGGCGGTACCTCAGCGGCTGCCCCGCTGGCAGCAGGTGTCCTCACGCTAGTCAAGCAAATCCAGCCGAGGCTGGATACGCGGTTTGCTAAGCACCTCATCGCCCGAACGAGCCGCCTTGTCGATGCTAGTGACAACACGGTGACCAGTGACGGCGGCTGGAAAACCAACTCTGCTGGGTTCAAGTTCAACCAGAACTACGGTTTTGGTCTTCTGGACGCAGAAGCACTAACACGTGAAGCTGTAAGGTGGGAGAAGCCCACACCACTAGTGGTCTTGAGCGGCAACATCAACGTCGGAGCGCAGATTCCCGACAACAACCCAAATGGCATTACTCGCCAGTTCAGCCTAGTCAATAGCTACAAGATGGAAGAGCTGGTCTTGACGTTCGACATCACTCACCCGAGAAGAAACGAGATCGAAATCGAAGTTACGTCCCCTACGGGAACGACGGCCCGAGTGATCCGCCGATTCTTTAGCGCGACTCAGCCCGGCGGAGCAAACATCAACAACCTGTTCACCGTGAACACCTTCTGGGGCGAGGAAGCGCAAGGCATATGGACCATCCGGGTCATCGATACTCTCGCAGATAACACAGGCACCTGGAACAGCTATCAGGTTCAGGTTCGAACTGGAAGCCTTATGCCGGCGAAACCATCGCTGTACTCCGTTCAGAACGCCGCGTCCGGTGACACTTACATGTGGTCGGTTTCGCCTGACGGACCGGAAAGCTCGCAGTTCATCGCTGCTCCCGGAACGAGCGATTGGAGAGCCTCTGCGGTCGCCGATTTCAACAACGACGGCAATGCCGACCTCCTGTGGCACAACATCTCAACGGGCTCAGTTGTCGTTTGGCTGTTGGATGAAAACCGGGCGGTGACGTCAATCCACTTCTTGGGTAACGCTCCTGCTGGCTGGTCTCTTGTTGGCGCCGGAGACTCCACGGGCAACGACAGGCCCGACCTTCTCTGGGTCAACCAATCAGCTGGGTTGCTTTCACAGTGGTTGATGAGCGAGAACATCGTGGTTACTGGGAGCCGGTTCCTGGGTGGGTTCTCGGCGGGCTGGGAGCCGCGGGTCTTCTCGGAGATGGACTGGACGCCTGGCGCAGATATCGTCTGGCAGAACACAGGGAATGGGTCGACCGTTCTTTGGAGCCTGAATACCAATGGCGCTGTCACCGGTAGCTACCTGTTCGGAACCGTTTCTGGTCCCTGGCAACTCGTTGCAGGTGGCGAAACATTCCCATTCCGTCGTGGGCTGCTGTTCCAAAACTCTGCTAACGGGGACATCGCCCATTGGGAGGTGTCTCCAGAACGGCAAGTCGTGGAGACTTCGATCATCGCCTCAGGACTTTCGGTATGGATTTTCAAAGGCATTGGGCGTTAGCGCGCGAAAATGTCCTACAATTAAGCTTAGGTTTCTTAGGGGACTGTATCGAACATGAAATACAAATGGTTTTTCTCCGCCATAGCGATGGTGGGGCTTGTTTCCGGAATGGCCTTTGCACAGGTCAAACCGGTGCAACCAATCACCGACGGCGGGTTGACACCCACCAATGAACTCCTCATCAAGCTCAAGCCTGGAACGTCTGCGTTCGCCTTTGCGACCGCAACCGGAATGAGCTATGTAAGCACACAGATGACCGACGAAGACATGCACGTCTTCTCGACCAAGTCTGTCGAAGAAGCGGAGCGCGTTCTCCACAATGTTCGGGAGATGAGCAACGTTGTCTCTGCCTACAACAACTCGCTCCTCGAGCAACAAAAGTTCGCCTTTGTGCCGAATGACCCGCTTTATTTCCAGAACGGCCCGTTCAACGGGTTTTATGGTCAGTGGCACCTAGTCAACCCGTACGCCCCAGGTAGAGACGCTCGAGTTTGGGGTGCTTGGCAACGCAACCTGACCGGCAGCGGAATATCCGTTGTGGTCTTGGACGATGCCTTCGAGCTGGGTCACGAGGACTTCGCTGGTAACTCATCCGCTGCGCTCAGCTGGAACTTCCAAACAGGCAACAACAACGTTGCGCCAACTTTAGCGTCGGATAACCACGGAACGGCAGTAGCTGGTGTAACAGCGGCTCGGGGGGGCAACGGCATCGGTGTAACCGGAGCTGCACCGCTCGCGACCTTTGGAGGATTCAGGGTTCTCTATGCGGGCGCGACAATAGCTATTTATGTCGACGCAATGAAGCTCTTTTCGTTTGGTAGCAACACTACGGCAAAGCTAAAGAATCACAGCTACGGCCCGACTTCTAACTACCAGGTACAGACTGTGGTAAACGAGGCGATCGCCGATTCCGCCAGCGCCGGAACTATTCACGTGTTCTCAGCTGGCAACAACCGCGGAACGATTACCGAGGACACAAATCGATTCCCGAACCACAGTAGCCGGGATGTCATCACCGTGGCAGCTCTGGGGAGTGACGGAATCTTTTCTGACTACTCAAACTTCGGCGCGTGCATCTTCGTCACCGGCCCGACAAGTAGCAACAGACCTAACGCCTTCGGCATCGTGACAACCGACAGAAGTGGAGCGCCTGGCTATAACGGCAGCGAGCCGCTGACCAATCGGAACTACACGATGTTCTTCGGTGGCACATCTTCAAGCGCCCCGCTGGTAACGGGATGTCTGACGCTCGCCAAGCAGGCGCAGCCCGCTCTGAACGTCCGCTTCGCCAAGCACCTTCTGGCGCGGTTCAGCACGATCGTTGATCCTAGCGATGCGACGGTTACAAGCGACGGTGGCTGGAGAACCAACTCCGCTGGGTTCACCTTCAACCAAAACTATGGGTTTGGAAACATCAATGCCGACCTGGTGTCTGCTCAGGCTCTCAACTTCACGGGAGTAACTCCTCGGACTAACGAGGTGACCCAAGTGATCAACGTAAACCAGCAGATCCCTGACAACAACCCAGCAGGGTTGACACGCAACTTCACCATGGCGCAAACCGGTCCTCTGGAGGAGGTTGAGGTCTTCGTGGCTATCACCCATCCGTATCGCGGCGACATTGAGATTTTCCTCACCAATCCGGACGGCTATACCTCTCGGTTGGTACGCCGCTCAAACGATAGTGGAGCAAACATCAGCTGGATCTTCCTCACCAACGCGTTCTGGGGCACCAACCCTGCCGGACAGTGGACTTTGCGAGTTGTTGATACTGCAACTGGAGACGTTGGTACCTGGAACAACTACCAGGTGCGCACCAACATGGGCACCCTGATCCCGGCTTCAAAGGCTGGAATCACCTGGCAGAACACTTCCTCCGGAAACGGTGGCAAC
>JBKBWO010000053.1:0-6406 GCA_046314495.1 Fimbriimonadaceae bacterium
ATGGTGCCGCGTTTGAAATTGCACCAAAGATTTTTGAAAGTCTTGGGGCAAGAGTAACGACAGTTTGCTGTGAACCCGACGGGATGAACATCAACGAGGAAGGAGGCGCGACGAAACCAGAGAGGGTGCAGAACCTGACGAAAGAGACTGGAGCCGACTTTGGCGTTGCTTTTGACGGAGACGCAGATCGGGCAATATTTGCTGATCGAACAGGGCTGCTGATCAACGGAGACCGGACGCTTGCGATCTATGCTCAGTACGGGCTGGCATCTGGAGAACTCAATCCTCCGGCGATCGTAGGGACGGTGATGAGCAACGGAGGTTTTGAGCGATTTCTTCAAGATCTCGGCATTGAGTTACACAGAACGCCAGTTGGAGACAAGTACGTTTCCCGCAAATTGCGCGAGATTGGTGGAAAGGCGGGAGGCGAGCAAAGCGGTCACCTCATCTTCCCGGAAATCTCCGCTACAGGCGACGGGATAGCTACTGCGCTCATGTTGCTGAAGGTGCTGCGCAGTTCGAATCAGCCGCTAGAAGTACTGGCGAACAGCTATGACGCTTGGCCTCAATTGCTTCTGAACGTAACGGTGGAACAGAGGGACAATTGGGATTCTAGGCCCACAGTTCGCCGAGCGTTGGATGATGCGGAGCAGGAGTTAGAAGGTCGGGGAAGAATTGTGGCAAGAGCGAGCGGAACTCAGCCAATGATTCGCATCATGGTCGAAGCAGAGTGTTACGACCTCAGAGACAGACTGGCGGATTCGATCCTCGACGCCATGGAGAAGGAACTAGGTGCTACGCTTTATAGCAGGGTGGATTTGACGCATGCTCTTGGCGATTGATATTGGAACGACGCACACAACCTACGGCGTGACCGACGGGGTCGAATGGAATCTGCGACTCCGAAGGCCCACCTCTACCGACGACACAGAGGACACCATCGCCTCCTGGTTCTTTACTTTGAAGGACCGGCAACTGGGTGACAAGAAGATCGAATCAGTGATCGTATCGAGTGTCGTTCCAGCTGCAAACACTGCCATCCAGTTGTTTGCCCAGAAGTGGCTTCGGCGAACCGCAAAGTTTCTGACTGATGGCGAGCAAGTTGGGTTGCCGGTCCTCTACGAGACACCGAATACTCTTGGTTCCGACAGGATTGCCAATGCGCTTGGTGCCCTTTCAAAGTACAGCACGCCGATCATCATCATTGACTTCGGAACGGCGACGACGTTCGACGTGATTGACGAGAATGGTGCCTTCTTAGGCGGGGCGATAATGCCTGGGCTCATCACTTCGGGGCAAGCGTTGCTGGCGAAGGTTCCCAAGCTTCATGCTATCGAGATGGGTGCTCCGAAGAATGTGATTGGCAGAAGCACTATGGACGCCCTCAGATCGGGGATGTTCCTGGGTTATGCAGGGGCGATCGACCACTTGGTAGAGAAAATGATCGAAGAACTCGGTAGCTACCGTGTGAATGTGGTCTCAACAGGTGGGCTGGCAGGGCAGATGGTTGCCTTGTGCGAAACCATCCAAACACATGAACCCGACTTGCTGCTTGACGGTCTTCAGGAAGCCGCTATCAAGATGGAGATTTTCGGGTCTTCGCCTACTTCGGAAGTTGCCAGATAGGCAGCAGGGTATCCAGCAGTCCTTCAAACTGATCTAGAGGCCACTGGGTTTCTCTGTCCGACTGGGCGTTCGCGGGGTCAGGGTGAACCTCCAGGAATAGGGCGTCGATTCCTACCGCTACAGCTGCCCTCGCCAAGTGCGGGATGGACTGGCGGGTACCGCCTGAAGCGGTTCCCAATCCGCCCGGCTTTTGCGCTGAGTGAGTGGCATCGAAGCAGACGGGAACCCCGAGGTTTCTCATCTCGGGAAGACCGGCGAAGTCGACGACCAGATTGTTGTATCCGAAACTTGTGCCCCGTTCGGTCAACATGATTCCGGTAGCATTCGCCTCCTTAAGCTTGTCAACTATGTTCTTCGCGTCCCACGGAGCTAGGAACTGGCCCTTTTTGACGTTCACGGGTACTCCCGTTTCCGCTGAGGCGACCAAGAGGTCCGTCTGGCGGCACAGAAACGCTGGAATCTGGATTAGGTCTACGACTTGCGCCACTGCGGCGGCCTGGCTCGGGTCATGAATATCCGTAGTCACCGGCACGCCAAGTTGGCTCTTAACTGACGCCAAGATTTCTAGACCGCCTTGAAGACCGGCTCCACGCGGTGACGTGCCGGAGCTCCGGTTGGCTTTGTCGAACGATGCCTTGAAGATAAAGGGAACACCCCGCTGCTCACACGCTTCTCGCAATCTGGTCGCCGTGAACAGGCAAAGGTCGAGACTCTCAGCAAGACAGGGACCTGCGATGATTACGGGCGCTCCGCGCCCGATGGTCACACTACCGGCGTTAAGTGAGCCGCCGGGCAGATTAGGGATCACTTCTTGCACTCTGGAGTAGATCGATAAACGCCTGAGGATTGTGTATCGCGTTCAACACCGCGACGTCTTCTCCGCCCGGTCGCTGCACAATGATATGCGGCAATCCGGCAATATTGAATCGTTCCTGTGTTTCTCGAATGTAGTCCCTTGAGACGCCCGTGCTCCAGTCGATCTTCAGCGCGACGATTCCTTCTGTTGCATCCACAACGTCTTGGCGGCTGAAGACGTCTCGCTCGATTTCGTGGCACTGAACGCACCAGTTAGCCGTAGCATCGATGAGGATAGGCTGGCCAGAAGCTAATGCTTGTTCATAGCGCTCCATGGTGAACTCTTCCCATTGAATGCCGGGGCCTGAAGGCGCAACAAACAGACCGGCGATGCTAATTCCCGCGATGATTCCGGCAATTAAGCCAGTCACCCCCTTCAGCATCTGAGCCAGACGGTTGTTGGCATTCGTTTCGAATATCAGGAGATAAAGGCCGCATCCCGCAAAGAAACTCGCCCAAACGATGATGTGCGTCTCGGAAGAGATCCGGTTGCCAAAAGCTTGTAGCAGATAGCTAAGTCCAACTCCGATAACGACGAGACCCAGAACCGCCTTAACGGTCTTGAGCCAACTACCCGCCTGAGGCAATGCCTTGACACCGGAAGACAGGATCGCCAGGAACAGGTAGGGAAGCCCGATTCCTAGCCCCACCGCCAGAAACATTCCAACGCTAAGCGCAGGATTTCCAACCTTTGCCGCCTCGGTGAAGACTGCGGCAATGAGCGGACCCGCACAAGGTGCCGCTGCGAGACCGACAAGCAGTCCCATGATCAAGGCTCCAACGACCCCGCTTCTGCCCTTCAAGTGCTTGGTTAGGGCTGGTGGCAAGCCGAGTTGGTAAACGTCGAACATCGAAAGCGCAAGCGCGAACATGAACACCGCTAGGAACACCAGCATCCACGGGTTAGTAAACAGCTCGCCGAAAATAGCGCCGGTTGCTGCTGCAATCCCGCCGACGAGTGCATAAGTGCCGGCAATTCCCAGCATATACATAAGGCCAAGCTGAACTCGCTGACCCTTGTTCTCGCCTGCCTGATTCGCAAAGAAGGCGATCGTAATCGGGATGAGTGGGTAGACGCAAGGCGTGAGATTGATCGCGATTCCAACCAGGAAGAGCAGGAGGAAGAGGATGACCAGATTTCCTCCCGAAAATGTGTTTTGGAGTGTCTCCTCAAGCCAGCCACCTTGCTGTGCTGCTTGAGCTGCTGCTGCCGCATCGGTTGAAGCCGTTCCGGCAGGTGGCGGGGTTTCCAGCTCGCCGACTTGTGCAGGGGGTGCTGGTCCTTCGCCCGATAAGAAGATGGCTGCGGTGACTTGTTGGTCAGTCGGCATGAAGCACTGATCGTCATCGCACTGTTGGTACGAGACCGTTAGCGCCAGGCTCTGTTCTCCGGCGCCGGAGGTTGCCGCTACAACAACGGGGATCGAGACTTCACCCATGTAAACGGCAGCCATTTCGCCGCCTGCCATCTTCTCGATACCCCTGGGGTAATCGACACTTATGAGTCTGGTTCTATCGTTTCCTGCCGTGATCTCCAGCGGGATCATGTAATCCTGCGAGGGAGGATTCTGATAAGCATGCATGCCTTCGGCGAACGTGACAACAACGGTGCCGCGTATCTTCTCTGCGACTGCTGCCTTGCTAGTTTCGAGTTCAAACCGAATCAGCGGCTCTTCTGGGAAAGCCAGCGCGGCTGAGGGCATGGAAAAGAGTGCAACCATCACCAACAGGGCGATGAGAGCTCTAGGAAACGTCAACGATAAGGAGCGAACCACCACAAGAAAATAAGCTGGTGAGGGGTCTCTAGGTTCCCCTCTAAGGCTAAAGACGGGCTAAACGAGCCCCATCCACTTTCGGATTTTGTAAACCGTGGTGTCTCTGTTGAGCTGTGCGATTGCACGGGTAAGAGGCACCTCTTTCGGGCAAACCTTCACGCAGTTTTGAGCATTTCCGCAACCAGTTATGCCTTCTTCACCGGTCAAAACATCCAGCCGCTCATCTGTAAGCGCCTTGCCTACAGGATGCAGATTGAACAGCAGTGCCTGACCGATCGCCGCAGGGCCGATGAACGTGCTGTGCTCGTTCACCTGGGGGCATGCTTCAAGGCAGCATCCGCAGGTCATGCAGCGAGAGAGCGCGTAGCGGAACTGGCGGATGTGGTCATCTTGAGGCTGCGCCATACCTAAGTCGTAAGAGCCATCAATGGGGACCCAAGCCTTGACTTGCTTCAGGTTCTCGAACATTCGTGAGCGATCTACTATCAGGTCGCGAATCAACGGAAACTTCGTCATCGGCTCGAGCTTGACCTTGAGAACGTCCCCATCGGGAACACCAACATCGTCGATCAGTGCGGTGCAGCTTTGGCGAACACCGTCGTTAATGACCATGCTACAGGAGCCACAAACCTCTTCGAGGCACGCCGCTTCCCAAGCTACAGGCTCTACGTTCTTGCCTTCGACAGTCACCGGGTTCTTCCGGATCTCCATCAGAACGGAAATAACGTTCATGTTCGGCTTGTAGGGAATTCGGAAGGTTTCCCAGTAGCTCTGTTCGCCCTTTCTGGGGCAACGCTTGACAACTAACTCGATTTCCTTTGGCATCTCGAACATCTAATTGTACGTTGTTTGAGGCAAAGGACTCACCGGTCAACCCGAACTGTTGCTACCTCGTACTTTTCCTAAACGTCCTTGATGATTGAATGCCGTGAAGCAACAATCTCGAAGGTACGCTACTTCTGTCAACCCAATGCTTGCGACTAATGCCGCAGTGGCCAATTTCGACCGACCTCGGGTTCTCGGCATCCCCATCGACGCAGTTCCGATGGACGATGCACTGAGGGTCATGGAGCAATTCCTTGTGGGCACCACGCCCCGTCAGGTCGTCACCGCAGATTCATCCATGTTAACCGCTGCCTACAAGGATGAGGCACTTCGAGCGGTGATGATGCGCGCCGACTTCGTTACGCCAGACAGCGAAGGTGTGATTTGGGCGCTCAGCAGAAAGACAAAGCTCAACTACCAGAGAGTTACAGGAGTTGAACTTGTCGACCGGCTCTCTGGAATCTGCGCAGAGCGCGGTCACAGCGTTTTCTATTTTGGATCGGGCGACGGAGTTGCGGAAGAGGCAGCGAAGGAGTTAGGAAGGAGGTATCCCGGGTTGCAAGTCGCTGGCGCGATGAATGGGTTCTACAAGCCTGAAGAAGAGGCATCAATCGCAGAGCAAATCGCTGCGGCTAAGCCAGACCTACTGTTTGTTGCCTTGGGGCAACCCAAGCAAGAGATGTTCATCGATCGATACAAGGACTTGATCGGTGCCAAGATTGCTATGGGCGTCGGCGGATCGTTCGACGTGATTTCTGGAAGAGTTAAGAGAGCTCCAAAGTGGGTTAGAAGAATCCGGATGGAGTGGTTCTGGCGTTCGGGTCTCAACCCGAAGAAGCACTCCAAATTGAAGAGCCTCCCGGTGTTCGTGCAGTTGGTCCTGACCGACAAGTCATGAAAATTTACACCCGCACGGGAGACCAGGGTCAGACTGGCCTCTACGGCGGGGCAAGAGTTCACAAAAGCAACCCGATCATCGAAGCCCTCGGCGATATCGACGAGCTCAACAGTGCTATGGGAGTAGCCGTGGCTGAGTGTGAGGACGAAACACTGAGAGGGAAGTTGCTCGCTGTCCAGCACATCCTGTTCGATCTCGGAGCAGAGGTCGGGTCAGACCCAACTTCCTCGAAGCGCTACGTGGCAGTTGACAATGAGCATATCCAACAATTGGAGGACTGGATTGACGAGACCGAAGAGCATCTTGAACCGCTTCGCGCCTTTGTACTTCCGGGTGGGTCAAGGCTAGCCGCTCAGCTGCATCAAGCCAGAACGGTTTGCCGCCGGGTTGAGCGACAGCTGTACCGAGACGTGTATTCCCCTCCACT
>JBKBWO010000054.1:0-6118 GCA_046314495.1 Fimbriimonadaceae bacterium
GGTCCTACGGCTTTAGTCCCAAATGGTCCTATTTTGTGGTGTTTTTAGGTCCTGTTCTGGTATGCGCTCTTGTACCGGCACGTGTCTGAATTGCTCTTTGGGGGTTGGATCGCGATGCGAGACGGGGTGGTCCGAACTGCACATAGTCATAGGCTCGAAGAGCCGCACCTGGGTACGCGAGCCTATGGCTCGCAACCGGTCCGAGAGAACCGGGAAGAAGAGAAGCCCGCAGCCTAGAGCCAGATTTGAAGACTCGTTTAACCCAAAGAACTCCAGCAATGACCGGACTTTGGCGCGTGATCGCGGCTACCGCCGCATGAGCGGGCCGGAGGCTCGCACTCCCGCCTTACCCCGCCCGGAACGGAAAAACGATTTGTAACCTATTTCTCCGGAACAATCTGTCACCCATATGTCCGGTATGGACAGAAGATAAATGGCCCGCCCGAGAGGACTCGAACCTCCGACCGACCGCTTAGCTTCCCACTTCGGCTTTCGCCGCCACCGGCCGCAGCCGGCGTTCGTGGGCTGGACTATCCCTTAACCCTACCGCTCTAAAAGAGCGGGTTAGGTTCCTGCCGTCTAGTCTCTACACCTTCCCCGGCAAAACTAGCCGGGGCTTGGCTCGGGATCACCACATAAATGAGGCTTCCCCGAATTTGACAGGCTATACGCAGGAGCTTTCACTCCGCGCACTCCTGATTCCACACCTTGAAAAATGTGGCTCGAAGGCGGTTGCTCTATCCGCTGAGCTACGGGCGGACCCGAAACTATAGAGTACCTCGCAGGTTCGGCGGTTCCAGCAGCGCCTTCACTCCTTCTGAGCGGTGCCGAACAGCTTGCCCGTAAGGGTGGAAAGCGTAGTACCCTGCAACAGCGCGCTCACCAAAACGGCAAAGAAGACGACGTTGAAGATAAGCCCTGCCTGGCTAACCCCGGCTGCCAGTGGAATCGTGGCAAGCACAATGGGAGCCGCGCCCCGGAGTCCCGCCCAGCTGAGCGCCGCCTGGTCTCGCAACGGAAACTTGAACGGCATCAAGCTACCCATAACCGAAAGTGGGCGAGCCAACAGGGCAAGAACCAAACCAAGCATGAGCGCCATCGGCCAGATCTGCAACAGGTGAGTCGGGAAGACCAGCAAGCCCAACAACAAGAAAAGGCCAACCTGCATAAGCCAGGAGTTGGCATCGTGTAGTTGGCGCAGCTGGTGCTTATGCCGCAGTTCACTATTGCCCATCACGAGACCGCAAAGATAAACAGCTAGGAAGCCGTTTCCACCTAAAAGGTCTGCCCCTTCGAACGCGACCAGCGCAACGCCGATGCTGAAGAGGAAGCTGAATCCGATCAGATCGAATCGAATGAACCGGAGCAGTAGCACCGACAAGTAACCGAGGGCGATGCCAATTATGGCGCCGAACAGGATGTTCCAGATTGGCAGAAAGACTAACGCCCAACTTGGCTGCAGCTGACCGACTGCAAGGGCCGTAATGGTCATGACCAAAAAGATGGAAAGCGGGTCGTTGGTTGCCGATTCAACCTCGACAATGCTGACAAGCTTCTCCGGCAACTTCAGCGGAGACTCCTTCAATGCGGCAAAAACGGCGGCGGCGTCTGTAGGCGCGAGAATTGCACCGAGCAGTAGGGCGTGAATCCATTCCATTCCAACCAGGTAATGCGCAGCCACTGCCATCAGGCCCATGGAAAGCACAACGCCGATGGTAGAAAGCGAGGTTGCCGGCGCGCCCGCCTGGCGAACCAGCTTGAACGGAGTGCTGAGACCCGCACCGAAGATGATGACCGCCATAGCGAGCAACCCCAATTCGGAGGTGAGCTCGGCATCGTCGAAGGGGATGCCGCCAGGGCCTTCGCTGCCGAGCAGCATGCCGATGCCGATGAAGATCAGCATCGAAGGGAGCTTGAAGTAGCTTCCGAACCGCGCCGCGACTACGCTGAGGATCAGAAGTGCGCCGATCCCCAGAAAGACCAGCTCGAGTGTCACGGCTTATCCGCGAGGACGACCTTGGTCACGTCGCCAAGTTCGGCGATCTGAGCTTCAACTTGAGCCAAAAGCGCTAGCCGGTTTGCCCGCACCTTGGGGTCTTCGTCCATGACCATCACGGTGTCAAAGAACTGGTCGATCGGCGCCTTGAGCGCCCGAGCTCGCGGAAGCGGTAGAAGCGACGCTCCTGCCACAACCTGCGCGTAAAGCGCCTGCTCGGTTGGTTCCACAAGTTCTTCTCCGGGCAGATCTTCGGGGATCGTTTCGTTCTTCTGGCGGGCTGCCTTGAGGATGTTGAGCGGGCGAGTAAGAGTCTGAATTAGGGAGGTGTCGAGAGCCAGTTCGCTTACGTACTGGTACCTCAGCTGAACCGCGCTGGGGTCCAGCGGCGCGTCGGGCTCAGCTTCGAAAACAGCTGCTGCGATGAGGTCCGGCCTAGCGCCTGCCAGGATGGTCGCCTCGTACCGGCTGGAGATCAGCTTTCGGAATGCGCTCAGAGCCTCTTCTGTGCTCAGGTCAATACCCTGCAGTACGTATAGCTCCAGTGCCAGGTTGAAGCCGGGCTTGAGCGGGAAGTTATCGAACTCGGGTAGCGCAGCGCCGATCTTGACCAGCACCTGCGCACTGCGGCGAAGACCAACGGGGTCGCTGGAGCCAGACGGAGCATTGCCGATGCCCAAGTTGCCGGCGAGCTTATCTGTGTGGTCTGCCAGGATGAGCGCCAGCGAAACTTTGTCGTACAAAGGAAAGTCGTCGAGCACGTATTGCGAACCGATCGCCTCGCAAACCTCTAGCTCGAAACCGCCTCGGCGGGCGTACTCGGAACCAATCCCGCCCTGCAGGGCGGGGAGCTCGCTCACCAGGCCACTGCTCAGGTCTGCCTTGGCGTATTTTCCTGCCTTGGCTGCCAGTTGCTGCTCCTCCTCGCTCGCACCAAGCTGAAGGGCGAAGAACGCCGCCAGTTTCTCAAGCCGCGCCGACCGCTGGTGCACGTTTCCCAGCCCGTCTTGGAACACCAACCGCTGGGTCCTTTCCAGGAACTGGTCCAAGCTGAAGTTCGAGTCTTCGTTGAGGAAGAACTGGGCGTCGTTGAACCGCGCGTTCAGAACCCAAACGTTCCCTTTTCGCACGGTCTCCTCATCGCCGCTGTTCCTCACCGATACAAACTGGTTCAGCAACTGTCCCTGTTCGGTGCGCACCGGGAAGAACCGCTCGTGTTTTGCCATAGCGGTGACTAGAACCGCCTCCGGAAGGTCCAGAAAAGCGGGGTCGAACTCTCCCAGCAGGGGCATCGGCCACTCGGTCAGATACACGTTCTCTTCCAGCAGGTCGTCTTCCATCTGCACTCTGCCGCCAGTCGAGCTGATCGACTGCTCCACAATCCTCTGGCGCCTGATTGCCGGGTCTGGCTCCACCTGTCGCTCTCTCAGCTTCACGAGCAATTCATCAAAGCCTGTCGCCTCGAACGGATCAGGAGAAAGAAAACGGTGACCGCACGAGCTGCCACCGCTGTGAACGCCGGCAAATTCAAACGGCACCGGCTCGCTGCCTAACCTCGCAAGAATCCAACGCACGGGTCTGCCAAATCGAACTCGGTTCGTTCCCCAGCGCAAGGTCTTGTCGAACGGGATCGCCTTGAGGGCATCCGGCACGATCTCGGCGAGAACTTCGGCAGTAGGGCGGCCCTTTACAGTGACTGATGCCCAGATGTAGCCATCTCGGGCAACGACGTCTTCTGGTGCAATGCCTTGGCTCTTGCAAAAGCCTAGCAGCGGTGGTTTGGGGTTGCCGGCTTCGTCGTAGGCCGCTTGCAGAGAAGGTCCCCGGACCTCCTTGTTCTCATCGGGTTGGCGCTCGCTGACGCCTTCAAATGAAACAATCAGCCGGCGAGGTGTTCCCAAGCTTTGGTTGGAGACAAATTCGATTTTCGCCTCTTTCAGCCGCTCGGCAATACCGGATTTGAGTGACTGGAACGCCCGTTCAACGCTGGTGGCAGGGAGCTCTTCACAGCCTATCTCCAACAAGAACTCGGGCATGGGAAGGGAGTGTACCAAGCCACCGAGCCTGATTCAGGTTCCGTCCGGGCTTACCAAGAGGGCATCGGTAAACTTTGCCGAAGTGCCTGAAATCTACAGCCTGACCACCCCTTCCTACTATGTCAATAGTCTGCCGCACATTGGCACGGCGCTCACCACCGTGCTCGCGGATGTGTGCGCCCGCTATCAGCGCATGAACGGCAGGGAGACCTTGTTTCTCACAGGCACGGATGAAAACGGGCTGAAGGTTCTGCAGGCCGCAAAAAAGGCGGGCAAAGAGCCCCAGCAGTTTGTAGATGACATTGCCGCACAGTTCCAGCAGGTCTGGCAGGCAATGGGCGTCGAATACGACGATTTTCTGCGCACCACCGAGCCGCGGCACCGAGAAGCGGTCGCCGAGGTGTGGCGCCGGCTAAGGGACAAAGGTCATATCTATGCCGACCGCTACGAAGGCTGGTACGACGTTAGCACCGAAACCTTTTACCAAGAGCAGGAGCTCGTGGACGGCAAAAGCCCAGACGGCAACCCCGTCGAATGGGTAGCGGAAGAGAACTGGTTCTTCCGAACCAGCGCCTTCGCCGAGCCCCTTCTGAAGCACATTGAGGAGAACCCCAACTTCATCCTGCCGGAAACTCGGAAGAACGAAGTGGTTTCGTTCATTCGCCAGGGGCTGCGAGACACCTGCGTCAGCCGGAAAAACCCCGGTTGGGGTGTGCCTGTTCCGGACGACCCTGAGCGGGTGGTGTACGTATGGTTCGATGCGCTGATCAACTACCTGGCTGCTACCGGATGGCCGGCACCAGGCTACGAAAAGGCGTGGCCGAACACCGTTGAATGGATGGGTAAGGATATTCTTACCCGCTTCCACGCGACCCTTTGGCCCTCCATCTTGCTCGGTTTGGAGCTGCCGCTTCCCGAGACTCTGGTGGGGCACGCCTGGGTGTTATTGGGCGCAGACAAGATCAGCAAGTCGAAGGGGAATGTTGTAGCCCCGCTTGATCTCGCAAAGAAGCTGAGCGAGCGAACCGGGGCGACCGAGCCGCTTGCGGTAGATGCGGTGCGGTGGTACATGTGCTCGACCGCGCCCTTCGAATCGGACTCAGTGTTTACCGACGAGACCTTCGAGGGTAGGTACAACGCCGATCTGGCGAACGACCTGGGCAACGCGCTGAACCGAAGCCTGAACATGATCCACCGGTTCTACGAGGGAAAAATCCCGTGCGGCGAGATCGAGCCGGCGGCGCTGGAGGCCGCCCAAAACGCCAAGAAGAGCTTTGAGGCAGCAATGTCGAGGTACCGAATCGACGAGGCGTGCCACGCTGCGCTAGAGCCTGCGCGGTTCCTGAACAAGTACGTGGACGATGTGGCACCCTGGAACCTCGCAAAGACGAACGACCCGAGGCTGCCTGCGGTGTTCCGCTCGATGGTGTTTTTGCTTCGGACCTGCGAAGGGTTGGTTCGTCCGGTGATGCCCAGCGCGGCGGATGCCATCGCATCGCAGCTCGGCCTCGAGCCGTTAAAGGAGTGGAAGCTGGTGGCGACCGAGAGTTCGTTGCCGCAATCGGGTCAGGTTGCCCAGCCTCAGCCCATGTTCCCTCGTATTGAAAAAGAGCGAAAGCAACAAGAGAAGCCCGTGGAACCTCAGCCAAAACCAGAACCCGAAAAGAAGCCCCAGGCAGAACCGATTGGCATCGAAGACTTCGCGAAAGTCGAGTTTCGCATCGCCAGAGTGCTGGAAGCAGAGCCTGTGCCGAATGCAGACAAACTGCTGAAGCTGCAGTTGCTGGTGGGAGAGGAGAAGCGACAGGTGGTAGCGGGAATCCGAAAGAGCTACGATCCGGAGCAGCTAATCGGCAGGCAAGTGGTGATCGTTTTCAACCTGAAGCCCGCGACCTTGCGAGGTGTGGAGAGCCAAGGAATGTTGCTTGCGGCAGATGACGGAGATGGAGGAGCGATTTTGCTCTCTCCGGACCGAGTTGCGCCTGAAGGCGCCAAAGTTCGCTGATGTCGCCTCCCAAGTTTCGTCCACTACACGAGCAGATTCGGGCGAATGCCCGCAACAGCGTATTGCTGGCGTCGATGTTGG
>JBKBWO010000055.1:0-5286 GCA_046314495.1 Fimbriimonadaceae bacterium
ATCCCCAACTTTCGGACATTTTTTTTGACGAGCTGGAAATCCCGCCACCCGATGCCCATCTCGGAGTCGGAAGTGGTTCGCACGGGGCGGTAACTGGCGAGATGCTTCGGCTACTCGATCAAGACTTCACCGAGCATCGGCCCGACGCAGTTCTGCTGTATGGAGACACCAATTCAACCCTAGCGGGTGCGCTTGCCGCCGCCAAGCTGCACATTCCCGTTCTCCATATTGAAGCTGGGCTGAGATCGTTCAACCGGAACATGCCGGAAGAAACCAACAGGGTGGTTACCGACCACGTATCCGACATGCTGTTTGCCCCTACCGACCTTGCCGTCGAGAACCTACGACGAGAGGGATTGGGAGACCGGATGATTGTTCGAACGGGCGACATCATGTACGATGTAGCGCTCCGTGCCAGGGACAAGGCGGCAAGTAGTGCCGGTGTACTATCTGAGCTGAATCTATCGGGGGAGCCCTTTGTCCTTGCCACCATCCATCGAGCCGAAAACACAGATGACTCAACCCGGCTACTCGCACTTTTGACTGCGCTAGGCTCGGTAGCGGCTGAAATGGGGGTCGTCTTACCGCTTCATCCTCGCACGAAGAAGAAGATTGCCGATTCAGGGTTCGAGGACAGGCTAGGAGACATACAGGTGATCGAGCCCGTTGGCTACATCGATATGGTTCGATTGCTTTCAAATGCCTCGGTTGTGGCGACGGATTCTGGCGGGGTGCAGAAGGAGGCGTATTTCTATCGGGTTCCGTGTGTAACCTTAAGGGCAGAGACAGAATGGAAAGAGCTGATCGAAACCGGGTGGAACCGACTTGCCTCCGGTACGGATGGAAAGCGAATTGCCGAAACCGTGTTGAAAGCGGTCGGTACCAGCGGAGAGCCCGTGCAGCTCTACGGTGACGGTTACGCAGCGGTGCAAATCGCCGACGCCATTGCTTCCCACTTCGGCGCCAAGAGGGCTGATGACGGCTAAATCGGCCGAATCCGTCCATAGAAGTTTGCCAACGAAGGCGGTATTGTTCACTGGTCACTATGCCAAAAGCAAGCGGAAGGCTGGGTTTCACTTCATTGGGGAAGCGTTGGCTGAGATGGGTGTTGAGACACTTCTGTTCACCTACAGCTACAGCCCACTATCGAATCTCAGGCAAGATTTTCGCGCAAAGCTTATTCCTGAAGGTGAGCACAACAAGCTGGTTCAAGTCGGTCCGAATCTCTGGAGCTACGTATGGCGCACTCCGTTTCACCCTGTTCGGATTGGGAAGGGGCTAGACGCAATCGCAAGAAGGGTTTTCAGCCGTTATGGGGAACTCCCCCTCGGTGAAGCCGAGCCATTTATTCGAGAGTGCTCACTCGCAGTCTTTGAAAGTGGAGCCGGGATCATGCTTTTGCCCCGTGTTCAGGAACTCGCCCCAGATTCCTTTACGGTCTACCGGGTTTCCGATGACCTGAAGGGGCTCGGCTCCTCTCCGACGATCATACGCGCCGAGCAGGAACTAGCAGGGAAGTTCGATCTGATCAGTAGCCCGTGCGACTATATCCATGTGCAGTTTGAGCATCTTCCTTCCGCTCGCATTCACTTTCACGGTATCGAAAAGGACCAATTCGACCAGGAACACTCGAACCCCTACAAAGCGAATTCCAAGAACATCGTATTTGTGGGGAACTCGTTTTGCGACACCGAATTCATCAACTGGATGGCGGAAGATTTCCCAGAATGCAATTTCCACGTCATCGGCCCCATTGATAGCGTACAGCGTCGTGACAACCTGAAGAGCTATGGCGAAATGCCCTTTCGTCAAACTATCCCTTTCCTGAAGTTTGCCGATGTCGGACTTCAGACCCGAAGCTGGTTTGATGGGGCTCCTTCTCTGTCGGACAGCCTTAAGATGCACCAGTACACGTACTGCAAGTTGTCGATCGTGCTGCCGGAGTTCATCCAGACCGACCGGCCGCACTGTTTTGCCTATGTTCCTTCCGATCGCGAATCGATGAAGGCGGCCTTGCAAGGTGCGCTCGAATTTGACCGAAGCAGCATCGACACGAGCAAGGTGCTGAGTTGGCGAGAGTTGACTTCAGAGTTGCTTCCCACGGATTTAAGTACCATTTAGCGACGGTTATTCTCGAACGAAACTTAATGAAAACTGCACTGATTACTGGGATTACTGGACAAGACGGGAGCTACCTTGCAGAGTTTCTGCTTGAAAAAAACTACAAAGTATGCGGAATGGTCCGTCGCTCAAGTACCGTCAACTTCGAGCGGATCTCCCACATTCAGGACCAGATCGAACTCGTTAGCGGCGACTTGCTGGACCAGGTGTCGATGCTTGAAATCATCAACGACGTCAAACCTGACGAGGTTTACAATTTGGCGGCGCAGTCGTTTGTCGCTACCTCATTCCGGCAGCCAGTTTTGACCGGCGAGTACACCGCTCTTGGCGTGACGAAGCTTTTAGACTCCATCAGAATCATCAATCCCAACATTCGGTTCTATCAGGCTTCGACCAGTGAAATGTTTGGCAAGGTGAAGAAAATCCCTCAGACAGAGGACACTCCGTTCCACCCAAGAAGCCCGTACGGAGTCGCCAAACTTTACGGCCACTGGATTACGGTCAACTATCGCGAGAGCTACGACATGTACTGCTGCTCTGGCATCCTTTTCAACCACGAAAGTCCACGGCGTGGACATGAGTTTGTGACCCGGAAAATCACCGACTCAGTAGCGAAGATCAAGCTTGGTCTTGCGGATAAGTTGCATCTTGGGAATCTGGATGCCCAGCGAGATTGGGGATTCGCAGGGGACTACGTTGAGGCGATGTGGCTGATGCTTCAGCAAGAAAAGCCAGAAGACTATGTAATTGCAACTGGCGAGACGCACAGCGTGCGTGAGTTCTGTGAGGTTGCATTCAGCCGCGTCGGTCTGAACTATCAGGATCACGTGGTTATTGACCCGGCTTTCTTCAGGCCAGCTGAAGTTGATCTTCTGATCGGCGATTCGTCCAGAGCGAAAAATGAATTGGGATGGCAGCCAAAGGTGGACTTCCCGACGTTGGTGAACATGATGGTCGATTACGACCTCGAACGGATTCGCGCAAACATCGCGCATTCAAAGGTCTAACGCCATGTTGCAGGGTCCGTTCACTCTGCACTTCATTCTGCTCTGGGTTCAGGTCCTCCTGAGCCTGTTGGTGATTGTTCACGCTCTGAGAAAGCGAACAGCGAACCTTTATGCCCTTGCTTTTTCGACATCACTGATCGTTCTGGTGACCGGCCAGGGGTTCTGGATCTTCAACCGATTCGCGGCGGGCGCAACTTCGGTTAACCAGCTTTTTCAGACGATCTACATCGGTGCTGCAGAGAGAGCAAACTGGATCATCACCGCCTGCATCGCGATGTACGCGCTGATGTACTTCCTGTATCCCTCTTTGAAGATCGGAATCACCTCTCGATCCTTCTATCGAAAACTTCCTGAGGACACTCCTTGGCTGAGCTACTTGTTTGTTGTTGCCTGGACCGGCGTTTTCGGGGCTTTGGTGCTTCGGTCGGCGGGAGGACTTGATGCAGCGCTACTCAACCCTGGACAGAACTTTGATGCAGGTCTGACCCTTCTCATTATGCTGTTGGGGCTAGGCAAGCTGCCACTGCTTCGCAAGTTAGTCCTTCGCCAGAAACCAGCGCTAGTCGACATTCTGCTTTTCTCGACGGTTACGGGCATTTACCTGCTCAACTCTAGATTTCTGGCTGCGTTCCTGATCTTGCAAGTTGCCTTCGCGATCCATTACTGCATCAAACCGCTCAAGGCGCGCTGGCTGGTTGTACTGGGGCTGGTCATGGTGTTCATCTTCATGGTGTTTGGACTTTACCGCGAGTTTACGGCTCGATTTGATCAGGTATCGTTGCCCCAGGTAGTACAGTTCTTTCAGACTAGGACTGGGGATGAGAACCCGGTTGAGTGGTTCTATCGCTTGAACATCGAAGGTTTTGTCGGCGTAGCGGCAGCGGCGCAAAGAGACATGCAAGCCGGATTGGAATACGACTATGGAGTGTCGAATCTCCAAGTGGTTCTCCAAATGGTGCCTGCTCAGATTCGCAGTGATCCTTCTCTCCCCTTTTACGACCTAAACCAATACATCATGTCGTTCTTCCAGGGGCGCACCATTGTGCCACCGGGAATGGAGAACGCCTACCGTAGCTTCGGGATTATCGGAGTCCTCTTTTTCGGGCTCATATTGGGCTATCTGTCTCGTTGGTTTGACTACCGAATGCGGGAGCCGAACTTTAACCGCTTAGTGCTACTGCTTGTATCCGTTCAGTGCATCAGTCTTGTGCGGGGGACCGTGAGAAATGTGTTCCTGTTCAGCCTGGCGGAGCTGATCGTGCTGATCATCTTTTTCGGGATGCTTTCGTTCTCCCGCTATGTTTCGCGAGCGCGGGAAGCGCAAGATTTGAGTTCTGAATCTGGCTCGCTGCCAGCTTCCGAAGCGCGGACTACCTAGCTAGAAAGTCTTCGACCGCCGCGACGATCCTGGGGGAGGCATGACCGTCACCGTATGGGCTTCGGACCTCGCTCATTTGGGCATATCGCTCTGGGTTCGTTAGCAACTCGAGGGCACTTGAATAGATCGCACCTTCGTCCGTACCGACCAGCTGGGCGTTTCCAGCCTCTATCCCTTCAGGCCGCTCCGTTGTGTTGCGCAGCACGAGAACGGGCTTTCCCAGCAGCGGAGCCTCCTCTTGAATTCCACCCGAGTCAGTCAGAATGATTTTGGCGCTTCGCATCAGGCCCACGAATTCTTGGTAAGCGGGCGGCTCAATAAGACAAGCGCGGGGATGATCTCCAAGTTCGGCAATCAGCGTCTCCCGAACAGTTGGATTGAGGTGCATAGGCGTCACTAACTCCGCCTCAGGCAACTCGTCCAACAACCGTCTACACGCCTTACAGATGTGGCGCTGGGGCTCGCCCCAGTTTTCGCGTCGGTGGGTCGTCAGAAGAATCAACGGACGACTAGAAGTCGCTTCAGGTTGCGGCAACTGTTCCAGCGTCAGTCGTACAGCATCCAGCCCAGTATTGCCAGTCACCAAGATCGTCTCGGGACTGTAGCCCTCGGAAATCAGTCGGGCAGCTGCAGACTCTGTTGGCGCAAAGTGGAGAGCTGCGGTGAGCGAAGCGGCCCTTCGGTTGAATTCTTCGGGAAAGGGCTCCCAGATCGAGTCGGTTCTCAAGCCAGCTTCAACGTGGCCGAATGGGATCTTTCGATAGAACGCCGCGAGCGCTG
>JBKBWO010000056.1:0-4720 GCA_046314495.1 Fimbriimonadaceae bacterium
GTTGCACAGGTAACCACCCGCATCACTGGAAACTTCGAAATCGAAGGGGAGCGATTCAAGAAGTGCTTGGTTCCACAAAGTGCCTAAGAGAATGGGCGGACCAGGCTCAATCTCTCCTGGTTTTGTTTCGCCATCAACGTCTGCGCTCTCACTGTTTTGGTTTCTTGCGGCGAGTTCGAAAGTTAGCTTCTTCGCCTTCGCACTGACTCCAAGCTGGACCCAAATGCAACCCTCGGGCAAGGCGAGGCCCGCAAGAAACTGATCTACTTCCGAAAACGAAACCTTCAGGACATGGTGAGTGGGGCAGCCACACGCCAAAACCTGGGTCGGGTTCAGATCGAACTCGCCGAACGACCCGAATCCTGTTACTAGAATCGCTCTATCTTCGAGGGAAAGAGATGTCTTGCGACTGGATGATGTCTCGGAGCAGTTTGCGTCCACGATGGATTCTGGAGCGTACCGTTCCTACAGTGGTCGACTGCTTGTCGGCAATTTCGCCGTAGCTAAGACCTTCTAGGTCGCACATCTCAATCGCTTCTCGGTAAACGTCGGGCAACTCTTGGAGCGCCTTGTGAACCGACTGACGAAACTCATTGTCAAACAGCTCGACATCTGGGGTTGGGCGATCGTCTGCCACTGGAAGCTCCTGGTACTCGCCGTCTGTCGGGCTAATCATTGAGTTCAGGCTGTCCGCCCGTCGGATGGGGTTTTCTCGGCGCCGCGCATCCAGGTAAGCACGCTGCATGATGCGAAGGAGCCAATTGAGGAAGGGTCGCCCGGGGGTGTAACTGTCGAACCCCTTCCACGCCTTCACGTAAGTGTCTTGCATGAGATCCTCCGCTTCCGCCTGGTTTCGCGTCAATTGGATTGCCATGCTGAACGCTCTCCGGCGCGTGTCGTTCATCATGTCTTCGAAGCGACGAATGTCGGCGCTGGAACGAAGAGCAAATTCTTCCGGATTCTTGGTTGAGGCTCTCATTTCTTCCTCACGTGATCAAAAAGATCAGTGTTCACTGATATATTACTGAAGTTTGCGAAAAAAGGTTTCAGCCCTCGCTTGAAGCCCCATTCGGAGTGGTCAATCGGTGAGGATGTGCGCGATCAACGGTGTCCCTAAGACGCTGCACACTGGTGTGCACGTAAATTTGGGTCGAGTGAAGCGACGTGTGACCCAGCAGCTGCTGCAAGGTCTTGATGTTGGCTCCGCCGTCGAGCATGTGCGTTGCGAAAGTGTGTCGCAACGTGTGGGTGGTGACTTCAGGAGGTAGTCCAGCCGCGCGGATCATCCTTCGAACTTCTCGGGCGATCTCCTCGCGCACTAGCGGCTTTCCGCTTTTTCGCACGAAAAAGTGGTTGGTGAGAGGCTTACGGGAGAGTCTTTCGGTTTGCGCGTATTTTTGCAGTACCGCTTTGCAGGGGGCGCCCATCAATACGACCCTGGTCTTGTCTCCCTTTCCTGTAATGACTATTTCTCCGCTGGCGAAGTCGACATCGGTGAGCAAAAGGTTTGCGGCCTCATTCAGCCGGATACCTGTTCCATAGAAGAGTTCGAGCATCGCACGATCTCTCAAAGGATGTTTGGAACCTGGACCGTGTTCTAACAATTGCTGAATCTGCTCTCGGGTGAGAACCACTGGCAAAGAGTATTCGCGCTTTGGATGGTCGATCTTCTTTGCGGTGTTCGCTGGAATTCTGCCGGTCTCCACCAGGTACTGGCAAAAACTGCGCAAAGTGCAAAGTCTGCGATTTCGGGTGGCAGAGGAAACTTTTGGGTCCCTGATGAAGCGCTCCAGCGTTTGCTGACTGAGGTCGAATTCTCCCTTCGTGAACTCGCTGTATCGCTTCAGGTCGTTCAGGTAGTTGATTGCGGTTCGCTTCGACCGAGTCGCGTTCAGGACTTCATAGTAGTCCCAGATTTCCTGCTTCAAGGTAGTGGCTGTTTTCAGCGCAGACATAGTTAACCGGGTCCAAAGACGAGGCAGACGTTATGGCCGCCAAATCCAAATGAGTTAGAGAGCGCGTAGCTCACCCTGGCGTCTCTCGCTTCATTTGGAACGTAATCAAGATCGCAATCAGGGTCTGGCTGGTGCAAGTTGATGGTTGGCGGAATGGCGTTGTTGCCGATTGCGAGCAGGCAGAAAATCGATTCTATTGCGCCAGCCGCGCCCAGCGCATGACCAGTCATCGACTTCGTGCTAGATACCGGAATGTTCTTTGCCGCTTCTCCCATAGCGTGCTTGATGGCGAGGGTCTCGATTCTGTCGTTGAACGGAGTCGAGGTGCCGTGAGCGTTGATGTAATCGACCTGATTCGGTTCGATATTCGCGCTGCGTAGCGCCCTTAGCATCGCTCTTGTCGCTCCGGAGCCTTGTGGATCGGGTTGAGTGATATGGAAGGCGTCGCCAGTCATCGCGTAGCCGATGATCTCGCCGTAGATCTTCGCGCCTCTGGCTTTGGCGAAGTCGTAGTCCTCCAAGATCATCGCTCCAGCGCCTTCACCGATGACGAATCCGTCTCTGGTCGCATCAAACGGCCGAGATGCGGTCTTGTATTCATCGTTCCGGGTTGAGAGCGCTTTGCTGGAGGCAAACCCTGCCACGCCGATCTCGTTGATTGGAGCTTCGACCCCGCCAGCAATCATAGCAACCGCGTCGCCGCGTTTGATGAGGTGATAGGCGTCTCCGATAGCGTTCGCGCCCGTTGAACAGGCCGTGACTACGCAGGTGTTCGGCCCTCGGGCCCCGTGCTGAATCGAGACGATCCCCGATGCCATATCCGGGATCATGTAGGGCACCAGGAAGGGCGAAACACGGTCTACACCTTCTTCCTGAAGCTTGCGGATGTTCGTCTGGACCATGTTCAGCCCACCGATTCCGCTGCCGAAAAGAACTCCGACGTCGTCTCGGTTTTCATCGGTGATCTGGAGACCGGAGTCCTCCATCGCCTGCTTCGCTGAAGCGGTTGCGAATGCCAGGAAGCGGTCCATCCGCCGGGCATCTTTTCGGTCGAGCCATTGCTCGGGATCGAAATCCTTGACCTCGCACGCAAAGCGAACAGGAAAATCTGTTGCGTCGAAGAGAGTGATCGGGCCAGCCCCACTTACACCCTTTAAGAGGTTCGCCCAGGTTGCCTCGGCGTCATTTCCCAAGGCGGTGAGGGCACCGATTCCGGTTACGACGACTCTACCGGACGGCTTAAACCGATCCAGGTGAGACCTCCCTTAAAACCGTGAATACGTCTGCGTCTTTCATTGCTCGACAATTGAAGAGCGGCTGGTAACTGGAGGTTCGCTTCCCCTCGAATCAGCCGCGGGGAACGTTCAGATTGACTGCTTCGTGCCCGAAGTGGACTTAACCACCAGACTTTTTCTCGATGTAGCGCACCGCGTCACCGAATGTCTGGAGTTCTGGAACCTCTTCGTCGGGAATGTCGATGCCGAACTTGTCTTCGAGCGCCATGATTAACTCGACGACGTCGAGCGAGTCAGCCCGGAGATCCTCCATGAACGAGGAATCAAGAGTCACCTCTTCTTCCCTAACCCCGAGTTTCTCCACGACTACCTCGCGGACTTGAGCCTGAATGTCTTCCGCCATTATCTTTGCAATCTCATCTGGGACAGCTTCGAGAACCCTCCCATGCCAACAGTTGAAGTTACCCCAAATCGACGGTTCATAGGGTCAGCCCTCCGTCGACAATCATGACCTGACCGGTAACGTAGCCGCTATCGGGTCCACACAAAAAGGTGACGGCACCAGCGATATCCTCGCCGCTGCCCAGCCTGCCAGCGGGCGCCGTCTTTTCCACGTACTCTCGCATCGCCTCCGGCAGCGAGGCAGTCATCTCGGTTTCAATGAACCCAGGGGCAACGGCATTGCAGGTGATTCCTCTGCTGCCGAGCTCTTTCGCCACAGATTTGGTGAGCCCGATAATCCCTGCCTTGCTTGCGGCATAGTTGGCCTGGCCCGGGGCTCCGCTGATGCCGACAATACTGGAGATGTTGACGATCCTGCCGTAGCGTGCCTTCATCATGGGCTTTGTGGCATGTTTGATGCAGCGCCAGGTTCCCTTGAGGTTGACGTCGATCACTCGGTCCCAGTCCTCTTCGCTCATCCGCATGAGCAAGGTGTCTTTGGTCACCCCAGCGTTGTTCACCAAAATGCTCAGCGGCTCAAAATTTTCGTCGAGTTCCTTGAAAAGATGGGCGACCGACTCTCCATCCGATATGTCGCACTCCATGGGAGTCGCCAATCGGTTGTTTGCTCGGATCGAGTCCGCGGTCGCAGCCGCTCTTTCGAGGGAAGTTGCTACGCAAACCACGTGCGCTCCCTCCTCTGCCAGCCGCTCGGCAATCGCTCTGCCAATCCCTCTGCTTGCGCCCGTAACCAGCGCAACTTGACCTTCCAGTCTCATGGGATTCAGGTTACTTGAGCCCCGAGCTCTTCCAGCTTCGGGAGATCGTCTGCCTCAGCAACCCTATATCGCCGGACTTCAGGGGCGAGTCGCTTCATCAATCCGCCCAAGACCTCGCCTGTGCCGAACTCGATTTGAACGTCGGCTCCATCCTTTAGCGCGGCTTCCGAGATCTGCGCCCACTTGACTGGCGCGACAACCTGTTGCACCAGTAGATGCTTCCAGGCTCCGGGGTCGCTCTCGATCCGACTGGTGACGTTGCTGAACACCGGCAGTGTCGGCGCAGCGAAGCTTTCTGGCAGCGCCGCTG
>JBKBWO010000057.1:0-4470 GCA_046314495.1 Fimbriimonadaceae bacterium
GTTCTACCCAATGTGGGTGGCAGCACTCATCACGATCGTGTGTGTTGCGGCGCTGGCGTTCTCCATTTGGTGGAGCAAGCGAGGTTCGATGTCAGCCAACCTGGTATCTGCAGCAGAGGCAGCTGGTCTCATGGACACAGAAAGCTTTGAGACGAAGCCGGGCACTAACGAGCCCCTTCCGATCGAGCCATTGTACGAAGAGCATGTTGCCGATATTGAGCCGCCAGCCGTAGAAGCTCCGGATGCACCGCACCCAGAGCGGCCCAAGACCATCACGGTCGAAGATCCGGACGAACCCGACACCAAGTAGGTCAAAGCTCGTAAGGTGAATCGAAGCCGAGGTCAGCAAAGTCTGACCTCGGCTTCATCATTTGGCAATAGGTCTTTAGGCCTTGTCAGTTCTTCAGCCAGTGATAAGAGAACTATCCTACGTTATATGGTCGATCGAAAAGACCTCGAAGCGATCAGAATGGTTCGACGTGAATTTAATCGTCGGAAAGTCGACTGCGCAGAAGCCGACGTTCGTGTTCTGCACGGCGTTCTCTATGTTCGCGGGTCCCTTAAGGGGTTCGGAGACGTGGATGTTCGCCATGAACTCGAAGTCATCTGCCGTGCGCTGAGGCAGACGAACCGAGTTCGCGAAATCGTTCTTGATGTGAAATTCAGATAGATCAGCCGAAAGGCTAGTTCGACGGAAGTTGGCTCTCCGCTCGGAGAGTTAGGGATGAAAGGGTGTCCCAAAGCACCGGGTGCAACTCTCGCGGAATCACTTCCAGCATCTGCCGAGACTGCCGGATGTAGCGTTCCAGTTTCAGTGGCTTACGGGTCAACATCGCCTCGCGGAGGTTCGAAATCCTGTCAGCCAGCTTAATGGTCTTCGCCGAATCGCTCATCGACCTGATCTCATCCAACAGCATCGAGGTGCGCAACGCGTAGATCTGGTCCTTGTTCATCCCCTCAACTTGTTCGTCGGTTGGTTCTTCACGGGTCACTTCTAGAACGAGTTCGGCAACTTGTGTACCGAAGGAGCCAACAATGTCCTCCACCTCGACATCGGTCTCTTCCAGGATGTCGTGAAGGAGAGCCGCAGCCAGTAGGGTCTCGTCTGTAACGTTGCCCTGATATCGAAGGATGCAGCAAACATCCACGGGATGAACCGCATAGGGCATCGCTGGGACACCCTCGCGGAATTGGCCAGCATGGGCACGCACGGCTAGGTCTAAGCATCGATCCAGAAGCGGCATGAGAACGAGTATAGCCAGCGCTGCGGCGCGAGCTAACCCCCCAGTTGAACGGGCTAGAAGTGCCATACTTCCCTGTATGGGATCCGTGTTTGCAGCCGCTGATGTGGGTAGCAATACGGCTCATTTGCTGGTTGGCGAATACGAAAACGGCACGATACAGCGAGTGGTCAACCAAAGCGTCTGGATCTCGCTGGGAGAGCAAGTCAGCCGCCACGGTGTTATCCCCACCCGTCTGCAAACGATGCTCATCAGGACGTTAAAGGAGTTTCGATCGCTCGCCAAAGCCCACCGGAGCGAGGGGTTCTATGTTTTCGCAACGGAGGCAGTGCGTAAGGCTGCCAATTCCCGAGAAGTCTTGGATCAGGTTCTGGAAGAGACCAAGGTCGACGTCGATGTCATCCCCCCGCAGAGGGAGGCACAGTTGAGCTTACTGGGTGCCAGGCTAGATCGTAAAGTAGACGGAAACAGCATCTTGCTTGAAGTTGGGGGAGGGAGTGCACAGGTTGCGTTTTGCAACGATGACCGAGTGGTGGACGACTACTCGCTGCCGATCGGCACAGGTTCGTTGGTCGCGATCTCAAACCTGACTCAACCTGCAACGGATGAACAAGTTCGGGCGGTCCGCAAAGAAGTTGCGAGGTATTCCGAGCGATTGCCGTCAGCCGACGGACTCCCTATTGTTGCCAGCGGAGGGGTCATTCGAGGTATCTGGAGAATGTTGCATCCAGATGGCGACCCGGTGTTGCAAACTCCTGAATTCGACTACGTGAGTTGGTCAACACAGCAGCTCGACGTGCAGACAATCATCCGAAGGTTCGGCGTAAAGGAGAGACGCGCCTCAACCCTTCTACCTGGCTCGCTATGCTTCTCTGGGATTCTAGAAAGTCTTGAGACAGACTCTCTGACCGTGAGCGAGTACGGTGTTCGGGAAGGGGCAATTTTCGAGATGGCAAAAGGGAAGAGTAGGGCAAAGGTGGCATGTCTGTAGTTCCAGAATCGGCTTCCGTTGAGCAGGTGCGCTACGTAAACCGAGAGCTTAGCTGGATCAATTTCAACTCAAGGGTGCTCGAAGAAGCGCTCGCCGAGGACAATCCGCTTCTTGAGCGGTGTCGGTTTCTGTCCATCTTTGAAAGCAACCTGGATGAGTTTTATATGGTCCGTGTTTCGGGCCTGATCATGCAGGCAGATTCGCACGATCAAACCCTAAGCCCTGACGGTCTCACTCCCGCAGAACAAATTCAATTGATCCACGACGCTGCCTTACCGCTTAGGCGCAGAGCAGGAGAGATTTTCAAGGAGACTCTCAAGCCGCTTCTTGAGAAGCAGCGAATCTTCATCAAGAAGTTCAGCGAGCTGGATAAAGCCCAGCGAGAGCGGGCAACGAAGTATTTTCTGAACAACGTCTTTCCGCTTTGCACGCCGTTGGTGCTCCACCCGGCTCCCTCGGTGCCGTTTATCTCGAATCGGAGTCTGAACCTTGCCGTCGAGCTCAGCTCAGATACCGAGAAGAGGCTTGCGCGCGTTAAGGTGCCGAATGTCATTGATCGCTTGGTTCCAGTTCAAGATCGAGGCAACGTTTACATCGACCTCGCGGACCTGATTGCCAACCATCTCGGCTATCTTTTTCCTGGAGTTGAGATAAAGGGCTCCTACCAGTTTCGGGTCATCCGAGATGCAGACATCGAAATCAAGGAGTTGGATGCCGCGGATTTGCTTGCCACGGTTGAGAGGACCGTCAAAAAACGTCGCTACGGGCAGCCGGTGATGCTGCAGCTAGAGAAAGGGGTTCCTCACCACATTCGGCGCCGATTGATGAAGCTGCTGGAGCTTCAGGACGAGGATGTATTTGACCTAGAGGGGATGTTGGGCTTCGAGGTTATGGACCAACTCGTCCGCATCGACAGGCCTGCGCTGAAATATGCACCATTCCAGCCCTATTTGGCAGAGTCTCTCTCGACGGCTCAGCGATTATTCGAAACCCTAAACCAGCGGGATGTGTTCGTACAGCAGCCGTTCGACAGCTTTAAACCTGTTGAGGAGCTGGTTCATTCAGCGGCAGAAGATCCTCAAGTCATCGGTATCAAGCAGACCCTCTACCGCGTGGGGAGCCAATCTCCCATCGTCGAGTCGCTCATGGAGGCGGCGGATAACGGCAAGCAAGTCGCAGTCCTGGTTGAGCTTAAGGCGCGGTTCGATGAAAGCAACAACCTGATTTGGGCTAGGGCTTTAGAGCGCGCAGGAGTTCACGTGACCTACGGTTTTGCCGAGCTCAAAACCCACTGCAAGCTGGCTCTCATCGTACGTCAAGGGAAGTCGGCGATCAAGGTTTACGCCCACATCGGCACCGGCAACTACAATCCGATCACGGCTCGACTCTATACCGACTTGGGCCTGTTCACGACCGATCTCGAGATCATTCAGGAGCTTCTGGAACTGTTTAACTTCTTGACGGGGTTCTCCAAGCAAGCGGATTACCAGAAGATTCTGGTCGCTCCGCTGAACTTGAGAGAAGGGATCCTAGAGCGAATCAAACGGGAGACAGAGCTTCAAAGGAGCGGAACGCAGGGTGAGATCTTCTTCAAGATGAACTCACTTGTAGACCCTGAGATGATCGACGCCTTGTACGAAGCTAGTGAAGCGGGGGTTAGGGTACGGCTGGTTGTTCGGGGAATCTGCTGCTTGCGCCCGGGTGTGAAGGGGCAAAGCGAGAATATTGAGGTGCGCTCGGTGATTGGGCGGTACTTGGAGCACTCCCGCTGTTACTACTTCGGCAATGGAGAACAGCCCGAGGTGTATATCGGAAGCGCAGACTTGATGAGGCGAAATCTAGACCGACGAGTTGAAGTGCTTACCCCGATAGAAGATCCAAAGATCATCGACTACATCCGCAATGAACTGCTCGCCAAGTACTGGGAAGACAACGTTAAGGCGTGGGAGATGAGCTCCGATGGGGGGTACTCTCGGCGCACTCCTGGTGACGAAGAGCCGTTCGTAGCGCAAGAATATTTCATGAACAACCCAACGACAAAGGTTCTTTACGGATGAAAACGACAATTGCAGTTACAGCTGCAGCTGTTCTAGCATCGGTTGCCCTAGGGTCTCTAGATGTCGCTGCACGAATGAGCGTTCCGGTTGTAAATCCAGCAACTGGCACGGTGTCAAATAGCACGCTGGCAGCGTTGAGCGCCGCACAACCCGTCTTTCTGGTTGGCGTGAATCAAACGTG
>JBKBWO010000058.1:0-4445 GCA_046314495.1 Fimbriimonadaceae bacterium
CATCGGCGAGGATGTCTTTCGGCGGAACCTGCCAGAAGCGGATGTTCTGCTTCTCGGCGAGTTCTTGCGCTACTTGCTGCACCGTTCTCGCCTCAGCGATCTGGAAATTTTGCAAGTGGATCAGTTCTCCCGAGGCTACGGGATCTACCGAAGCAGCGGTTACGGGAGCCTGCTGGTTTGCGCAACCCGTTAGCAGGGCAATGGCGAGCGCGGCGGGTAACGCCGCAGTTAAAATCGTACGCATTGGAACGTAACGGGCAACAATATTCATCTCTTTCAGGTTCCTCATGGTTTTCTTCTGGGTTCATCTGCACCGCGCAGCGCGGCAGCGCGGCCATGGGCAACTGCGGAGGAGAGAATTACCTCGCCAACGCCGAAGCTTCTTCGGATATCGCGGAGAGCGACCTTTGATCGGTGGCCAACCTGCTCCTGTCCATTGATCAACTCGATGTAGTAGCCCTCGTCGGTCCAGCCGATGATCTTGCGACCATCTTCCAGTGCGGACCTTCGGACGTTACATTCCAGAATCGTATTGGGCGAGAGCGCCGCGCCGTGCTCTCCGGTTTTCATTAGCTGGATGTCGAACTGCTCGATCGAGCCACTCTCGATCTGGAATTCATCCGGGAATTCGTAATCGAAGTCCGCGCGAATGTAAATCCCTCGCTCCAGTTCGTGCTCCAGCTCTTCGACAAACTCGCCGTCGTCTCCTATTAGTGCTTCGACCAGGTGGGGGTGGCACGTTACGCGGATAGCGGTTGCGTGCTTGCTGAGGTGACGGCGCATCTCCCGCTCGATCTCCATGGCAATCGTCTCCAGCGACCAGACCCTTCCTCTGCCCTGGCAAACGCGACATACATCCATTGTGCTTTCCGTTACGGATTCTGCGGTTCGCTTCCGGGTGAGCTCGACTAGCCCAAGAGAGGAGATCTTTCCAACCCGGGTGCGGGCTCGATCCTTGCCCAGCTTTTTGGTGAAATGATCCAGCAGGTTCTTTCGGTGTTGCGCCGATTCCATGTCAATGAAGTCGACCACGATGATGCCGCCCATGTCTCGCAGCCTTAGCTGCCGGCAAACTTCTTCGGCTGCTTCCATATTGGCTCGCAAAATCGTTTCGTTCAAAGAGGTGCTGCCAACCAGCCGGCCGGTGTTGACGTCGATCGCCGTGAGTGCCTCCATTTCATCAATAACCAGGTATGCCCCTGAATTGAGCTGCACTCGGTGCCCCAGCAGCTTGTCGAGCTGTTGGTCGATGTTGTACTGATCGAAAATCGGCGTGTCTTTGTCGTAAAGTTTGATTTTCGGCTTGAGGGTTGGGGCGACCTTGCTGGCGACCGCGTGGATCTTCTCGAAAACGTCTGGGTCGTCGATCACCAGCGAGTCGATCTGGTCTCCAAACAGGTCTCGTACCGTTCGGTACAGCAGGGTGGTGTCCTGGTAAACGCAGCAGGGGGCTTGCTGGCGCTTGGCTGCCTCCAGAGTCTTTTTCCAGGCATCCATCAAGAAGTCGACGTCGCTCTTCAGCTGCCGCTCATTTACCCCCTCGCACTCGGTGCGGAAGATCAAGCCAAATCCTTCGGGTTGAATCTTCGTTCCGATAGCCTTCAGCCGGTCTCTTTCCTTTCGGCTTTCGATTTTGCGGCTGATCTTCACGTGGTTGGCTTCAGGGGTGAGGACCAGGAACCTGCCAGGGAGCGCGATGCGGCTGCTGACCCGGGCGCCTTTTGTGCCACGGGGGCCCTTGATGACCTGCACCATCATCTCTTGCCCAGGGCGGATCAGTTCCTTGATCTTGCGTGCCCTCAGCTCGTTTCGGCGGTAGCCGTTTGCTTTTGGCACGCCGTCTTCGGGGAGGATGTCGGCAACATACAGGAACGCGTTGCGTTCCAAGCCGATATCGACGAACGCTGCATCCATTCCTGGAAGCACGTTCTGAACTATTCCTTTGTAGACGCTCCCAACAACGCGCTGTTCGCGTTCTACGCGGTACTCCACCAACTGGCCGTCTTCAAGAACGGCGATGCGGGTCTCGCGCAGGGAGCTATCTACGATGATCTCAATTCGCATAAAAAAACGTGATCGATCGGCTCGAAGGAGAATAGGCGGAGCCGACTCGAAACAAAAGGAGTTTATCTGGTTTCTATTCAGTAGAATCCAACGGTGCCAATTTACGAATACCGCTGCCAAAAATGCGGGGTTCGTTTTTCGTTGCTGGAGGGTGTTTCTGCAACTGATCCTGAGCGGGTGTGTGCGCGATGCGGTAGCACGGAAGTGAGCCGCTTGATCAGCCGGGTACGCCGCGGGCGGTCAGAAGACCAACGGCTGGACGAGATTGCCGATAAAATTGACCAGTTTGGCGAGCCGGAGGATCCGGGCGAACTGCGAAAGTTCGTTCGAGAGATGGGCAAGGCGATGGACGATGACGCTTCAGATGAACTCGAAGAAATGCTGGAAGCCGATATCGCCGACACTCAGCCAGAGGAGGAAAGTTGAGAAAACCAGGGGGGATGTTGACGGTGATCTGCGGCTCGATGTTCGCGGGAAAGTCCGAGGAGTTGATCCGGCGGGCGAGGCGGGCACTGTACGCCAAAAAGAAGGTGCAAGTGTTCAAGCCAACCATCGACAATCGGTACGACGAAACGATGGTGGTGACCCATATGGGCGTTGCCCACGAAGCTCAGTTGGTGCGAGACACGAAAGAACTGCGCGCTGCCACTGCGCCGGATTCAGAAGTGATTTTCGTTGAGGAGGCCCAATTCTTCGACCTCGACATCGTTTCTTGGGCAGTTGAGACGGCAGACAAAGGGAAAGAGGTGATTCTTGCCGGGTTAGACCAAGACTTTCGTCGCGAGCCGTTCGGTCCGATGCCCTACCTAATGGCGGCTGCCGATGAAGTGGTGAAGCTGCGCGCGATTTGCATGAACTGCGGGCAGGTGGCAAGCCACACGTACCGAACCATCGATGGAAAACCGGCACACCGCGACGACCCGGTGATCTTGATCGGTGCGCAAGAGAGCTATGAAGCGCGCTGCCGAAATTGCTTCAGGTTGCTCTCAGGAAAGCGAACCAAGCCGCGGCGCGACGCTGTTTAGCTGGTTCAGCAAGTCATTTTCTGGAAACTCGGTTTGGAGTTTGTTTACTAGCTCCAGCTCTATCGGAGACGTGGGCAACGGTGGCTCGATTCCCAGACTCTCCGCATCCGCCAGATAGCGGCTGGCCTCGAATTTGAGTGCGGGGTTCCTTGCCTGTAGCGCCGACATTAAGAGCAAAAGTCGCTGGGACTTGACATGCCGGAGCGCTTCATCAAGCCAGCGCACCGCATCGGCCCACATCCCCGCCTCGATGAGCACCAGCGCTACGTGGACGAACGTTTCGGGGAACTCTGCTAGTGGTGCGAGGAGCGGATTGGGCTCCTTCGGCTGCTCACTTTGCATTAAAAAGCCCTCTGCGCGAAGCATCGGCTCCATGGGCGAGAGGTAATGGGCGTTAGGTTGGCTGACCTCGTCTCCCTGTCCGCTGAGCCTTGCCAGCGCCGCCTTCTGCCACCAAAGCAGGGCGTCCTGGGCGTTGAAATCAAGAGCTTCATCGACCAGCTTGGCTGAATCCAGCGGCTGCTCGTCTGCTTGTAGCTTTGCCGCGCGAAGCAGCAGACCGGCGTGTTGCAAGCCCGGGTACTGGGCGAGCCGGACGAGGTCGGGCTCTGCAGATGCGGTCGTTACGCCTTCAGGAAAAACGGGCGGAGCGTAAGGCGCAGGTTTTCGGGGGCTTACGGCAGTGGCAGAAAGATCACCGGCAAGTACTGGGGTCTTGTCAGGGGTGCGAATCTGGACCGCAACGGGAGCTCCCGGTAGCGCGCCAAGGTCAAATTCGGTGAGTTTCGAGGGGTTGAGGTCTGCGCTTGCCTCCAAAGTTTGGTCGTCGGGGGTCAGCAAGAAGATCTTGTGTGCCGGCCGGTCATCGAAACTATGAATGCGCAGCGAGTTCTCCGCTACGTGGACGCTCATCGAGCCATTGGCGAGCGCAGGCGGGGCAGGATCGACCAAAGGAATGAGGCGAAGCGAGAATGAATCGACTTGTCGGGGACCCAGCATCCCTTCCTTCGGCGCATGAATCCAACCTGCCTCGGTGAATTCGCCAGAAAGAGGTTGGTCTTCGATCATCATTAGACCCAGACCCAGCTCGTCTGACCAAAATGCCGCTAGGCCATCAGGGGCAACAAACTTCAGAGCCGCATCGCCCAGCAAATGAACCGAAACGGCGGCGCCGAAGGGAACGGGCCGAAGCCGATGATTTTGCGCCCGAACCGAGAGCTGCAGCTCTGGTCGCTCATCATCGAGCTGCCATTTCAGGTACCAACCGATGTTCAGCGATGGGTCGATTTCGTAAAGGAGCAGTGTGGGCGGTGCTTCCTCCGAGCCTTCAAAAATCCGGTGCTGCATCGGTGCCAT
>JBKBWO010000059.1:0-4401 GCA_046314495.1 Fimbriimonadaceae bacterium
TCGTTCGATTACTTGCCGCCTGACGGCGGCACTTGTTGAAGTATTCTTGTTTACAATTTCAGATCCAAGAATCTATGCACCGTCGGCCCAGAGGGAACAACGACTTACAAACCGGGAGGTGAATTCAAGGCAGATCAAACCGGCGGGATGCCGCCGACAGGTGGGTCCACTCAGGGCGTCAATCGCGACGAACGCCCTCGATGCGTGCATAATTTAGGTGTCACTGCCCCATCTACCAGGGGCGCACGAACTGATTGCACTGGTCAAGGATTTCCGAAGCCATGCTCTTGAAAGTGTGATAGTAGCCGCTATTTGGCGATATACTGTTTATTTTATTCAGGATTGTATGTCCTACCACGGTTCCTCGATCCCGAGAATACGCCGATACAGCTCTCGATCTTCCATTCCCAGGATTTTCCCACGTCCGCTCCATCCTCTTCAGTCCCACTAGAAACCCGGAATACCCAAAGTTATAAGTCAACGCCGTCTCTCCCTCACTTCAGCACTGATTCATCGCCAGTTGACCGCTTTCCACCACCAAGTACCGAGAGAGCATCCCGGGCAAGTTCAGAAATCGGACCTTTATCTCGCCAACTCTCGTCATCGGATAAGCGTGCCTCAAGGGCGCCACGCACGCGTTCGTCCCGAGCGAATCGCTTGAGTATGAGCACGGCCGTATATCTAATCTCAGGGGCTGGATTCGTACTTTGCCGGATTATGATATCAAGGTCCCGTTTCGTAGGACCATATGCACCAAGTGCCTCTAATGCCAAACTTCGAGTGTGAGAGCCCGCTGTAGCCAATCCAGAGAGCACCCAACGTACGACGCTTCGTGCCCTAGTATCACCAAGGAGCCACAGGGCATATATCGCAGCTTGTTGACTACGCTCGTTAGGTGCGGTCCTCACGATTTTCATTAAAGGGCGTGTCGCTCTGCGACTTTTAATGGAAGCGAGGGCGTTCGCAGCGATCCAAGGCAATTCAGCGTCGTTCGCTTGCACCACGTCAACTAAGATTGACACCGCGCTCCGCACTTCTAGGTACCCCAGAGCAGCGCACGCTTTTCTCCTGCGCTCAAGCGATTGTCGCGTGTCGGTGAGAATTGCAACCAGATCGTCATGTCGCTCAACCGAAAGCTCTGTCGCTAGCTGCAACCCGAGATCTCGCAACTGCCTTCTGGCATCTTGCATCGCTCGTCGCATGATGCGTTTCCGCGCCCACGATGCTGTGATTCCTAGTTGTTTATCATCTTGATGGGGTCGAAGCACTAAAAGGCTGCTTTCATCGCCGATACATCCTAGTGCCTTTGCAGCTTTTCGTCTGTCTTCGGCACTCGCCGACTCGTCACTGACAATATCACTTAGCTCTTGGATACTCGTAGCCTCCAAGTCGCTCATCAGTATCTTAGCGAGGGTACGATACTTATCGTTCGAAATCGTTCGACCAATAAATTTCATAATTGACGAGCGTCACAATGTTGCAAGTGAAATCCCGTAACCCCATATTTCTGCTGGGCTCGGAGCTTGATGATGTGCGTCCCAATCGCATATGCCTCCTGGTAGTCTCTGGCCGATACTACAACGCGCATTTGCTCAACGCCTTCATGATTCGGACTCCCGATAGGGTGTATGTGACACGATACCTGCCAGTCCGGAGCCCGCCGTGATTTATTCTTCTCGATAGCATCATTCAACTGATAAGCTGTGACTAGCAGGGCACCCGTGAGTACAATGGCACCGGTGGCGGTGATGATAACAGGAGCAGTTGCCGTCGCTCCAATCGCAATAAGCACGCCGGCCGCACCCACCGCGACGAAGTCTGATGCCAGTAATGAACTCCATGCCTGCTGGCTGAATTCTAGATCAACTCTCCAATTATCACCGTCGAAATAAGGCAATACTCTGAAGTTGCCCGTCAGCGCGCTCACGCTCTCGTCGTCGAACGGGGGAACGATGGTAGACTGCGGCAGTTGGTCACCCGCTCCGGAAATCGGCACCGGCCCCCAACCAGGAACATCGACGTGCCAGTTTCCCTCAGAGTCTACTGACACAGCTAACAATCCAGGAGGATCATAATAGTTCACCGGATCCCCCTCCACATACGCATACCGATTCCAACTCCCCGGCGCCGCCGCACCTCCGCTCGCCTGATACGGATCCGGCGTCAAGAACCGTCCCCACGTGCTCCCGTAGTACCGCTGGTCGGCATAATCCAGCCCTGCCACTGCGTCCCGGAAGTACGTCGCAAACTTGAACCGGTCATTCGGCGTCGCCGTCCGGTCCTGCCCATATGGGAAGTAGCTGTACTTCTGCCCAACCTGCCAAAGCCCGTAATTCCACACGATATCCGCCCGGTGCGACCCAAGCCGGTCCTGAATCCCTCCCAGCCGCCTCGACCCAAGGTACGAATACGTGTCCAACTGCGTAAACCACGCGCTTCCATCCTGCGCCTGGGTCAGTCGGTATCGCTTGTATAACCGCCCCTCCACGTCATACAGGTGGAACACCGTTTCCGTATTGTTGTGCTTCAGAATTCGCTTGTTCCCAGGACCATACGTGTAGTACTCCGCCCCGTTCCCCGTGTGTGTCACCACCGTCACCCGGTTCTCCACATCGTAGCTCATCGTCCGCATCGGAGCCGCCGTCAGGTTCCCATTGGCGTCGTAGCTGAACCCCGCAGTCGTGATCCGGTTGTTCACCGGATTGAACGTCAGGTAGGTCGTGGGCGCCGCGCCCTTCGTCACCTCTTCCGCATACCGGTTCCCAAAGCCATCATAGCTGTAGCTCTGCCCCCATTGCGGTCCCGTCGTCGACGCACTGACAAGCCGGTTCAGCGCATCGTAGGCGTAGTTCACCTCCTCGCCCGTCAGCGAATCCACCATCCGGCTGATCCGCCCGTTGTTCTGCCCATCGTTGAACACGTAATCAAACTGCGCCCACGTCTGCGTCCCATACCGATACCTCTGCCGCGTCACCTGCAACAGCGAATTGTACGTGAAGTCCTCCCGCAGCGAACCCATCAGCGACGTGATCCGCGTTAACTGCCCGGCCACCCCGTACTGGAACTGATAGGTATTCTGGCTGTTCGAATAGGCGATCTCCCCCAGCCGCACCATCGTGTATAATTCATCTGGTCCATTTCGCCTCACGCTCGCCGAGGTTTCGGACTAGTCGCGCGGGGAAGTCGCGGAGGCTTCCGACCGACCGCTTGATGAGTCCAGCGACCGAGATTTCCGCTGCCGCGGTTCTCCGGAGGCGAGGGCAAGGCAAACGATAAGCCCGCAAAGGCGGCTGCCATGCATCTGCCACGACAAGCTCCAAATGCCGGCGCGACGTTCTTTGAATTCGTGAATCAAGCTACCCGTCCGGTACCCTCGGGACTTTCCGTCAGCACTATTTCGATTGTCTGCTCATCCTCCAGCCTAAACCATAGCGCTAGTGCCTCGCCTCTTTCGCTGAGAGTAACCGTAACTAACCATGTGTCCAGGCTAGCCCCGTATGCGAAGTTGCCGCTCGTAATCGAGGAATTCAGACGCAGTCCAAACTGCATGGACAAGCGGGGGAGAAGACCCTTGAGGTCATCGATGTCTACCTCCGTAGAGAATAACTCTTTAGATCTGTTAGGCGCCGAGAGTGACTCCCTTAAATCCGGTGGTTGCTTTTTCCGTCGAGCAACAATTCGTTTCGCTAATATCCGAAGCTCTGCATTGGGCGAGTCAATCTTCGTCTCGAACCAGTCCGTTATACGTCGATCGTCAACAGAAGAAAGATACCGAAGATCATGAGTCTCCAGTCTTGGGTTCTCGTACAAAGATTTTACCAGATGTTCGCGAACCTCAACCTCGGTCGACGGTAACTTCGCCAACTTCGCTAGAAGTACGTAATGTTCGGGCGTGGGGGGGCGCCTCTTCATGGCCTCCCAGACCTTCTTGGCATTCTCATCCGTCACTATCAGGGCAAGTGCCTGATTGATCTCCGAAAGCGATCGTCCTAGTGGTTCGATCTCGTGCCAAGCCAACAAATCGTCGAGGTATTCGCGTGCATGCGGAGTTCCAAAACAGCGGTACAGAAAAGTGCGCAGCGGAAAGTGTTCACAGCGAGCTATCCACTCCTTTATTATGGGCAGAAGAACCGCCGCTCTTACCTTGTCTAGTCTGTTCAGAAAAGAAATGGAGGGTACATTGACACCTGTCCTATTCTTAATATCCTCCAATATCTCCGCCTCGCCCGGGAGCAGCGGCTCTGGTTTCCGTACCATAGATTCTTGGATCTGAAATTGTAAACAAGAATACTTCAACAAGTGCCGCCGTCAGGCGGCAAGTAATCGAACGACCTCCTCTATAGCGCGATCGGCCTTGTGATAGGCCGCTTCCAGTTTACTGTTGGGGCTGTGTTCCGGGTC
>JBKBWO010000060.1:0-4145 GCA_046314495.1 Fimbriimonadaceae bacterium
CATCTGTCGCGGTCGCGTATTTTCCGTGGAATGGCTCGTCCGATTCCGCGGGAACGCGAAACGGAACCGTGCTCGCCTCTGCGGGTGGACTGCCGGCGATGTTCCTTACGGGACAAGCGGATTCCGTTCCGTCGGCGGCCTTCCAGGGCGCCGGAATTACCGGGAAGTTTCTGCCGGGCAAAAGCGTCCTGCGTTGGCGCCCCAGGGAGGCTGGCGTAGCCGAGGCTGTCATTGAATATGCGGATGCCCGTCCGGTTCGACCGGTCGGCGTCGATGCCCTCTCGATCCGGCTCACTGTTCTGGCGGGCGAAGATGGGCTCCCGGTAGAGTTGCAGGGCTTTGAAAAGCTGGTCTACCGAGACCTTTATCCCGGAATCGATCTGATGTACGAGACTGCAGGTACTGCCAGGCTTAAAACGACTTTCGTAGTCCGGGAGGGAGCTGACCCAGGTCTCGTTCGGCTTCGATACGCGAACGCTTCGCGCGTTCGTATCCAAAGGTCCGGACAACTCGTGGTTGAGATCGGTAAGGAAAAGCTGGTTGAAGAAGCACCATTCATCTTTCAGCAACGAGGTGATCAACAGATCCTCGTTTCGGGAGGCTACAACCTGATGGAGGATGGCACGGTGGGCTTCGAGGTCGGCGAGTTCGATCGGCAGCTGCCGCTTGTGATTGATCCCGAGATTGTCTTCAGCACATATATTGGCGGCAGCGGATTCGAAGCCGCAACGGCGGTCGCCGTCGATCCTAAACGGAACACATACGTGGGTGGGTGGACGGAATCACCAGATCTGATCACGATGAATGCGTTCCAACCGTATCTGGGCGGCGGTGTGGATGCTTTCGTCGCAAAGTTCAACCCTCTAGGACAGCTAGTCTATTGCACGTTCATCGGGGGAAGAGGGGAAGATCGAATCACTGGAATCACGGTGGATTGGGACGGCAACGCATACGCGACCGGCTGGACGACTTCGTCGAACTTCCCGAAGGCCGCGGCGCTCCAATCCAGTCTGGCGGGAGGGCGGGATGCATTTGTGTTGAAGCTGAGCGCGAGCGGCAGCCAGCTCCTCTTCAGCACGTACTGGGGAGGATCGCATGCCGATCTTGCTCAGGCGGTCACGCTGGACGGTTCGGGTAACGTCGTGATTGCCGGGTATACAAGCTCTTGGAATTTTCCTCGGGTCCATTCTGCTGTGGGGCATTCGGGCGGCGATGATGTCTTCGTGGCGAGGTTCTCAGGAAGCGGTGTCGCTCTACAGAGCAGGCTTCTTGGTGGTATCCAAAACGACCGGGCTATGGGTGTGGCAGTGGACCCTTCGGGCTTTGTTTGGCTCACCGGTGAGACAGCCTCGGCGAACTTTCCGCTCCAGAGTGCGATCCAATCGCAATTGCGGGGAGCGATGGACGCCTTCGTGACGAAGTTGAGCGGCGACACGACAACCATACTGTTCAGTACATATCTAGGTGGGAGCGCAGGGACAATAAGCCTGCCCGAGCGGGCCACCTCGATTGTGGCGGATCGGGAGGGGAATGCCTACGTGTGTGGCTTTACGGGATCGCTGGACTTTCCACTCGCCAACGCCGTTCAGATTCAATTTGGAGGAGGCACTTTCGACGCGTTCGTTGCGAAGATCAGCGGTGCGAGCCACACCCTCGCCTACAGCACCTATTTGGGAGGATCCGGAGTAGACCAGGCTAACGCCTTGGAATTGAATACGCATGCAGAAGTATTTGTCGGAGGCACAACAACCTCGAAGAACTTCCCGTTGCAGCGGCCGATCCAGAATCATCTTGCCGGTGAGTTCGATGCATTCGTCGTGGCATACAGTGAAAGCGGTCAAACCATTCGTTTCGGAACGTACTTGGGAGGAACGAGTTCTGATACAGGCTTGGCGATGGCACGGGACGGAACAGATGCGGTGTACCTGGCGGGTCAAACATTGTCGACAGACTTCCCCCTGACCAAGGCTTGGCAATCCGTCAATCTTGGGAGCCACGGAGGGTTCATAGCCAAACTCCACGTCCTCCGGAGAGACCGGATTGGCGTATTTACGGGTGGGGTGTGGGCATTAGACATGAATGGCAACTACCGATGGGACGGTGATCCTCCGGACGCCAACCGGGTATTTGGATCGCCGGGAGACATTCACGTCTATGGTGACTGGAACGGTGATGGCCGGACAACCAGAGGTGTTTACCGAAGCCAGGAGTGGTGGTGGCTTGACGTTAACGGTAATGATCTTTGGGATCCGCAGCATGGAGACAGGCTCCATTCTTTTGGTGGCGGCACTGACGTCCCGATCGTGGGCGACTGGACTGGCGACGGCGTAACAAAAATCGGAGTATTCCGCGGCGGACAATGGTTCTTAGATCTCAACGGGAATGGAGTTTGGGATTCCGGGGACCGTTTTTGCGTCTTCGGAGGACCGGGAGACACCCCGGTAGCGGGCGACTGGACCGGTGACGGTAAGAGCAAGATTGGAGTTTATCGACCGGGACAGTGGCTCCTGGACATCAACAACAACTGCATTTGGGATCCACCGCATGACAAGCTTTTTTATTTTGGCGGTGGAACAGATGTTCCGATCGTGGGTGACTGGACCGGCGATGGAAAATCCAAAATCGGGGTGTACCGGGGAGGGCAGTGGTTCCTCGATCGAAATGCCAATGGTTATTGGGATCCCCCCGGCGATCTCTTCGCTGTCTTCGGAGTTCCAAGTCAACGCCCTGCGAGCGGGAAGTGGTGACGCTCAGCCGGGGTACATACCGCAAACGATGTCGGAAGCAGGAACTTGCCACTGTAGTTTTGTGTCGCCAGTTTTTCTGGCAAGCACCCAAGAACTACTCCAGCCGGCAGATTTTTCGAAGTCTTTCCAGAGGCTCAGATAACGGAAGGGAACCAGATACATGCCATCTTCCAGAGCAGCATCTAAGATTTCGAAGCCAGTGTATTGATTGAAGAGGGCTCTCCAGGCCGTGTCGGAAAATCGCCAGAAGTCCCACGGCATGTCGTGCAATCCGAGTGTCTGGTGAGTTGATAGGAGTACAAGCCCTCGGCCTCGGAGGACGCGATTCATTTCCAGCACCACTTTCCACGGCATCACAAGATGCTCGAATGTGCTCATAGAGAAAATGGCATCGATGGAACCGGGTGCGAAGTGGTCAGACAACCTATGCGCATCCCCAACGATATCCACGTTGACGCCCTTGAGGATGTCAAACCCTATGTATTTCTTACCTTCGAATAGATGCTTGTGAGTATTTCCAGAGCGCGCTCTCGATCCAATCTCCAGGATCGACTCGTATGATGGACTCTTGATTTCATCCAAGAATCGTTGGAGCATCTTGCGTCTAGGGCTAGTTACATCCCAATAGGAGATGATGTCCAGATACTTAATGATGGTACATTCGAGATCGTCCCAGAGAACAATAAGTTTGTAGTCCTCCATGGGAGGCAGCGGATCCAGTGTGCCTGTGAACTCGAATCTACAGTCGGCTGACAATCCGAGATCTGGACAGGGTTGGTTGATGCGCTCAATCTGGGAAGACCTGCCATCCGACCACAGGATGTGCATGCTCTTCACGGTGTGATCCGCACGGTGAATCCACCCCTGGATGATGACACGGTTCATGAAGAACGTGGATCTGTCGATAGCACATTCGTACATAAGAGGTCCTTCGCTTACTTATCTTGTTCGTATTGATCGCAGTCCGCAGCCGTTTATCCACGTGAGCATTCTCTGTTCAATGGCCAATCAGCCTGGAACGCACAACCGCTCACATTTATGACGCATGGTACGCGTGCGTCATCGAGCCTGCTACCGAGCTTTCGTTTCGTGTCATTCGACTGCGACATATCCCTTCGGTACAGCAGCATACCAACATTCAGCCTTGGGATGCACAACCGTACCGCACGATGGTTGAGTAGGGGTTCGCACGATGAAGCATACTCGATCAAAAATTTAAAATAAGGGCCTGTGGAAGAGGACTCGAATTCAAAACGATGCACCAACCAAGCAGCGTACGCCCTCTTAACAGCCCGTGGCAGAAGTCGCGCGGCCGCGTTCGGAGCGCCGCCGGCGCCGATGGCGAGGCGCGGCGACGAGGGCGATGCGAGCCATCGAAGAGGAGCCGCAACGAAGCCA
>JBKBWO010000061.1:0-3852 GCA_046314495.1 Fimbriimonadaceae bacterium
CCTGAAGCACCATGGGTGCTACTGGATCTCCTGTCGGGGCGGGGACGGCGTTGACGATCATGTCCAAAAGCGGCCGCATGTCTTGCTCGCCGCCATCTACCGAGACCCGAGCGAAGCCGCCGTGGCCGCTGGTGAAAATGTGGGGGCAGAACAGGTCGTCCTCATCTGCGCCTAGGTCGATCAACAGGTCTAGGGTCTTGTCATACGCCTCCATAGGGCGCGCACCCTCACGGTCGATCTTGTTGATGCAGATGATGGGCTTCAGCCCATTCTCTAGCGCCTTCTTCAAAACGAACCGAGTCTGTGGCATCGGCCCTTCGCAGGCATCGACAATCAGCAGAACGCCGTCGACCATGCTCAGCACCCTCTCTACTTCGCCACCAAAATCGGCGTGCCCAGGGGTATCAACGATGTTGATTTTGTAATTCTTGTACCGAACGCTGGCAACCTTGGAGAGAATGGTAATCCCCTTCTCCCGCTCCAAATCATTGCGATCCATTACACGGTCCTGAACGACCTGGTTCTCGCGGAACAGCCCCGCCTGCCGGAAGATCGCATCGACCAGCGTGGTTTTGCCGTGGTCGACGTGCGCAATGATGCCGACATTTCGGATTTCGGGGGACATCCTATGAGTTTACCGGTCGACCCTGAATCCGCCTACAAAATGCGGTAGCGCTTAAGCTCGCGCTGGAGAATCTCTACCGGTAAGCCGATAACATTCTTCCGGCTGCCGGTGATTCGCTCAACAAACACATCCTCGATCTCTTGAATACCGTAAGAACCCGCCTTATCGAACGGCTTGCGCCGCGCTATATAGGAGTCGATGAGCTCGGGGCGCAACTCGTGGAAATACACCTGTGTCGTCCCCAAGAACTTGCTCTCCCTCAACGGATACTTGGGCTTTACTTCCGGGGTGACCACACAAACGCCTGTAAACACCATGTGCCATCGGCCCGAGAGGACCTGCAGCGTCTCCCGTGCCTCTTCTGGGTTCGCAGGCTTGCCGAGTGTCTTCCACTCGGTCGGAGTGATCGGGATGGACACTACTGTATCGGCGCCCAGCACAGTAGCGTCGGGGTTTGCCTCTGCCACCTTCCATGCCTTTAGGCGCGCCAATTCACACGCGAGTTCGCCGGGCTCTACAATCTTGACCGCCTCCTCGTCGATGTCGGCCGGAATCACTTCGAACTCGGGCACCAGCTCCCGCATCAATTCCACCCGGCGAGGAGACGCAGAAGCGAGAATCCAGCGCCGCTTTACGCCCTGGCTCACCCTGCGGTGCCCGTCCCTTTTCGCTCCGGATCCAGCTTCACTTCCCGCAAGAACCAAGCCAGGAAGAAAGCAACCAGCGCCAGCGGAAGGCTAGCAAGAAACACCTGTTGAATGGCATCAACGTAAGCATCGTGAACATAGGTCAATTGAGGAACCGTCAACTTGTTGACGTCTTCCGGAGACATTCCCACAACTTGCTTCACCTGATCCGCACCCATCGAGCCGGTGATGCTCTTGGCGAGCGTGTTGCTGAAGATCGCTCCCAAGATGGCAACACCCACCGCGGCTCCGATCGACCGGAAGAGCGTTACGCCGCCGGTGGCGACACCCATAAGGTCAAACCGAACAGCGTTCTGGGTTGCCAGCACCAATACCTGAACCACACATCCTAAGCCGGCACCAAGAACGAATAGATAGATCATCTGCAGCGATTGGGGCGTGGAGGCGCTGAGCGTCGAAAGTGCGATCAGACCCAGCGCCGTCAGGCCCATACCGAGGATGGGGAAGATCCTGTACCTCCCGGTCTTGCTAATCAGCCGTCCGCTGAGCAGCGACGTGAGAACAACGCCCAGCATCGCCGGAATCAGCTCCACACCAGACATCGAAGGAGCCATCCCCTTAACGGTCTGCCAGTAGATCGGCAAGTATGTGCTCGCACCGGTTAGCACCAGGCCAACCACCAGCAAGATGATGCAGGAGAGCGCGAACTGCGAGACCTTGAACAACTCGAGAGGCAGAATCGGGTCTTTGGCTCGGCTCTCGGCGAGAACAAACGCCGCCAAGAACCCGAAGGTGATGCATACCGCCATGAACTTCGCCCCAGAAGTCCACGGGATATCCGCATCGCCGAACGTCGTCAACGTAATGACCCCCACAAGGGTCAGCGCCAGGAAAATTGAGCCCAGCCAGTCGATCGGTTTGCGCTCCTTCTCCGCTGCGTTCGGCAGCGTTCGCAAGAGGATCATCGCCACGATCCCAATCGGCACGTTGATCAAGAAAATCCAACGCCAGCTGGCGTTCTCCACAATCATCCCGCCCAGAAGTGGCCCCATGACACTGGCGAGGCTAAACGCAGCTCCCATGATTCCCTGGTACGTACCGCGCTTCGCCGGGGCGAAAAGATCTGCAACGCCGGCCTGAGCACCCACAAGCAGCCCGCCCCCGCCAATCCCCTGCAAGAATCGGAACAAGATCAGTTGATCCATCGACTGCGCCGTACCGCTGGTAATGGAACCTGCGAGAAACAAAATCAGCGCGACCATCAGGAGCCGCTTTCTGCCAAAGAGGTCTCCTAACTTCCCGTAGAGCGGGGTCACGATAGTGAAACTGAGCAGGTAGGCGGTTACCACCCACGAGTACCGGTCGCCGCCACCGAGATCGCTCACAATGGTGGGCAACGCAGTCGCTACAATGGTCGCATCGAGCGCGCCGATGAGCATGACCAGCACGAGCCCGATAAAGGCAACCATGGTGTTACGTGATGGAGCAGCTACTGCGACCGTACTCAAGCGGTCAGAAGTTTAGCCAATAACGGCTGGAAGCAAACCTACGGGTCGGTTGGTGGGGGAAGCGTTCCGCCAGACCCACTGGTTCCGCCAGTTTCCGGCCTCGGCTTTGGAGGCTCGGGACGCTGCTGTGCCGGCTCGTTGTCGTTCTGGTTGGCTGGCGGTGCAGGTTTCGAAGGGCTGGGGTCGGTTGGCGCAGAAGGAGCCGGTTTAGTTGGCTCTGGCTGCGGCTTGGCGGGTGCAGGCTTGGGTTTGTCTGCAGTCTCCGGTCCCTGCGGTCGCGGGGATTGGGGAGTTTGTTCCGGACGGCGTGTAGTTGCCGGTTCCGAAGATCGTGGCTCGCTAGTGCTTGGCTCAGTCGTGCGAGTTCGCGTTGGGCGGTCTTCGTCCGGGGTTTCGTCGGTTGTCTCTGGAACCGTTCGGCGGGTGCGGTCAGATGGGGCTACTGATACAGAAACCTTCGGTGGAACATAGTTGATCTCCGGCATTGCGTTCGGGTCGAACGGGCCAGCAGATTCTTCATCGATCTCCAGGTTGGTTACCGTGGTGTTCTCGGTCACCTCGCCTCCTCGGTTAAAAATCATGGGGCCGATGAACAGGCCCATAAAAAAGCAAGCGCAGAGTGCAGCACCCGATATCAGCACCCATTTCAAGATTGGTTTCTTCTGTTTTTGTACCACTGGTTACAACCCGGCATTCGGTATAACGACTTCCAACAGTGCCTGCGGAAATCTACCCCGACGTTATTCATATAAACGTTCCAGCGCTGGCACCTGTTCCGTTCAATTTCGAAACTGGGGCCGGCCTCTCCTGCCTGCCTCTGCCGCAGCTGGAGATCACGGAAACCACCATCGAGAAGGCGGTGCAGGGCTTCGTTCTGGAGAACGATGTCCTGCGAGCATTTGTCGCCACAGATTTGGGTGGACGGCTGCTTTCGCTGTACAGCAAACCTTCGCAGAGAGAGCTTCTCTTGCCTGCAAACCCTTTGCCCTTGGTCGCATCTGGAGCCCGTGGCGCCGACTTGCCCGTAGGTGTGGCCGCTGAGGTCGGCTCGCCGGAGCGGCTGTTGCAGATG
>JBKBWO010000062.1:0-3795 GCA_046314495.1 Fimbriimonadaceae bacterium
TTTGGCCTTTGGTGTCCATTAGACTTTCCTCATTGTGTAATCGATTCTATGATCACACATAACTTATGATACACAAATTTTCAGGTCGGTAACGCATATTCAGAAGAAAATCCGAAAAAAGTCCTGCCGCAGGTTCAAGAGGACCTTTCGATCAATCGAAAAGTGCTGGGTTCTCACTGGCAGAGCGACTCACGAGGCCAAGATAGGAAAGAGCGGCTGGGTGAGAAGTTTCTCACCCAGCCGCCGGATTTCTTCAGAGGATCGCCCGTCTAGCGCTTGCGCCAGAAGAACACGCCCGCACCGAGGCAAAGCAACGCGCCGCCCAGGGGCCAAACAAACATTGGGATGTTGCTAGCTACTGGCGGCTCGTAGAGCGAGCCCGTCCAACGGTACGATCGGGAGTCACCGATCGACTCACGAGAGTCGTGGATGCTCGTTCCGTGCTCCAGGTGGGTCTCAGGAGTCCACACCTCGTCGTTCACGCTAACCAGTTCGTAGCGCTTGATGGTCTCGTCATCCCAAGAAAGGTTCCGGCTCATCCGCTCCTTTATGGAGTACTCGCCAGAGGCAATCGAACCTGTGAGCTTCGCCTGTCGCATCATGAACCGATGCGAATCTTCCCAGGTATCCAACGGACCGTAGTGATGTGCCAAGTCTACGAACGTTGGCAACGTATGGGCGTCGTCCGCATACTCAACCTTCATCAGATAGGTCAGTGTGTAGGTCCCTGTCGGGAACAAATGCGCTTCAGGACCTTGTGGTCTCTGTTCAATCGTGAACCCATAGTGCACAGTGCTTCCTTCGGTCTTTAGGATCTGGAAACGCTCGTCGAGCTTTCCTGCGAATACGAACGCCGCGCCCGGGTGGCTGACACTCGGGATGGAGCTGTTTTCACTAACAGACCAGAATCGGCTTTGGTCCATCTTGCCGAACAGCACGTCCCCATCGGTGTAGTAGAAGCTGTCTGCGATCGAATGTCCTTGCAGCGGCGACGCCTTGGGGATGCGAACCGTGCGCTTGCTTCCGTCGATACCGAAGGCGAAGGTTCCAGTGAGGGGAATCCCCTCGCCAAGCCTAAGCTTCTGGTCTACAATGAAAGCGATTTCGTCTTCTGTCGGGTTCGACTTCCTGGAAACATTCTTGAGAATGCTCAGTGCCTGCTCCCGAGCAGCTTCCGGAGTGACTTCGGTGCGAACGAGTGTATTGAACTCGTACTCGAAGGTTTGAGCCGTACTGACGCTACATAGCGCAACAAGTGCTAGCGCTCCGAACCCGAAGCTTGTGACAAACAGTTTTGTTGTTTCTTTGTTTTTCATTCTTTCCTCTTCAACCTCCTGTATCGGTACAGCGGTCGATCGTCGCATATACGCTGTAGTTCTCTTCCTTCACTTCTGAGCCGTTGCAGAAACAATTACGCGCCGAATCTACACAATTTCTACTGAAGACTGGCTGTACAGTTAAAACCTCGAACTCCTTGATGCAGTGATTCAGCGGGCCCCAGACACAGTTTTCGTGAAAGGCGTAGTAGAAATGGCATCGCGCCCCTGGAGGATCGTTGCATGGCCATGCAGGACATTGTTCGACTACGTGATCGTAAGGTTCTCTATGGCAGTACTGCCAAGGACCAGCCAGGGCCATTGACGCTATCATTGTCCAACTTGCGATGATCGCCAGACCTGCTCCAATTTTGAAGAACAGACTCATTTCAACCTCGCAACCTGGTCAGCGATAGCTGCCTCGACGAACAGGTCGACATGACCTGTTTGGGTACCCAGTTGAGCCGCATAGCCATTTCGCTCGCGGTCGAAGGTGCCCGGAATGGTAAGTGTCGCCCCTTGAAGTGGTCCAACCGTCAGCGTGCGTGTCTCGGGAGAACAACCCATGGGTTTCATGGCGAACGTCCGGGAGAACGGGCTGACGTTTACAAACCGAACGGAGAGCTCGGCAGGGGTCGATTCGGATGGAGAATTAGAAAGATGCACGTTTGCCACCCACAAACCTGATCCAGACAGGCTCGCTTGATGCCAGGCTACGTAGCCCAGCCCCAGCGCTGCCGTAAACAACGAGATACTCGCCATAGCCGAAAGGGAGATCCCTTTGACCTTTGGCCTTTGGTGTCCATTAGACTTTCCTCATTGTGTAATCGATTCTATGATCACACATAACTTATGATACACAAAATTTCTGGTTGGTAACGCATATTCAGAAGAAAATCCGAAAAAAGTCCCGCAGCAGGTTCAAGAGGACCTTTCGATCAATCGAAAAGTGCTGGGTTCTCACTATCAAAGCGAGTCACAGAGGCAAGGAAAAAGAGCGGCGGGGTGAGAAAGTTCTCACCCCGCCGCTGGATTTCCTCAGAGGATTGCCCGTCTAGCGCTTGCGCCAGAAGAACACGCCTGCTCCGAGGCAAAGCAGCGAAGCCGCTGCAAACCAGAGAGCAACGGGAAGGTCGCCTTCTGAGTTGACTTCGGGTAGCTGACCGTTCCACGCGTAAGTCACAGCGTTCCCGCCGCGACTGTCTACAACCGTGGCGCCGAGCGGGATCGAGTTGGGTGAGAAGTACTCATTGGTGGTTCCTAGAAACACCAAATTTTCAACCTCGTTCTCTGAGCCATCTCGATTCAAGTGAACGATCTTGACTTCGTACTCCGGCGTACCGAAAATTCCGCTTACATCGTATCGGCGTACTGGGTAGTCGTTGTTCTCGTCCACATACCTCCTTTCTACACGCTCGATAGAAGTTTGCTCTGAACTGGTAAAGGTTACGGTAATCTGATACCTAGCTCCCGCTTCACTGGAGCCATTGCTCCCTAGGGATCTTGTCCTGAATACTCTAACTTTCCCGCCTTCACTCATGCTTTCCAGCTCAAGATAAGGGGACCAATGATTTGCCAGCACGAGCTGAGCACAAGCTAGCGAATAGCGACCTGAACCTCGATTCTGAGCAATCGGATGCAGTTGAAACTTATCGTTCAGTTCAGAAAGCGAGAAGTCGGTTCCCCTGTAAGCGCTTGTGTTGACGAGAGTGCCTATGTTCGTCGGCACAGGGGACGTCTCTGAAGATTCGTATCCGCTTGCCATCACGGTCACAGTGCCGACAACCAAAATCCCATCAACAGACTGTTGTGCATGCTCTAGTGTGCGAGCCGTGTTCGTCGCCAATTGCTCTGCAGACATGCGGCCTTCGGCGTGCATCCTCTCAAACATAGCGATCATGTTGGAAGTAAGTTCGGGCATTGCAGGTTGTAATCTGTTGACGCTAAATTGAAACGCCTCTGGCTGTGCCAAAGCCATGCAAAGCTGGATTCCGATGACTGCGGTCACTGCCGTGACCTTGGTTGTAATTGTTGTTTTCATTGTTCTTTCACGTGAGGTTGTCCGACCAGTTAAAGACAGGTATAGAGATCGAGCATCACGTGGCCCTTCTCAATCTCCTCGGATTCAGGATTACATTCGCAGCCCCAAAAATTCGTATCTCTGCACTCCCTCGACTTTATAGCGGCGTATTGCTGCGTCGGAATCCCTCCGACACAGGTGTGCATCAAGGCGAAGGAGCACTTCGCATCCTCGTACTCCATGTAAGTACAGGTTGTTCCAGTGACACACTCATGGCGAAATCCGCCACTTTCACACGGCGATACGAACTCGATATGGTTTTCGTTGACATGGCAGTATTGGTGAGGACCGCCGATAGCAAGAGAGGCGATGAAGACCCAACTTGCGATGATCGCCAAACCTGCTCCAATTTTGAAGAACAGACTCATTTCAACCTCGCAATCTGGTCCGCACTGGCTG
>JBKBWO010000063.1:0-3772 GCA_046314495.1 Fimbriimonadaceae bacterium
CCCGTAGCAATCGTGTTCGCCTTCTTTTGCGTGCTCTTTGCAGTACTGCGATATCTGCTGGACTTCAACGAGATCGAGGACGCGATGCGCAGCGACGTGCTTACGAGTGTGGAGTGGTTCGCCGTCTTCGAGCTCACCTTCATCGACCTTTACAATTGTCAGGTGACAGATGGTCCTAAAGGGAAAAATCAGTTAGCAGTCTCCTCGGTATACTGCTAATCGTAAACCTCACTCAAATGGGGGAGACGAATACCTATGAACTTGAAACCACTACACGACAGGATCATTATCGAAGTCGCGGAGAAGGAAGATAAAACCGCAGGCGGCATCATCCTGCCAGATTCGGCACAGGAGAAGCCCCTCAGAGGCAAGGTGCTGGCGGTTGGCCCCGGAAAGCGACTGGATAGCGGCCAAATCGCCGCAATCGATGTGAAGGAAGGAGACTTCGTGCTGTACGGCAAGTACGCGGGCACAGAAGTCACCGTCGATGGAAAGGACTACACCATCCTCCGTGGCGATGACATTCTCGGAGTGATCGAAGGTTAAGGGGAGAGCGAATCATGGCAGCAAAAGAACTCAAATTTGCAGATGACGCCCGTAAGGCACTAGAAGCCGGCGTCGACAAACTGGCGAACGCCGTAAAGGTGACCCTCGGTCCGCGAGGTCGCAACGTAGTCATCGAGCGAAAATTCGGATCGCCGACAGTGATTAACGACGGTGTGACCATCGCCAAAGAAATCGAAGTCGAGAACCGGTTCGAAAACATGGGCGCGCAGCTGATTCGAGAGGTCTCCAGCAAGACCAACGATCTGGCGGGAGACGGAACCACCACCGCTACCGTGCTCGCTCAGGCGATCTTCAAGGAAGGTATCCGCAACGTCGCTGCTGGCTCGAACGCCATGCAAATCAAGCAGGGAATCGAGGAGGCGGTGAACAAGGTGGTCGAGGCTGTACGCAGCCAGAGCACCGAAGTTAAGGGCCTAGAAGGCATGAGGCAGGTCGCAACCGTCTCTGCCAACGATGAAGTCGTCGGAGACCTAGTGGCAGAAGTCATCGATAAAGTTGGAAAGGACGGCGTCGTAACGGTTGAAGAGAGCAAGAGCCTCGACACCCACTACGACATGGTCGACGGTATGCAGTTCGACAAAGGGTTCATGAGCCCGTACTTCGTTACCGACGTCACACGGATGGAAGCAGTCTACGAAGATGTCGCGATCTTGTTCTATGAAAAGAAGATCGGCAACGTCCAAGAGCTGGTCAAGTTCCTGGAGAAAGTGCTTCGCGCAGGCCGCCCGTTGCTCATCGTGGCAGAAGATGTCGAGAGCGAGTGCCTTGCCGCGCTGGTTCTTAACCGAATTCGAGGAAACCTCCCAGTGGTAGCCGTTAAGGCTCCGGGCTTCGGCGACCGACGAAAGGCGATGATGGAAGACATGGCGATCCTCACCGGAGGAACCTTCATCAGCGGTGAACTGGGAGTCAACCTGGAAAATGTCGAGCTCGACCAGCTAGGCAGTGCCGGCAAGGTGGTCGTCACCCGGGATTCTACGACCATTGTCGATGGAAAGGGAGACAAGGCAGCGATTGATGGCAGGATAAACCAGATCAAGAGCCAGATCGAGTCCACGGAAAGCAATTACGACCGAGAGAAGCTGCAAGAGCGACTGGCAAAGCTCAGTGGCGGAGTTGCCGTCATCAAGGTCGGCGCGGCAACCGAAACCGCGCTGAAGGAGAAGAAGGCGAGAATCGAGGATGCGTTGGCAGCGACCCGTGCGGCGCTGGAAGAGGGAATCGTCGCAGGTGGCGGCACCGCTCTTCTTCGCGCGCAGGATGCGCTGAGCAAGCTTCACTTCGAAGACGACCGCCGAATCGGTGTTGCGATCATCGACCGCGCTCTAGAGGCACCTCTGCGCACCATCGCAGAGAATGCAGGAAGGGAAGGCTCAGTGGTTGTTGACCACGTTCGAGCCAGGTCTGGCAACGAAGGTTTCAATGCCGCAACTGGCGAGATCGTTGATCTGGTGAAGGCAGGAGTGGTTGACCCGACAAAGGTCGTTCGTACGACCTTGGAGAATGCCGCCTCGATTAGCGGTTTGCTGCTGACCACAGAGTGTGCCGTCGCAGATCTTCTAGAAGAAGAGGACGAAGGCCACCACTAGACGACCTCCTTCGAGAGTTGAGTTGAGGGTCCTCTCGCAAACGCCGGAGGACCCTCAACGTTTTAGCCGTTACAGCAGGAGCAACTGGTACAGTTGCAGGTGTTTTTGTCGCATGCCTGGCAGGTGCAGCCATGGCAGTTACAGGTCGAGCAGGTGCAGGGCGCGCACTGGCAAGCGCCGCCACAGCAGGTACAGGTGCAAGTCGTTTGAGACATGCTGCAGAACTTACCTGACAATTATTGCAAATAACTGCAATAATTGTGCGACGCACGATACTGCTCTATCTTGTGTGAGCGAAAGCGTGGCCAGTTGCTCGAACCGGTCCCGCTTAGACTTCTATGCAGAACCGTCCAAAGCTCCAAGACTACAAAATACGCTTTCGAGTGGAATTAACCCTTTGGTCTCGCGCAATATGACGCGAAGCGTCCGTAGTTCTGGGATTTGTACGACCCTTACGGAACTAGCGCTACATTAGGTGTTTCACTTTATTCTGATCCTATTCTGGCCGGTTACAGGCCAAGGGCCGAAGTCCCAAGAACGAGTGCTTGTCGGACCAAATGGGTCTCGTTTTGCGATACATCGCCAACGCAAAATGTTCAACCAAGAATTACTTTTTCAGACTGCCGGTCAGGACCGCAAGGCCCTCGACCCGCTCTCGGTTCATCGCCGCGAGGACCGCCGCCGATGTCGGCTCGATCGGCAAACCCGCACTCCAAGCCACCTGAAGCGCAGCCTCGATTTCAGAGTCAGAAACTGTCAGCACTGTGCCACCAGACTCTTCCACTACCGACCGGATCTGAGTGAGCCGAGGAGGACGACGAACGGCGATACCTTCGGCAACAGTAAAGCCTCCCAAAGAACCCTCCTGAAGTAGGGAAGCATAGGTTTCCGACTGCACTGCCACGATCTTCGGTACTTCCGAAACCAGTCCTGACTTGCGCAAGCGGCGAAACCCCTCAGCAAGTCCGAAAACCAACAGTCCGTTTCCACAAGGAACAACGACGGTCTCCGGCAGATTGCCAGCCGTTTGCTCGAAGATCTCAAACGCGATCGTCTGGACCCCTTCCGCCATGAACGGCTGCCAAACATGGCTCCCATAGAAAGTGGTCTCTGCAGCGAGTTCGGCTTCGACCCGCGCCGCTTCTCGGTCTCCTTCAACGAGAACCACTTGCGCGCCTAAACGGTTCAGCGCCGACTTCTTGTTGGCACTGAGTGACTGCGGTACAAACGCCGTCACCTTGATCCCAGCCGCCGAACCGTACGCCGCCAGGGAAACTGCCGCATTTCCAGAAGAGTCGATTACTGCCTGGTCAACTCCCCAGTGCTTAGCGACCGCTGCCAGCACCGCCATGCCTCGGTCTTTGTAAGAGCCCGAGGGCAGCCGAAAGTCTAACTTGAGAACCGTTTCAAGCCCGAAGAGGAACTGAGAAACCAACGGAGTGATCTCCTCGCCCAAACTTAGGGGAGCCGCTCCAGCCGGCAGACGCAGCCATTCTCGGTATCGCCAGAATCCTGGATCAGACCGGAGCTGAGACAGCAAGAGCGGGGAGCCGGTGTCTGCAACAACAAGCGGCTCGCCTTCCCCAGCCCTCCAGCTTTCTGCCGATGCTTCGACC
>JBKBWO010000064.1:0-3107 GCA_046314495.1 Fimbriimonadaceae bacterium
AAGGAGCCGCCCATCAGCCAGACGCTTCCATCGAAAGACCTGGCCGCTGAAGGCGCACGCTGCGACATCGACGGGTGGGTTGGGCTGGAACCGGACGCTCAAGACGGAAATGGCTTACCGCTCCGCAGCCACTCTAGGAACTGGCTCTCGTCCCACACCGGAATGCCGAGTGCTTCTGCCTTCATCAATTTTGAGCCTGCTCCAGGCCCGGCTACCACCAGGTTGGTGGCGCGGCTTACGGAACCGGAAGGCGTTGCTCCTAGGTCAGCGGCGATTGTCTCAGCCTCTTCCCGGGTCATCTCTTCGAGCTTGCCTGTGAATACGACCGTTAGACCTTCAAGCCGCTTTGGATGGTCGCTTGCGGCGACGGCTTGTGGGAGCACCCCTGCTGCCAGCAGTCTATCAATGAGTTCCTGGTTTTCCGGATCTTCCAGCCATAACTCAACCTCGCTTGCAGTTATGGGACCCGTATCGGGAATCGCTTCCAGCGTCGCGTAGTTTGCCTGTCGGAATGCCTCAAGCGTTTTGAAGGCATCGGCGTACTGCCGTGCGGTTCTCTCACCGACGTGGCGAATTCCTAACGCGAACAAGAACCGCGATAGTTGCGGGGTCTTCGATGCTTCGATGCTTTGGATCAGCTTAGAGACGCTCTTCTCGCCAAGGCCTTCGAGTTGGTCGAGCTCGGAGCGATAGTCGTGCAGGGTGTAGATACTCGCCAGGTCTTTCAAGATGCCGAGTTCAAGAAATCGATCGATCAGCTTTTCTCCGAGCCCATCAATGTCCATCGCCTTTCGGGATGCGAAGTGGCGCAATTTAGCGGCGATCTGGGCTGGGCAGTGCCGGTTAAGACACCGCAGAACTGCACCCTCCCGAGTTCTCTCCAGCGGTGTGTTGCATTCGGGGCAGGTCGTGGGCTCTACCGGTCTCTGGAGTCCTTCAGGTCGAGCTGACAGCACGGGCCCGACGATCTCGGGAATCACATCACCGGCTCGTTGGACAATGACGGTGTCGCCAACGCGCACATCCTTTCGTTGAACCTCGTCGTAATTGTGAAGCGTTGCGCGGGTAACGGTGACTCCCCCTACTGAAACCGGATCGATCTCTGCCACTGGCGTTACTGCTCCGGTCCGGCCAACCTGGTTCGCAATAGCCTTGAGCCGAGAAAAGGCCTGTTCAGCTTCAAATTTGTACGCCGCTGCCCAACGTGGACCTCGGGCGGTAAAGCCAACTTGCTCTTGTGCCGCGAGGTTGTTCAGCTTGATCACGACGCCGTCGATGCCATAAGGCAAGTTCGCTCTCTCGGCACCCACTTCTTCGATGAACGCTTGGATCGCTTCAACACCCTTGCAGACCCTGCGCAAACCCGGTACCGGAAACCCGAGTTTATCAAGGCGGTCCATGACGCCGTTTTGGGTTTCCTCTTCCAGTGGTGGCTCTACTGCACCAACGCCGTAGGCAACAAAGTTCAGTTTTCTGGCGGCGGTCTGCCGGCTATCGAGCTGGCGCAATCCGCCGCTGCCTGCATTCCTCGGGTTGGCGAAGACCTGTTCCCCGCGTTCAGCCCGCTCTTTGTTCAAGGCGTCGAAAACCGACTTGAGCATGATCACTTCGCCCCTGACTTCGAGAAGCCCGCGCTGGTCTGAAACTTTCAAGGGAATTCCCCTGATCGTCTTGGCGTTTTCGGTTACCAGTTCTCCGCTGAACCCGTCGCCTCTGGTGACTGCGGCCGAGAGGAGTCCTTGCTCGTACACCAGCGAGATCGAGGCACCGTCGAGCTTGATCTCACACTCGTACTCCAATGGCTCGTCATCTGGAGTTTTGAGCGCGCGCCGGATTCTCTGGTCAAAAGCCCGAAGCTCTTCCAACGAGAAGAGGTTCTCCAGCGACAGCATCGGAAGTCGGTGGTCCCGTTGCTCGAAAGCGCTGAGCGGGTCGGAGCCAACTTTCTGTGTCGGCGAGTCCTCGGTCTTCAGCCAGGGGTGACTGTCTTCGAGCTCTACCAGTCTCCGAAAGAGCTTGTCGTACTCCGAGTCGCTGATCTCAGGGGTGTCTTTCTGGTAGTACAGCCGGTTATGGCGATCAATTTCTGCCCGCAGGGCAGCAGCTTCAGCTTCTAGTTGGTTCTGGTCTTGGTCTCGGGTTGCGCCGTCGGTCATGTTCTGCCAGAGCGGTGCCTCATCGGCAACGTCGGAAAGTCATGGGGCTTGGGTTGCGAAGTTAGCCGAACGAGCCTCTGGAAGACAACGTTGATCGCCCCTGCAACCGGGAACGCAAGGATCATTCCGACAACTCCAAACAGAGCTGCGCCCGAAAAGATCGCGAAGATGCTGACAACAGGAGAAAGCCCCACTGAGCCACCCACTAGCTTCGGAATACAGATGTTGTCCATGAGGAACGGCCCGAGAACCAGATAAATGCCGATGCAAATGAGCGCGAAGAACAAAGGCGAGCCTGCGTCGAACATGAAGTTCCCTTGTGTACCTGTGGCGAAGATCGTGAGCCCGAGAATCGTTGCATTGAGAATGTGATTGAGATAAGGAATCAAATAAAGAATCGCGAAGACCACTGCCAGGAGGAAACTGTAGGGGACGCCCATCACGGTCCAAACCAATGCGTTTGCAATGCCGAACAAGAGAACGGCGAGCGAGATCCCGCGAAGATAGCTGATGAAAACCGCTCCGACCTCGCTGATGATCTCGAGAGTGTTGGCTCGAAGGGAGGGCGGGATGAAGTTGGCGATCCGCTCCTTGTAGTTGTCCGAATCCGCCAGCATGAAGACCACGATGAGCGGGGTCAGGATGTACATGGCGAAGTTCTGGAAGAAGGCAAGCAAAAATCCGAGGAAACCCTCGATGAACGTTTGGAACCAGCCGGTGATCTCGTCTTGGTACGGCTCGACGAATTGCAGATAGATTCCTTGCCTGGTCGAAGGAAGACCGAAGCGGGTCAAGACCTCTCGGTACTGCTCTAGCAGCGCGTCAATTGGGCTCTCTCGGTAGAACTGATCAGCCTGAACGATCGGGTTCCAAGATACGAAGAAGTTGCTGTTGGTGTCCGCTGCCGCCACCCTGGAGGTGGCATCTTGAACCGTGGTCACCAACAACTGA
>JBKBWO010000065.1:0-2976 GCA_046314495.1 Fimbriimonadaceae bacterium
GTTCGTTGTGCGCCGATCGGCGGCTCCAACTCGCTCCCCAATCATCACTACCCGACCCATTCTGCTGCGAAGTGCCCCTTCACGCCCTCCGCCATCGCGGCGGCTCCAAATTGCCGTAATATCGGACAGGCTCTATTTCAATGCATTTGCGGCAGCTCGTGCAGCAGCCGCGAACCGCACCGCCATCTGGTCGATCACCGAGACGTTCACGGCCGTGCCGGGCCTCTCTGATGATCGGTATCCGCCGGGCGATGCGCTGAGAATCGATCAACAGGTGAATGCAATCCGACCCTACGTAACTGGTTTCGTCAGTTGGATCTTCGGCAACGACATGTCACCGCAGGCCACATACTATCCCGTGGAGGCGAGCGACCTCAATCGGCGTTATCGGGCCCGCTTCCGGCCTGCTGTTTTCCCGGATTGGAGCGTTCTCCCAATTGCATCATATCAATGCTCCCCGCAGCCGTCACCCTACTACCCGGACTCAACTTCGATGCCGAAGCTATCAAATCGTACCGGGGGAGGCTACAATGGCGGGTCGTTGGCCGAATGGATCGGCTTTCGCGTCGAAGACACCGGAGGCATCGTTGAGGTCACGGCCGACCTCGGAGCAGTACGAGAAATCAAGGCCGCCAAGGCTCTGACGCAGTCATGGACGGAATCCGGAATCTATCGGCCTTCGTCAATGGGCGTTGAGGTTTCGACTGACGGCGTCAACTGGTCGGTCCTGGGAGTGACCACAGAGATTCCGTCCAACACCCCCAAATTCTCCGTGATGTGGGCTGAGGTCCTACACGCGGCCACTGCTCGCTATGTCAAATGGAGGTTTGCTCACATCGGATGGCTGTTTCTTTCCGAGCTGGAGGTACTGGGCAGCGCGGGTCCCGCAACGCCTCCGAATATCAGTGTTACGATCTCACCACCATCTGTCACGCTAGGGGCCATGGGAGTACAGCAGTTTATTGCGACAGTGCACGGAACGCCCAACACCGGAGTTACCTGGAGCCATTCGCCACAGGTTGGAACGCTCGACGCCGGTGGGCTGTATACGGCTCCGTCTAATGTAAACGCAAACCAGATTGTTGCCATTCAAGCAAACAGTATTGCGGATCCGTCTAAATACGCGTGGGCGACTGTAAATCTGACGACCGCTGCTGCTGCCCCTCCGCAAGTCGGACCCATGAATCCAAGTCAAGGAGGCGGACTGGAGCGGCTATTCAGCTTTGAATCTCAAGCCAGTACCGGGACGCTCGAATGGGTCCAGGTACTCATTTCTCCATCGGGAGGAATTACACCCACCAACGCATGCCTTATCTGGTACAACTACTCTGATGATACAGCCTACTTGTCAGCAGACAATGCCTTGCCCGAAACATATGCTTGGGTCGGCGGCGATGTTCTCGGTGCAGCCGGGGTGACGCTATCCAACAGCCAATGTGCTTTGGATTATGCGAACTCATCGGTTGTGAAGACCGGCAGCAAGGTGACATTAAACCTGAGTATTGTATTCAATCCTAATTGGACGGGAACGAAGGAAGTCTAAATGGCAGCCCAAGACAGTGCAGTACAAGTGGCGTGGCCGTACGTCGGTTACTGGAATGTTCCGTAAGAGGAGCCAAGATGATTCAACGAGAATTTCTGCTCGCGATGCTGTTGTGCACAGGCGACGCTGCTGTGGCTGCAACGGTCAGCGGAAGGGTGATGGATGAGAAGAATCGTCCAGTGATGGGCGCAACGGTTTGGATACACGTCCGCCCCGATGGTTCAGTACGCCCCACGCCGTATAGCGCATGGGCTCAGAGCGGCCCGGGCGGGGTCTTCCGGATTCCGGACGTTCCGGCGGGCCAATACAGCGCGTGCGTTCGGGCTGCGAACGGGCCTTACGTGGACGGATGTATGTGGGGAACGCCCGCCAGGTTCTCCGTCGCAAGCAATCCTCAGGTCAACATCGGCGCCCTCCAGATTGCGGAGGGGCACGACTTCCGCGTTCGGATCGATGACCCTCGTGGCGAGTTGAACGGCGGAGAAGGTGGTGCGAGACAAACGGACTTGAAGATCGGCCTGTGGACATCCAGGGGCTTTTTCTGCCCGCTGCCGGTGAAGCATCGATCGCCGAACGGGATCGAGTATGGCGGTATCGTGCCATACGGAGACACTATTCGATTGAGCATCCGGAGCGAAATGTTGACTTTGAAGGACGAACGCGGAGAACCTGTGAGGCGAGGCCAGGAGTTCCGGCAGGCGTTCCTAGTGAAGCCGGGCAAGAAGGCGTCCGAGGTGCGATTCGAATTGCGCCCAGAAGCCGACCAATCCGTGCACTGACGCGATGGGGAGTACTTGGGCTGCTCTGGGCGAGCAAGGTCGTGAAGGCAATCGCGTCGAAATGCCTCTCCGGGAGCGCGGGAGACGCAAATGGGCCGGCCGCACGAAATGCTAGCCAAACATATTTGAAATTTCCGAAGCGAGCCGTAGGAGGCGCTTGGTAGGATAGCCGAGTATCGTGCTGACACGGCCGGTCTGACGATCGGTGAAGATGAAGGCGTTGCCGTCGATCCGGTAGTTGCCCATCCAGCCGATGGCGAAGCGAGCGTTGTTCTCCTCGCAGTACACTTCCTCCGGATCGCCATCTCGTGCGAGCCTGGCTGCCAACTGGCCGGCCGGGTCGAGCAGCCAGGCGTCGCCGGTATCGGTGGAGAACAGCACCAGGGGACCAACTGTGACATAACGGCCGTCGTGCTCGGCGGCCCGCCTCTGAATGGATTGGATCTCGTCGGCAAGGCGAAAGTCTGTGCCGACGATGGCCCGCCGGCCAGGGGCGCGCACTTTGAAAGTCTTCCGGCCCACGACGGTCTCCTGATGCGCTAAATTCGATGCCGATGGACCTGTTCACCAAGCTCTTCGGCGATCTGCTCGTCTTTGTATACCACTGCTTCGACCGCATCGTCATTCACGGCTACCTCAGCGGCTTGTCGCGGC
>JBKBWO010000066.1:0-2957 GCA_046314495.1 Fimbriimonadaceae bacterium
CGAGGCTTTCGAGGTGGACGCGCTCGACCCCAAGTCGCTCGCCGCCTTCCTCGAAGATGTTGACGTTGTCTTGAGCTGTGTTCCTTACTGGATGCACCCGAAAGTCGCCAAGGTCTGCATTGAAACAAACACGCACATGGTGGACATGGGTGGAGACACCAACGTGACCATGGAGACAATGAAGCTGGACGATCAGGCCAAGTCCAAGGGAGTTACCGTTATTCCGGATACCGGGCTGGCTCCTGGTTTGGTCAACGACCTCGGCAACTATATCATTGAGACTCTCGACCAAACCGAAGCCGTAAAGCTCTATTGCGGAGGCCTCCCCCAAAATCCAAAGCCACCGTTCAATTATCGATTGGTGTTCAACATCGAGGGGCTTGTTACCGAATACACCGACGAGGCAACCGTTCTGCGAGACGAGCAGATTGTGATGGTTCCAACCTTGGAAGAGGTCGAGAAAATCGAAATCGACGGGCTAGGCGAAATGGAAGCGTTCGTGACCAGTGGTGGCACCTCGACCGCGCCTCATACCCATCAAGGTTCAGTCAAGAACTACGAGTACAAGACTATTCGGTTCCCAGGACACTGCGAGCGAATGAAGATCTTCAAGGACTTTGGCTTCTGGGACCAGAAGAAGGTGACCGTGCATGGCGAAGAAGTTGAACCGCGAGAGCTGTTCCATGTTCTAATGGCGGAGCGCCTCCGAGATGATTCAGACAAGGATCAGGTTGTAGTTCGCGGAGTGGGTGTCGGCACCAAGAATGGTCAGCCGTACAGAATCCAGATGGATATTCACTGCCTTCACGACGACGCGACCGGCTTTTCGGCTATGGAGCAGATGACGGGTTACTCAACAGCGATCTACGCCGCTGCAGTTGCCCGTGGAGACGTGCCAGGCGGAGTTGTCCGGTACGAAACTGCGATCAAGGGTCGCGACTTCGTGGATGCCATGCGCAAACGCGGAATCGACATCAAAGTTCAAGAAGGACCAGCTTCATAGGGTCCTAAAGCGATCTGCTCCCCACTTACACTGGGCAAGTGGGGAGCAGAACTGCAGAAAGATGAATGTTACTTCTGTCTAGTAAATACGATGGTTCCTTGCCGAGGGTCTTTCCCTTGGCTCCATCGCATGGTTTTTCCACCTGAGGCAACCGTCATGGTCTGCGGTTGCTGATCTTTCGCCGGTACAGCCTTTCCGTTCTGACGGGTGGCAGTTAGAGTTACGGTGGTCCCCTTTTGCAGCCACTTGCCTTCAACAGTCATTTTCTGTGCACCAGCCATACCCGCAGGCGGGTTAAACGACAAAGTAAAGGTGTTGTTCGGCCGCAGGGTGAGGCTGATGGTGAGTTTGCCTGCTTCTGCGAGTTGCTGTTCGACCGCCTTCTTCTGGTCGCCGGTCATCCCCTTTGTCAGCTCTGCTCGATCGAATTGGATCCGACCAGTCCAAGTGCCAGCCGCGTTCGTCTGTGCGAACCCAGCAGCTGCGACAGCTACGAGCAGAATGGGTAATAGTAGTTTTTTCAATGGATTGTTTTCCCGGGTGCGTTCAGCGTGCCCTTGTGTATGTTACACGCAGAGCCATAGGACTTCGATCCGCTTGAGTGATCGTTCGTCCATCTGAGCTGACTGTAAAATTCGATTCTGCTTGGAGCTTCTCGGGCAGTTCCTTGCCATTGTGGCGGAGCTCCTTCAAGGTAAGTTGATTTCCCTTCTGAGTCCAAGTGCCGGTGACGACCAGCTTGTTCGGACCGCTGCGTGTGATGCGGAAGGTCCGGTCTCGGTTGACCACCAGTTCCAAGCGAATGGATCTAAAGTCACCCAGCATCGACTCAAACTGCTTCCGCTGCTGAGGATCCTTGATCTTCACCTGAGATTCGTCGATGCTAACCCGGCCGTTAAAAGTGCCCACAACGTTGGGCTGTGCGGCTGCCATAGCGGCAAGTAGGCACACCCCTGTACATACAGTCAAAAAATTCTTGATTCGATTCATTTCCACCTTCATTTTGCCTGGTTGAAGGAATTTAGGTTCCTCGGGTATTTCCGAACCAGACAATATGCTGGCGCGGTGCCAGGCGATACCCTCTCTCAAGACAAACTGAAGCCAACTCGCGTTCCCGAGCGGCGAGTTCTTCTGCTTCAACGCCCTGAGGCATTAAAAAGACGTTTGAGCGGGCAGTTTCAGGAAGAAGCGCGAAAATCACTTCGATTTCCTTAAGTTCTAGCTCAAAACTAACACTGAACGGGTCGACCACGAACTTGAGTTGATGGTTGGGATAGTGGTTCAACAGTTTCTGAAGAACATCGGGTTGACAGCGTCGTTTTTCATGCATCTCTGCCTGTTCTCCGTCTGGCGTCGAGGTTGAAAGTTTCGGACTCAGAGAGAGGAGATCGCAGGGTACCTCACGATAAACTGTGCCAGCAGTTTCTATCGTTATTGTATAACCCCTTCGCTTTAAAATTATACACATTGACTCGATCTGGTCGAAGATCATTGGCTCACCACCGGTGAGCACAACATGGTTCGGAGCCAGAGAACTTACCGTCTCCACGACCTCTTCAGCAGTCATCATCTCTCCTTCCGGTTCCCAACTGGCATAGGGGGTGTCGCACCATTTGCACCGAAGATTGCAGCCGCTCACCCTCACGAACGTCGAGGGTGTGCCCAGCCACTTGCCCTCCCCCTGGAGTGAAGCGAATATCTCAGCGATGCGAAGCGAATTGGATCCCATGTTTCAGGTTCAGTGGGTCCTCCTGTCCAACTTCTCTAAACGCTGTGTTCCTCAAGAGGCAGGCTTCGCACTCAAGACAAGGGCGGCCACTCGGTTCCGGATCATAGCAAGAACTCGTCATGGAGTAATCCAGCCCAAGCCGAATCCCTTCGGAAATGATCTCCGCCTTTGACATCTTAAGTAAAGGTGCAAGAACCCGAAAAGGCTCTCCAGATTCCACTGCGC
>JBKBWO010000067.1:0-2652 GCA_046314495.1 Fimbriimonadaceae bacterium
CTGCCCGCCGCGATCTGCACCTGCCGCATCAGCGGCAGCCGGCTCGCCACCGTTCGCACCACCGGAAAGCCCCGATCGACCCATGCCGAGGTGCCCCCCTCCGAAACCTTCACCTCTTCAGGGTGATTGGCGAGGATCGGCTGGCACATCTGAGCCCTTCTGCCGCTCTGGCACACCAGCACCACCGGCTCGTGGTTGCGCAGGTCGGCAAGTCGCGCCTCCACCTGCTCCATGGGCAGGTTCACTGCGCCGGGCACGTGGCCCTCTTCGAACTCGCGGGGCGACCGAACGTCGATCACCTGTACCGGCTCGCCGGCGTCTACCATCATCTTCAGCTCTCCAGCCGTCAGCACGGCTTCTTCTCTGGTTTTCGTTTCCATTCTCTTTGTTTTGCTCCTGAAGCGGTAACTTCGTAACAAGGTAGAGCCACCCATTTTGAAAAAGGATTCAAAAGTCGTTCGAGAGAGTATCCAAAACGCCCAATTCGACCGGCTGGTGCGTCACCATAAAGACTCGGTGTACCGGCAGCTGTACCGCATGTGCGGCAACCACGACGACGCCGAGGACGCCCTGGCAGAAACCCTGCTGAAGGCATATAACGCGCTGGAGGGTCTGCAAAGCGAAGAGGCGCTGAGCGCCTGGCTGGCGCAAATAGCCCGACGGACCTGCGGCAGGATGAAGAAGAGGGAGCAGCTCCGTCCGGTGCTCACTTTCGCCGCCTCGGGGTACCAGGATTCGGAATTCGCTGGCACGGGCCCCAGCCCCGCCGAGGAGCTTCTGGAAAATGAGCTCAAAGGGTGTATTTTGGAGGCGTACGAGTCTCTGCCCGAAGGGTATGCCGCCGTGTACCTGGCGCGGGACATCGAGGGCAAGCCGGCGGCGCAAGTGGCCCGGGAGTTGGGGTTGTCGGTGGCGGCAGTTAAGTCGCGTCTGCACCGAGCGCGGGCGATGGTCCGGGAGCATCTGGACCGCCAGCTGTGCGGTCCGTAGGTGCTCAATTGGATTCAAGATCGTCTCGAAGCTCCTTATCTGGGGAAGCAAACTCGGAATTTCTTCAGTGGCAGTTCTCCAAACAATCTCTGGGTCGATGTCAAAGTACCCGTGAATCAGCCGGTTGCGAGTGGCAACGAGCAACCTCCAAGGGATGTTCGGCGCACTTTGCCGCGTCTCGCCTCAAACCCGACAAGCAACTTCACCCAAAACCTCTAATGCCCGAATCGTTGCATTTTGAAGCATGCGATTAGCTTCAAATTCGGCATACTCTTTTTCTTCAAGGAATTGCTGAATCTCTTTTCATGCGTCTACCATGTGAGCGATCAATGTTCCGTCGTCAGCAGGAATAAATCACCTCCGCAGAGCGAACCACCTCTTCCCTGAAGTAACGCGACAGGTAGCGCTTCGTGCGAAGATCGACCTCGACGCCACCCAACTCAAGCGACAGCAAATCAGCCAGGCGCGCAACACCCAAGAAGCCCGGAGTCCTGCCGGGCTCGAACGCTACAAGCAAGTCCAGGTCGCTTTCCGACCGGGTCTCCCCTCTCGCCCGAGGACCAAACAATGCCAGCGAGCGGACCCCGTTTGCCGAGCAAATTTCGGCAATTCGCCGCAACTGTTGCTCCGTAAGGTTCATAGTGTTTAGTCTAGCCGCTGCCATCAGCATTCTTCGTTGAGCTGGATGGTCCGGGAGCATCTTGACCGCCAGCTGAGCGGTCCGTAGGTTCAAGCCGATGGCGAAATGCACGCGAAAAGCCGGTTTCGTGTGCTTATTCTCAGGATATGCACGCGCCGCGCATATTGCCCACTCCCGAGCCCCCAAACCAGGAACCTTAAACCACCCGGCCAAACCCAATCTGAATCCTCCGCCACCCGAGAGGACTCTTTGTACATATGCTGGAGATCCTCGGATACCTCGCCTCGGTGCTGGTGGGCGTCGCGCTAGGCCTCATCGGAGGAGGCGGCTCTATCCTCACCGTGCCGATCCTCGTGTATCTGTTCGGCATGGAACCCACCCCAGCCACCGCCTACTCGCTGTTTGTTGTGGGGGTCACCGCACTCGCTGGGTTTCTGGTGTATGCCCGACGAAAGGAGGTCGACTTCCGCACCGCGCTACTGTTCGCCCCGCCCTCGTTTCTGGGCGTTTACCTGGTGCGGCTGCTGGTAATTCCCAACCTTCCCGATACGCTGTTTTCGATCGGAACGGTGCAAGTAACCCGAGACAGCTTCATCTTGCTACTGTTCGCGCTACTCATGTTCGGCACGGCGTTTTCCATGATCCGGAAAGGGCCGGTGCGGGCTGCGCCGGCTGGCAAACTCAGCGCGGCGAAAGTGGGGCTCATCATGCTGGAAGGTCTGGCAGTGGGCGCACTGACCGGCTTTGTGGGCGCCGGCGGAGGGTTTCTGGTGATTCCGGCGCTGGTGCTGCTCATCGGCCTGCCGATGAAGACGGCGGTGGGCACCTCTTTGCTGATTATCGCGGTGAAGTCGCTGCTGGGGATGCTGGGCGACGTGCAGGGCACTGCGGTGGAGTTTGACTGGGGCTTTCTGGTGTGGCTCAGCGCCCTGGCAGTTTTCGGGATGGCTCTGGGCACCTGGCTGTCGAAGCGTCTCTCGGGCGAATCCTTGAAACCCGCCTTCGGCTGGTTCGTCCTTCTG
>JBKBWO010000068.1:0-2647 GCA_046314495.1 Fimbriimonadaceae bacterium
GACATGCCCGGAGTGGTTCAAGGCAAAATCTTGGGCGGAGATTTCGAGGCGAAGAGCGTCACGCTCAACCTCGCCGATCAGTCCATCGACACCGGAGAGATAGGGTGGAGGGGCATGCTCACCGCCCAGAACATGGGCTTGCCAGTGGAGAACGCGGGCCGTGGCTGGGACGTTAAGGCAAAGCGCGCCAGCATGAAGGGCGACATCCAAACCCTGATTGACGGCGAAGCGACCGATGGCGAAGTTCTGGTGCGCTCCCCAAGAATCGAGCGCAACCTGCGAACCGATGTGATTACCGCTTTTGGTCCGGTCGAATACTACGGCCTTGAGGCGAACGCCACTTGCGACCGCGTTGTGGTGTACCGAAACGAGCGCCGTGCGGTGCTAACCGGGAACGTCCAGCTCTTGCTGAAGCCCGAGAACACTCGCCGGCTGGAGCCAGTACCGCTGCAGCCGTTTCGCCCGCCGGTCCCCGATGAAATCGCGCAGGGTCGACCGATTCCCCCTCCAGGTGGCCGATCTCAGCAAGACAAAGACCTTGACGAAGCCTTGAGAAACCCCGAAACCGCCCGTCGGTACCCGGTCGTGGCTTACGGTGACCGCGTGGAGTATTGGTACGCCGAAGGTCAGCGCAGAGCCGTTATAACCGGTTCGCCGCAAGCCCGGCAAGAGATGCCCGGAGGGCGCTGGCGGCACTTATGGGCGTACCGCGCCGTGTGGAATGGCCAGAAGAACACGATTTTGCTAGAGAGCCAGAAAGACCGGCGCGAAGTGCGCGTTCGCAATTCGCTGGGCGACGACTTGGTCGCAAGGTGGTTCCTGGCTTCCACCCGAGAGGGTGACGATAGCTGGGAAGCCGAAGATATCGGTGGCGTGGTCTTCCCGAACGAAGAAGACGTGCCGCCGGAAGAGACCCGACCGCCCGGCAGCAACCTGCCGCCACCCAACCTGCGGGGTCCCATCAACCCCCGCGTGAGGGTCTAGAAAGAAGAGAGGGCGCCGGCACAATGCCGAGGCCCTCTCGAACTCGTCTCCGGGAAACTTAGTATCCGCCGGGAGTCGTGGTTGTGGTGGTTTCTCGCTCGACTTCCGTACCGTCAGGCCCGGTTGTGGTCGTCGTTGTGGTGATCTCTCCACCGCCTTCTTCTGCCGGCTGACAGCCGACCATTGCAAAACCGACGACTCCAACAGCCGCCAGCAAAAGTAGTGTTTTCTTCATCTTTTGTAATCCCCCGTTATTCAAAGTCTCGCCGAAGCGAGACCCGAAAATGGTACCAGTATCCGTACGCCAGTGAGGCTAGTTCTGTTCGGCAGGCTCGGATTGGTCTTGTTCGCGAGGGAGTTGTTCGGGGTCAACGGCCTCACGCTCAGTAGTCGTGGATTCGCCCGATGCAGGAAGCTTTCCGCTTTCGCCGAGAATCTTCGCTTCCTCAGCAGTAGCGGGAATCGGCTTGCCCTGAGACTCCAGGATTGGACCGGCATCGGTAGGGGCGGTGCAACCTGCCAAAAACACAAGAACACCAAGCAGGCAAGCAAGACCAAAAAATTTCATAGGGATAGATTGAGGATGCCGGGGAGCAGACCGGCGGGAATCGACTCAGGGGGAATGTGTACCCGCTCCAGCTTCCAGGTGCTGGAAGGGATCACCAGAAATTCGGTCGAGGGCTCTTTGCGGAAGTGAAGCTGCACCATCGGTATGGTGGCCCGAACCTCGTTCCCCAAAACCTTTACGTTCAGGCGGCAGGGCGATTCGATAACTGCCGTATCTCCCTGAATCACGGGCTCTCGGTTGGTAAACACCACCTCCGGCTTGCTCTGGCGCACGTAATCGGCAATAGCGCGGGTGCTGCCGGGCATCGCCTCGTTCACCTGGAACCCTTCGGCAAGAAGATCCAGCACGCCCCCGGGTTCACCCCGCACGCTAGCCTCTTCAGCCCGCTCTAGAGCCTGCACAATTTGGTCGCGATCGCTCACCTGGCTGTTGAGATACGCGCGAACCCCGAACATAGCCACCAAAAGCAGCGCGATAAAGATGGCGGTTCCGACCAAGACTTTCATAAAAGGGCACCAACCTTATCTTTATAACAGATCGAACGCCCGAACGGATTCTACATCTCGGTGCATTTGCGCCTTGAGCTCGTCTAGAGAGTCAAATTTGACCTCTTCGCGCAGCCGCGCGTTGAACCTAAGGTCCAGCTCGCGGCCGTACAGGTCACCGTCGAAATCCAATAGGTACGCCTCGATGGTGCGGGTGGTGCCATTTACAGTAGGCCTTATGCCGATACTGATGGCGGCCTTGAAAGGCTCCTCGCCGAAAGAGGCGGTGCCGGCGTAAATTCCGTCGGCTGGCATAACGGCTGGCGCCGCCAGGGCGAGGTTCACGGTGGGGTAGCCCAACTGCCGACCCAACTTCTGCCCGTGCACCACGATTCCCTGCAGGGTGTAGGGCCTGCCCAACATCCGCCGCGCGTCGTTCACGCTCCCCTCGCGCACCAAGGTGCGGATGCGGGTGCTGCTCACCCGCTGACCGTCCATCTCGAACGGCTCGATAACGGTGGTGTCGATCCGCTCCTTCAGCCAGTCGGTAGTGCCCTCTCTGCCGTGCCCGAAGGCGAAATCATGCCCGATAACCACCTTGGAAGCCTTC
>JBKBWO010000069.1:0-2594 GCA_046314495.1 Fimbriimonadaceae bacterium
CTGCCAGGTCAGCAGCACACTGTACAACGCTGTTCTTCTTGCCGATATGAGGATCGTTCGGCGGCAGAACCACTCGATGCCTGTTCCCTACCTGCCCATTGGCAGAGACGCGGCGGTGGCGTATCCCTCAATTGACCTGATCTTCGAGAATAACCAGTCTTATCCAATCGCAATGACGGCGTCTGTCGTCGGCGACACGGTTACCTTCCGAATGCTTGGCCCCGCCGAAGGCAAGCGTGACATTCAAATCGTAGCCGGTCCCAGCAGAAGCTGGCCCACGGGAACCGAGTACATCGAGGATCCTTCGCTGGGCTACGGAGTGACACGAGTTCGCCAAAAGGCAACCGGTGGACACAGCATCACCATGTTCCGCGTGGTTCGAAAGAACGGCGAGGAAGTTCGGCGTGACTCTCTAGGCCAAAGTTATTACCGTGGAGGCAAGCAGATCATCGCCAGAAACTCAAAGGCGACTCCGCCAGTGGAAACTCCGGCTGAAGGACGAACTGCCGATACGTCAACGCCATCTACTGCTCCAGCAGTCAACGAAGGCGCAGCACCTCCTGCAACAACAACAACTTCAGCTCCAACCTCTTCCCCAGGCTAAGGCCTTAGGGCGTGTAGCGAACGAGCGCGAACTCTTCGTCTTCGAAGAGAACATCTCCGAGGGTTCGTAGGTCGGCGAACCGAATTCCGTCGACTTGGTTCCAGGGTCCTGACTTTGGTACAAGGAGATACACGTCCCCACTTTCTGCCATCGAGTTCAGAATTGATTCTCGGGTCTGGTCGCTCGTCCGGATGCTGAAAATCTCTTGAGCAACCTGCCGTCTTTCGGCATAGTTTGGGGTCTCGCTCCAGTGCCCAGCGTAAGCGTAAGCCCGTCCGATCGCCGCCAAGTGTGGGTTGAAATCCGGTAATGCCAAGGCTTGGAATGCCCTAGTCTCTGGGTGAACCAGACCAACACCAGGTGGGGCTATCGCGACTTTAGGTCCTGGTTGCTCGCGAAGAGTCTCTAGAGCCATTCGGACACTCTCCGGAACCGCCACTGAGTGAAGCGTCGTGTTGCTCACATTCACGTCGATCAATGCGACCTCCCGAAAGAGCCAAAGAACGGAGCTAAGTGAAACCAGGGCAATGGCTCCCACCATGGCATACTTGCGAACAGGGACGCTCAACCGACCAAGCAGTTCCAATAATCCCAAACCAGCAAGGATCCCCCAGGGCACCGCAAAAGCCATGGCAAGCTTTCGCTGGAACAGCGCTGGAAGATAGACACTCGCTAGCCCCACAGATGCCCAGCTAACGATGAGTGACACCGAAGCATTGCGGAGTTTCGAATAGTACAGGGCGACAAGAACTGCGGCGAGCCAGATCACCGCAGCGAAAGTAGGTAGCGGGTATCCCGTGGCACTACCAGCCAGGATCATCAACAGCAGACCAATTACCCACGTCAGAATCAGCGGAAACCGGGAAAAGGCGGATTCTTCGGATCTAGTGAAACTCCAGACAAGGGCCAGAGCTACCAGCGGAAGCAAGCCCCACAGATAAACACCGATAAGGGGGCTAAACGTCTCTGTCGCGGCGCGAGACTGAAAGACCGGATCTTGAGCCAAAACCACCAAAAACCAAAGAGCAGCGGGAACCGCGCCAAGACAGATAACCACCGTCCGAAGAACCCACTTCGGCTCAAGTTCCTTCACACCCGCCAGGACGCAAAGCACGCCGACCAGCACCAGAACGACCAACAGTGCATCATAGCTATGGATGTTCATGAGAACACCGAAGGCACTTGCGCCAGGGAGAACGGGCTTCCAACTCTCGCGGCAATCCAGAACGCACCGAAAGGTGATGAAAATTAGGGTTAGGGCGGCCGCAAAGAGCCCGTTTGTCAGCACTGACGGAAAGAAGAAGACTTCTGGTTGCCAGACGTCGGCAGGGGTTCTGGACGATGCCAAAACACCGAATAGCGGCACATCCCCTGGCTGAAGCTCCACCCCGAACACCCTCCAGACTAGAAACCCCAGCCCGGCGCCGATAGTGGCAAGAACCAGTCCCAAGTTCTTTGCCTGGGGTGTGGCAGGAAGAACCTCGATCAGCCTTCCAAGCGTGAACACCGCCAGGAAAGTCATCACTGCCTTGAGCACCAACATCGCAATGGGCACACTCAAGATCAGACCCAAGGTCCCTGCAACGAGGAAGTAAAGATTGAAGGTCAACCCTGGCTGAGCATCGACTGCGAATCGATTTTCAAAGAGGAGGCGACCTTGGTCGACTTGGTCTGCCCACGCATAGTAGACCAAGTGGTCATCTAGGTTGTACTGAAATCCGAGATACGCAGATGGACCCAGCACCGCGAACCCATAAATTGCGGGAATCAGGCTGATTAAGGTGAGAAGAGCTGCCCAAACCAGCATGAAGCGGGAAAAGGACAGCCCTGCCATCTCGTACTAAGTGGGGATAGGCCGATTCATCGACCGGTAGATGTCTTCGATCATCTGCCTGTTTTCTCGAGCAACTTTGTTGTCGGGCTCGTGAAGCAGAACGCGCCGATAGAGCCGGAGCGCCTTCGGATACTTCTCAGTTGGAGGGAGTGCAGG
>JBKBWO010000070.1:0-2483 GCA_046314495.1 Fimbriimonadaceae bacterium
TACGGTGCATAATCGTTCCACCGCTACGCCGCCCAACCATGAACTCGATCGACGTTATCATCCCAGCAGCCGGAACATCTGGGGAATCGCTGGAGCAAGCAACCGGAATCGAGTACAAAGCTCTCATTCCCCTAGGCGATCGCACCCTGCTTGATACTGCGATTTCCACAGCTCTCGAATTACCGGGTGTGCGCCGCATTGTTGTCATAGGACCCCCTGACATTCAAGCGCATGCCAAAAAGGTTGATGGAGTCGAGGCGGTGCCCTCCGTTGGTTCAGCCCCGGAGAACATTCTCGAAGGGCTTAAGCTAATCTCGAAAGGCGAGAGCGAGAAGGCGGTAGTTCTAACTTCGGACCTTCCGTTCAATACCTCCTCGATCGTTGAAGCCTTCCTGACCGAAGTAGAACCCGATGCAGAGTTTGCGCTCCCGCTGGTAACCCAAGCAGATTTCGACCGAACTTTTCCTGGCACCCGCTCGACGTTTGTGAAGCTGAAGGAGTCCCCTGTGACCCTGGGCGGGGTCTTCGTTGTTGACGAAGCAGCCTTCACCCGGAGCCAACAACACCTCGAGCAGGTTTTTCAGGCCCGCAAGAGCAAGTTTAAGATGGCAAAGCTGCTCGGTGCGCCTTTCATCATCAAGCTTCTGACCAACCGGCTAAGTCTTCAAGAAATCTCGGTCAAGATTGAGTCCACTCTTGATTGCCGGGGTCAGGCAGTACTAGGCGCCGACGCTCGCCTTGGCTTCGATATCGACGGACTGGAAGAGTGGCAATATGCCGCCGAGTATCTTTCCCGGCAAGACAACCGCTGATCCAAACGAAGCCAGAAACGTGCTGACAACGCGCTCCCACATCTTCCTCAGCAGTTATTGGTTCTCCACCAACTTCCTTTGGGGAGCGCTTCTCGTTGTTGTTCTCAATCTTCAGGTCACCTACCTGACCCCCGTAAACCAAGCGATTGTTATGGGGCTTCTTGTCGCTCTTGGGGCAATCCCTGCTACCCTTGTGCCCCTCATCGTCGGACCGATCAGCGACCGATGCCGCAGTGCGCTTGGTCGGAGAAAGCCCTTTGTGCTTTGGGGGACGCTCATTTGCCTGGCCGGCCTGCTCGCGATGTATTTTGCAGCAGATTGGCGGCTGCTCTGGTTCTACTTTGCTGCCTTCTTTATCGTACAGGTCGGCAACAACGTCGCCACTGGTGCCTATTCGGGGATCATTCCCGACCTGGTTCCAAAGGAGCAACGCGGAAAGGCAAGCGGGTTTATGGCGATCATGACCGCAATTGGAACCCTGAGCGGCGCCGTCCTTGCTGGCTTCATCCTAAAGGAGAATAACGAGGGTTCGTTAACCCTATTCGCGATCTTGTTGGGAGTGCAGATTCTTGGGGCTGCCATTTACTGGTTCGGCGTTCAGGAACCAAAGTGGGAAGCCAGGGTTGCGCCCTTGGCTCCAAAAGCCTGGCTTAAGGGGCTTTGGATTTCACCTAAGGCGCACCCAGACTTTGCGATCGTTTGGATCACCCGATTCCTGATGATGTTCGGGTTCTACGCGGTTCAGCCATTCTTGGTCAATTTCGTTCGCGACGTTATCGGATCGAGCAACCCTGGTGAGATTGCCGCCTTGTTCACCGCAGCCGTGCTCATCGGTTCTGCATTTGCCGGCATCGTCGGCGGCTCGCTCAGCGATCGTTTTGGGAGAAAGCCGCTGATCTACGTAGCTACCGCCATCATGACCGTTATGATCGTTCTGCTGGCGTTTGCCAACGTGGAAACTGCTGCATTGATCCTGGGAGTTGCCTTTGGAATCGGTTACGGAATGTACATCAGCGTTGACTGGGCGCTTGCGTCGGATGTTTTGCCCAACCAGGATGAGAATGCGAAGGCCATGGCTGTGTGGCACGTCTCGATGACGTTGCCCCAAACATTTTCGCCGCTCATCGCCGGTTCGATCCTTACTCTCGCGTTTATCGGAACCGTCACCGATTCTGATGGAACCGTGGTTCCTCAGTACGCCTGGGCCGGATATCTGGGGCTGCTGCTCACATGCGCCGTTTGCTTTGCGATTAGCGGATTCTTCGTCCGCTACATTCGCTCCGTTCGTTAACGGCTCAGAAGCCGCAGCCGGCGCGCGGTCTGGCGGGCATTCCAGGTGGGATCTGCCACTTCGGACGGTTAGTGGCGTCGGCCGCCATGGCTACCGCCGCTTCGAATGTGCCCTGTCCGAAACCTTCGAACTTGCCCAAAACTTTTCCTTGGTAAATCACTTGAAACTCTGAAGCCCGGACAATTCCCAGTGCGTCGATGAGATTGAGATCTGGGTCAGCGATCAACCGGAACCGAATTCCCTGTTCCAACTGGTACTTGCGCGCTTCCTGCGCCGACCCGTTGAAGACACCGACCACCGCCGCTCTGCCAAGAGATGATCGGTGGAGAGCATTGAACGCCTCAATACCTTCTGGCATGTGCGGGCACGTTTGATTCACG
>JBKBWO010000071.1:0-2443 GCA_046314495.1 Fimbriimonadaceae bacterium
GGCACGGCCTCGGAGAACACCCGACTGCGCGTGCACCTGGACCGCTACACCGCCCGCAACACCTTCGACTATTTCATCCACAAGGACCTGGGCGGCTTCCTGCGGCGCGAACTGGACTTCTACATCAAGAACGAGGTCATGCACCTCGACGACGTGGAAAGCGAAACCGCGCCGCGCGTCGAGCAGTACCTGTCCAAGATCAAGGTCATCCGCCGCATCGCGCACAAGATCATCGACTTCCTGGCGCAGCTGGAGGACTTCCAGAAGAAGCTGTGGCTAAAGAAGAAGTTCGTCGTCGAGACCAGCTACTGCATCCGGCTGGGCGTGATTCCGGAGGAGTTCTATCCGGAGATCGCTGCGAACGATGCGCAGCGTGAGGAATGGGTGCGGCTGTGCGCAATTGATGAGATCAAGGGCGACCTGACGAAGCCGGGATACAGCGTGCCGCTGACGGTGGAATTCCTAAAGGCACATCCGACGCTGGTCGCCGACACCAGACATTTTGATTACCACTTCACGAACCGATTCCTAGAACACATATCGGAGGTCGACGCCCAGATCGACGGAACGCTCATTTCAAGCGAAAACTTCCAAGCCATTTCGTTAGTACAGCCGAGATATCGCGAGCAGGTAAGTTGCATCTACATCGACCCACCGTACAACACGAGCGAGAACACGTTCGTCTACAAGAATCAATATCGCCACTCCTCATGGATGACGATGATCTGTGATCGCGTCGCCGCGAGCCTACGGCTCCTCGACGCCGGAGGAGTTCTCGAATGCGCGATTGACGATACAGAGACCGCACGCCTTCGCATCATTCTCGACGACATCTTTGGTCAGGAGAATCGAGTTGCGACCATTGCTGTGGAAGTCAACCCAGCAGGCCAGAACCTGCGACCGAACACGCCTGCGTTGAGCCACGATTATTGTCACGTCTATGCTCGGGATATCGAGCATATGACAATGCTCACGAGGGATCTCACCGAAGAAGAGAAGGCTATTTATACAGGTCGAGACGACAAGGGCGCATTCCTCTGGGACAACCTGCGTCGTAGGGGCGGCAATTCGCGACCCACCGACAGGCCAGGACAGTGGTACCCCCTTTACGTGAACCCACAGACCAAGGAAGTCAGCGTCGACCGCGTGGAAGGCTGGGAGGAGGTATGGCCTATCGACCCGCAGGGTGAACGACGGATCTGGCGTGTCAACCCAGAGGGGGCTCGCAGAGAGATTGCCGCAGGAGAGATAGGCGTTCTCGAGAAAGCGGGAAGGCTAGAGATCGTCAAAAAGACGAGAATGCCCGAGGGAAAGAAACCGAAGACGCATTGGACCGATTCCAAGTACTCGGCGACGACCTATGGAACGAAGCTCCTCATCGACATCCTTGGTGAGCAGCGTTTCAGCTACCCCAAATCACTTCATTTGGTCGTCGACTGCTTGCGATATTGGTGTGATGAAGAAGCGATCGTACTCGACTACTTCGCAGGATCGGGGACGACCGGACACGCAGTCATAGCGCTGAATCACGCGGACAATGGCAAGAGGAAGTTCATCCTCGTGGAGCAAGGGGACTACTTCGACACGGTGCTCGTTCCACGCTTGAAGAAGGTCGCGTACACGCCAGAGTGGAAGAACAGTAAGCCCAAGCGTTTCGCCACAGCCGAAGAAGCCGAACGCAGCCCCCGAATCATGAAGGTGATCCGCCTCGAATCCTACGAGGACACGCTGAACAACCTGGAACTGCGACGCACCGAAGCGCAGCAGAGCCTGCTCGACAGCCCGCAGGCCCAGGGGGCGGACGGCTTCCGGGAGCAGTACCTGCTGCGCTACATGCTGGACGTGGAAACGCGCGGCAGCCAGTCGCTGCTGAACGTGTCCGCCTTCATGGACCCCACGGCCTACAAGCTGAAGGTCAAGCGCCCGGGTTCGGACGAGTCCCGCGAGGTGAATGTCGACCTGCTGGAGACCTTCAACTGGCTGATCGGCCTGAAGGTGGACCACATCGCCGCGCCGCGCACCTACAGCGCCGCGTTCCGCCGCGACGCCGATCCGGACCTGCCGGCCGATGCCCCGCGCCGGCTGCTGCTGGACGGCCGCCTGAAGGAGGACCCGGACGGCCCGTGGTGGTTCCGCACCGTCACCGGCACCACGCCGGACGGCCGCCGCACGCTCGTCATCTGGCGCAAGCGCCCGGGCGGGGAGGATCCGGAAGGCATCGAGCGCGACAACCTGGTGCTGGACGAGTGGTTCCACAAGCAGGGCTACTCCAGCAAGGACAGCGAATTCGACCTGATCTACGTCAACGGCGACAACAACCTGGAAAACCTCAAGGCCCCGGATGACACCTGGAAGGTGCGCCTGATCGAGGAGGACTTCTTCCGCCTGATGTTCGATACGGAGGGGGTGTAATGGCTCCGGTCCATTACCACGAGGGCCGGTT
>JBKBWO010000072.1:0-2405 GCA_046314495.1 Fimbriimonadaceae bacterium
CCGCCCTACCCCACACCGACACCCCTGTAGTCACGCGCAAGAAACTCCCCGTCCGCCGCAAATCCTGTTAATGCTTGAGCTTGTGCCGAGAATCGTGGTGCGTCATTGGGGTGAACATCCGGTGAAAAAATCGAGCAGGCAGACCGAGCCCCTGATCACTCATATGCCTGCCAGCCAGATGCCCAAGATGAGGGGCACTCCGACCGAAACACATCGGATTTCACCTAGATTTCCGATTGAAGGCCGGAAACACCGAACCGGACCTGTGAATCCTGCATCGAATATCGACCTGGAAGGCGTTCTGTATCCAAAGCGAGAGCACGTTATCGAGCGCTAGATTCCGTCCGAAAGCAGACGCAGTCAGCACGTTACCGATTTCACGATCTCGGAGAAATAGTCTGCTCATTCCAGCACCTTACTCTGGCCCTAACCGCCAGGATTTCCGAGCTCTTCATTAGCGCGAATAAAACTCTCGAAAGGGGTCTTGGGATTCGATACCTCGGCAGCCGCCATGCCCACCCGCCGCATGCGCGCGATGCGGAATGGTATCGATCCGGCTAATCGAGTACCATGCCAAGCCGGTGCGCCACCCCCCAATCCCGCTCACCAACACAAATTCGACAGGAATCTCTCTGCGTTCTGATTCCTTCAGATGCGTAAGTAGACCAGGCTGGCGAATGACTAGGTAGCAGTCCACGTGTTCGTGCTGAAGCACGACCGCTTCAACGTCCGGGTACATCGGGTTGCGTTCCTCGATCGATTCCTCCCAAGTCATCGTAATTGTCACAACGCGGTGCTGTCGGCAGGATATTAGTACGCTAAGCAGAAGCGCTATAATCGCCAGCGTGCGAGTGATGCTCTTAACGTTGCCTCGAAATCGCATTAAAGGCGCGCTCCGCGATCGCACGCACTTCCTCTGGCACGCTGGGTTCCACGATGATGGCTTGAAGATCGGGGAGAGCTCCAATAGCCTGCGGTCCGAGTTTCTCAAGCGTCAGCGCCGCAGCGATTGCGATTCGCTCGTCCCGATAACGGAGATATTGGCTCACAGAAGCGATAGTGCTTGCGTCCGCTCTGCGTGCTTCGCCAATAGCGTAAATCGCCAGCAGAAGCCGATCGGGGCGCTTCTCACGCCTCAAAAACTCTCGCACTGCTTCTTCCGCATCTGGAAAAGCGACCGGAACGCGCATCAGTCCGAGGGCGCCTCCGCCGACCATGCGGACCTCGGGGTCATTGAGTAGCTGCTTTAAGGGCGCGATCGCGCTGGGTGGTGGTGTCGGGCGAAGGTTGATTATTGCAATAACCGCATTATCCCGAACGCGCTTCGACGGGTCGTTGAACCGGTCGAAGACAACGGGAATTGCCGACTGCAACACAGTAGCGCCGTCAGATCGGACCATTGCGAGTCCAGCGATCACCGCTGAGGCTTGCAGGCGGATTCCGTCGCGCGGGTCGCCGAGGAGTTGGACTATCTGCTGCACCTCTCCATCCAGTGCCGTTGCTTCCATGGCATGAAGGCGCGGAATGATCGTTTGAAAAGATCGCTCCCTGGCGCGGGCACTCACCTGTTGATCAGTGCTTACCAACTCCTCAAACAATAGCTTCCAGTCCTCGGCAACCAGCGGTCCCGTCATGCCAGAAACGACAGTGGCGATGCCAAGTAATCTTAAGAATCTCAACTGCGCCTCCTCGGCTCATTCAGTATATCGGTGATGTCTGTTGTCCTGTGATCGGCCCAAAGCCGAGCAAGCAGGAAAGAATGTTACTGAAAGTAGGCGGACCTGCCGGGTGGCCGTGTATCAGTTGCTGGTCCTTAATCCAGACTTCGTGGCTAGGGAAACAGTCATGGGTATACTGGACCGTTACGTACGGCTGGTATCCCGGGACGGCGGTCAGATTCATCGTATAATCCCAATCTATATCGGGGCTCGGAATTAATGGGTTAAAGTGGGTCCGGTTGTCAAGACCATTTTTCGCCCGCAATAAGCTTAACTGGGGATCGGCGGGTCTGTTGTTGCGGGGCAGCCGGAGCTGCCCCATCATTCCAGCGCTTGAGTCGGCGCTCGGGTCGCACCTCTGCGTTGCCCTATCCTCCGCTCAAGTGCATTAATTGTAATCCAGGCCATTCCGGCCACAAAGCGTTAAACCTCGGGGGTTTGGGGGCAGAGCCCCCATGTTCTCCAATGACTCTTCCTTAGGGTCTGCCGACTTTCACGTGAGATAGAGACTTGCCGGCGTCCGGTAACCCAAGCTCTGATGCGGACGCTCATGGTTGTAGAACCGGAACCAGTCGCCGATGCCCGTTCGCGCCTCCGGCACCAGCGCGTAGTCCCGCAAGTACACTTCTTCGTACTTCAACGATCGCCACAGCCGTTCAATAAAAATGTTGTCGAAACAGCGTCCGC
>JBKBWO010000073.1:0-2387 GCA_046314495.1 Fimbriimonadaceae bacterium
GGTTTCGTCTGTCTGCTGAGTGATCTATCATCATTTCTCCTTCAATTTTCGTGATTTGCCTCAATAGCAAGTAAGGTAGTCAATGTACTCTGGCGATTGAGAAATCACGTAACTCCTATCGCAAATACATTGCTGCCCGGAAGTCGGAACACAAGGCGAAATGAATGTATCGCCGTGCCACGACGTTAGAACTTGATCGGTGCACTGGCTCGTCGGTCCCTAGTCGCATCGCGCGTCTTCGCGCTCCAGCCACCAGCAGGTATCGCCTGACTGCATGCAACCAAGCGGGTCATCTGCCGGTCTACAGTTTTTCTGGAATCCTAACTCACTCCATCGAGTTTCAGGACATTTTCTTTGGTCAGTTGGCATCAAATGCGGGTCACAATCAGGCCCGGACGATTGTCGTGGATTGTAGGACCTTTGGCCATGAAAGAGCCTCCCGCCGGGCAATGGGCCCAGACGGGAGGCTTGGGTGCCCTCAGAGGAAGGCTCTTTAGCGAAGTGGCTCTTTGGTTACGGGGTGGACAATTGGTCCGCCGCCAAGCGAGTACGCCCTCTTGCCCCACAAGAACTTGTTGGGGTCGAGTGACTGCATCACATTTACGAATCGCGCGCTGGTATCGGCGAAGACGTGGTTGTTTCCGCCGCTGAACCGACCGCTGTTGATGTAGCGGAGGGTGTAATCAGGAATCGAGTTAATGTTCGCGTCAGTGACCGAGTCGCAGGCAAACACGTTCTGGGCGTTTTGCATCGAGATCGCCTCGAGCGGGGTCTGATTCGGGGCCGGGGCACCACTAAAGCTACTGATTCCTTGGTTTCGGAGGGTTACGGCAATACCCGGTCGGTAGGTTCGGAACTCACCGTTCACTTCTCTTCTCATGCAGTTGCGCGAGTTGGTAATCGCTGTGATGGCGATCGTGCCAGACGGAGATTCGAGTGCACCTTGGGGGACAACGTTCGATGTGTCACTCTCTTGACGCTTTCTCGGCAACAGAAGCTGGTTCGCGGTGTAGCTGACGCGGGGGACCTGCAGCGTAAACGTCCCAGCGGCGTAGCCCGCCAGCGAGCATCCTGAATATTGGAACGAGGGTACTCCCGCGCCTTCGTTGTTTGTGGCCGCGTTCCAGCAGGTGGGTGCCCAACCACCGAATGGGTCGGCGGGGCTGACAAAAGTCGCCTTGCTTTTCGCATACGGCTCCATCATGAAGGACCAGTGCTGCTCAATTCGCGAGTTCGTTCCAGGGAACGGAATTCGATTGTTCGCCGGCGGATAGACGTTGTCGTTGCCATCAATGTAGAGCTGGAGTGCGATGCCCAGCTGCTTGGCGTTGCTTAGGTCGGCGGTCTTGAGGGCGGCAGTGCGCGCCTGCGCGAAGACTGGGAACAAGATGGCTGCGAGGATCGCGATGATCGCGATAACCACCAGCAGTTCGATGAGCGTAAAGGCTTTTTTCATTTTAGTGCTCTTGGACGCACATAAGATAGAGCATTTCCGTTAAGGTTTCGTTAAGACGCAAGAAACTATGCGCCTTCGGAAAGTTTTTTTCCCTCGACCTCGTTCTTTTCGATATAGTCGGCCCATTTGGCAGGCACGTCGGTATCCACAAAAATAGCGGTCACGGGGCACTCTGGCTCACAAAGTCCACAGTCGATGCATTCGTCCGGGTTGATGTAGACCATGTCTTCCCCTTCATATATGCAGTCAACGGGGCAGACCGTCATGCAAGATTTATCTTTGACACCGATGCAGGGTTCAGTTACGACGTAGGGCATCTCTGGTTTGGGCAGGCGGTAACTTCAGCGAACGGGTCCGCTGTTCACGCGTATATACTTATACCGGACCGAACGGTCAGGAGTTACGATTTACAGTGGCGATTACCCTATCAGAGCGAGCAGCAACGGAATTGAAGGATTTCATGTCCCAAGAGCAGGGCGCGAAGGCGCTTCGCGTTTGGGTAGCCGGCGGAGGCTGTTCTGGCCTGTCGTACGGAATGGCGCTGGAGCAATCCGATCCGGAAGAGGAAGACCAGATTTTCGACCACGACGGCATCAAGATCTATGTCGATTCGCTGAGCTTGCAGTATATGGACGGCTCTGAGGTCGATTTTGTGGAAGACGTGCTGGGCGGCGGGTTCAAGATCAACAACCCGAACGCCACAGGTTCCTGCGGTTGCGGCTCCAGCTTCCAAACCGCTGAATCGGGCGGAGCGACTGGCGGCGGCTGCGGCTCCTGCGGTCACGCTCAGTAGCGCTGAGACCCACTATGGGCCCGACGACGTGAGCAGCGAATCAATCGCAAGGCCTAATTTTGCTTATTTGGTTTTGAGCCCGTTAGGTGTGGCCAGCGAAGCGAACCTCCTTGGCGATTACGAAACCGGAGCGTCGGG
>JBKBWO010000074.1:0-2245 GCA_046314495.1 Fimbriimonadaceae bacterium
GCGAAGAGTCGACAACGGATCGTTTGTCGCCTCGTTCGGAATGCCGGCGCAACCGCAGGCTCTCGCGTTGAGTCGAGATGGAGACTATGTAGCAGCTGGTACAACGGCAGCAAATGGTGGTGCTCAGGTGTTTAGTATGGCAACGGGTACCCGAGTCGCTCTGCTTCCCTCAGCAGGGACCGGTCCGATCAACGTTGTCCGTTTCAGCACAAACGCATCGGGTCCTCAAAGACTCGCGATCGCGAACAATACAAACTCTCGCAGGGTTCGGGTCTATTCAGACAACGGTGCTGGAGTTTGGGACTGGGACAACTTCACGGAGTACAGTGAAGGCATCGACCGGCAAGTCGCCGACATTGCATTCAACAGCTTTGGCACTCAGTTCGCAGTTGTTTACGCAGCTGGGGATACGCCTCGAAGCGCGGTCTTTACTGTCGCTTCGCCAGGTGCTCCCACGTTAGAGCACAACAACCCTGTTCCCACATTTGCCACAACCGCCGAGGCTTCCATCAGCTGGTCGCCCGATAACAGCAAAATCGTTGTCACGGCTCCCACTGGCTTCGCCGTATATCCAGGTGATTCTATAGCTCAAACTGGAGATAGCGTTACCGGTCTCTCAGGTGTAAGGAACGCAGCGTTTAGGTCAAACAACGAGACGTTCTTCATTAGAGCTTCCAACCAACTCCAAGAATGGAATGCGGTTACCCAGATGTTTGTGAACACGTACAGTTCCTCCGCAAACGTCAACTGGATTGCTTACGCTTCGGCCTCCAACAAGGTTGTGGCAACTCGCTCGAATACGTCGGTTGCTAACTGGACTGTCGACGACGTCAGCGAAAACGTCATTGCAGAGAACACAACGACTTTCAATGATGCTAGGTCAATGATCGTTTCACCTGATCTTTTACGGATCGTAGCGGCACCTGCTATCGGAAACTTTACGGTCACCGTCTACACAGCAGCAACTGGAACCATCGAGCGCACTATTGCTGGTGGCGCCGGTCAAGAGCGTGTGAATGACTTCGCTTTCGGAACCGACCCCGAAGTTTGTTTCTTCTATTGCCGCTCGAACTCTGGTGGAACATCGCGGGTCACGCGGTTCAACATCGCAACTGGCGCCAGTGCTGGAACTCCCTTTGTGCCGACTGTCGCAGGTGGAACCACAACTTCCTACCAGGGTGGAATCGATGTCACAGCTGACGGAGCTCGTTTGGCTATGTCGAACTATACTGATCGCTCGGTCACTGTCTGGGATATCGCTTCTGGAGCAATCTTCAGCGTCAGCGATCCTCTGCCCGGCAACTCCGTAACGAACGTGCGGTTCTCGCCCGATGGCACTCGATTGGTCGTTGGAACTGCCGGCGACAATGACAACAAGGTTCACATCTACAATGTCACTGCATCGACATTGACCCTGGCAGGCTCTTCTCCGCACTTGGACGAATCGACCGACTGGGTCGCTTGGGCACCCAACGGATCCTTCGTGGTTTCCCGTCAGCTGGATAGGCTCCTGAGATGGAACCCCAATGACATGAATGCAGCGCCTGTGCAACTCGGTGCCGAATTTGATCAAGGCCGACGGTACAGCTTCGTCGACATCTCTCCGGACAGCTCGAGTGTCGTAACGGCAGCGGGTGGCGTTGGTATCACAATCCGCAGTGCGGTTGATGGTTCGCCAGTCGGCAACTTCCCTGGTGTTCCGCTAACCCGTGTTGTTCGCTTCACGCCGGATGGCCAAGGCCTGATTACCGGAAGCATCAGCGGCATCAATGGAATCGCGGTTCCTGGTGCGGCACCGTCGCTTGGCGGAACGATCTTCTGGGAAGGACCGAACTCTGGTCCGCTCCCTCGGCTTATGGTTGGTTGGAGAACTGACAATGGAACCGTCGTGCTTCCGACGGTGGTCATCGATGTCGCCCCTGCAAACTGGCAGGTGCGCGCCATTGGTCCGTTCGATAACGATACAACCGACGACCTGGTTTGGCAGAACACGGATCCGAACTTTGGTATCCCGGGTCTGGTCGCTTTCTGGACGCTCAGTTCTGATGGAGCTCCGGCCCCGGCGGGCACCGGCGGAGCGCCTCCTACTTTCGACTGGATTGTGAACGCCTTCACCGACCTTAACGGAGACGGTGTTTCCGACATTCTTTGGTACAACGACGTCACCCGACAGGTGGCGATCTGGTACCGAGATGCCATCGGTGATGTGATTGGCACTGCAGTCGTTGGTGATGTTCCTGTGGAC
>JBKBWO010000075.1:0-2111 GCA_046314495.1 Fimbriimonadaceae bacterium
GACCTCCGGGTCGGGGATGGGTGCCGGCGCGGCCCCGCCGGAGTCGGCAGCTCCGCAGCGTGGGGAGGGCGAGCGAAGCGAGCCCGAGTGTGTTGGACATGGATGATCGATTGGGGGTGCGAGTCCCCTACAGGGCCCGTTGAAGGCAACTGTGAGCCAAGGGCAACTGCGCGGCATCGTGAGAGCGCGTGGGGAAGAAGCCGGAGGCGAACTGCAGCACCGAATGCGAATGAATCCCCGTAAGGCCGGTCTGATGGAGGCAAGCGTGCTCGGAAACGTGACGCCCGATATTCAACCGTTATCAGAACGGTATTGGGGACGGGGGCGGCAGGACATTGATCATTCTTACTCCAAGAGATCTCTTTGGGTCCGCGAGAGTGGTAGGGCGGAAGGAATCAACAACGACTGCCCAAAGCCCAAGGAGAAGTCGGATCTTCTCGTAGTAGCGATGAAGCTGGTGAAAGCCAGTGGAGCGAAGGGGGAGATGGATTGAAAAGCGCAGAACCTCGGCAGTTGAGCTTCGTGTTCGCCGACAGCCCGCAAGGGGACAAGATTCGCGATTCACAGGACGAGTCCAGTGGAAAGCGTTTCTTGGTGCATACAGCGAAGGGCAACGGCCGGATGGGACCTGCCACTTGCACGACCGTCACAAGACGGTTGTTGGAGTCAGTGGCGTCGGCCAGTAATCTGGCGCGGGCGTTGCTGAGTGTGTTGCGAAACAAGGGAGCGCCCGGAATCGACGGGCGGAGTGTGGAGCAGGTTGCCGAACAGGCACCGGCTTTGCTACCTGAGTTGCAGAAGTCTCTTCTCGAAGGAACGTATCAACCGGGCGATATCCGGCGGGTATGGATCCCCAAGCCGGGAGGAGGCGAGCGCGGCCTAGGTATTCCGAATGTGGTGGATCGGTGGGTTCAACAGGCCGTGCTCCAAGTGCTTGAGCCGATCTTCGAGCCGTTATTCCATCGCAGCAGTCATGGATTCCGCGCCAACCGGGGCGCTCACACTGCCATCGCCGAGGCGAAGCAGTATTTGGGAGAGGGATATCAGGTCGTCGTGGATTTGGACCTGTCGAAATTTTTTGATCGCGTCCATCATCAACGCTTGCTCGCCCGTTTGGGGCAACAGGTGCACGACTCCGGGGTTCTAAACCTGGTGCGGCAGATGCTAACAGCGAAGGTGGTGTTGCCGGACGGTACAAAGGTTTCCACGGAAGAGGGCACGCCGCAGGGCGGCCCGCTATCTCCATTGCTGTCCAACATCGTCCTAGACGAATGGGATTGGGAACTGGAGCGCCGTGGACTCCGATTCGTGAGATACGCCGATGATTGCAATATCTTCGTGCGGAGCCAGCGAGCCGGAGAAAGAGTGATGGTCTCGACGCGCCGGTATTTGGAGAACCGCTTGCGGCTCCAGATCAACGAGGCGAAGAGTTCCGTGACTCAACCGGACAAGGTTCATTTCCTGGGATTTCGGTTTGGAACGGCCAGCAGCAGCCCGAACGTCGAAGTGCTGATGTCAGCTAAGACGAAGGTGAAGCTTACCGCCAAGATTTTGGAGATGACTCCAAGACGATGGGGGAGTTCGCTACGGGTCTGCATGGATAAACTGAATCGGTACTTTCAGGGGTGGATCGGGTACTTCCGGATTTGTACCCAAGCAGGAGCGGACGAATTCCGACGGTATGACGCGCATGCACGCCGTAGGTTGCGGGCTATCGTGATCTGCCAGAAGAAGCGGCCCCGCTTTCTTTACCGGCACTTGGTGAGACGAGGTGTCAGTTCCGGGCAAGCTGCCGGAGTCGCCTACTACAGGCGGGGCATCTGGTCTCGCAGCAACCGCAGGGGAATGACCAAGGCATACCCCAATGCTTGGTTCCACGGCCAAATCGGTTCGCTGTACGACCGTTGGCGCGGGGCCAATCCTCCTCCGCAAGTCCCCAGCCAACTCAGGTTGGCATGGTGAGAGATCGATCCAAAGAGCCGGATGCGAGGCCCGCAAGTCCGGTTCTGTGAGAGGCGCGGCGGGGCAACCTGCCGTGCCTACTCGACCCGGAGCGGAGGAGCTGCCGACTCCGGCGGGGCCGCGCCGGCACCCATCCCCGACCCGGAGGT
>JBKBWO010000076.1:0-2070 GCA_046314495.1 Fimbriimonadaceae bacterium
ATGAGCACAAGAAGTCAATGGAAGAGGCGATTGCAGCTGGCGCAGACGACCCTGACATTAAGGAGGCTCCTAAGGCACGTTCGAACTACAAGCACCACGCGCTGGATGCGATTGTCGTGGCACTTACCGACATGCGAACGCTGCAGGCGCTCACCCGCTACTTCCAGCAAAAGGACGACTCTTCCATTCATTGGGATCGAGAAGAAAGAAACGAAAAACAAGCGCAGATGTTGCCCGACCCGATGCTTCGTGCCAAAGTCGCGGAGGCAATCGAAGCTGCCCGCATCGTTCACCGCCCTAACCGAAAAGTCAAGGGGCAGTTGCATAACCAACAGCCCGTTAAGTTCGATCCCGCGGACTTTCCAACTGGCAAGCCCAGAAGCTGGAAAGTCGTTGGCAATAAGATCGTGCGCTATGACGATCTCGGGAGACCCGCACAGGTCTATGAGCTTCAAAGCAATCACCATGTCGTGATCTTCGAAAGTCTTGAGCCGAATAGCAAGGGTGTCTATGAGCGATACGCAGAGGTCGTACCGACGATTGAAGCTAAGCGAAGGAAGGACAAGGGCGAACCGGTGATTTGCAAAGAGAGCATCCAACCAGGCTGGAAATTTGTGATGAGCATTTGCCCAAGAGACACAATCGAACTCGAGGATGGATCAGTGGGCGTTGTCTCGAAGATTTCTACGACGCATAAGGAAGGAATTCCTTATATCACCATCTGGCAGCCCTTCGCATCCACTCAACTTGGGAAGATCAACCTCGATAACCCATATCTTCTGATAAACAGCGTGTCGGAAAAGTCTATGCGTCAACTGGCATTCCGCATCATTCAAGACCCTCTTGGACGTATCGCTTATCGCGAAAGCGCCCAATGAAGCGATCAATCGTCATAGAGCAGTCCACGTCGCTCCGACTATCGAGCGGTCTGCTGGAATTTGAAACCGATGCCGGAGTCAAGCGGGTGCCCATCGAAGACCTCTCGATCATCGTGCTCGACCAAGCAGCGATCCAGGTGACCGAGAAAGTTCTTGCCAAGCTCAGCTCAAGCGGGGTGGTGCTGATCGTCTGCGATGAAAAACACTTGCCCTGTGGGTACTTGTTTCCCTACCAGGCACACGGGCTCATGCCCGACATCCTGAGGAAGCAGGTCCAGGTTTCTCTTCCCACGAAGAAGCGGCTTTGGCAGCAAATCGTTCAGGAGAAGATCATGAGCCAGGCGCGGTTCTTGCAAGAGCGATTCGACTACGATTTCGGGTTGATCAGGATGGCGTCTTCGGTGAGAAGTGGCGATGTCGACAACCGAGAGGGAGCCGCTGCCGCCGTGTACTTTCCGGCACTCTTTGGTTCCAGTTTCGTGCGGATGCGCGGTCCGCGGGTGGAGCTGTACGACACCGACCCGTCTCGCGAGCTCCTGGTGAATGCAATGCTGAACTATGGCTATGCCATTCTTCGGGCGATGGTTGCGCGCTGCCTGGCGGCGACCGGGCTTCATCCAACCTTCGGCATCCAGCACAGGCACCGAGAGAACGCCTTTGCGCTGGTGGATGATTTGCTTGAACCGCTGAGGGTTCTGGTCGACCGAATGGTGTACTTTTTGCTTCCGAGGGTCTGCGACGATACAATGTACTTGACACCGATGATCAAACGGGAATTGCTACAGATACTGAGGTGCGAGATTTCGTTTCAGAAGGAACGGTGGACTTTGGACAGTGCCCTGGAAGGGTACTGCTCCAGTTTTCGATCATGCCTATTTGGGGAGAGCAGGAAGCTTCTGCTTCCAAGCGTGTAATTTTTGGAGGGTTCCGGGCCATGTGGGTGATGGTGATGTTCGACCTGCCGACGCAAACGAAAGTAGAGCGCCGCATTTACACCCAGTTCAGAAACCAGCTGATCAAGCAAGGGTTTGTAATGCTCCAGTTCTCTATCTATGCGAGAGCCTGCGCGACTTGGGAGGCGGCGGATAAACATGCGGCTGCCGTTGAAGCCGTTCTGCCTTCCGGTGGGGAGGTTCGGATCTTGCAGCTAACTGCCGCTCAATTCGCCAGGATGAAGCGGTGTCAAGTACAT
>JBKBWO010000077.1:0-2066 GCA_046314495.1 Fimbriimonadaceae bacterium
GGAGGCCAGATACTTCACGGGCCGCCCCAAGGCTTCCGCCTCCGCCAGCGAGGCTTCCTTCAGCCGCCGGCTCACCCGCTCCACGTGTGAGCCGAAATCCTTCAGCAATACCTGGTTCGCCCAGAGGTAGCGCTTCATCCCCTCGTCGTGCGCAATCGAACGCAGTGTCCCTCGAAAAACCAGCCGGTCAAAACCGGAAAGGGTTCCGGTGATCTTGTGCTCATGTTTCGCGATAAACTCATGCATGGCGTTTCTGTTTCTCCTCGGATGGATGGTCGTGGAAAACCAATATCCTACGAGATCGGAAACGCCGTCAGTGTTTGGTTGCGGCTACGCCGCGCTGTGTAGCCGACACTCAAGGAACCTTACCCTATTGCCCACGGGCTGCTGGCGGTCCGGGATGTGGGGGCAATGGGGACAAGGGCTGGCCGCTCGGTGGAACGTATTTTCCCGTCACCATATCTCTGACCCTCTGACTAAATGAGAACACATCCCATCCGTTATACTCTGCCAAGGCCTTGGAAACGCTAGGCAAGAACCGGACCTTGCCGTCGAGTATCATCACCTTGCCGGACCAAATGCCAACGACGCCGAATCGTTTCAGCCCTGTACTGTTAACAACTTCCACTCTGTTCTCGTCCCCTTGCAAGAACAATATGTACCGAGATCCCGCCTCGAGCAATGCGTCCCGCTCCACTTCTGTTTCCGAACCTCCACTGCGACCGCCAATCTGGGCGACCAGAACGCTGTTAACCTGTTTCGGTAAACTTCCCTTCAAGACACTACTTACCGACACAATAGCATGCGTTTCCACGATCACCTGACGTGCAGACACGCTTCTGCTAAGCGGTTGTTGAATGGAGCTCACAGTGCCATCTATAATTAGGTCCGCCCCGATTACGAGCTGCTCTAGCGAATCCGCAGGGTTGACCGGCGTGAGCTTGAGCACGCTCTTCCCTTCGCGAGGAAACCCCGGTCTATGAGCACTTGCTTGGCCGAACGTCAGACTCTGACCCGCCAGAATCAGAAATCCAAGAACCGTATACCGTCGCAACATTGAAGTTCTCCTTGCTTTCGCCTGTTCTTTTAAAGCCGCCTTCGAAACACCCTGTCGCTTCTTCAGGGACAAGTATTGCCGGCGCAGTAATTCTGCCCAAGGGGACAATAGGGTGGACTACTGGGGTACGCCGAGTTAATTGCTGTCACGTCCCTACTTGTTGGAGAAATCACTCCACAGAAAAACGCCGGATTCACGGATTCGTACATAACACTGCCCACTTCAGAACAGCGACCACTCTTGATTAGGGGTTGAGAATGATCAAGTTGAAGCGCGTGGCCGAGCTCATGCGTGACGATATACGATGCCACGTTCTGAGCTGATGCACCCGCTGCTACACTGAATGCGTTTATTGCCGCAGCGTTTAAGATAATATCGGAATAGTACATTGCGCTCGAATTCATGCACGTTCCGTTGCACTCGTTACGGTAACCGTAGCATGGCGAGCATCCCTGCGTGTAAAGTGAAGTGGCCCCGTAGGTGCCCGCCGGTAATGAACCATCGTAAACCCAAATATCGAGCGCCGACGAAGAGTACTGCATCGGCACTTTATTTTGGGCGCTGTTCCACCTGCTGATTGCGGTCGCGACGACGGAGTTACCAAAGGCGGTACTCGAATAGTAGCCAACCGGCGTCCATCTCCAAAAGGCTGTTGCCTGTGGGCGACCGCAAGAATTGAATTGATTCGAGGAAAGAACTGGAGGGGTGCCAGACGGTAGCGAATTCGAATACACGTTGAAACTCGGCAAGCGGGGCGCGTACGGCAAGTAGGTTGAATCTGGGTTGGCAGGAGGCACTTCAACTCCATTAACGTACCAGACTTGGTGGTAGGACCCGACATACTCCTGTGTTTCAACGGCCTGCACTGACCAATCGCCAAAGGCGTTTGTGGTACCAAAGACGTATGGTGGCTGACCATTCTGGACAACAGTCACCTAAATTATGCACGCATCGAGGGCGTTCGTCGCGATTGACGCCCTGAGTGGACCCACCTGTCGGCGGCATCCCG
>JBKBWO010000078.1:0-2001 GCA_046314495.1 Fimbriimonadaceae bacterium
GGTTGGGAGTCCGGTGGTAGCGGTTATCGAGCATGAAGAACTCGACATCTCCCCACACGAAGCGGAAGAAGACCCCAGGGGTATCGGGCAGACCCGATTGAAGGCTAGGGAAGTATTCGCGGAAGATCTGGAGTGCGTCTGGGCGCAGGTTGAAAGTCCAGTCGGAGTCGTTGGGGCCGTAGTCGTGATCGTCCCAAATCGCGTAGTGCGCCGTGGATGCGAGCAGTGGTTGCATCTCTGGCAGTGCGCGGTTCTGGCGCCACCGGTAGCGCATGGCGCTCGGGGTCAGCCAGTCCGCCTCGCGGAAATAGACATTGTCTCCCATCCATAGCATCAACTCGGGTCTCAGCTTGTGGATGCTCTCGAAGATCTGCATTCCGTCGCCGTAGGGCCTGCCGGGCCGGTCGAAGGGGGTGTCGTTGATGTAGGCGCAGGAGCCCAGCGCAAAGGTGAACTCCGGTGGAACCGGCGGGTTGGTCGCCCATCGCCAATGGGGCTGGGTCTGGAACTCCAGCGGATGGTTGAACTCAACTGGCTGGTTGTCGATCCGGATTTCGTAGCCGAACTTGGTGCCGAACGGAAGGCCGGTGACTGTAAGCAACGCGATGTGGTCGTTTGCTGCATTGGTGCGGACTGGCCCTATTGTGGCGGATTCGGCAGCCGACTGGATCGGCCAGTAGCGGAGGGACACTTCGGCGTCTTCTGTGGTCTGGACCCAGATGGCGGTTTCGGTCATCTCGGCATAGGCGATCATGGGGCCCGAGCTGAGCTTGGGGTGGGCGGCGGCTAGCGCGGCTACGGCGAGCAGCGCGAGCATGCTGAGCAACTTGCAGCGAATTGGCATGATGCTATAGCATGGCCGAATTTTTGGGGCTGGATTGTTAAGAGACTGTGAAGGGTCCTGTTGGTGTAGTGGCGGCAGGTAGATTTTTGTAGGAGCTAAGTGCGACGAGGGTCGACGAGCAAATGGCACCAGAAGAAGAGAGCAGCGAATCGAAGTTTTTCGCCGGTCAGATCGAGGCGGCGATCTACCGAGGGTTCGACTGGATTTCGCGGCAGCCTTCGTTGCTGGCGGCACTCACCGGCGAGCGGTATCTGCCGAGAGAACAGAACCCGGCGATTTGGACCAGACCCACAGGCTGCTGCAAGCTGGAGTGCGGGTTGCTGAGGCGAAAATCATCCAGAGTGCGGTTCCTGACGGAAATGGTAGGGCGCGATCTGCTCGTTTGGGAGCGAGACAAAGATTTCAACTTCTGGAACCCAGTGCCTGAAGCAAAGGGGTGGGGCACGGAACTAGACATGACCGACACCCGAAACCCGCCTGACAGCTGGACTGAACTGCTGATCGCTGTTCCTGAGCTCAACGTCAACGATTGGCACCAATTGAAGGCAGGGCTGGAAACGCTTGATACTCAGAGCAGTCCAGACGTGTTCGTTTACCTGTTCACCCCGCGAGGAGCGGGGGAGACAGTGGTGTTTTGCGCTAGTGAAGTGCTTGCTCTACTGGTGCGCAGCATGGAGGCGTTCGTTCGAAAGCCGATAACGAAAGATTATGAAGACCTTTCAGAAGCGATCCAGTTCAAGACTTTGATTCCCTATATCGTCAGCAACGACTCGGGTTGATTCTTAGCCTCTGCCCGGAGCAAGTGGCGCGGGAGTTCGCTCTCGGTGCCAGGCGTTTGCTTTTCGCAAGGCGGTTTCCGGAGAGCAGTTGCCGGTGCCGTCGTCCATCCAGTCTCGGATGAGTTCGATGACCCCAGGGAGCTCGTCGCCGATGTACTTTGGGCGGAGGTACCGGTAGTACTCCAATACGGGCTCGGTGATCTCCCGCAACCGTTTGTCCTCTTGGTTTGGCTCGTGTCCTTTCGGCACGGCGTAGACGAATGCGCCGGTCTCGCGTTCGAAGGTGGGGATCTGGATGAAGTCTCGCTCGACGAAGGTTCCTGTCTTTCGCTGCTGCATGGCGGCGTCCGTAAAGAAGTCGACCGCGTAGTCGGGGTA
>JBKBWO010000079.1:0-1914 GCA_046314495.1 Fimbriimonadaceae bacterium
ACTTATGATACACAAAATTTCTGGTTGGTAACGCATATTCAGAAGAAAATCCGAAAAAAGTCCCGCAGCAGGTTCAAATTTTCGCGAAAGCAGAACGCAACCATTCTGCTGGCACCCCCAAAAACACCGGTTGCTGCCGTCATACCGTTAGCTCGGGCGCTTGATGTACACCGAGCAAGGGGCGCCGTTTGCCACCTCGAAACTCACGCTTCCGATGAAGAATCGCTGCAGCACACCATGGCGGCTCGCACCCAGCACAATTAGGTCGGTGCCCGTCTTCTCAGCCACGTCCATCAGGGTCTCGACTACCCGCCCCTGAGTGGTATCGGGGAACGCCTGCTCGCCCGTCTCGCCCACCTGCTCTAGCGCCGCAGCGGCAATCCGCTCCATCTCCTTGGCGTTCGCCTCGAACATCTCAGGGTATTCCGAGGGGTCAAGGCCAGGAACAACACTGTAAACCGCACCCACACACGCTGCCACCACCTGACGAAAAGCACCCTTCCCGTTCTGCGCCAGCCAGTCCACTGCTTTCTGCGAACCTTCAGAGCCATCGACCCCGATCAGTACGTTCAGCTTTGGCTGGGCTTGCAAGACCTCCAGTGTCTCGTCGAGGGTTTTTGGTTTGAGCGGACGCGCCACCAGAACATCGCAGTGAGCGTGGTTCAGCAGCCGGCGCGAGACCGAGCCGAGAAGGAAACTCTCTACGGCAGACAGCCCCCGCGAGCCCAGCGCAATCAGGCTGGCACCGATCTGCTCGGCGTAGTCTTGCAGTTCCGGACCGGGCGAGCCCTGGAGATCAACCGCTTTGACTTCGCTGAACCCCAACGCTTTCATCCGCTCGACTGCCTCGCCGATGTTCTTCTTGGTGATTTCCAGCGCCTGGTCGTAGATCGAGCCTGCCGTTGCTGCAAGCGCCATATCCGCCGTAGGTTGGAACGCCCCGTAGAGCATCGCCTGCGTGGGAGTTACCCCTACAATGTGGATCTCCGCATCCCGATAAACTGGCAGCTTCGCTACCAGCGTTTCAGCCAGACGGGAGAACGCCGACCCATCACACGCGACTATGACCTTATTCATCTTTGGTTACCAGAAACTATAGCTGTATGGCGGGGAAAACCCTGGAGCGGAGATCGCCGAAGCCGATGCGGTAGCCATCTCCTTGACCATAGCCCCTTAAAGTCACTTCGTCCCCATCTTCCAGGAACACCCGTTTCTCGCCGTTGGGCAGCTCGATGGGCCGCTCTCCCTTCCACCCCAGCTCCAGCATAGAGCCGAAACTGTCAGGTGTCTCTCCGCTGATGGTGCCGCTGGCAAACAGCTCTGCGGTCCACACCGGAGCGCCGTTGGAGACCATGTGCGCGAACTGCTGGGCAAAGGTCCAGTACAGGTTCTTGGCGTTGGTCTTGCAGATCGTCACCGGCTCGTCCATGCTTTGCGTTCTCAGGAGGATTTCGAGATAGAGGTCGTAGGACACCAGCTCATCTGAGCGAAGGTAGGGCAGCGGTTCGGGGTCTTGCGCGTGGTGTGGAACGGCGAACTCTGCGAGCGCATCGAACGTCACGATCCACGGGCTGACGCTGGTGGCAAAGCTCTTTGCAAGGAACGGACCGAGAGGTTGATACTCCCACCGCTGGGTGTCACGGGCAGACCAGTCGTTGACTAGGACCAGCCCGAAAAGGAACTCATCGGCATGCTCGATTCCGGGCGGGTCGCCCAGATCGCTGGAGGCAGAAATCACCGCGCCCAGCTCTAGCTCGAAGTCGAGCTCGCGGCACGCACCAAAGGTGGGCGCGGCGGCGTCCTTCGCCTTCATTTGCACGTTCGGACGGATAACGGGGTCCCCGTCGGTGATCAGGCTGGTCACCTTTCCGTTGTAGGCGATGGGGATGTGCTTCCAGTTCGGCAGCAGCGGGT
>JBKBWO010000080.1:0-1740 GCA_046314495.1 Fimbriimonadaceae bacterium
CCACGGAATTGGCGTAATGCATTGGATCCTAGGATAGTGTCGTATCCAAAGGGTCCGTCCACAACATTGAACTTGTGCCAAAAGACCTTGGCGCCAATTGTCAGCAACACATCGGCCCGACCCTGGACCTTCAGAGCTTCCCCAGAAGCCATGGTCCACATCTGTTCGCACGGTCTAGTTGTCACTCCAGTCGGCAGCAGCGCTCGCTTGACAAAGCAGCCTGCAGCACCGGAGTCTACCAGGAGATCGACCATTCGGTCTCCCAACTGAGCTCGGATGGTGGGCCCCGACCCGCCCATCTTCATCTCCACGGACGTCGTCTCGACGCCTTGGATCGCGTTGACCTTCTTGGTCGCGGAATCTTCCCTCTTGGAAGTCCCATCCGATTGCGGGCATTCGGACCGTCGATGGCCCTCTTTCCCACAGGTCCAGCAGCTTGTAGACGTCCTTGACGGTCCTCGCGGCCCCGTCGTCCCCTTGCTGCTCGAACCGGCGCTCGGAGGCTGCGCGCCTCCCGCCTTCGGCGATGGTTTTCCGCCAGACCGGGTTTTTGAAGCCGTGAAGCTTCTCGGTCCTGAATCCTTTCCTGAGACGAGCTCCCGTCTCGCCTCCTCCTTGGAGGCAGCCACGACGGCGGCTTCGAGATTTGGGTACACGGTACCCATCACTCGCTTCCGAAGCTCGGGCGTGAGCCCATTCACGAAATGGCTCACTTGGAACGTAGCCGGCGCATCCGGCATCGTTGCCCACAGCTTCTCCTCGAATCGCGATCGGTAGATGGCGACCGACTCCGACTTCTCTTGTCGGATCTTCGCTAGCTGCTCGTATGTGTAGTAGTAGTCTAGCTTCTCACGTCCGTACGCGTGGATCAACCGCTCTCGCAGCGTTGACCACGTCAGCGACACGCCGGCCTTCAGGCCCGTGCGTACCCATCTGCGTACGGCCTCAGCCTCCCCCTCGAGCTGGTTGGCGGTCTTCCTGACTAACTCGTCGTCGGACCAACCTCCCTGGCTGGCTGCTTCCTCCATCTCGTCGAGGAACGCGATGACGTCTTCGCTTGCGTCACCCTTGAACCGGGACAAATCGTGTAGATTCACGACGGCCCATCGGGGTTCCTGGTGAGGTCGGGGAAGGCTCCCAAGAGTTCTTCTCCCTGGTGCGAACGGCGTCGAGCCCACCATCTTCCGGTTCCACTGCTCCCATGTCGAGGTCGCGCTCGTAGAACTGGAATATTTCGAGGGTGTCTTGGGGGCTTCGTCACTGTCGTCGATCGGAGCAAGTAGTCGCTTCTCCGAACCCCCTTCGACAGTACGGACTCTCTGGTCGATGGCGGCTACGGTCTCGAGTAGCTGGGCCATCATCTTCTTGAGCTCCCGGAGATCGTCTCCCTTCTCGGTCTTTTCCGCTGCCCCTGCGGGCAGCACCGTCGGAGACCCCGCAGGACCCGACAGCATCCCCTCAGCGGGCGACGTTGTGGTCCTCGGCATCGGCCGGGTAGCTCTCGTGGACGAGGTCGAACTCATCGTATCTGAATCAGCGGGTTCCCCTTAACCTGTAGTGTCGGATCGTCTAATATGAAGACGATCCTGCCGTCGTCGCCAAATGTAGGAGTGTGGGGGGAATGAGGCCACTGGGTCTCAGGTAGATGGGCCTCAGGAGGTCCTGTCCTTGTGTGGTGTCAGAGAAAGTCCTTTATTCACCTCCCGGTTACAGATAATATAGGCGAGTTATCTCCGGTGG
>JBKBWO010000081.1:0-1728 GCA_046314495.1 Fimbriimonadaceae bacterium
GCAGCGGACCGTCCGCTGCATCGGCTTGTCATGCAGCCCCTCCGAACGCCTTCCTCATCAGGGCTGCCAAGAACTCCTTGTGCTTCGTCGTGTCGCCTTTCGCGAGGCGGATTCTGTATCGCCCCCATCGCGAGTCGTAGTCCATGATGTCGAGACCGGACCCATCGAGCTGCGCCTGTGTCTCGTCCGAGCGGTCCAGGCGCACCTCCAGCCGAAGCCAGTCCTTCTTCGGCCGGAAGATCACGAAATTGTTCGGCTGACCGCCCTTGGCGAGACCGATGTAGAACTTGTTGTACTTGAGCTCCAGATCTGGATCGAGAGCACGAACCACTTCGAGCATCTCGTCTGCCATCGCCAAGGTGTGCTTGCTCGCGCGAGCCTCCCAGTAGGAACGGTCGGTTACTGCTTGGACTTCTTCGTCTTCGTCCACGAGGCCCAGCCGCACCTCGTCAAGCACCTTCGAACAAATGAGGGACACGGAATCGCCGAGCCGAACCGCGCTAAGCTGAATGGCGACAAGGGGAATAGATCCGTTGAAGAGACTGATGACGTTGAGGAACCGGCTCGTAATGTCTTCGGCGACGATCACTGCCGTGTGGTCGTACTGGGGGTAACGCTTGCGTTCGATATCCCAGTACTCGATGGCGCGGATGATGTGCGCCTCGTCAGTCCTGCCCAATTGCACCTCGACTTCGTAGCGCTTGTTTGTCTCGGCGTCTTGGAGAAGAAGGTCGAGCCGTCCGGCCCGCGGTTGAAGTCGCTCCCGGTCCTTCAATACGAGGTCTCCGAGACCAAGGAGTGAAGGGTCCTCACCGATTCGGTCCTGAAGCCATCGCTCGTTCAGTTCGGGATGGTTCTTCAACCAGATCCGTTCGGGCTTCGTGTACTTCAAAGAGGTCATGCCAATCTCCGTTGCTGCTCAGGCTGCATAACGTTTGAGTTAAGCGACGCACGGCTTTTTGCGCGTCCGCTTGGACGAATAGTTATACGGCATCACTCGCCTTCCTCGCGCTCTGCGTCGATGACTCGGTACGTTGTTTTTTCCGCTGGCTTTTTGCCTGTAATTTCCTCGTATAGAACACCAAGAAATGCAGCGCCCGCACCGAATACAACCCAAAGTGGCACACCGATTGCCGTACCAAGCGCAGCTATACCCGCCCCTTGGCTACCAAACAATGCAAGCCCGATTGCGGCACCGCCAATACCTAGCCGGCCCGTCAATCCGCGGTCATCCCAGGCGAGGCGTTTTGTTTCGCGAGCAATGATCTTGACCGTAGGAACAACAACGCTACTGCTTGCCGTTAGGGTGATGGCCTGCTTGGCTTTTTGGATAGCAGGAAGGCCGGATGCTTTAAGTTCCAAGAGCCGCTCAATCCAAATGCGTAGCGCCTCCTTCTCTGCGGCGTTCGCTGTTGAGGCGATACGAACAGCAAGTTGCTTCTGCTTCTCTGGGCTTGGATCACTCATGGCACCCCCCTGCCGTATAACGCCGCGTTAAGCGGCCGCGGGTGCGAGCTGCATCAGGAAACACGATAGCCTCTCCCCGCGGTCCGCTTGAACGCATAGTTAGGTGCCATTCGCGCAGCTAAGGAAGGCGTACGTGCTCGGCTCGACCTTCCGAACGTACTGGCCTTGAGTGTAGTTCAGGATCATGCCCTGCCCAAGGAAATTGAGGCTCCAGTCGGATCCGGAGACGACGACACGGGAAACAAACGTGGCATGGGCACG
>JBKBWO010000082.1:0-1656 GCA_046314495.1 Fimbriimonadaceae bacterium
TCCGTCCACACCGACGGCCTTGCCGGAGACCAGACCTGTCTCCACGCACTGGGTGACCACCTGTTCCATCACCGAAGTGAATACGCCCGTGACGCTCCAGAGGCGGCGCAACTTGACAAGCGTGGTGCGGTCAGGAATAGGGTCATCGAAGTTGAGTCGGCAGAACCACCGGAACCCGGCATGCATCGCCACTTCACCCTGCAGGGCGCGATCCGAGAGGTCGAACAGGTATTGAAGCAGGAAAAGGCGCAACACCAATTCCGGCGGGATGGATTGCCGGCCCAGGCCCTCGGAGTACAGCTTCTTCGTGCGCTCACGAATGAAGTTTAGATCGATGGCCCGATCGATGTGACGCAGAATGTAGTTCTGCGGAACCAGCATCTCGATGTTGATCTCTTGAACCAGCCGAGATTGGTTGTAACGCTTGCCCTGCATGATTGTGCTGCACCTCTGCTGTGTTTCTCACAGTACAGGTTCGACGAAGGTGCAACAAAATCATTTTGGTTAAAGAGATCTTTTCACCTGATTTCTAGTGCGCCAGCACGGAGGGTCGCTTCCGCTGAAATAGGTTCGGGCAGCGACCCCTAGAAGTCAGGTGAAAAGCTCCGCCCTACACGGAGCACGTGGTACACGTCGGGCACGAGAAACAACTCTTTGTCGTCGAAATGAGCGTGAAGAGGGGCTGGAAAAGCGAAACAAGGGGAGCAGACCCTGTCTTCGGCGTCGTTCGACGACGCCAAGCGGCCAGGCGCTTGACGTTTTGGACAATTGCTGTCAGCAGTGCTTGGTTGTGCACTGCTAAGAGCCCCCTGGCTCGGGCTCGCCCAAGGCCATGGCAGTTTTTTGCTTCCGCAAAGGTGTGCTCCACCCGGGTTCGGGCTCGTTGCAGCCGTCGGTCTGTTTTCGGTCCCTGCAGACTGCGAACGAGGTTGCGGGCCTGGGCCTCAAGGACTGCTTGGTGCCGGTTCCGCATTTGCTCAACATTCGAGGGGCACCGCTGCCACGTCGGAATTGGTTCCGGTCTGGTACTGTCCAGCGGCCCCAGGGGGAATACGCCCCGTCGAAGTACCTCGGCAAGATACCAGCCGGCTGTGTAGCCACCATCGCCCACGTAGTAGCGCCGACCCCAGACGTCAGGCAGCTGCGTTTTGAATTGGTCTAGCAGCGCCAGTGCGGCAAGGCGCTCAGCATGACCGAACGCCTGGGTGGCCATGGTCGCGAGAATGACGCCGGAGCGCAGATCGACCGCATTATGCACGTAGTACCGCAACTTCGCTTCCTGAGCCTTTCCCTTGCGGGCCATCCGTGCGTCAGGATCCGTCTTGGACCGATGGGTGGCGTTCGAGAACTTCTCTCCATGGAAGTCGGGATCGCCGGCTTGACGCTCGGTTGACACTGAACCGCCAGTCTTAGCCGGTGTCGTGCCGCCCGATCCGGAGTCGTCAGGATCGGTTGGAGGCTCCTGCGTGGATTCCGCCTCGGCATCGGCCGCCTGCTTGCGCTTTGCCCACTCGGCGACCGAGATTACCGGGGTAAGCGGGGCCAGGCTGTTAGTGGCAGCATTGGCGGTCACTTGCGTTCCGTCCACACCGACGGCCTTGCCGGAGACCAGACCTGTCTCCACGCACTGGGTGACCACCTGTTCCATCACCGAAG
>JBKBWO010000083.1:0-1636 GCA_046314495.1 Fimbriimonadaceae bacterium
TTTGCTGATCGTCTGCGCGCACTTCGGAAACGAGTACCAGCGGCTGCCTTCCGAGTATCAGCGGCGCTGGGTTCGCACGTTTTTGGAGCTTGGCGCAGATGTGGTGTTCGGCGCACATCCTCATGTTCTTCAGCCAGTAGAGATGTTTTCGGTGAGGCAGGCGGATGGCTCAGAGAAGCTGGTGCCTGTGTTTTACTCGCTGGGCAACTTTACCGCCGTGCAGCCCGGGGAGCTGACCTCGACCGGCGCGATCGGAGTAGTTCATTTCGAGCTGGTGGAGGGTCGTTTGAAGTTTCAGCGCATCGAGACGATCCCTACCTATCACGGGTTCGGGAGTTGGGGCGGTGCCAGACAGTTTCGGGTACTTCCGATCCGGCCTCAGGATCTCACGGACCTATCGAGCGGCGAACGAAACCGGCTGACCGCGATAGGCCAACGCGCCAAGCGCCACCTTGACCAGTGGCTCACCCGCAAACCCACCCCGATCGAACAGAAGTAACGATATGCTGACCAGGCATCCATTCCAAGAGAGTGGAAAAGGTGAAGTGGGTCGGCTGGGACTCGAACCCAGGACCCACGCCTTAAAAGGGCGTTGCTCTACCGACTGAGCTACCGACCCGAAACGGGTTGACCGGAATTAAGTTAACCCGATCAGTAGGAGGCGTCTGGTAAATTCGCCCCTGTGACAGACGAGGGCCTGACCTACCAGCAATCCGGCGTTGATATCGAAGCCGCCCAAACTTCTCTACGAGAAGCACTCCCCCACATTCGGCAAACCTACACCGAGCAGGTCATTCAAGGGGTAGGTGCCTTCGGATCGCTCTTCCGCGCAGATTTCTGCGCCATGGAGATGCCGGTGCTGGTGAGTAGCATCGACGGAGTGGGCACCAAGACCAAGATCGCCCAGATGGCAGGAGATTTTTCGGGGATTGGGCGAGACCTGGTGAACCACAGCGTCAACGACATCCTGTGCCAGGGAGCGCGTCCGCTGTTCTTCCTGGACTACTTCGGCTGCTCTCAGCTGAGTGGGGATTCGTTTGTGGAGGTGGTGAAGGGAATCGCAGACGCCTGCCGAGACCTGAACTTCGCCTTGATTGGGGGAGAGACCGCCGAGCTGCCAGGCGTGTTCAACGATGATGAGTTTGATGTGGTCGGCTCGATTGTCGGCGTAGTAGACGAGCCGAGGATGCTACCCAAGCCCGCAATTCCTTACGGCAGCGCGTTAGTTGGGTTGGCGTCCTCTGGGCTGCACACAAACGGTTTTTCACTCGCGAGAAGGGCATTGTTCGAAGTTGGGGGTTTGTCGCTAGATCAAGAGCTGGAAGAGACGGGTCTATCGCTGGCACAGGCGCTTCTAGAGCCGCATCGCTGCTATTTCCACCCGGTTTACGAGATGCTGCAGAACGGGGCACCCATTTACGCCATCGCCCACATCACCGGCGGCGGCATTGGCGACAACCTGGAGCGGGTGCTTCCAAAGAACTGCAGAGCGATTGTGGAGAAAGACTCCTGGACGGCGCCAGAGGTTTTCCGCGTGATTCAGAGTGCAGGTCAGATCGAAGAGCAGGAGATGTACAGGGTCTTCAACATGGGAATCGGGATGATTCTGGTGACAGATAAGGACTGCACGGGGCAG
>JBKBWO010000084.1:0-1527 GCA_046314495.1 Fimbriimonadaceae bacterium
CAAGAATAGAAAGAGCGGCGGGGTGAGAAGTTTCTCACCCCGCCGCTGGATTTCCTCAGAGAAATAACCGTCTAGCGCTTGCGCCAGAAGAACACGCCTGCACCAAGGCAAAGAAGCGCGCCGCCCAGGGGCCAGACGAACATGGGGATGGTGCCGGCAACAGGCGGCTCATACAGCGAGCCGTTCCAACGGTAAGAACGCGATTCACCGATCGACTCGCGAGAGTCGAGGATGCTCGTTCCGTGCTCCAGGTGGGTCTCAGGAGTCCAGACCTCGTCGTTCACGCTAACCAGTTCGTAGCGACGAACCGTTTCATCAGTCCAGGATTCGTTCCTTCTCTTCTGCTCGACAACATAGTCATCAACAGCAAAGGAGCCGGAAATTCGATATTGCCGGACGGCATCGATGCGCGAGGACTCCCAAGTCTCTAGCGGACCGTAATGCAACGCCGTCTCAATCAGAGTTGGGTTCTGGCGTTCTGCGTCCGCATACTGAACGGTCATCAGGTTCGTCAACGTGTAGGTTTGCCCTTCAAATTGAGTTCCTTTGGCATTCGCCGGCTTCTGCTCTACGGTAAACCCGTAGGTAACCGTATTTCCATCCACTTTGAGCACTTGGAATCGCACGTCTAGCTGCCGCGCAAACACGAAAGAGGATCCAGGGTGAGAAATCTCTGGCAGGATATTGCTTTCGGCAACATTCCAGCGATCCCCTGATGAACTCTTCGTGAATAGTACAGTGCCGTCCGAATAGGCAAAGATGTCGGGTGAGGTAGACCCAGGGACGGCTGATGGCTGCGGGATCTGGACGGTCCGAACGGTCCCGTCAATACCGAAGGCAAAGTTGCCCGAATGAGGCACGCCTTCGGCATATCTCATCTTCTGATCTACGATGGCGCCGATTTCAGCTTCCGTTGGGTTCGCGTTGCCAGAGACTGTATTCAGCATCTGGATCGCCTCCGCACGGGCCTGTTCGGCTGACATTTCGGTTTTCGCTACTGTGCTAAACCTGTACTCGAAGGTTTGAGCCGAAGCCACTGCAAACAGCGCTAAAGCTGACAGTGCACAGGCGAAAACCCTGTTTGGTCGAATTGTTGAAGTTGTTTTCATTTGTTCTCTTCTTTTTGTGCTTCGATCCTCATCCATCGTTATCGGTGCATGTGTCTCTGAAGACTTTAATTGGCTCATCTGGCTGCACATCGGAACCGATGCAGTGGCAGCCATAACCTGCGTTTGGGATGCAATTCGTCGTAGCGGTAGCCTGAATCATCTCAACTTGACTGTTCTGGATACAATGGTTGCCAGGTCCCCAGCGGCAATCCTGGATTTCGTACCAGTAGTATCTGCACCGAACCTCCTCCGCCGATGGCTCTGTCGGAATACAACCGGGCCATGGGGGACAAGGGGTCACAAATACATGTGCCGGAGTCTTGTGGCAGTATTCCCAAGGTCCAGCCAACGCCATTGACACAATGACCGCCCAACTGGCGATGATCGCCAAACCTGCTCCTATTTTGAAGAACAGACT
>JBKBWO010000085.1:0-1451 GCA_046314495.1 Fimbriimonadaceae bacterium
GGGCTGCCACAACGGGGGATGAAAATCGGCAGACCCAGGGTGAGCGTCAGGCGGGTAGCGCAGAGCCTAACCGAAGCGTTTACAACGGGTTACGGTATCCGATTTTCGAAGGAATGCCCCACGGCGGGGCGGAACGATGTGGGCGCGCTCGCTGCCCAGCAGAACAGGCCACCGCACTGATTCGCCAGTCTAGTCCTCTTTCAGCCAGCGCGCGAAAGCCTCCGTATTGAACGGCCGCCCCAGGAATCTCTTAACCAGATCTGCAGCCGGCATTGAACCTCCCGGTTCCAGCACCAGGCGTCGAAATCGCTGCATCGGAGCCCGGTTCATCAGGTTGCCCGGGTCGAACGCCGTAAACAGATCGCAAGCGATCACCCGTGACCAGAGGTACGTGTAATAGGCGCTGGCGTACCCCGGATTGCCCAAGTGACCAAACGAGCACTGCTCATGGCTCCCCTCCAAAATGGGATACGGAAGATATCGGCGCGCCTGCTCCATCGCGATCTTCCCCAGATCCTCCCGTCCGGCTGAGCCATCGTGATGGGCCAACGATAAGGCTGAGCGGTGCAGCAGCCAGATTACATTCAGGCTCCGCCCTACCGCATCGAGGCTCGGCAAGCTTTCGGCGAGCTTCTTAGGAAGCGCCTCCTGCGTCTTATAATGGCGAGCGAACATCGAGACTACTCGTGGATTCAATGCCCACTCCTCAAATAGCTCCGAAGGCGCTTCGACGAAATCCCATTCCGGCCTTGACATTCCCGCATACTGGACCTTTCCGCTGAATATTCGGTGCAACAGGTGACCAAACTCGTGAAAGAACGTGCGGACCTCGTTCAAACTTAGCAGCACCGGGTCCTGTTCCGACGGCTCAGGAAAGTTACAGATCAAGACTGCCTCGGGAAGCACGTGCCCGTTCGTTCCGACCCGTAGCGTCCCCGTAGCAAAATGGACTTGCCCCCAAAAGTGAGACAAACGGTTAAGACTCAAATCTCAGCGAATGGAGAATTGAGTTATGGGACTGGCACGTAGGCAGTTCAGCAAAGATTTCAAGACGGCCGCCATCCAGCGGCTGGAACAAGGCGTATCGATAGGAGAAGTAGCGCGGGCGTTGGAGGTCAACCCCAACGTGCTGCACCGCTGGCGGCGGGAGTTCCGTGAGGGTCCTGGCAATGCCTTCTCTGGCAATGGCAGGGCGCGGTGGTCGGAAGGACGCATCGCCGAGTTGGAGCGCAAGGTTGGTCAACAGGCCCTGGAGATCGATTTTTTAAAGGGGTGCTTGCAGCGCATCAAGGAGCAGCGGATGCTGCAGGCGTTGACTGGAAATCTGCGGTCTACCGGAAGGTCGAAGAAGAAGTGAAGGCCAACCGGGGACTAACCATCGAACGGATGGTGGAACTGGGCCGGGTCAACCGGCCCGGCTACTATCGCTACGCGAAAGCCGGTCGCGATGC
>JBKBWO010000086.1:0-1445 GCA_046314495.1 Fimbriimonadaceae bacterium
GCGCTTGCCTTTTGCGTCCTGCTCTGGCAGACCGTCCGCCGCCAGACTGCCGAGATGGCTTCGGCGCGAGGTGAACGGGAGCAGGCCGCGAAGGAGCTCTCCGACCTTAGGACCGAAAAGGCAAAAGTTGACACGGAGCTCGCCGGGATCAAAGACTCTCATGCAAAAGAAATCGCTACGCTTGCAGAGAATCACAAGGCACAACTAAGCCAGCAGGCAGCAAATGCACTTGAGCAGCTGAAGATTAATCAGGAAAGCCACCAGAAGCTGCTCGATGCCGAGAAGTCGAAGCACGACGCGCTTCAGAAAGAACTCGCTCGCCAACGAGAAGAGTTCGATGAGCAAATGAAGAACTTCCTTCAGGCTCGAACAGGTGAGTTGATCAAAGTCGCCTTAGAGGAGCTTGAGGAAAGAGCCGAAAAGGAATTCGAAAACAAGTCGGAGAAGATCGACAAGCTCTTCGAGCCCATGAACAAGGGCTTGGAGGACTTGCGCAAGAAGGCAGAGGAATACGATAAGGCGGTGCGTGATATGGGGGCTGGTCTGAAAGAGAACATCGTCCGGATGACAGCAAGCGCCGATCGATTGAGCAATGCTCTCATTCGCCCTCATGTTCGCGGTAGTTGGGGAGAGACTCAACTTCAGATTGCGCTTGAAACTGCGGGGTTCGATGAGGGCATCCACTACAAACTCCAGGTCTCGACACAGGCTGACGAAGACCGGCTGAGACCGGACGTAGTTCTCAATCTTCCGAGCAACCGGAAGCTGGTTATTGACGCCAAATTATCGCTCGATGCCTATAATGAAGCAGTAAACGAGAAAGATGCAGACCGAAGGAATGACCACTTTCAGCGGCACGCCAGATCGGTCAAAGCTCACATCGATCAGCTATCTCGGAAGGACTATCGCCGAGCGATCGAAGGGTTCGACTTCGTCATCATGTTTGTTCCGATGGAAAGCATGTACTTTGCCGCCATGGAGCATGAGCCTGAGCTCATGAAGTATGCGCTCGAGCGCAACGTTATGCTTGCCAATCCGATGACGCTCATGACGATTTTGCTCAGTGTTGCGCACTTGTATCGGCTGGTTCAGGCGAATGAAGAGTCTGCAAAGATTCATCTGCTCGCCGTTGAGCTATGCGAGCGGCTCGGAACCTTCAGTTCTCACTTCGAGAAGGTCGGCAAGCACCTGAAGTCCGCCGTGCAGAGCTACAACGAAGGGGTGCGTAGCTACCAGTCTCGTCTGTACGTAACGGCAGGCCGAATTCGTGAGCTCGGAATTTCAAGTAGGAGGGAGATAACGTTGCCGGATGAGGTCGACACAACTATAGAACCGTTTTCTCACGAGCTGGTGCTAAAGGAAATGAAGGAGGCTCGGGAAGTGGATGAACTTCCTGAGCCTCAAGAGCCTGGGGGCGAGATGCCCGAAGCGTTGCTAGAAGAGGA
>JBKBWO010000087.1:0-1439 GCA_046314495.1 Fimbriimonadaceae bacterium
CAGGCTTCTGCGACTCCTGGTGTTAACGAGATGGTTTTCCGTGGGTACACGTTTGGAAACCCGAACCCAACTTGGGAGACAACGAGAACCGGAACCACCCAGTGGTGCCAGTTGACCAATTTGCTCCTCGTCGAAGGCGGTGCATCGATCATTTTTGGCTTCAAGGACTTCAGTGGAAACCAACTAACTAAGATCAACGCTGCGACTGGTCAGGTCGTCGCCCGTCAACTTTTTGCAGGCTTAGCTCAGATGAATCAGCTTGCGCTAAGCAACGATGGAAATACCGTTTACATCGCAATGCCGAACAACGTTGCATCAGTTGGAAGAATCGAGCGTGTCAACGTTTCTGATTTGAGTTCAGCCGGCACACCCTTCGAGAGCGTCCCAGCCTTCACCCCGATGCGCGGCGTTGCCGTTGTTCCAACGGGTCCATTTGCAGGAAACGTGTACGGGCTGGATGATTTCGGACGAATCACTCTGTTCGACCCGGCTGGTGTGCAACTGAGCACCGGAACCCCAGGATCTGGGCTCGTACCCGAGAACGCTGCGACATTGGCAATGGCACCAAATGGTGAATCGTTCTACTACGCTTCGGGCAACAACGTGTATAAGCTGGCCGTTGACGCGACTGTAGGAGCTCCTTTGTCAAGCGTTGACCTCGGGGTAGCCAATACCGCAAGCTCGATCGCTGTCTCGCCAGACAGTCGCCGCGTTGCTATCGCAAGAAGGGTGGTTGGACCACCTAACCTGCTCTTCTCACTCGTTTACGACAACACTGTGGCCGATTCGTTCGCCAACCTAATCACTGCACCGAACGGATTCAGCGGAGGAACAAACGTGATCGCCTCTCTGGGAATCACCTGGTTGTCAAACGACTACTACGCGCTGCCGTTCTCAACACTCGGTTCAGCCGCTTACCTGCAGAACACTCCGTTGTTCGCATCAGAGAGACCGGTTCGATTGGATCCTATCCTCTCGTTCCCGTCCAGCGTTGCCACAATCAAATACAGTCAGTCGCAACAGGCAATCTACTTCGGCGGCTTCTGGAATGGAGACATTTCTCGCCACAGAATGCCTGAGGCAGCGATCATCATCAACAAGCCCGATGCCGGCGCAACCACAGCCACCCAAGTCTTTGCAATGGACACAGTCTGGGATCAAAATTGGGGCAACACCTCAGGATGGGTGCGAGCCACCACGGGTGACTTCAACGGCGACGGGCGCGCTGACATCGTCTGGCACAACGGCACGACCAATCAGACAGCAGTCTGGACCATGGTCGGCGCAAACGTAGTAGACGGCAGAACCTACTCGACCGGAACCTGGATTCCGACCCACACCGGTGACTTCAACGGTAACGGGCACGACGACATTCTCTTCCGAAGCGGAGATGATGTTGCGATCTGGTTCATGAACGGCACCCGAGTTGAAGGCTCCAA
>JBKBWO010000088.1:0-1376 GCA_046314495.1 Fimbriimonadaceae bacterium
TCCTCTTCTAGCAACGCTTCGGGCATCTCGCCCCCAGGCTCTTGAGGCTCAGGAAGTTCATCCACTTCCCGAGCCTCGGCGATTGATCGAAGCAGGTCGACCTTTGCGAATTCACGAACTTCGATTTCGATCTCCGTTGGTACATCGATCGCCTTTGCGCGAATGCCAAGGGTCTGAATCCGTTGAGCGGACCTGAAAAGTTGCTTCTCGAAGCTGGCCGCGCTTATGTTGTAGTTTTTCGTCGCCTGACGAAGTCCTGAACCCACCTTCAGAAAGTGACTGCCAAACGTTCCCAACCGGTCGCAGAGTTCAGTGGCAAGTTTCCGGATTTGCTCAGACTCTTCGCTCGCTTTTGCCAACCTATTGAGTTGCGCAACACATTGGAAGATCGTCAGCAGTGTCATCGGATTTGCGAGAATCACGTTTCGCTCATGCGCATACTGAATCAGGTTTCGGTCTAGTTCGAAAGCCGCGAAATAGATGCTTTCAGCTGGCACGAACATCACCACGAAGTCCACACCCTCTACAGCGTCTCGATATTCTTTCTTGCTCAATTGCTCTATATGGCGCTTCACTGAATTAGCATGGCGCTCCAGATAACGCTTTCTATCTTCCTCATCAGTTGCAGATTGGGCAGAAACGAAGTCATCGAGTGAAAGCTTAGAGTCGACGACCAACTTGCGGTCATTTGAGAGCTTGATCACCGCATCTGGCCGCAGCAAGGAGTCACTTGACTTCGTGGTGAACTGCGTCTCGAAGTGCACACCTTTGACTAGTCCAGCGGCTTCTAGTGCAACTTCGAGCTGAATTTCTCCCCAGCTACCGCGAACGTGTGGTTTGCTAAGTGCACGATTTAGCCTCTCAGCCCCGTCCATCATGTGCTTGATCTGCTCTTCAAGACCCCGCTCCATCTTGACGACCGTCTCTTCGTACTTCTCCGTCTTCTTTCGGAGCTCGTCGAGATTCTTGCTCAGCGGTTCTACAAGCTTGTCAATTCGTTCGGACTTGTTCTCGAACTCTTTATCGGCTCTCTTCTCTAAGTCTTCAAGCGCCTGCCTTACCACATCACTTGTCTGCGCCTTGAGAAAGTCGTTCAGCTGCTTTTCGAAACTCTTTCTCTCTTCGTGAAGTGCTTCCCTCTGCTCACGGATGCTTCGCCTCTCGGTCTCCAAGAGATCTGCATGAGACTTCTCTAATGACTCAATCTGGGACCTGTAGCGCCCTTCGATGCCCTCCAGCTCTGTATCCACTTTTGCCTTCTCAGTCCTCAAGTCAGATAGCTCCTTCGCAACCTGCTCTCGTTCACCTCGCGCCGAAGCCATCTCGGCAGTCTGGCGGCGGACGGTCTGCCAGAGCAGGACGCAAAAGGCAAGCGC
>JBKBWO010000089.1:0-1202 GCA_046314495.1 Fimbriimonadaceae bacterium
TGTCAGCACGATACTCGGCTATCCTACCAAGCGCCTCCTACGGCTCGCTTCGGAAATTTCAAATATGTTTGGCTAGCCTTCCGAGGAGCGGTAGATCTTGAAATCGAATGGATGGGAGATGCCGAGCTATTGGTCCGTGTTCCTGCGCTCAACGAATATACGGAGTTCATTATGAAGTGGAAGACAGAGCAAACGTGGAGGGGAGTGACTGTGTATGTTCAGCATGCGCTATCGCTCCGTCACCGAGCGTAGGTGGAAGGAGTTCACGTTCCGATACGTTCGGGGGATCTTCAGGGTTTTAGTGTCCATCTACCCGGTCTAAACCCACCGCCTTTCAGGCGGTTCCGCTTTGAGCAGGACTCAATACCCTGGAGGTAGAAGCATCGCTGCTATTCGCTGCCGTGCTCTTTGGCGTAAAGTAATTAGGGCCGTTCTTCCGGCGAAACGCCCATTCGGGACGAGACTGACATGCGTTTGGAGGCGGCATGCCCCGACAAAAACATCTTTCAGGCTATGGAGCAATGATTTTAGATAAGGTATGTTTTGGAGTCTTTGTGCTCAGCCTGGCGCCTCCAGTACTGGCGCAGGAACACTGCTCCCTCATCGTGCGTGTTGTCAACGACAGGGGTTTCGGACTGGAAGCTCCTGTATCTGTCAAAGAAATGGGCGGTAGAGTTAGTGCGAAAAACTCTACTGCGGATGGAGACGCTGAGTTCTGTGATCTGGGTTTGCTGCCGGTGACCATCACCGTCGGAAGCGCATCGTGCCAGGTTGTAACTGTAGAACCACTACCGCTTACGTGGGGGAAGACCCAGAGGTCGACGGTTGTTTACGATGAACGGATCTGTGAATGGGGGCAAGTTCCGCCGGCGATTTCGAGATGTGAGGTTTTACTCCGAGTCGTCGATGGGCGTGGGATTCCGAGGTCGACCTCGCGACTTCGACTGAAGGAGCCTGAGAGGAAAGAGTATCAATCGGACAAATATGGACGGATTTATTTTCGAGTGCGCGAAGGTGATAGGATTGAGGGAACGTTGCGCTCTCAAAGGGACTCCAGACCTATATCTATCCCATGTACCACTCTTGTCCAAATTAGTTTCCGCACCAAACGGCTGGGACAGCATCTGAGGATCTCGCCGCCGCTGCTGATCCGCTCCCGGCGGGCTCCAAAGCCCGCAATCCAAGCATTGGGCGCTGTGGAT
>JBKBWO010000090.1:0-1054 GCA_046314495.1 Fimbriimonadaceae bacterium
AGACCCTCCGCCCGGACAGTCTTCAGTTCTGGCCGGCTCTCGCCGCTGACTTTGCTGACGACGTGCGAGAAGAACCCTGCGATCGGGTTGCCAGTCGCTCCGGAGTCCCTAAACCCTTCCGGAATCGGAAACTGGGAGAGATGAATCAGCTGAGCGAAAAACTCTGGCGCGCTGAGCTTAAATGTATGCAGCAGGTTGAGCGGCAGGTCGTAGAACGGCAATACCGTGGCTCCGGGCAGCCCTTCGTTCGAATCTGCCAGAAGCAGAGTTTCTGCTGGACTGGGCAGTTCGACGGTCCCGTACTTGCCCCAGTCGATGAGCCTCTCTAAGGCGACAAACGGCTCGGGATAGGGCATGTCCAGAAACCGTGCTGATAGCTCGATATTGGACTCGGTAGATTCAATCTGCAGTTGGAGTCGGTCGTCTGAGGCGGGCACAGTTAGGTTTCTGGAAGGAAACACGACACCATCTGTTATGGGTCGCTGCTCGGTAAGGTATTGCTTACCGTCGGGGTTCAGTCCACTGTACTCCCCGAAGAACGCTGTCGCCGATTCCCTCATCCGGCGGTTGAAATCAAGTGGACCGTAGAACCATTCGAGCCGGCAATCGGGGTTGCCCGCATCCTTCTGATACTCGTCGAACCTTCGCTGAACCTCCACTTCTTGGGGCTGGAATTCGTCGGTCAACATGAGGAGTAAGGGGACGTTGGGACGTAGCCTCGTCCAACTGGGCCAATCTCCAAGGAACGCAGCCGAGGCAGGCAGCAGCGTTTCTACCAATTCGTAGCCTGTGAGGGAGGCGCCGAACCCTGCCAGAACCATAGCCTCGAATCGGTCATCAAGGAGCGCAGCCAGGTACGCCGCCAACGCGCCGCTCCCTTCCCCGCAGACAAACAAACGCTGAACCGCAAAGCCGGAGTGATCTTGCGCGGCGTCGGCAGCTCGGGTCAATTCCCATACAGCCTCCCCTAGCGTCGACAGCGCCATGTCGCAGAGAGGTTCGCCCCATTCACCGAACGATCGTCTGCCGAAACGCTCGCTGCTTTCGCCGGTAG
>JBKBWO010000091.1:0-1054 GCA_046314495.1 Fimbriimonadaceae bacterium
AGACCCTCCGCCCGGACAGTCTTCAGTTCTGGCCGGCTCTCGCCGCTGACTTTGCTGACGACGTGCGAGAAGAACCCGGCGATCGGGTTGCCAGTCGCGCCAGAGTCCCTGAACCCTTCCGGAATCGGAAACTGGGAGAGATGAATCAGCTGAGCGAAAAACTCTGGCGCGCTGAGCTTGAACGTATGCAGCAGGTTGAGCGGCAGGTCGTAGAACGGCAATACCGTGGCTCCGGGCAGCCCTTCGTTCGAATCTACCAGAAGTAGTGTTTCTGCTGGACTGGGCAGTTCCACGGTGCCATACTTGCCCCAGTCGACGAGCCTCTCTAAGGCGACAAACGGCTCGGGATAGGGCATGTCCAGAAACCGTGCTGATAGCTCGATATTGGACTCGCTAGATTCAATCTGCAGTTGGAGTCGGTCGTCTGAGGCAGGCACAGTGAGATTCCTGGACGGAAACACGACACCATCTGTTATGGGTCGCTGCTCGGTAAGGTATTGCCTACCGTCGGGATTCAGTCCACTGTACTCCCCGAAGAATGCTGTCGCCGATTCCCTCATCCGGCGGTTGAAATCGAATGGACCGTAGAACCACTCTAGCCGGCAATCGGGGTTACCAGCATCCTTCTGATACTCGTCGAATCGTCGCTGAACCTCCCCTTCTTGGGGCAAAAACTCGTCGGTCAACATCAGGAGCAAGGGGACGCTGGGACGTAGCCTCGCCCAACTAGGCCAATCTCCTAAGTACGCACCCGAAGCAGGCAGGAGAGTTTCTACCAGTTCGTGGTCTGCTAGGGAGGCGCCGAACCCTGCCAGCACCATAGCTTCGAACCTGTCATCGAGGAGCGCAGCAAGATAAGCCGCCAACGCGCCGCTCCCTTCCCCGCACACAAACAAACGCTGAACCGCAAAGCCGGAGTGATCTTGCGCGGCGTCGGTAGCTCGGGTCAATTCCCAAACAGCCTCCCCTAGCGTCGGCAGCGCCATGTCGCAGAGAGGTTCGCCCCATTCACCGAACGATCGTCTGCCGAAACGCTCGCTGCTTTCGCCGGTAG
>JBKBWO010000092.1:0-1040 GCA_046314495.1 Fimbriimonadaceae bacterium
TGGGTCTACTCGCCTGCGTTCAGGCGGTGGGTCATGGCGCCGCTCATCATTCTGGCGGCACTAGCCATGATGCTTCCACTACCGGGCACCAATTCGCTCCCCGCGCTCTCTATCTTGCTGATCGCGCTGGGGATGCTGGAAGAGGACGGCGTTTTCGGACTGATTGGCTCTTTGCTCGCCTTTGTCGGCATGGCGATCGCCGCTGTGTTCGGCTTAGCTATCATAGCGTACGGTCCAGAAGGCATCGACCGAATCAAATCTTTCTTCGGTAGATAATGAAATCCGCCCCTCTGGCCTAGCCAGGGGGGCGGAGTGAACAGATGGGGCCTATAGCTTACTGACCAGCAGGTGATGGAGCGCTTTGCCCTGCCTCATCTGGCGCCGGTGGCGCGATGCCTTCTTGCTTTTCCATCTCAACTGCCGCCTTTCCAAGCTGATCGATTGTTTCGCCACCATCATTCGCGCTTGGGCTACCCATGCAACCTGCCAAGAGACAGACTGCAAAGGCAGCGGTAATCAGTGTTCCAATCGTTCGAAGTTTCGGCATTAGTCGAGCGCCCAGAAGGCGTAGTCAGCGTTGTTGCGCACTGCAGCAAAGTTAGGACCTGCAGGCGCGTCCGAGTAGACGCCAGAGTTGGCACCGCATCGGAACCGGGGAGTCAAGACCGCGCCGATCTCAGCAGCGGTCGGGGTCTGAGCCAAGAATCGAGAAGCAGGGATTGCTCGAACCGAGGTATCAACCATCCCGACAACAACGTTTCCGTTGGTGGTTCGAGAAGGGTCGGCATCATTCGTGAACGTACAGTTTGCTACATTCTCGGGCTTCATGAAGTTCGCCTGCCAGAACTCTCGGACAGCTACCGGACCGTGGGTTTCGATGACTGCAGAGGGGCCAATTCTCCAGGTCGGTGCGTAGTTGATGACCGGGTTGGTGTATTCGAACAGCAACATAGCTCGCGAAGGGCTTGGAACACCACTCACGTTGCCACCTAGCCAGCTGTTGCGGAAGCTTCCAGTGGCGGTAGGGGCGCGGTTATAGG
>JBKBWO010000093.1:0-995 GCA_046314495.1 Fimbriimonadaceae bacterium
GTAGTTCGCAGCCACCATCAAAATCGATTGGCAGTCGGGCAAGAGCGTCTGCGGAGACCTTCTCATGTCCAGGTGCCTACGCATGTACTCCATTTCGCCGTGGAGACCCTGATTGACCCACGACTCCAGGTGATGCCAGCTCTCGGGTTCTGCAGCATCGCAGATGCCAGCAGCGTCGAACCCCGCCTCTAGAGCGAGGGCCTTCAGTCGTTCTGCTGCGGAAGCATCTTGGCTAGGTTCAGCCACTGTTCCCTGCTTACCTGTTGGGGTCTTATTGCCGCACTTAGTCCAAGCTCTTCAAGAACCGATTCGACAGCCGTGCGAGTCAGGTAGTCATCCGTTGCCAGATTATTGGCAAGGGTCTTTCTCGGCATGCGAAACCCAGTCTTGATCAGCTGGTGCGCGTGCATAAGCAGCTCTTCGCTTTCGGTTTCGGGGCGAGGGGTGAGTTCAACTACGCTACTGTTTACTTTTGGCGGCGGCATGAAAGAACCCGGGGGCACAGCGCAAACCAGCTTCGGCACGAAGTAGAGCTGGATCCAGGCGCTCAAGGCTGAACGCTCCGAACTGCCCTCCTTTGCCATCATCCGCTCCATCACTTCGCGCTGCACCATCACCACCGCTTTTGTAATCTGCGTGTGAACCTCTTGAATCTTCCCCAGCAGAGGCCCAGTGATGCCATAGGGCAGGTTGCCGCATATCGCTCTGGGTTCGGGCAAACCGCTGAGAAATGGAGCCCAGTCAACTTTAAGGGCGTCCCCTTGTGAAACCCTGGCGAGAGGCGCAGTCTCTTGCAGAACAGGGATCATGCGCTGGTCGAGCTCAATGGCGCTTACGGTAAAGCCAGCCTCAAGAAGCCTCTGGGTAAGCGAACCCGGACCAGGACCAATCTCAAGAACTCCACTCGCACCCTCTAGTGCTCGGACGATGTTGCCCAGCACACGATCCGAGACCAGAAAGTTCTGGCTGTACCGTTTGGAGGCATAGACTCCGTG
>JBKBWO010000094.1:0-983 GCA_046314495.1 Fimbriimonadaceae bacterium
CGTTCACCTCGCGCCGAAGCCATCTCGGCAGTCTGGCGGCGGACGGTCTGCCAGAGCAGGACGCAAAAGGCAAGCGCACCAAGGGCTACAACAGCTAGAACGATGATGACAACGATTTCCATGAAGATGGGGCTTTCCCTAAACTAGACTGGCGAAAGCAGCCCGGGTGTACCGGCGAACACCGTATGCTTTTCGCAAATGTTCGAGAGCTCCATCACTTTCTACCCCGTATCGGACCTGGCAAGAACCCGCCAATTCTACGGCGAAAGGCTCGGACTAACCCTGAAGCTCGATCAGGGAAGATGCCTCATCTATCAGGTCTCAGCCTCTGGCTACTTCGGTTTTTGCGAGTGCCCAGGTGTCGAAGCCCAGGACGCCAGCCCGATCATGACCTTCGTTTGCCAGCAAGTCGACGAGGTTTTCGAAGAGTGGTCTGCCCAGGGAGTCGAGACCGAAGAGGCTCCCAAGCTGAACGAGAAATTCCAGATCTACCACTTCTTCGCACGGGACCCCGATGGCTATCGCCTCGAGGTCCAGCGATTCGAAGACCCCCGCTGGGGCTAGCCTAGCCGGTCGGGGTTCAGCCCTTCTAGCTCAGGCAACACAAAGAGACCGTCTTTGCGGACCAGCACCCCGTCGAACCAAATCTCGCCACCGCCGTACTCGGGGCGTTGAATCATCACGGTATCCCAGTGGACAGCGCTCCTGTTGCCGTTTCCGCCCGGAGGTGGGTAGGCGTTACCAGGGGTCAGGTGGAAGCTGCCCGCGATCTTCTCATCGAACAGCGTGTCTTTCATCGGGTGCAGAATGTACGGGTTGAACCCAATCGCCCACTCTCCGAAATAGCGCGCGCCCTCGTCGGTGTCGAGAATTTCGTTCAATGCGGCAGTCTGGTCACCTGCTGTCGCATCCACAATCTTTCCCTTTTCGACCTCATAGCGGATGTTCTTGAACTCGATTCCCTGATACAGCGAAACCGTGTT
>JBKBWO010000095.1:0-982 GCA_046314495.1 Fimbriimonadaceae bacterium
GAACTGCTGGAGTTGCACCAGCCGCAATTGCCGCTGGGGTATTTACTGTGGTTTGATTCGTAGCTTGACTCAAGCCACGCGATTCAATCGGAATATTGGCAAATAGAGGCGTGGTAAAGAGTGCTGTCACTGCACACAATACGGTCTTTTTAAACATCATAAAATTTCCATAATTCTTTGTGAGATGCGGATCCGCTGCTCATCTTTTCAAAGTAGATCATTCATATACATTGCACACATTAAAAACGGCATTTTTAGAAAATGCAACAAGGTTTTACAAAGATCATGTGAATCTGAGTGTTGATGGATTGATTGTGAAGATCCCTTAAAAATCAGCAGAAATATCAATATTGTTTTTAAAATAATCAAACGGATAGCTTGAGGGATTATTTTGCGGAACAAGGCTTGCAACTTGATTAAAAATCTCTATACTCTGTTTTTGTAATGGTAGCCCTGCTGGTTACTTCGCAATTGTACTCTATGAACCCCGCCAGGACCGGAAGGTAGCAACGGTAATAGAACTATGATGTGCCGGAGCTTTGCTGGTAGGGTTGCCACCATATGCTTCTTATTATAATAACAATGCGAATTCGCAGTTTTCTATTCTCAAATATCATTCCTTTTTCAATGTCGTCAAACAGCATTATCTTATTGTTTTAATGATTAAATCATCATTATCTTTTGCCGTGCTTTATTTTATTTTGCAGCTAATATTGAATTAAATATCCAATATGCTTATACATGCATTAAGACTTTCAAAGAATATAAGACTTAGTCTTCTGCTTTACGGTTAATCGCCTTGATAATCGCATCCATTTCAAAACCACGATACATTAGAAAACGGATCTGTTTGGCTTTGAGCTTCAGGTCTTTAGTGACTTCAATTCCATATTTTTTGACTTTTAGCTCGTAGGCCTGTTGTACCCAGTCAGTTTCTTTAAGTTCCTCCGAAATAAGCGCGGCATCAATCTTTTTGCTCTTG
>JBKBWO010000096.1:0-971 GCA_046314495.1 Fimbriimonadaceae bacterium
CGGCGCAGTGCGTCTCGACCGGTGAGCTGTTACGCACTCTTTAAATGATGGCTGCTTCTAAGCCAACATCCCGGTTGTCTGGGACACACCACATCCTTCCTCTTCACACTTAGCCACCTCTCCGGGCCCTTAGCCGACGGTCTGGGTTGTTCCCCTCTCGTCCGTGAAGCTTATCCCTCACGGGCTCACTCCCAGGATCTCGTGTGGCGGCATTCGGAGTTTGACAGGGTTCGCAGGTTACCCCACTAGCCCTACCAGCGCTCTACCTCCACCACAGAACTCCTGAGGCTGCACCTCAATGCATTTCGGGGAGAACCAGCTATCACCGAGTTCGGTTAGCTTTTCACTCCTACCCACAGGTCATCCGAGGATTTTTCACGATCCACCGGTTCGGACCTCCAGTGGGTTTTACCCCACCTTCATCCTGCCCATGGGTAGCTCACCCGGCTTCGGGTCTATCGCACCTGACTCGCGCCCTATTCGGACTCGCTTTCGCTTCGGCTCCACCTCTCGGTTTAAGCTCGCCGACTACCGTAAGTCGCCAGCTCATGCTTCAATAGGCACACCAAAAGGCATTTGAACCGCGAACGGCCCAAATAGCCCCTTGATTGCTTGTGAGCACACGGTTTCAGGTTCTATTTCACTCCCCTCCCGGGGTTCTTTTCACCTTTCCCTCACGGTACTGGTACGCTATCGGTCACCTAGAGTATTTAGCCTTACGCGGTGGGCCGCGCAGATTCACCCATAGCTCCACGAACCACAGGCTACTCGGGTACTGGCTACTAGCTTCCGCCTTTCGTCTACAGGACTTTCACCTTCTATGGTGGGCTTTCCCAAAACCCTTCGACTAGACTTCCGCTTCGATATCGCCAGCCCCACAACCCCACTGAGCACGCTCAGCAGTTTAGGCTACTCCCCTTTCGCTCGCCGCTACTCAGAGAATCGAACTCTCTTTCTTCTCCTCTGGGTAC
>JBKBWO010000097.1:0-937 GCA_046314495.1 Fimbriimonadaceae bacterium
TAAATCACAGGGAAATCCCATTTCCCTCGGGATTTCCTCAGGGCGCAATACGGGACAATATTGCCACACCCTGAGGCGTGGCAGAATTGCACTCTGCCACACCAACACAAAACAGGACAACTGGGATGTCTACGTGCCACTACTGCTGTACGCGTACCGCACGAGTCCCCAGAAGTCGACGGGAACGAGCCCGTATCAGGTCCTGTTTGGGCGACTAGCTCCTCCGCTCGAGGGGAGTCGCGAATTGTCTGACGACGCGAGGTCGTCAGATGAGTGGATTGCCGAGCTGAAAGAGGCTCAACGAATCATCCACGAACAAGTGGCCAGGACGCAAGACCGTGCCAAGGACGAAATGGTCAGGCAACACAAGTTGAGACAAGAGGGCAGCTACGCGTCGGGAGACCGTGTGCTGGTCAGGCAGGCCTCGAAGGGCCGTGCAAGGAAACTGGCGAAGAAGTGGACGGGTCCGTTCGACGTCGTCCAACAAGTTTCCCCTCAAGTCGTTCTACTCCGTCACCCGAAGGGCCATGACTTCAAGCTCAACATGGAGCGAGTGAAGCCGTTTCGCGAGAAGCGCGATGTCGAGAAGACGGGATCGAAGCAGTCGAGTCCCTCTTCTGAAAACGAGGACGAGGAATACGAAGTCGAGGCTATCGTAGATCACCGCGACCGTGCAGACGGCCGCGAATACAAAGTACGCTGGGTCGGCTACACCGCACGAGACGACTCGTGGGTGCGGGCCGCGGATATCCAGGCGGATCGACTCGTCCAGGACTACCTCGACAGCAGCAAGCTGTCAGGCGGAACCGCGACGGTTCCGGCTTAGTCGGGGGGTATGTGGCAGAGTGCAATTCTGCCACGCCTCAGGGTGTGGCAATACTGTCCCGTATTGCGCCCTGAGGAAATCCCGAGGGAAATGGGATTTCCCTGTGATTTG
>JBKBWO010000098.1:0-851 GCA_046314495.1 Fimbriimonadaceae bacterium
ACAAACCGGGAGGTGAATTCAAGGCAGATCAAACCGGCGGGATGCCGCCGACAGGTGGGTCCACTCAGGGCGTCAATTGCGACGAACGCCCTCGATGCGTGCATAATTTAGGTAATAAGGCTCAGCCTTGGACGCTCCAGCTCCGCCGTAAGAACTCGTGGGCAAGTAAAACGACGCTGCCCCGCCAAGACCTGCAACGACCTCATATCTGTTGTGACCAGGTGCAACGTTACGAGGATCTCTTGGATCAAACTGACCTGCGGACACGTAGTCCAAGCCGGTCGGATCATACAGGTTCACTGGATCGCCGACGACGTATATGTATCGGTTCCACGTTTGAGGCTCCGCTGCACCCCCGCTCGCCTGGTACGGGTCCGGCGTCAAAAACCGTCCCCACGTACTCCCGTAGTACCGCTGGTCCGCATAATCCAGCCCTGCCACTGCGTCCCGGAAGTACGTCGCAAACTTGAACCGGTCATTCGGAGTTGCCGTCCGGTCCTGCCCATATGGGAAGTAGCTGTACTTCTGCCCAACCTGCCAGAGCCCGTAATTCCACACGATATCCGCCCGGTGCGACCCAAGCCGGTCCTGTATCCCTCCCAGCCGCCTCGACCCAAGGTACGAATACGTGCTCAACTGCGTAAACCACGCGCTCCGCGCGGCCTTGACCCGCCGCCCCGCCTCCAAACTCGCCCTCAGATCAGGGCCAAGCCCTCCTCCCGTCTCCGCACCTTTCTCACCCCTGCGTCAACTTTTCAGTTGACACAATCATAGGTAGGCGTAGTTCACCTCCTCGCCCGTCAGCGAATCCACCATCCGGCTGATCCGCCCGTTGTTCTGCCCATCGTTGA
>JBKBWO010000099.1:0-845 GCA_046314495.1 Fimbriimonadaceae bacterium
AATGCCCAGGGCCAGTTAGTACCTCTCAGCCAGACCGACGGAGTGTTCCGTATTGTCAGTGGCGCCCAGTTCATCCGCATCCAGTTCAACCAGGAGTTTCTAGACAACGAGCTCGTAGGTCTATCGCAAGGCAACGCCCAGATTCGGGCGGTGGTCAACTCGGTCGATTCTCCGATCACTGCGGTGCAGGTCACGGGTCAAGTGCAGCCTGGTGAGGCAGACGTTCGAGCGGTCAACCTGCTCGGTTTCGATTCACCGGTCGCTGTGTTGCTCAATAATGCCCAAATCACCTCGAGCCTTCCGTTCGGCGAGAGCACGTTCTACGAGGTCGCCCCAAGCGGAATCGTGCCCTTACAAGTGCGGCGCCAGGGCAACCCGATTCTCGATGCGGTTCTCAACGTCGCGCCGAACAACTTTTATTCCAGCTTCCTGGTCGGAAGAACCAACACGGCGTTTGAGACCAAAGCCATCACCCTGCGAGACGACAGTGCGGGGCAACCTCCATCGCAAGGCAGGTTTATCCGTCTGCTCCACGGCTCAACCCAGCTCCCGTCGACCGGAGTGCCCTTTGTGGACATCTTCATCACTTCGCCTACCGCGAACCTGGAAGATCCGTCCATACAGCCTTCTCTAACTGGGTTCCAGTTTGGCGATGTCTCCACCTCACCCGCTTACTTTGTAAGACAAAGTGCCTTCCGAATCCGGGTGGTGCCCGCTGGCGCCCGCCAGCCGGTCCTTGCTGATACCGGTGCTGTTGGTTTGCCAGCAACCACCGGGCAGGTGAGCACGTTCAGCCTGGCAGATCTCAACCCGATCGGCTTCGTCGAATCGATCGAGCGATTCCC
>JBKBWO010000100.1:0-845 GCA_046314495.1 Fimbriimonadaceae bacterium
AATGCCCAGGGCCAGTTAGTACCTCTCAGCCAGACCGACGGAGTGTTCCGTATTGTCAGTGGCGCCCAGTTCATCCGTATCCAGTTCAACCAAGAATTTAGGGACAATGAGCTCGTAGGTCTGTCGCAAGGCAACGCCCAGATTCGGGCAGTGGTCAACTCGGTCGATTCTCCGATCACTGCGGTGCAAGTCACGGGTCAGGTGCAGCCTGGTGAGGCAGACGTTCGAGCGGTCAACCTGCTCGGGTTCGATTCACCGGTCGCTGTGTTGCTCAACAATGCCCAAATCACCTCGAGCCTTCCGTTCGGCGAGAGCACGTTCTACGAGGTAGCCCCAACTGGTATCGTGCCCCTACAAGTGCGGCGCCAGGGCAACCCGATACTCGATGCGATTCTCAACGTCGCGCCGAACAACTTCTATTCCAGCTTCTTGGTGGGAAGAACCAACACAGCGTTCGAGACCAAAGCGATCACCCTTCGAGACGACAGCGCAGGGCAACCTCCATCGCAAGGCAGGTTTATCCGTCTGCTCCACGGTTCAACCCAGCTCCCGTCAACCGGAGTGCCCTTTGTGGACATCTTCATCACTTCGCCTACAGCGAACTTAGAAGACCCGTCAGTGCAACCCGCCCTAACTGGGTTCCAGTTTGGTGATGTTTCCACCTCACCCGCTTACTTCGTAAGACAAAGCGCCTTCCGCATCCGGGTTGTGCCCGCTGGTGCCCGCCAGCCGGTCCTTGCCGATACCGGTGCTGCTGGTTTGCCAGCGACCACCGGGCAGGTGAGCACGTTCAGCCTGGCAGATCTCAACCCGATCGGCTTCGTCGAATCGATCGAGCGATTCCC
>JBKBWO010000101.1:0-522 GCA_046314495.1 Fimbriimonadaceae bacterium
GCATGACCGTCTGAATCCGTCTTTTTGCGCATGATATCGAGCAAGTCTTTCAATTTTTTTCTCCGTGTGTTGTGGAGACTTTCACTACACAACTGGGTCACAAATATTGTTTTTACTGAAATTTGGGAATATCTAATCCCCCTAAATCCCCCTTTGTAAAGGGGGATTTGCTCCCCTCTTTAATAAAGAGGGGCTGGGGGAGATTTCTTAGTCACCATTTTTCAGTTCAATGTTGATACCTAAAGAACGGATCTCTTTGGTCAATACGTTGAACGATTCAGGCATACCTGGGTCCATATAATGGTTACCATCTACAATGTTCTTATAGATACGGGTACGACCTTCAACGTCATCCGACTTAACAGTAAGCATTTCTTGAAGCGTGTAAGCTGCGCCATATGCTTCAAGCGCCCAGACTTCCATCTCACCGAAACGCTGACCACCGAATTGTGCTTTACCACCAAGCGGCTGTTGAGTTACTAATGAGTAAGAACCAGTAGAACGCGCGTGCATCTTGTCGTC
>JBKBWO010000101.1:532-833 GCA_046314495.1 Fimbriimonadaceae bacterium
TGTAACCTACAGTTACAGGACGGTCAAACTGTTCACCTGTACGACCATCATACAATACTGTTTGACCAGTACGTGAAATGTTCGCAAGCTCTAACAAGTCTTTAATTTGTGATTCTTCAGCACCATCGAATACTGGCGTTGCAAGTGGAACACCCGCACGCAAGTTACCTGAAAGCACCAAAATTTCATCATCAGTTAAGCTATCAAAATCCTCTTGCTCGCCACCAACTTTTTTATAAATCTTGTCGAAAAATCCACGAAGCGCAAGTACAGTACGTTGCGCTTTTAACATCTTGTCGAT
>JBKBWO010000102.1:0-777 GCA_046314495.1 Fimbriimonadaceae bacterium
GTTGTCGTTGAACGGGAAGAACGCGTACTGCAGCTCGGGGTAGGCGAAGTGGTCGTCGTGGCTGTGCGTGAACACCAGCGCGCTCCAGTCGCTGGCCCGCAGACCGTCCCGCTGCAGCTGCAGAAGGGTGTCCGGGGGCAGGTCGATCTTGATGTGGCCGTCGACGAGCGCCCCGGACCGCGTCCGGACGTCCTTGCCGCCGTGCCTCCGGGCGTGCTCGCTCACCCTGTCGTTCGAGAAGAACGCGGGGATCCCGTCGGCCGACCCGGAGCCCAGGATGCGGAGGATCATGCGTCGAAATCCGCCAGCGACCACAGCACGAGGCCGCTGAGGATCTTGGGATAGTAAAACGTGCTCTTCTGGGGCATCTTCTCGCCGCCCAGCGCGATGCGCCTCATGTCGTCCACGCTCGGTGGGTTCATCAGGAACGAGGCCGAGAAGCCCTCTTCCGGCGCGCGCAGCGCCTCGTCGGGGTTGCGGGTGTAGCCGACCTTGTCCAGCCCGGCGATTCCGAGGAGCTTTTCGAAGATCAGCGCGTGCAGCAGCGTCACGTCCAGCGACTTCAGCTCCAGGCTGGCGTCGCCTTCGACCAGCTCGCCGATGCGCCCGGGCTCGCGGAGCGTGGCCAGGAACGCGATGCCGCCGGGCAGGACGATGCCGAACGCGTGCGCGCCGGCTTCCTCGAGGGCCTTCAGCAGGGAGTCCTTGGCCACCTCGCGCACGTCGAGCAGCTCTCCTAGCTTCCGCCGGACCTCCTCCGGAGCGAGAGGCACGCCC
>JBKBWO010000103.1:0-751 GCA_046314495.1 Fimbriimonadaceae bacterium
GGAGCCCCCCGAGGGCTCCGGTACCCAGGTCGATCCGCCCCGACCGCGCGATCTTATCTGGGGAGCTCTACTCGTTAGAGATCCCCCTCCCGCTGTTTAGTCTTCAGAGATCGTCTGCATGGGCGAGCAAAAGAACATGCACATCATTCTTCTGGCATAATCTGGCGCACGCGGCATTCGAACTTTCCGGAGGGGGGAGGCGAATGTCTCCCCCTTCTTCGCGAGTGGAAGCGGCCAGTCAGGCGGATGATGAGCGGTTGAAAAGTGGTAGACGGCGCGGGCCTTTGTCTCGAGAGCACTTGAGAAGGTCATCGTCTGAGTTCTTGGGCCTATAGCTCAGTTGGTTAGAGCGCACCCCTGATAAGGGTGAGGTCGTTAGTTCGAATCTAACTAGGCCCATTTGAAAAGTGGATGGCAGGCTGAACCGGGGGCTTAGCTCAGCTGGGAGAGCGACTGCTTTGCACGCAGTAGGTCAGCGGTTCGATCCCGCTAGCCTCCATCGGAGATCCGGCACCATCCGGAGCTCCATTGACAAGTTTTGCGGGCGGTATTAATCTACCGCTCCGTAATTGCCCCTTCCGAAGGCCAGAGCGCCAACGGAGCGCAGCGGAAGCTGTAAAAGGGGTCCCCTCTCGAGGGGTGAACTTTGAAAACTGCAGAGTGGGAATGGGTTGTAGTGAGAGAAGTAGTCTTCCAGGGCTACAAGTCTGGCTTCTCGAGGAATTGCGCGAGCAATGCTGCCGAGAAGCAG
>JBKBWO010000104.1:0-733 GCA_046314495.1 Fimbriimonadaceae bacterium
GGTCAAGGTTGAGAGCGGAGACTCGGGCGGTACAAAGTCGATCGTCGAAACCCAGTACGCTCCGTGCGCGTGTTCGCCGCTGGGGAAGGTGTGGCGCGTCTCGAATCCGTATGCTCCGGGCGGGACTCCGATTTGGACGACGTACTCCTACGATGCGATGGGGCGGACGACGGCGCTTGTGAAGCCGGACGGGAGCACGACTACGTACCAGTATCAGGGAAACGTGACGACGGTCACGGATGCGGCGGGTAAGTGGAAGAAGTTCACGTTGAATGCGTTCGGGAACCTGGTAAAGGTGACCGAGCCGAATCCGGCGGGCGGGGCGGATTTCGAAACGTTCTATGCGTACCTATGATTGTGTCAACTGAAAAGTTGACGCAGGGGTGAGAAAGGTGCGGGGACGGGAGGAGGGCTTGGCCCTGATCTGAGGGCGAGTTTGGAGGCGGGGCGGCGGGTCAAGGCCGCGCGGAGCGTGTCCGTGGGGATGGAAGCCTTGAGGCGCCGGCCCGCCTCCGGGAGAATCGGCAGAAATGGGCCAAGCCCGGCGCCGTTAGCTTGGTTGCGCGCCGCCCGGATCGGGGCGGCGTTTGCGTTTCGGGATGCGGCGCGGTTGGTGGAGTGCGGCGGCGAAGGTATCCAGTTGTTCGACGCGCAGCATCGTCTGCTCGCCCGGCTTGGGTGGGGCAAGAGGCGGCAGTTGGTAGGCGGCGTAAAGGGACGGCGCGAGTGGGCT
>JBKBWO010000105.1:0-700 GCA_046314495.1 Fimbriimonadaceae bacterium
AGTAATTATTGGTCCATCGGGGTCGGGTAAATCCACTTTATTACGCACTATTAATCATTTAGAGCGTGTGGATGCAGGATTTATTCAAATTGATGATGAGTTTATCGGCTATCGGAAAAAAGGCGACAAACTCTATGAGTTAAAAGAACGAGATATTTTAAAACAACGTAAATCTGTGGGTTATGTTTTTCAGAACTTTAATTTATTTCCACATTTAAATGTTTTACAAAATATTATTGAAGCACCCTTAGCTCATAAAAAACTCAGCAAAGATCAAGCCATTTTAAAAGCCAATCAATTATTGGGTTTAGTGGGGCTAAGAGATAAGGTTGAAGCATGGCCCAAACAACTTTCTGGTGGTCAGCAGCAGCGCGTTGCGATTGCCAGAGCTTTGGCACTAGACCCCAAAGTAATTTTATTTGATGAACCGACCTCAGCTCTGGACCCTGAGTTGGTTGGAGAAGTTCTGAATGTAATCAAAAGCTTGGCTAAATTAGGTAAAACCATGGTGATTGTAACGCATGAAATTGCTTTTGCACGAGAAGTTGCCGACCATGTGGTGTTTATGGATCAAGGTAGAATTGTTGAACAAGGAACAGTTCAACAAGTTCTGGAACATCCTAAAGAAGAGCGTACTCAAAACTTTTTATCTCGGGTTTTATAAATTTGAGTCTTATTTTGTAATGATATCTATTTTAGT
>JBKBWO010000106.1:0-651 GCA_046314495.1 Fimbriimonadaceae bacterium
GGAATAGAGTAAATGAATTTTTAAAATAAAAGTTAAAGAGAATAGGAAATATTACAAACCTAATAACAGTCAATGGAAAGATATTTTAAATTTGGTCTACATACAATGTATTTGTATATTTATTATTATATTTTTAATATATGAATATGGTGGCAACCCTACCAGCAAACCTTCGGCACATCATATTTCTACTACCGTTGCTACCTTCCGGTCCTGGCGGGGTTCGTAGAGTACAATTGCGAAGTAACCGGCAGGGCTACCATTGCAAGAACAGAGTATAGAGATTTTTCCCTAAGTTGCAAGCCTATAAACGACTTTTCAATAAGCATTTCATTCAATTGACTATTTATAAAACAAACTCAAGAAAAATCGCTCAATTATTGGTAACGACTAGGCTACATTCATTTACCTAAATATACGACAACAATGTAAAAGCTTATTGCAATTCATAACGTTGCCGTTTTTAATGGGGTAAATGAATTTTGTTTGATGTGTCCCCCATCAAAGCCTTATAACACGGATATTTTATGATGCTAAAGAAGCATAGCCTATGTGCCCTCACCCTACTTTGCACAACGCCTGTTTTCGCCAATATTCCAATTGAATCTCGCGGCTTAAGCCAAGCAACGAACAATAGTGTCAATCCAACCA
>JBKBWO010000107.1:0-642 GCA_046314495.1 Fimbriimonadaceae bacterium
TCGATTGGCATTTCACCGCTACCCACAGCTCATCCGAGCCGTCTTCAACCGACACCGGTTCGGTCCTCCATCCGGAGACTATCCGGACTTCAACCTGGCCATGGGTAGATCACCTGGTTTCGGGTCCACTCCAGCTGACATGGGGGTTGCCCCCCGGCGCCCTGTTCGGACTCGGTTTCCCTACGGCTGCGTCCCTACGGGGACTTAACCTGCCAGCTAGCGTGACTCGCCGGTTCATTCTGCAAAAGGCACGCCGTCACCCGAGGACGAACCTATCGGGCTCCGACTGCTTGTAGGCGACTGGTTTCAGGTTCTCTTTCACTCCCCTCCCGGGGTGCTTTTCACCTTTCCCTCACGGTACTGGTTCGCTATCGGTGGCCAGGAGTATTTAGCCTTGGAGGGTGGTCCCCCCGGATTCCCCCAGGGTTTCTCGTGTCCCGGGGTACTTGGGTGCTTTCGCCGAGCCCCCGTGCCGTCCGCTACGGGCCTGTCACCCGCTCTGGAGCCGCTTTCCAGCGGTCTTCGCGTAGCACGAGGGTTTCTGACTCGGTGCGGGGCCTGCCGACCCAGCTCGAAAGTCCCACAACCCTCCAGAGGCAACGCCGGCAGGCTTGGCACCTCTGGAGTTTGGGCTGTTCCGCG
>JBKBWO010000108.1:0-574 GCA_046314495.1 Fimbriimonadaceae bacterium
GTTGGACATCGATGTTTTACTTTGTTAAAGATAACTTGTTCGTTAAGCCGATTCCTTTATACTAAATAGAGGATAGATTCCCCTGATTCTGATCAGGAGGCGATTGATTGACGGTGTTGCCGGTCCGGCCCGAGATTGTCCGACTGAAACCGTATGTCCCCGGTAAACCCATCGCCGAAGTCCAACGCGAGTACGGGCTGCAGCAGGTCATCAAGCTCGCCTCGAACGAGAACCCGCTGGGGCCCTCGCCCAAGGCTCTAGAAGCGATTGCCATAGCCGCCCGCGATCTCCACGTGTACCCCGAGGTTACCTGCCGGCTCCTGAGGGAGGCGCTGGCTGGAACCCTGGAGTTTCCCGCCGACTGGGTGATGGTGGGGAATGGGTCGGACGAGCTGCTCCGTCTTCTGGCTGCGGCCTACGTCCGGGCCGGGGACCGCTGCCTGGTCTCCGCCTGTTCCTTTCCAAACTACCGGGCCGTAACTGAGCTTTTCGGCGGAGTGGTGGACGAGGTTCCGCTCAAGGCTGAGACCATGGATCTGGAAGAGATGGCGAAACGAGCCCCTGGCGCCCGAGC
>JBKBWO010000109.1:0-563 GCA_046314495.1 Fimbriimonadaceae bacterium
GCCGTTACCGCCCCAACTAGCTAATGGGCCGCGGACCCCTCCGACTCCAGCGCCTTGCAGCGCCTTTTCTCCCGGAAGCATGCGCTCCCGTGAGCGTACCCGGTATTAGCAAGCCTTTCGGCCTGTTATCCCGGAGAATCGGGCAGGTTATCCACGTGTTACTCACCCGTCCGCCGCTAGAAGCATTGCTGCTCCCCGCTCGACTTGCATGTCTTAGGCACGCCGCCAGCGTTCGTCCTGAGCCAGGATCAAACTCTCCGAAGAAAATTTGTTCGGCTCTGCTTTCCAGCCTCACGGCTGGCTTCGTTTCGTACGACTCGCTCGCATTTACCTTCATTCGTACACTGTCTAGTTTTCAAGGTCCCAGGAGACTGTTGTGCCGCCACCGAGTAGTGACAGCGTTCACTAGGTTATCACAGCGCCTGTCGCTCTGTCAAGCGACCAGATCTTGGTGAGCCTTGCTCGGCCGCCATCTCGGCGCCGGGAGTTGTGATCGTATCACGCCGGCTTTCACCGTGTCAATCGACCAGTTTCTCCCGCCACCGCACCGCCGTCTCAGCGGC
>JBKBWO010000110.1:0-556 GCA_046314495.1 Fimbriimonadaceae bacterium
ACTCCTGGTCCGGCGCTACCTGGAGTCCGGCGTCATGATGGAGGGTGTTAGGGTGCGGACAGAGGAGGGGACTCCGCAAGGAGGACCACTCAGCCCACTACTTGCCAACATCTTGCTGGACGACCTGGACAAGGAACTGGAGCGGCGAGGCCACCGCTTCGCCCGATACGCCGATGATTGCAACATCTACGTGCGGAGCCAGCGAGCGGGCGAGCGGGTCATGCAGAAGGTGAAGGATTTCCTGGAGAATCGGCTGAGACTCAAGGTGAATGAGGCCAAGAGTGCAGTAGACAGGCCCTGGCGACGTAAGTTCCTGGGGTTCAGCTTCTACTGGAACAAGGACGGCCCACAGGTGCGCCTGGCGCCTAAGACCGTGGACCGCCTGAAGCAAAGGCTTCGGGAGCTGACGAAACGGAGTAGGAGCATGGCAATGCGGGACCGCATCAAGGCGCTGAACCAATACCTAGGCGGTTGGATGGGATATTTCCAGTTGGCCAACGCTGGGAGCATCTTTCAGCGACTGGACGAATGGCTGCGCCGGAGGCTACGGCAGATT
>JBKBWO010000111.1:0-521 GCA_046314495.1 Fimbriimonadaceae bacterium
GTTTGATTGGCCTTTCACCCCTACCCACAGCTCATCCCCTCCATTTTCAACTGAAGTGGGTTCGGTCCTCCACGACGTCTTACCGTCGCTTCAACCTGGCCATGGGTAGATCACTTCGCTTCGGGTCTAGATCACGCCACTGCAACGCCCTATTCAGACTCGCTTTCGCTACGGCTGCCCCACACGGGTTAACCTCGCGACGTAACACTAACTCGCAGGCTCATTCTTCAAAAGGCACGCCGTCACCAGAATCAGACTGGCTCCGACGGATTGTAAGCACACGGTTTCAGGTACTGTTTCACTCCCCTCCCGGGGTACTTTTCACCTTTCCCTCACGGTACTGGTCCGCTATCGGTCATCAGGGAGTATTTAGGCTTACCAGGTGGTCCTGGCAGATTCGCACGGGATTTCTCGGGCCCCGTACTACTTGGGATACTCATCCAGGCGGTACACAACATTACGGTTACGGGGCTAACACCCTCTCTGGCCGGCCTTTCAAGACCGTTCACCTATGCCTGCAC
>JBKBWO010000112.1:0-500 GCA_046314495.1 Fimbriimonadaceae bacterium
CGTGTTATCCGGTATTAGCACCGATTTCTCGGTGTTATCCCCGTCTACAGGGCAGGTTGCCCACGTGTTACTCACCCGTCCGCCGCTAACGATCCAAAAGCAAGCTTCTGAATCGTCCGCTCGACTTGCATGTATTAGGCACGCCGCCAGCGTTCGTCCTGAGCCAGGATCAAACTCTCCATAGAAAAGTTATCCTTAGCTTCTGTACGCTTTTCGCTTCGTTCAGTTTTCAAGGAACATCAAGCACAAGATATATCATACAAGAGCACTTCATTATTGTCAACACTTTTTTATAAAAAAATGAAATGACATGGACAATCGCCATTGTCATTTCACTTTATAATCTCTTCAATGCACAAATCTTTTTCGTTTTTTAGTGAAATGATTTGGTTTGTATTCATTATCTTAATCATTGGACAAGACGGTGAGTCTTGTTCAAAAAAGATAATTTCCCCAACTTGTTCATTTGATAATTTTACTTTTGCTCCTAAAGAAAGGTT